>CAYOLF010000009.1:91178-102227 GCA_964404725.1 uncultured Polyangiaceae bacterium
CATCCCCGGCAGGCCCATCCCCGGCATCCCCGGCAGGCCCATCCCCGGCATCCCCGGCAGGCCCATCCCCGGCATCCCCCCCATGCCGCTCAGCATGGTGTTCATGTCCATCCCCTGGGATTTCATCGCCCGACGCATGTTGCGCGCCAAGCTGAGCCCCTGCATCCCGGGGAGCTTACCGAGCAGCCCGCCCAGACCGCTCATGCCGCCCATGCCTTGCATCATCTGGCGCATGAAGAGGAACTTCTGCACCAGCTCGCTCACCGCCTGCTCGGGCGTCCCCGAGCCCTTGGCGATCCGGGCAACGCGGGTCGGCTCCCGGACGAGCGCATTGGGATCCGCCTTCTCCAGCCGCGTCATCGACTGGATGATCGCCTCGATCCGCACCAGCTCCCCGTCGTCGAGGGGCACCCCGGGCGGGATCATGCCACCGATGCCCGGCATCTTCTCGACCAGATCCTTGAGCGAGCCCATCTTCTGGATGGTGCGGATCTGCGTCAGGAAATCGTCGAGCGTGAACTCGCCGCTGAGCATCCGCATCGCGTCTTGCTCGGCCTGCTTCTTGTCGACGACGTCCTCGAAGTCCTGGATCAGCCCCACCACATCCCCGAGGCCGAGGATCCGTCCGACCATGCCGTCCGCGCGGAACGGCTCCAGCCGATCGAGCGTCTCGCCGAGACCCACGAAGACGATCGGCGCGCCCGTCACCTCGCGGATGCTGAGCGCGGCGCCACCGCGCGCATCACCGTCGAGCTTGGTCAGCACCACGCCCGTGAGCCCGAGGCGGTCGTTGAACGCCCGGGACGTCTGCACGGCGTCCTGGCCGATCATCGAGTCGATGACGAGGTAGACGTTCTCGGGCGAGACGGCGCGCTGGATCCGCGCCAGCTCCTCCATCAAAGGCTCGTCGATCGCGAGACGACCAGCGGTGTCGTAGACGATGACGTCACGGCCCAGGCGCTTGGCCTCGGCGTCGGCGGCCGCGCAGATCTGGACCGGGTCCTGACCGGGGACGTTGAACACGGGGACGTCGAGCTGCTCCCCGAGCACCCTGAGCTGCTCGACCGCGGCTGGCCGCTGCATGTCGGCGGCGACGAGCAGCGGGCGCTTGCCCTGGCGCTCGAACCACCGCGCGAGCTTGGCGGCGGTGGTCGTCTTGCCGGAGCCCTGGAGCCCCACCACCATGACCCCGGTGCGCCCGCTCGGCGCGAAGGTCACGGGCTCCCCCTCGAAGCTCATGATCTCGAGCAGCTCGTCGTGACACGCCCTCACGAAGAGGTCGCTCGCCGAAACCCGCAGGGTCTCGCCCTCGTGCCGAACGCGGGAACGCAGCGTCTGCCCGATCGCCTTCTCCTCGACGCGAGCGAGGAAGCGCTTGACGACACCCAGCTCGACGTCGGCAGCCAGCAGAGAGAGCCGCACCTCGCGCAGCGCCGGCTGGATGTTCTTGTCGGTGAGCTCCGTCAGCCCCGCCAGGCGGTTCTGAGCCTCACGAAACCCATTGGTCAGCGCCTCGAACACGGTCGGGGGGTATTAGCACAGTCCCGCTCGGCCTGCGCCAGCGCATAGAGGTCACGCCGCGGCCGCCCCGTCTCGGCGGCCAGCGCCGCGGCGACCTCACGCACGGACTCCCCCCGCTCCAGCCGGCGCCGCACGGCGGCGCGGACCGCCTCCTCGTCCGCGGCCGACGGCGCGTCCGGCTCCGCGCCGGGGCCGAGCACGATCACCACCTCGCCGCGCCACCCCGCGCGGGTCGCGAGCTCGGCGAGCGTCCCGTGCTCGACGGCCTCGTAGAGCTTCGTGAGCTCCCGACAGACGGCGGCGCGCCGCCGTGGTTGCCGCGCCGCGAGGTCGGCCAGGGTCGCGGCCGTGCGCTGCGGCGACTCGAACAGCACGGCTGGCTCGTCGGAGCGGGCGATCCGGTCGAGGGCGTCCCGCCGCTTGCCGCCCTTGCGCGGCAAGAACCCCGCGAACCAGAACGACCCGTCGACGAGGCCGGAGACGGCCACGGCGGCGGTGAGCGCGCTCGGTCCGGGGACGACCCGGACGGCGACCCCAGCCGCCACCGCCGCCGCCACCAGGCGCGCGCCAGGATCGCTCACGGCGGGCATGCCGGCGTCGGTGACCAGCGCGACGTCCTCCCCGGCGACCAGCCGCGCCACGACGCCGGCGACAGCGCGATCGCTCGCGTTGGCGTCGAGCCCGTGCAGCGCGCGCCCGTGCGCCCCGAGGTGGCTCAGGAGCGCCCGCGTGCGGCGCGTGTCCTCGGCGACGACGTGCGGCACCCGGCGGAGCGTGTCCGCGGCACGCAGCGTCAGATCGTCCAGGTTGCCGATCGGCGTGCCGACGACGAACAGGGTGGCCACGACGCCTACCGCGTGACCTCGATGGCGTCGCCGAGGGAGTCCTTCAGGAACTCGCGCAGGCGCCCGTAGAGGCGGGCCTCGAGCTGGCGGACGCGCTCGCGCGACACCCCGAACTCGTCGCCGAGCTCCTGCAGGGTGAGCGGCTCGTCGCAGACCATGCGCCGCTCGAAAATCTGCACGTCCTTGCCCTGGAGCGTGCCGCGGAACTCCGCCAGCTTGTCGCGCAGGATCCCCTGGATCTCCACGCTCTCCGCCATGAGCTCGGGGTTGAAGGAGCTGGCCGGGAGCAGGTCCATTCGCGTCGTCCCGCGCCCGTCGGACTCGCTCACCGGGGCGTCGAGAGAGGCGTCGCCGCGGGCAAGGCGACGGTCCATCTCGATGACGTCCTTCTCGTCCACGTCGAGGCGGCGCGCGATCTCGGCGTGGGTGGGCTCGATCCCCATCGCGGTGAGCTTGGCCTTCTCCTTGCTGAGGTTGAAGAAGAGCTTGCGCTGCGCCTGCGTGGTCCCGATCTTGACCAGCCGCCAGTTGTTGAGGATGAACCGCAGCATGTACGCCCGGATCCACCAGGCGGCGTAGCTCGACAGCTTGACACCCCGGTACGGATCGTAGCGCTTGACGGCCTGCATCAGGCCGATGTTCCCCTCCTGAACCAGGTCCATCATGTTGCGGTACGCGCGCCGGTACTCGTAGGCGATCTTGACCACCAGCCGGAGGTTCGCGGTCACCAGGCGAGCCGCCGCCTCCACGTCGCCGCTCTTCGCGAAACGGGTGGCGAGCGCGTGCTCCTCCTCCGACGACAGGAGCGGGTGCCGCGCGACCTCCCGCATGTAGGCCTGCATCGCGTCGAAGCGGGCGAGCGTCCCCGAGGTGCTCTTCGGCTCGGGCAGAGCGCTGTCGGTGGGCTCACGGGCCTCCACGAACTCGCCGGTCGTCTCGATGATCCCGGCCTCGTCCCCCGGCTCGGCGTCGGCGGCCTCCCCCTCGCCATCCTCCGGCCCCTCGGAGGCGGGCGAGTCGGCCCCGGACACGACGGTCGACGGGGCCTCCGAGTCGGCCGCGGCCGCGGGGGGCTCGCTCGAACGGGAGCGAGCCGGGGCTCTGCGCTTGCGGGTGGCCACGCGGGGGGTTTCGGGCGAGGGGGTCGCGTGAGGGTGAGGTGAGGGTGGGGTTCCGTCAAGTTGGCAGACTGCCCGACGGCCGACGCGCCTGGGTGCGCCGCTCGGAGCCGCCCCTCCCTGAAGGGCGGCCAGCGGGCCAGCTTCGTCCGGCGCCGGCGTGGACCCGCAGCTGCGCGGGTCGAGCCGCGGTGCGACGGCAGCGGCGCCGTGCGCGGGTCACAGCTTCACGGGGCGCCCGGGGACCGGGATTTCGCTGAGCACGACGGGACGCCGGAGCGTCACCTTTTCGATCTTCTGCGCCGAGGCGGCCAGATCGTAGGTGAGGCCCCACTCGACGTCGTCCGAGGCCGACACGAAGTAGGTCGTCGTCTCGCAGGTCTTCGCCTTGCGCTCGATAGTCTCGGCCGTGGTGGTCAGATCGGGTCCGGCCATGCCCTTCGAGCGGGTCGCCGCCGTCCCCCCCGCCAGGGTCCACACGGCGGTGGAGCGGTTCTCGCGGACCATCATCACGAGCGCGCACGGTGGTTGCTCGCCGACCTTGGCCTGCGGCACGAACACGACCTTGGGCGAATACTCGGTGCGCGTCTCGGTGCTGATGGTGACGTCGCCAGCGTCTATCTTGGCGAGTTCGTCCATCATCGCGGCCACCCACACCGTCCGCGCCTTGCGACCGACGACGAGGCTCACCGGCTTGCCCGCGTAGTGCTCCTTGACGCCGGCCACCGCCTTGGCGAGCCGCTCCCGCCCGTCCTCCTTCTCGATGAGGACCGTCTCCCAGCCCACCTTGGGCCCCTGCTCGTCGATGAGCATCTGCGGCGGGCCCTCGGGCTTCGGTGGGGCCTCGAGCTTGGGGATGGGCTTGGGCGCGCTCGGTGGCGCGTCGAAGGGGTTGCGCGTCGGCTCCGACTTGCAGGCCGTGACCGCCACCGCGAGGGCGAAGACCGCGCTCGTCGCGCCGAGGCGGTCCAGGATGCGACGAACGCTACGTGGCATGGCACCTCCCGTGCCCCGCGTTTATGCCGCGCTTTCGCCGGCGAGCACAAGCCCCGCCGCCAGCCGGCCCGGCCGCCGCCAGTGGGGGGCGTCGCCGAGGGGCGCGCCAGCGCCTTTGCGGGCGAGCGCGAGCCCCGCCGCCAGCCTGCCCCCGGCCGCCGTCAGCGGAACTCGTCGCAGAGGGGCGTGCCGGTGCCGAGGAAGACGGCGTCCGTGCAGACCCTGCCGCCGGCAGCGTCCACGCAAAAAAGTCCGCTCCCGCACTCGGCGTCGGTCGTGCACTCGTCGGAGATCCCGCCGAGGTCGACGCAGACCTGGCTCCCGCTCGCACCGGAGCAGTACGCGGACGACACGCAGGGGACGGGGTTGCAGACGGGCGTGATGAGCTTGGGGTCGTTCTCGCAGCAGGCCTCGCCGGCCTTCGCCCGTGGGCGGCAGTAGCCCCGCTCCCCGTCGCAGTAGTGGGTGCTCTCGCACATGTCCGTCGCCGGGTCGCAGTCCGCGCCACCCTCGAGCGGCGCCGACGACCCGTCCCCGCCTCCACCCGAACCGTCGTCGTGCGGGTTGAGGTCCGCGCAGGCGCCCTCGACGCCGAGGACCACGTTGCGCCACTCGTCGAGGTCGATCTCCGAGTCGGCGTAAGCGGCCCCGACCGCGCCGACGCAGGCCTTCGCCTCGACCGCGACGAAGGGGCCGTCGCCCACCAGGTCGGCACAGTAGTCGGCCTGAGCCTCGATGCAGTCCCCGACGCTCGACGCACCGCACCGGCGCGTGACGTCCTCGTTGCAGGCGGCCTCGGCCCAGGCCTGGCAGAGCCCTGCCTGGGTGGTGAGCGGGTCCACCCGGCCCTTTGGCGCGTCGTCGTCGCTGCCGCAGGCGGGAAGGATCAAGGTGAGGATGGCGATCTGGATTGCTTTCATGGCGGCCCCTGAGTGCGGGCTGGACGATAGCGCAGCCCCTGCTATTCGGCACCTCTTCGTCCCCGTAACCCATGGACAAGGTCCCCAGTTCGCTCGACGTCCCCACCCGGGACCAGGTCCCGACCCCCGGCCAGGCCTTCGCCCTGTTCGGCGCTGGCTTCCTCACCCTCGTGGTCGCCGCCCAGGCGGTGGAGTGGCTCGCCCTCCGATTGACCGTCCCCCGCGACGATTGGGCCGCCATCGCGGCCGACCCCGCGAACAGCCCGCTCCTGACGGACGGCTTCTGGATCGTGGCGCTCACCGCGATCCCCGAGCTCGCGCTCGGCGCGCTCGTCCTCCTCGCCGTGCGCAGCCGCCGGCTCAGCTCGAGACTCGTGCTCCCCATGACCCTGCCCGTGCCGAGCGCGCTGCTGGGCGCCCTGCTAGTGGTGTTCGGGGTCGCGCCCCTGGCCGACGCCGTCCACTCCTGGGTCCTGCACTGCCCCTGGGTGCCGTCGATCTTCGCCGAGGGGGTCTCCGCAAGCTCGCTCGTGGAGCGCGCCGTCGGGGGCCGCGGGGCGTTCGGCCTCGCGGTGGCGCTGCTTGGGCTCGCGGTGGTGCCGGCGCTGGTCGAGGAGGCCCTCTTTCGGGGCTTCGTCACGGCCGCTTTCCGGGGCTCGGACGCCGCGGCTCTACTCGCGCCGAGCGTTCTCTTCGCGCTGTTCCACCTGGACCCGGCCCAGGTTGCCGCCACGCTGTGGCTCGGCCTCGCGTTCGGGCTGGCGCGCCTCTGCACGGGCTCGCTGGTCGCCAGTATGACGGCGCACGCCGCGTACAACGGCGTCGTGCTGACGCTCACCTACGCGGCGAGCGGAGAAACGGGCGAGGCCGCCTCGCTGCCGGGCGTCGTCATCGGCCTCGCCGCCGCCGTCGGCGGGATCCTGCTCATGATCCGCAGCCCGACGCGGGCCGATCCCCTCGCTGGCGCTCCGGGCGAGAGCACGTAGGCTCGACGGGTGCGACGCCGCTCGTTCCTCCTTGCCTCGCTCGCGGCCGGCGGAGCCGGGCTCGGGCGGGCCCTCGGGGCGACGCCGGAGTCCGCCGATCTCTCCGCGGTCGATCTCGAGCTCGACGGCGACCCCCGGATCGCTCGACGCGCGCTGCTGCTCGTCCCCCGGCATCTCCCAGAGGGGCAACGCCTTCGCCTGCTCGTGCTGCTCCACGGCCTCGGCGAAACGGGCGACGAGCTCGCCGGAATCCACGCCTGGGGTGACCGCTACGGGCTGGTGCGCGCCTACGAGCGGCTCCGGCGACCGCCGGTGGGGCGGATCGACGAGCGGCTGGGGTACCTCACGGACCAGCGGAGCGGCGAGCTCGGGCAGCTGCTCGCCGCGCGTCCGTTCACGGGGCTAGCGATGGTCTGCCCGGTGACGCCAGCGCCCCACCGGGTGGGGGCAGTGGCCACGGTGCTCGATCGCTATGCGGGCTGGATCGTCGACACGCTCTTGCCCGCGGTCCGCGCGCGCGTCCCCCTGGCACCCGGGCCGTGGAGCACGGGCATCGACGGCTGCTCGCTCGGGGGTTACGTGGGGCTGGAGGTGTTCCTCCGCCACCCGGCAGCGTTCGGGGCGGTGGGGACCGTGCAGGGCGCGTTCTCCGCGTCGAGCGGCCGCGACTACGCGCGACGTCTCGCCCGCGCGCTGGAGCGCGTGGGGCCGCGCCCCATCCACGTCGAGTCCTCCACCTGGGATCCCTACCGCGAGGGTGCCGTCGCGCTCGCCGGGGAGCTCACGGCCCTCGACGTGCCGCACGTGCTCCGGATCCCCCCGGGGCCGCACGATCAGCCCTGGCTCCGCGAGGTGGGCACGCTCGAGATGCTGCTCTGGTACGATCGGACGCTGCTCGGGTGACGGCCCGCCGCGCCCCCCGGCCGGCGCGCAGTCGCGAGCCCGGCCGGCTCAGGGCATGCAGACCATGCGGTTTTCGCTGCCACCACCCGACGAGCGGCAGCCGAAGGCGGGCCCCGCGTAGTGGGCACAGTACGAGTTCCCGTCCGGCGCCGCGTACTCCCACTCGGCGGCGGCGGCCTCGAGATCCTCCGGCTCGCAGCTCAGCAGGCAGAAGGTTTCCGTCGCGGACTCGAGCGGTGAGCAGACCTGGCCGATCCCGGTGCGGCACTCGCCCGGGACGGCACAGCAGTCGGCGTCAACCGCGCAGGTGTGCGTGCAGTAGCCGCCGGGGACGCGGTCCGCCAGGCACTCCACCGTGCCGGCCAGCTCGTCCCGCCCCGCGAGCTCGGCGTAGCAGTCGGCCTCGACCGTGCAGGGCTGCCCCGCCTCTTCGGTGCGCGGCGGGTCGTCGTCGTCGCAGGCGACCGGGAGCAGGAGCGCGGAGAGCAGGGGGAGCGTGGATCGGAACGACATGGGGGACCTCCAGGGCCTCGCGGAGGATACTGCGCCCCGGCGGGCGCGGGGAAGCCGCGACGGACGCGGCCCACCCCGCCCCCACGCGCGGCGGGAGTATCGCCCCCTCAGGGCGTCGCCGCCCGCGCGCATTTGGGGTTGTCGAGCACGACGCGCACCCCGGTGTTGCTCGGCACGAGGCGGTTCCACAGCTTCGTCATCGCCGTGTGCCCGGTGAACACGTCGACCTGCTGGCCCTTGACCTTGAGCCCGCGATCCTGGGCGATGAAGCAGCCGTCATGGCGCGCGGTCTGCTCGGTGTCGCGCGGCAGTCCGTCGTACTCCGGGATGTAGATCGGCGTGCCGAGCGGGATCACCGAGCTGTCGACGGCGACCGTCAGCAAGGGGGTAATGGGGCCCCCCGTGGCGCCGCGACCCCAGGGGTATTGAGCGCGATCGAGCCGATCGAAGCAGATGCGCTGGCTGGTGCGCGGGCAGATCTCGGCGCACTCGCAGTCGCGCTTGGCGAAGCTCACGGTCGCTCCGTCACCGAGAGTGCCGCTGCCCTGGACGCAGATCGCCTCGAAGAAGCCGCGGGGGACGTCGGCTATCTTCTCGCACTTGGCGTTCTTGATGGGGACCGACGAGCCCTCGTGGTCGCGCTCGGCGGGAAAGTCGTAGTACGTGTTGCGGAAGACGCCGAGCACGCGCCCCTCGATCTTCCGGGTGGAGAGGGTGCGCCCCCGACCCGTCGCTCCGGACCCCGCGGCGACCGTGGCCATCGAGTCCGGCCCCGGGAGCGGCTCGTCGGCGATGACGCGGCCGTCGATCGCCTCGTAGGGCGACGGCGCGGTCGCGGGCTCGGGCGGCAACTCCACCGCGCTCGGGGGCCCCCAGTCGGCACGCGTCCCCGGTTGGCCCCTCACCCAGTTGTTGCCCCCGGCGCTGCAGCCCACCGCGAGCGGGACGGCCAGCGCGACGAGGAGCCTGCCGCGAGCCACTGGGCGCGTGCCCCCGCGCGCCGCGCCCTCGACCTCAGCCTGGTGAGTCATCGCGCCGGAGCCTAGCGCAGCCGCCCCGGGTTGCCGAGCGGGGCGCCGCGGCCAGCGCCATCCCCTCCCCCGCTCGGGTCGGGTCAGTCGAGGCGAAGGGCGAGGCCAACGGCGAGCGAGAGCCCCGCCGTGTCGCGGAACTCGACGATCCCTCGGTCGACGAGCGAGTACCGCGAGAGCGGGAAGAGGCCGCCGACCTCCCCCTCGATCCCTAGCTTGGGAGCGATCCAATGCCGGAGCCGCGCGTGGGCGCCGAACGCCCCCCACGGCGCGGTGTCGCGCAGGGTGTTCTCCCGCTCGGCGCGGGTGACGACGACACCGGCGTCGAGCGCCCCGCAGCCGCGCCACTCGAGGCGCGGCGTGCCCAGCGCGGGCGAGCAGAGCTCCACGCGCGCCGCCCAGATGGTGTGCCGGAGCGTGACGTCGCCAACCTCGCCGGGGTTCGGCTGCAGCACCGCGGCGAGCCGTGCCGCCGGCTCGCGCCGCCGCGACCGCTCGGCGAAGATCGCCAGGCGACCGCCGGCACGCGGGGCGAGCCCGGTGCCGACCCCAAGCTGGCCGCCGACGATCCAGGGCTCCGGTGGCGGGCCCTCGTCCGCACCCAGACCGAGGATCGGCGGGAGGCCAGCGGCCTCCGGCGGCGCGGGCTCCGCGGGCGAGGCGACCGACTGCGCCGCGGCTCGCTCCGGGAGCAGGAGGGCCGCCAGGATCAGGGGCGCGCAGCGGACGTCCATCGCGACGGGAGCCTACCTCGGGGCGTGCGTCGCGCCGAGCCGGTCCCCTGGAGGGGCAAAATTCGCGCCCCCCCGGGGCCACGCGTGCGACCCCGCCGAACGCGCCGGGCGCAACGCCACCAGGCGGCCAGGGCACGCGGGGTGGCAGCCGTCGCGGGGGCTGTGGCGCGCTGCGCCCCGGTGGTAGGGGATCGGCCCATGAAGCGCTGCGTCGTGCTCGGGGCGAACGGATTCATCGGCAGCCACATCACCGCGGAGCTCGTGCGCGCCGGTCACGAGGTGCTCGCCTGCGACATCGCGCGCGAGTTCACTGGGCTCGCCGGTGTCCCCCGGGATCGCCTGCGGACCGCCACCTTCGACTTCCTGGACGCCGCCTTGCTCGAACGAATCGTCGAGGGGGCGGACTGGGTGTTCCACCTGGTGAGCACGACCCTCCCCGCGACGTCGAACGAGAACATGCCGTTCGACGTGCAGAGCAACGTCGTCGGTTCCATCCACCTGCTCGAGGCCTGCGCGCGCGCGGGGGTCGCCCGGGTCCTGTTTGCGTCGTCCGGTGGCACGGTCTACGGCAGGCCGGCGGCGGTGCCCGTCCCGGAGGACGCCGCCCAGGACCCGATCGTGTCGTACGGCGTCACCAAGCTCGCCATCGAGAAGTACTGCCGCCTGTTCGGGGAGCTCCGCGGTCTGTCGACGACCTGTCTGCGCCTCGCCAACCCCTTCGGCCCGCACCATTTCGGCAGCCTCCAGGGCGTGATACCGGTCGTCTTTCGGCGGATCCGCGCCGGTGAGCCGGTGGTGATCTGGGGCGATGGGGAGGTGGTGCGGGACTACGTGTACGTAGAGGACGTCGCCCGCGCCTTCCGGTTGGCGGCCGAGTACACCGGGGAGCACCGGGTGTTCAACGTGGGCAGCGGGGTGGGTGTGTCGTTGAACGAGCTGCTCGAGCGGATCCGCGCCGTCGTCGGCCACCCCTTCCCGGTCGCCCACGAGCCGGGCCGGGGCTTTGACGTCCCCCGGATCTACCTCGACGTGAGCCGCGCCCGCGATCACCTCCGCTGGCGCCCAGAGGTTGACCTGACCGAGGGGCTCGAGCGCACCTGGCGCGACCTGGCGCAAGGAGGGAGAGGCGCATGACCGGTTCGGGGGGCCCGCAGGGCTCCGCGGCGGCGCTCGCGCAAGCCTTCGTCTCCCCTGCCCCGCGACTCACGCGGCGCTCAGGGCCACCACGTCCAGCTCCCGGTCCCGGCTGCCTCGCCGGGACCCGTGGTGGTCCGGGCGCGACGGGGGCTCGGCGAGGATGACCCCGCGCTCCTGAGCAACCCGGGCCGCGGCGAGGATCTCGTCGACCACGGGGTGGGCCTCGAAGACGGTCACGAACCGCTTGCAGGGCATGAAGCGGATGGAACCACCGAAGGGAGCCTGGCGGCGCAGGGTGACCGTCACCAGATCGTTCCAGGAGTCCTGGGTCACCTCGGCCACGTC
>CAYOLF010000010.1:0-74289 GCA_964404725.1 uncultured Polyangiaceae bacterium
GCCAGGCGCTGCGAGCCGGACCCCGCGCCCCCGCGGCCGTCGCCCAGGCGGTAGGTGCCCGCGCTGTGCCACGCCATCCGGATGAAGAGCGGCCCGTAGTGGCCCCAGTCCGCGGGCCACCAGTCCTTCGAGTCGTTCATGAGCGCGAAGAGGTCCTGCTTGAGGGACTTCAGATCGAGCTGCTTGAACTCCTGGGCATAGTCGAAGGCCTCCCCCATCGGGTTGGAGAGGGTGGAGTGCTGGTGCAGGATCCTCAGGTTCACCTGGTTCGGCCACCACTCCTGGTTCGACCGCCCGCGCATGGCGGGAAAGCTGGCGGGCATCGGGTGGGACGGCTTCTTCGGTTCGGTCACGGTTTCCTCCTCTGCTTGCCTTGCGGCGACTCTTGCTGCTTCTCCGCGCGCTCGGCGCGTCGATTCCGACAGCGGCTGCAGATGCCGCGCACCTCCACGTGCACGGCCTCGACGCTGCCGAACTCCGCGACTGATGCCGGGACGCGGAGCGCACCCAGTTCGGCGCTCTCGAAGTCGCGAGCGAGCCCGCAGCGCACGCAGACGAAATGGTGGTGGGGGGCGAGGTTCGCGTCGAAGCGGACGCTCTCCCGCTTCGGCCCCAGCGTCGAGACGAGCCCCAGCTCGCTCAGCAGCCAGAGCGTCCGATAGACGGTGTCGAGCGAAACCGTCGGCATCCTGGGCCTGAGCGCCTTGAGCACGGCCTCCGCGCTCGGGTGATCCACGCTGGCGGCGACCTTGCGAAAGATCTCGAGGCGCTGTTGGGTCAGCTTGACACCCGCCTGCCTGGCGACGTCCTTGAATCGCTCCACTCGGCGCGCGACCTCGTCTCGGTCTACTTGCACTGTCGTTCCTATCTAGGGATGAAACGCAGGTTGGAGCCTATGGGGTTCAAGACGGCCTGTCAATCGGCGGCGCGAGCGTAGGCCAGCGCGTCGCGCAGCAGCGCGATCCCCCGCTCGATCCCGGCGAGATCCTCGTAGCCGTAGGAGAGGCGGAGCTGCCGACGGGCCACGGTCGCGAGCGCCCCGCGCGGGTGAACGCAGAGCTCGCCGGGCACGTAGAGCACGCGCGGCGCCGGCTCGCCCGGGGGTCCGTCCACCACGGGGTCGCCGGTGGTGCGCGCGCAAGCGCGGAAGAAGGCCGACCCCTGCACGGTCTCGACGTCGCGGAGCGTGAGGTACAGGTAGAAGCCCGCCTGTCCGCCGACCCGATCCGATCCTCGACCGCGTCGCCGAGGTGCCGCGCGACCAGCGCCGACGCCGAGGTTCACATCGACGCCCGGGCGGAAGCTCGCCGCGAACGCCGCCATCATCCGATTCACGGGCGCGGGCACGGCCAAGCGCGCGCCCTGGTCGGAGAGGCGCACTGGATCGAGCGCGTCGCAGCGCAGGTGCGCGAGGTTGCGGCCCACGGGGACCTCGGCCGAGAGGCGGGTGAGGGTATCCCATCGCCGCGCCCAGCGCCAACGTTGGGGGGCCGCGCCGGCGACGGTGAAGGCCCGCGCCCCCTTGCAGACTTGGTTCATTGGGTTTAAGGTGGCTTGAACAGAATGAACACAGCAACCCACCTCCGAGCGCTCGCCTCCACCGGCAGTCGTCTGCGGGACCTGCTCACCGAGCCCGACGCCGCCGAGCTCGGGGCCCTCGAGGGGCGGCTGCGAGCCGAGCGCGGGCCAGCGCCGCTGGACTGCCTGTGCGCGGACTTGTTTGCCGCCGGGGGCAAGCGCCTGCGCGGCCTGACCACCCTGATCGTCGGGGCCGCCGCCGGGGTGCCCCGCGAGGCAACCTTGGCCTTGGCGGAGGCCGCCGAGCTGACCCACGGGGCGACCCTGCTGCACGACGACGTGATCGACGAGGCGGATACCCGGCGGGGTCGGATGGCAGCGCGACGGCGGTGGTCCAACACCCTCAGCGTGCTCGGTGGCGACTACTTGCTGCTGCGGGCCATCGACGCGGTCGGCGGCCTCGGGGTGCCGGCGCTCGCGACCCTGCACCGTCGGACCATCGACCGCCTGTTGGGGGCCGAGGTTGCGCAGCACCTGGCCACCCGCAGCGCCGACATCAGCACCGACGGCTACCTCGCCATCGCCGGCGGCAAGACCGCGGCGCTCTTTGCCTTTGCCGCCGCGGGCCCTGCCGTGTACGCGGGCGACGCGGCCGCGGCCGCGTCCCTGGCGCGCTTTGGCGAAGGCTTGGGGCTCGCCTTCCAGATCGCCGACGACCTGCGTGATCTGACGGGAAACGAGCCGGGAAAGCCCGGCTGCCTCGACCTGACCGACGGCGTGCTGAGCCTCCCGCTGCGCCTCGCGGCCCAGGGAGATCCCGGCCTGGCGCGCGACTTGCGGGCGAGCCTGGGTCGCACGTTGACGCCCGCCGACGCCCAGGCCCTCGCCCGGCGTGTCCTCGCTGGCGACGCGCCCGCGGGATGTCTCGCGATCGCCGCCGACCACCTGTTCGACAGCGGCGAGGCCCTTCGGGTCCTCGAGCTACCGGCCGCCGCGACACGGCTGGGCTGCGTCCACGCCTGGTTGAGCGCCGAGCTACAAGGTATGAGCCATGCATGAGCGAGACCAAGCTGCCGCCGTGGGAGAGCACGGTCCTCGAGTCCGTGGGCCGGGTGATCGAGTTCTGGGGCTTCAAGCGCAACCACGGCCGGGTGTGGGCCATGCTCTACCTGGCCGAGGAGCCGCAGAGCGCGGCGGTGATCGGCCAGCGCCTGGGTCTGAGCAAGGGCGCGGTGAGCATGGTGGTTCGCGAGCTCGAGGGCTGGGCTGTGGTGCGTCGGGTCGCGGCGGACAGCCGCTCGGGCGTGGCCTACGCCGCCGAGCGCGACCTGTGGCTGATGATCAGCACCGTGCTCCAGCAACGCGAGCAGCGCCTGATCACCCACGTCCAGGCGGATCTCGAGCAGGCGGCGCGCAGCGCCTCAGTCGATCCCGACCTGACCCCGGCGCGCCGGCGAGAATTGGCGGGCCGCATCCGCACCCTCGGGCACCTCGCCAAGGCCGCACAACTGGCGCTCTCGGTTCTCTTGAAGACCCAACGCCTCAACCTCAAACCCTGGCGGGGCATCCTGTCCGCAACGCTCTG
Source organism: uncultured Polyangiaceae bacterium (assembly GCA_964404725.1). Classification (GTDB taxonomy): domain Bacteria; phylum Myxococcota_A; class Polyangia; order Polyangiales; family Polyangiaceae; genus JAFGBI01. The sequence goes on from CAYOLF010000010.1 coordinate 3,104, forward strand.
AATCGTCGCGGTGGGGGTCCCCTCGGAGATCCACCGTGACCCATCCCAGCGTGCTGAAGGTTTGGGCCGCCCAGATCCGGGCGCCCTTTCTCGTCCTGTCCGTCATCCTCTGCGCCATCGGCGGTGCCGCGGCCTGGGCCGATGGGGTGCTGGTGGCCTCGGCCCTCGTCCTGTGCATGCTCGGTGTCACGCTCGCCCACGTGGCAGTCAACCTGTTCAACGAGCTCTCCGACGCCAAGACCGGGATCGACGACCGCACCGAGCCCACGCCCTTCAGCGGCGGCAGCAAGGTGCTCCAGCGCGGCCTGCTCCCGCGCCGCCAGGTCACCTTCGCGGCCTGGGGGACCCTCGGGCTCGCGGCCGCCATCGGCGTCTACCTGACCGTCGAGGCCGGACCGCTGCTCGCCGTGCTCATCCTGGCCGGGGGCCTGGCCTCGGTCCTGTACACGAGCCACCTCACCCGCTGGATGCTCGGGGAGCTGGTCGCCGGCACCACGCTCGGGGCGTTCGTGGTCCTCGGGACGTACTACGCCCAGGCCGGCGTCCTGCCGATTCATGTCTGGCTGCTAACGATTCCCCCCGGCGTGCTGACAGCGCTCTTGCTCCTGCTCAACGAGTTCCCCGACGCCGAGGCGGACCGCGCCGGAGGCCGGCGGCACTTGGTGATCGCCCTCGGTCATCGCGGCGCGGCCTGGCTCTACACCGTCGCCCTCGTCGTCATGTACGGGTTTTTGGTGGCCGGGGTCGCCTTCGCTTGGTTTCCCCGCGCCATGCTGCTGGCGCTCTTGACCGCACCCTTGGCGATCAAGGCCGCCACCACGGCCCTGCGCCACGGCGCCGAGCGCGAGCGGATGGTCCCGGCGCTGGGCGCCAACGTCGTGCTCGTGCTCGCCACCGATCTCTTGATGGCGGTCGCCTACGTGGTCGCGCCGGTATTGGGGTGACGCCGGGCCCGTCGTCGGGCCCGGCGGAGGGGGGGCGTGCTCGGGGAGCTCGAGCCGAGGGTCGCACCGACCCCGTGATGTGCAGGGTGTGCAAGTGCACGGTCGCCTGCACGTTGCCGAGCGCGGAGGCGGGCAATCGCCCGGGGATCGGGTTGGCCCGACGGTTGCAGTCGGTCCCCGCGTGATGCGCAGATCCCTCACGACGGCCCTGGTGATCCTGGCGCTGGTAGCGCCCCTCGCCCCGGCCACCGCGGCCCCCACCGACACCGAGGGGTACGTGGTGTCGCTGGACGAAGGCGGGGTGGTCATCGACCTCGGCAGCGAGCGGGGAGCGGCGAGCGGCGACGTCGTGGAGCTCTGGCGACCGCTGAAGCTGCGTCACCCGGTCACGGGACTGATCGTGACCGACCGCTTCCTGATCGGTCACCTGCGGCTGACGCAGGTGCGCTCGCGGCTTGCGCTCTCGCTCCCGGAGGGTGAGCTGAAACGCCCACCCGCCGCTGGCGACGTCGTGATCTTGCGTCGGTCGGCGGACGCCGAGCCCGTGGTGGCAGGTCCGGCGGAGGTCGTCCCGGCGGCTTCCGCCGCCTTCGCGGCCCCGGATGAGGTCCCCGGAGAGCGCTCGCCGCAACCCATCGCGGATCCCGTCGCCGCCGATCCCTCGCCCCTGGCGGCGGCAGACGAGACGGAGCGACGCCCGGTCGTGGTCATCCGTCCGACGGCGCGTCGGCCTGAGTGCATCAGCTTCGCCCCTCCCGGGTTGGCGACCGCGGGGGAGTCACTGGCGATCGGAATCGAGCTCGACCACGCGGAGGGGGCCGTGCTCCACGCCCGCTCTCCGGTCGACGTGGCGTACGAGTCGTTCCCGATGCGACGCGTGGGGTCGCGCTACTTCGTGGCGACCCTGCCCGCCGAGCGGCTCAAGGCTCCGGGGACGCAGTACTTCATCGAGGGAGTGGACGCCGACGGGGTGGTAAGCCCCCTGGTGGGGACCTCCGAGCTGCCGGCCTGGATCAAGGTGCGCCCGCCGCCCAGCGCGGCAGCGCCGCCACCGCAGTCGCTCCGGCTCCGTCTGGCGACGGACGCTGCCGACTGGAATCGACTGCGCGGCAACGACTGGGTCTGGCAGACCGAGGGGGATCTGAGCCTGCGGCTGCGCGACGTCGGGCTGCGCGCGGTGGGCAGCGGCTTCGGGGTCTATCGCGGCGAGGGGGGAACGCTGTACGACCTGGACGTCGTCGGCGGCGACCCCGAGCGAGTCGGCCTCACCTACGGCTTCATCGACGTCGAGACGGGGCTGTCGAGGTTCACGGGGCTGATCGGCCGGGCCCTGGTGGGTCTGCACCGGGACGGCACCGGCGGCGGGGCGCAGCTCCTGCTGCGACTCGGGGACGACCAGGGGACCTACCTCCTCCTCGGCGGCGAAGCGCTGGCCGGGATCGGTCTGCGCTCGATCACCGAGCTGGGGCTGGACTCCATCGACCGTGTCCCGCTGCTGTTCCGCGTCGAGGTCACGAATCAACCAGCGGGCTCGATGGGGGGCGACATTGGCGCTCGCGCCATCGCCCAGGTCGGCTACCGCATCGGTGAGCACCTCGCGCTGGCGCTGCGCGGCTCGTACCAGGGGCGAACCATCTACCACGCGGGCCCAGGATTGGGCGGAGGAGTGACGGCGACATGGTGACGCGCGCGATCCGAAACCTGGCGGTGCCGCTGCTGGTGCTGGCGCTCGCCGCACCCGCGCGGGCGGCCGCGCCGACCGTCCACCACGCGCCCCTGGCGGTGGCACCCGCGCACGCCCCCCTCACCGTCGAGGCCGAGGTGACCTCGCCGCACCGGGTTCGTCGCGTCGTCATCGTCTATCGGGTGGGCACGGACCCGACGCTGCACTCGCTCGAGCTGCAGCGGGCGGGGGAAGGCTACGCGGTCGATCTGCCCGCATCGCACTTGACCCCGCCGGGGCTCCGCTACGCCATCGAGGTGGAAACCACCGAGGGGGCTCGGATCCCGGCGTTCGCCAGCCGCGAGGCGCTGCACCCCGTCGCGGTTCGCGAGGCCCACGCGGTGGTTCGGGAGCGGGCGCTGCTGGCGCGCGTGCACGGGGCGCGGTCCACGTTCAGCGCCAGCGGGGAGTACGTCGATTTCGGGAGGAGCGAGGCCGAGATCGTGCGTGCCGGCGAGTTCGCTAGTGTCGAGCGCTGGCGCGTCCGGGACCGGTACTTCCGGGCAGAGGGCGGCTACACCTACCGGCCGCTGCGCACGATCAGCGAGTTCACCCTCCGGATCGGGGTGATCCGCGGTCAGTCCCCGGTCGCGGATCAGACGTGGCTCACCGCGGGGGAAACGCCCGCCTTCGATGTCGGTCTCAACTACGGGGCGCCCAGCGTCGAGCTCATGCTCCACGACCTCGTTCGCCTCGAGCTAGAGGCGCTGGCGAGCGTGACCGAGATCGGGTTCAGCACCGGGATGGGGGCCGCGTTGAAGCTGGGGTATCCCTACGCCACCCAGGGAACGCTCGGCTTCGAGGCGATCGAGGTGTTCGGCACCCGTCTCTTCAGCCGCCTCGACGTGGTGGCGAGTCCGCGGCTGACGGTGTCACCGATCATCGAGCTGACCAACATGCCCCACGCCGACCGCTTCGGTGTCCGTCTGCTTTCGGAGCTGACCCTGCGGCTCGGTCGAGGCGTCGGGATCGCAGCGCGGGGCGGCTACCAGGCCCGCGACTTCGAGAGCGGCGGCCTCGGCGTCGGGGCGACGGCCAGCTACTCCTTCTGAGCCAGCGAGAGCGGCGCGACGCCATGCTCGGCCAGCTTGTTGTACAGGGTGCGCCGGCTGATCCCGAGCAACCGGGCCGCCAGCGCCCGGTTCTGTCCGGCACGCTCGAGGGCCTCGCCGAGCTCCTCGCGGCTGACGTTGCGGCGACCGGGGCCGCCGCCCGGGTCGTGGGGCGCGCCGAGCGCGGCTGCGGTCGCCTCTGGAGGGAACGCGGCCCGGGTGCGCTCCAGCTCGTGCGCCACGTCGGCAGCCGAGATGTGGTCGCGCGGCGAGAGCACGACCAGGCGCTCGACGAAGTTCATCAGCTCACGGACATTGCCGCGCCAGCGCTCACGCCCCAGCGCGATGCGCGCGGCGGCGTCCAGGTCCACCCCAGGGCGATGGTGCTCGGTGGCGAACCGAGCCAGGAAGGCATCGATCAGCGGGGGGATGTCCTCGGGCCGCTCGCGCAGCGGTGGCACCAGAATCGGGACCACCGCGATCCGATAGAAGAGATCCTCGCGAAAGCTCCCGTCCGCGATCATCCGCTCGAGCGGGCGATGGGTCGCGGCGACGATACGGACGTCGACACGGACGGAGTGGGTCGATCCCAGGCGCTCGATCTGCCGGTCCTGGAGCAGGCGCAGCAGCTTGACCTGCACGGTCGGCGAGATCTCGCCGATCTCGTCGAGGAACAGCGTCCCGCCCTGCGCCAGCTCGACCCGCCCCGGCTTGCGGTGGGCGGCGCCGGTGAAGGCGCCCTTCTCGTAGCCGAAGAGCTCGCTCTCGAGGAGCGTCTCGGGGAACGCCGCGCAGTGGAGCTTGACGAAGGGCTGCGCTCGGCGTGGGCCGAGCTCGTGGATAGCGCGGGCGAGCCCCTCCTTCCCCACGCCGCTCTCGCCGCGCAGGAGCACGGACGCCGTCGTCGCGGCGGCCCGGCGGACCAGCTCCCAGACGTCGCGCATCGCGGCCGAGACGACGACGTGACCCTGCGCGTTGGGGCCCACGCTCGCGAGCGCCGCGCTCTCCCGGGTCGAGCCGGGGCTGGCCCCGAGCACCTTGCGCAGCACGAACAGGAGCTCCTCCCGGTCGAAGGGCTTGAGCAGGAAGTCGGCCGCACCGGCGCGCATCGCCTCGACCGCTCGCGGGACCGTCCCGTGTGCGGTGAGGATCACCACCGGGAGGTCGGGCGCGGTCCGGGAGAGCTGGCTGAGGAGCGTGAGGCCGTCCATCTCGGGCATGCAGAGATCGGTGACGACCAGATCGATGGGCTGCTCCTGCACCACGGCGAGGGCGGCCGCCCCGCTCGCGACGTGGAGCGCGCGCATGCCCGCCTGGCGAACCAGGGCCTCCAGCACGGTCCCGACTGAGGGATCGTCGTCCACTACCAGGACCAGTGCTGATTCGGTCACTGGAGCATTCTGCCGCAGTCTGTGCTGCGATACCATCGATCGAGGGACCACTGATGCTCTGGCTCAACCTCGGCGCCTGTCTCGGCTCGCTGACGGTGGCGCTCGCGCTGCTGCTGTCCGGCGCCCGGGGCCGGCTCGCCACCCGCTCCGGGCTGCTCGCGATCTCGATGTTTGCCTGGAACTTCGCGTCCCTGGCGCACGACCTGTCCCGGGTCCCCACCTGGGAGGTCCTCGATCTGGCAGCCTCACCGTTCACCATCGCCCTCGGCCTCGACGTCGCCGTCACCTTCGTCGGGCGAGCCCGGCGCTACCGCGCGGCGGTGCTCGGAGCCTACGTGTGGTTCGGCGCGCTCTCCTTCTCGGCCATCCTCTCGCAGCTCCTGCCGGAGCTCGACTCCTGGCGCGACTCCGCCGGGATGTCCCTGCTCTTCCTCGTCGGGCTCGTCGCCACGTTTGGCCTGGCCGGCTCGGCGCTGCTCGGGCACGCGACGCGGCGGGAGGGGCGCGAGCGTCGGCGGGCACTGCTCCTGGTCGGTGGCGTGGGGCTGGGCGGCGTCCTCGGATCGTCGGTGCTCTTCAACGATTTCGGCGTTCGCTTTCCCGCGTCGGCCGCGCCTGGTGCGCTGGTCGGTGTGCTGGCGCTGGCGCTCGCCCTCGCCCACGAGGATCTCGTCGGCGTGCGCATGGGCGCGCGCGTCTGGGTCGGAGCCCTGGCCCTCGCGGGCGCGGCATGCGCGGGGTTTCTTCTCGTCTTTCATGCCACCGACGAGCGCTCGTCCGCCGAGCTGCTCGGCGCGACCACCGTCGCGCTCGCCGTCGCGGTGGTCGGCCGCGAGGTCTCGGCGCAGCGGCGCCGCGAGCGCGAGCAGGAGGCCGAGACCATCGTCCGCGGTCGGGTTTCCGAGCAGCTCGTTCATGATCTCCGCAACCCGCTGGCGGCGCTCCAGGGCGCGGTGCAGTTCCTCGAGGCTGACCGCGATTCCCTCTCTTCCGGACAGGTGCGGATGGTCGAGCTGATGCTCGGGGAGGTGCGGCGGATCGAGCGACTGGTGGACGAGCACCACCGCATGGCTCGCGCCAAGCCGCATCGGTCGCCCGTCAACGTTCGCCAGCTGCTCGAACGGCTGGCGGAGAGCGCCGCCGCGGCCGCGCCGGGTCACCCTGTCACCATCGCCGTGGCGAGCGACGCAGAGCAGGCCGAGCTCGACGCTGACCTCGTCCTCTTGGCGCTGGAGAACCTGGTTCGCAACGCCCGAGAGGCGCTGCCGGATGGCGGCGAGATCCGCGTGACTGCCCGCCGCGAAGGGCGCGCGCTGTGGCTCGAGGTCTGGGACGGCGGTCGCGGGTTCGGGCCCCGCGCCCGGGAACGGGCCTTCGACGAGCTCTTCACGACCAAGGACGGTCCTGGCGGGCTCGGGTTGCCCTTCGTGCGCCGGGTGGCCCGAGCGCACGGAGGGGACGCCAGCATCACCAGTAGCCCGCAGCGCGGGACCACGGTGTCGATGCGCCTCGAGTCGAGCCCGTGACCTCCCCCGAGCGTATGAGCTCGTCGTGGAGGGGTCGGGGGGCATCGGACGTCCCTACCCGTCCCGCACTTCGCGGCCCTCCCCGCGCCGTCGGGCGAGCGCGGCGAGCGCGACCCCGACCGCGAGCCCCGCGAGCCCGCCGCGGGGAGCGGAGCCGGCCCCGCGACAGCCGCAGCGCGCGTCCGCAGCCGACCCCGCGACGGGGGGCGCGGAGCCGACCGGACCCGCGGAGGCGGCGGTCGTCGCGCGGGCGCTCGCGGAGGCCGCGCGCGCGCTCGCGGCGAGCCACGGCGAGAGGATCGCGCGCTCGGGATCGAGCGCGTCGCGGCGCAGGTGCGGGAGGTTGCGGCCGACGGGGACCTCGGCCGAGACGCGCGCGAGGCTGTCCCAGCGCCGCCCCCAGCGCCAGCGCTGGGGCGCCGCGCAGTCGGGGAGCGACGGCCGCGGCTCGAGGTGGACCAGCCGCACCTGGTAGCGCGGCTCCGTGCCCTGGGTCACGGCCGTCGCGAGCGCGCCGTCGCGCCCCGCGGGGACCCCGGTGCCGCCGGCGGTGAGCGCTGGGGCAGCGACGATGCGCAGATCGCGCGGCAGCCCCCGCGGCTCGAACCGATGGTGGAGCCGGGTCAGGACGAACCGGTGCCGCCGCCGCCAGGCCTCGTGGTGCGCGAGCTCGCGCCGCAGCCGCAGCGCCTCACGCTCGGCCGCCGCGCGCGCCGCCGGCGACAGCGCGCGCTGCCGCTCGCGGCGCGCGCTCGCCTCGGCCGCGGGCTCCGGCAGCGGCGCGGGGGCGAGCTCCGGGGCCGACACCAGCCGCGCCTCGACGACGTCGGCGCCGAAGGTGGCGAGCTCCGCCGGCTCGAGCGGCGCGTCGGGGCAGGGCTCCCCGCAGCCGTCGGTCCGCCAGGCGTACTCGAGCAGGAACGCCGTCGAGTCCTCGGCCCGGAGCCGGTCGTGGACCGAGTCGTACAGCTCCCCGACGCGCTCGCGCGCCGCGGGGACGACGCGCAGGTTGGTCGGCGCGGCGCGCACCGCGTAGCCCTCCACACCGAGCTGCCGGCTGGGATCGAAGAGGTACAGGAAGAGATCCTGCACTCCGGGGCTCTGGCCGAGGCCCAGGGTCGCCGGCAGCGTGAGCCCCTCGCTCCCCGTCACGTAACGGATCCCGGCCAGGGGGAGCCGCTCACGCCCGCCGCTGGTGGCGACCTCGACCCGGCTCGGCTGGATCAGCGAGACGACCAGCCGCCCGCCGGCCGCGCGCGAGACCACCGGAGCGAGCGCCGCGGGCTCGATCGTGAACCCGCGCGCGGCGAGCCACGCGGCCAGATCGTCGCGCGCGGGGTCGAGCACGAACAGGGCGTGCTCGCTCACCGGCTCCTTGAACACCGGCTGCAACGAGACGGCGACCTCCCGCGAGACCCGATCGTCGGCGCCAGACGGGTCGTTCACCCCGAACGGCCCCGAGTCCCGCGGCAACACGCGGTGCTCCCACGCCTGCACCGGCGGCGCCGGATCGCAGGGGTCCTGCTCGTAGAAGGCGTGGAAGCGGGGCCCGGTGAGCTTGTCCAGCCGGTCGAGCAGGTCCCGCTTCACGGTCCTGAGCTCGCCCGCCCGCACGTCCGCGGGGACCGGGAGCACGAGCGCGAGCGGGGACGGCGACGACTCGACCTCCGCGAACACCGTGACCACGGCGACCGGCTCCCGCCTCAGGACGGTCACGTGGGTCACCGGCACCCGCGGCAGCGACCCGTCCCGCGCTGCGACCACGCCGGGGAACGCGGCGTGGGCCACCCCCGCGAGCGGGCCGAGGAGCAGCGAGGCCGCGAGCAGGGCGCGAAGCGCGATCGGCACGGCGCCGAGGCTACCGGCTCGGGGCGCTCCGAACCAGCAGCGCGGGGGCCCCGCCGGCACGGCCCGGGTCACGGGTTGGGCAAGCGCCCCGGGACATAGTAAATGGGGAGGATCGCATGGATCAGCGCCGGCACCCGACCCCGCGCGCGACGGTGCGCCCGCTCCCGCTGCGGTCCATCCCCGCCGGGAGCCGCCCCGGGGAGGCGCGCGCGCTGACGGAGGCCGTCTACCTGTCCACCGCCTCCGGCGACCACACGCTGTTCGCGGAGCGGGTGCTGATCGGGCGCGGCGCCCACTGCCGCGTCGTCGTGCCGGACTCGCTCGTGTCGCGGGAGCACGCGGCGCTCCTCATCAAGAAGCACTCGGTGGCCATCGAGGATCTTCACAGCGCCAACGGCGTCTACGTCAACAACGTCCGCATCTTCACGCTCCAGGAGCTCCGCGACGGGGACCGGATCCTGGTCGGGACCAACGAGCTCGCCGTGTTCGCCGTCACCGCCGAGACGCGGCCGCCGCTGGCGAGGCGCCGCACCTCGCTGCGGCCGGCGGTGAGCGTGGCCCCCAACGCGCCGACCGATCGCGCCGACGCAATCCCCGTGCTCGGCCGCCTCGCGGATCGGATGCTTGAGCAGGGCCTCCCCGCCGAGGCGGAGCGGGTGCTCGCCGACCACCTCGAGCGGCTGCTTACGGGGGTGCGATCGGGGCTGCCCTTGCCGGCCAAGACCTGCGAGGCCGCGGCGCGATACGCCCTGCGCCTGGCGCGGAGCCTGCACGACGGCAGGTGGGTGAGTTACGCAATGGAGCTCCACCTCCGCGGCGAGCTGCTGCTCAGCCCGGAGCTCCTGCCCGAGCTCGAGGCCGCGCTAGCCGCCTGCCGCAACGTCGACCCCGTGATCTTCGGGTACTATGTGGAGTGGGTCCGCGCGGCGATCCCACGCGGCGGCCCCGAGACGAGGCGCGTCCTCGACGCGCTCGGTCGCATGCGAAGCCCGTGAACCCGGTGCACATGGCTCACCCGCGCCGCCTCCCCTGGCTACTCCTGGCCGGCGCCGTGACCGGCGGCGCCTGCGGGCGCACCGAGATCGAGGTGTGCCGGACGCCCGGCGCCACGCGGCCCTGCGGGAACGACTGCGGGGAGGGTGAGCAGCGCTGCGAGGATGGCTTCTGGACCCCGTGCGACGCGAGCTACGAGCGGCCCTGCACCAACGGCTGCGGCAATGGCACCGAGCGCTGCGAGCACGGCCGCCTGGAGGCGTGCGACGCCGCCGGGTGGGTGGCATGCGTGAGCGAGTGCAGCCCCGACGACGCGGGCCAGGACGTCCTCGGCTCGAGGTGGTGCGAGGCGGACACGCCGCAGGGGCCCTGCCTCGTCGAGTTCGTCGACGTCTGCCGCAGCGTGTGCGGTGAGGGGACGCGCACCTGCCGAGACGGGGTCTGGGACGCCTGCACCGCGCCCCTCCCCAAGCCGCCGGTCCTCGCGGTGACCGTTCGCGACTTCTACGAGGCCCACCCGGACTTCGAGGTCGGGCCGGAGAAGCAGGGGATCGTCGACGTCGGCGTCGTACAGTTCGAGCTCGGCCCCGACGACAAGCCGGTCTACGCGGGGACGCCCACCACCCCGACCACCAGCGGGCGGGTAGAGTTCGACCAGTGGTACCGCGACGTCCCGGGCGTGAACGCGACGGGCACGATCGACATCGAGCTCACGGAGCAGCCCGGGCGGCCCGGGGTCTACGCCTACACCCGCTACGGCTTCTTCCCGATCGACGGGGTGCTCCTCGGCAACGAGGGGAACCTACACAACTACCACTTCACGGTGGAGCTTCACACGCGCTTCCTCTACGTCGGGGGCGAAACCTTCACGTTCACCGGCGACGACGACCTCTGGGTCTTCATCAACCGCCGCCTCGCCCTGGACCTCGGGGGCGTGCACAACTCCGAGACCGGGACCGTGCGCCTGGACGAGCAGGCCACCGAGCTCGGGATCCGCGTCGGCGAGATCTACGACTTGGCCCTCTTCTTCGCCGAGCGGCACACGATCGAGTCGAACTTCTCGATCGAGACGACCATCGCCGAGTGGGACTTCTGCGACTGATTGCACCGATCCCACCGGCTGCGCGGAGACGAGCGGTCGAGAGCCGCCTCGCTGGCGTCGACGTTCGCCCAGACCGGCACGCGGAAGGTTGACGGCGGGGGGCGGTTCGCGGCATCTCTTCGGCCATGAGCGGGGCCGCGCGCGCGATCGCCATCCCGGACGGGTCCGACCTCGTCGAGGCGCTCCGGCTCGCGATCGGCGCCGCCGACGGGTGGGTGCAGGCGGTGGGCCACGTGGAGGGGGTGGAGCTCCGCGTGGCGGGTGAGGGCGTCGATCCAACGCGGACGGTCCGAGGCCGAGTCACGCTGGTCTCCCTCGGCGGGCCCGCGGGCGGCCCCTACTTGGCCACCCTAGCCCGCCACGCGGACGGCGGCTTCGAGCTCTTCGGCGGCGCGCTGCTGCGGGCCCGTACCAGCGGGGTCACCGCGGTGCTGCTGCCGTTCTTCCCCGCCCCGACGCGCGCCGTCGCCGAGCCGGGCGACGACGGGCCGCCGCTCGAAGACCGCCGGAGCGCGCCGGGCTCCGTGCCGAGCGCCGCGCGCCACCGCCGCGGCCCCGAGCCGAGCACCTGGGCCGCGCTCGCGCAGGCCAGCGCCGAGGCGGCGCTCGCGGACGAGCCGCCGCCCGAAGAGATCCCCTCCCCCGAGCGCGGCGACCGGGTGCAACATTTCGCCTTCGGGCTCTGCGACGTGCTCCTGTCCGACGGCGATTCGCTGCGGATCCGCGACGTGGCCCGCACGGGTCGGATCCGCGAGATCCGGCTCGAGAAGCTGATCGTGCTCGCCCCCACGATCCGCGACGGCAAGCGCGTCTTCAAGCTCGTCCGCAGTGACGGGCGCGACCCCTCCGGGGACGGGACCAAGCCGCCGGGGAGCGGCCCGGGATGACCCGGGCTCTTGGTGCGCTCCTCGGCCTGGCGCTGGTCGGCGCCGCCCACGGGACCGCCGGGGCCGAGCCCTCACCGGACGACCCCGTGCGGGCGACGGACGCCGACGCGGAGCCGAGCCCCGCGCCGGGGGCAGCGAGCGGCATTTCGACGGACCCGAGCGGCGACGAGGCAGCCGCGGCGGCGGCGGACGGGGTCGAGGTCGCGGCCAGCGGCGAGCCCGAGGCGGAGCCGGCGTCGGGGCTCGAGGCCATCTGCGACATCGACCCCGACGCCTGCCCCCGGCTCGACATGGCGTCGGAGGCCGCCAAAGCCCTCGGCGAGGTCATCTACGCCGTGCAGCCGCTCTACGCCCTGAAGAAGCGGCGCTTCCAGCTCCTGCCGTACTGGTCGCTCACGCTCAACGACCAGTTCGTCCAGCACCCGGGCCCCGGCCTCTCCGTGAGCTACTACCTGGCCGAGGTGGTCGCGGTGGGGGCGACCTTCAACTACTACCGCGCCTTCAACGTCGACAGCGCGTTCAACGCCGACGTCCGCCGCTCCGCCCGGGTGGGGGTTCCGCTCTCGGAGTACGACTGGGGCGCGAGCCTCGATCTGGTCTACGTGATGGGCTTCGGCAAGTTCGCCGGGTTCGGGGACTTCATCTTCTCCTGGGACGTCTTCCTGGTGGGCGGCGGCGGCGTGATCCGGACCCGCCCGATCGCGGTCATCGATCCGGACAACCGCGCCTTCTCCTACACCTCGAAGCTCGCCGGCCACGCCGGCATCGGCGCCCGGATCTTCTTCTCCAGGTGGCTGGCCGCTGCGCTGGAGCTGCGCGACTACGTCTTCCAGGACCGCCTGGAGAGCCTGCAGACCCCCATCGATCCCAGGGCCGGCCGCGATCCCGCGACCTGGTACGGCGAGCGGGAGATCGTGAACGACGTCCAGGCGCAGTTCGGGGTCGCGGTGTTCGTACCGTTCACGTTCGAGTACCGGCTGCCGAAGTGACCGCCGCCCGGGCCCCGCCGCATGGCGCGGATCACCGGCCGAGATCGGCGCGGCGGAGCGGCCGGATCGTATCGACATGCCCCATGAGCGACTCGGCGGTCGCGCCTGCGACCGTGAAGCGGACGGCGTCCACCCCGGGCAGCTCGGTGAGCGTCCAGACGATCGCGGCCAGCAGCATCGTCTCCGCGAGCGAGCCGCCCGCGAGCCCCTCGCGGTCGAAATCGACCGTCACCACCCCGCCCGTGACGCCGCCGACGCGGGCGCGCACCCCGGGCGGCGCGACGGCCACACCGCCCGCGCGCGGCCCGACGTCGAGGAGTTCGCGGAGCGCGGCCGCCGCGAGCGCCTCCGTCGGCGGCGTCGAGCGCGCCTCGCTCACCAGGTGCGGGAGCGCCTCGTCCCCCGTGGCGACGTACTGCGGGTTGGCGAAGTAGAGCGTCAGGACGGGGCCCTCGACGGGCCGTAGCGTGGCCCCCGCGCTGGCGCCGGGCGCCGGCTCGACCGCCGCGCTCGGCGGGCCCGGGGGTGAGGGCGCCGGAGGGGCGGAGCCCTCGCACCGGGTCGCGGCGCAGCCCCCGAGCAGCAGCCCCGCGAGGAGCCCGGCCCAGAGCGGAGTCGGCGCGCGGTGAAGCTCGACGCGGCGCCTTTGACGCGGTGCGTCATACGGGTAGGGGCGAGCGGATCGGGGCATGCGCACGGCTCAGAGGTAGCACCGCACCACCCGTTCGACCGCCCCGACGTAGCTCGAGCCGAAGAGGTTGACGTGCACCAAGAGGGGATAGAGCTGAAAGAGCTCGACGCGCTCGGCGTGGCCGGGAGCGAGGGGGAAGGCCTCCTCGTAGGCGGCGAAGACGCGGGGACCGAAGCCACCGAACAGCCGCATCATCGCGAGATCCACCTCCCGATGCCCGCCGTAGGCGGCAGGATCGATGAGCGCGGGTCCCCCACCCTCGTCGACGTGGAGGTTGCCGCCCCACAGATCGCCGTGCAGCCGCGCCGGCGGCTCCTCGGGGCCGAGGCGACTCCCGAGCCCCTCCAGCAGCCGCTCCATCGAGCGCCGCAGGGCCGCGGGGATCCGCCCGCTCGCTGCCGCGAGCTCGAGCTGCGGCCGCAGGCGGCGCTCCCGGAAGAACTCCTCCCAGCCGTCGCAGGTCCGATTGTCCTGCGGCAGCCGGCCGACGAAGTTGTCGTGATCGAGCCCAAACCCCGGCGCCCCGTGGCGGTGGAGCCTCGCGAGCGACCGCCCCAGCTCCTCCTCGAAGCGCGGGCGGGGGCGGGCAGCCTCGAGCCACTCGAGCGCGAGGAACGGCGGCGCCTCGGCGGTCCCGGCCGAGACGGCGAGGACACGCGGCAGACGCACGGCGTCGGCCGCGCGGAGCCAGTCGAGCCCCCGGGCCTCCGCGGGGAACATCGCCGGATCGGCGCCGCGGTGGGTCTTGACGAAGACCCGAAGGCCCGAGGCGATTAGGACGGAGAAGGCTTCGTTGATGTCCCCGCCGGTGACAGAACTGGCCCGGACCACGCGCGCACCCAGCGCGGCCTCGAGCGCCTCCGACAGCGCCCGCTCGATCACAGCCCGTGCTCGCGACGCAGGTGCGCGAGCAGCCCGCGGCAGCTCACCAGGCAGAGCTCCAGCACCTCGTCGAACCCGCCCGGACCGCCGTAGTACGGGTCGGGCACCGAGGCGCCGGGCGGCGAGCCCGGATCGAAGGCGCGCAGGAGCGCGAGCTTGCGCTCCGCGGCCACGTCCGGGGCCAGCGCGACCAGATCGCGCAGGTTCTCCGCGTCCATGGCGATGACGTGATCGAGCCGGGCGAAGTCCGTGCGCTCGAACTGGCGCGCGTGACCGTCCACGACGATGCCGCGCGCCTGGGCCGCGGCGCGCGCGCGCGAGTCCGGCCGAGCGCCGACGTGGTAGGCGCCGGTGCCGGCGCTCTCGACCGCGATCGCCTCGCCGAGCCCGGCGGCCTGGACGAGGTGGCGCAGGACCCCCTCCGCGGTGGGGGAGCGGCAGATGTTGCCGAGGCAAACGAAGCAGACGCTGACCATCGGCGCCGAGCCTAGCCCGGTGTGGTGCGGGCCGCACGAGCGGGCGGGTCGCGGGCGGCCCGGACCGGGACGGTGGAGCGCCAGCGCCCTCGCCGAGCCGCGCCTCCACACGGGAGTATCACCACGCGATCCCGCAGTACTCGTCGTCCAAGTCGGCGTTGCGAGCGCCCCGGGGTCCGTGCCACGACGTCGAACGAAGGAGCCCGTCATGCGCGCATCAATCGGACGTGAACCCGCCATCCGTACCCTCGTTGCCGGCCTGGCCCTCGCGGTCGGCCTCGGCAGCGCCTGCGCGCGGCGACCCCCGGCGACCTCGGCCGGCGCCGGCTCGGCGACCTCCGCCCCGTCCGCCGCCCCCGCGGCGTCCGCCTGCCAGTCCGCAGCCGACCTGAAGGCGGAGACGTGGCTCCTCGAGCTGACGCTGGAGGAGAAGCTGCTGCTCGTCGCGGGCACCGGCTTCGACACCGTGGGGGTGCCGCGCCTCGGCATCCCGTCGCTGCGGATGACCGACGGCCCCGTCGGGGTCCGCGCCGGCAGCTCGACGGAGTTCCCGGCGGGGACCCTGCTGGCAGCGACCTTCGATCCCGAGCTCGTCGCCCGGGTGGGCGCCGCCATCGCGCGCGAAGTGAAGGCGCACGGCAAGAACGTGCTGCTCGCGCCGGCGGTGAACCTCGCCCGCACCGCGCTGAACGGCCGCAACTTCGAGTACCTCGGCGAGGATCCCGAGCTCGCGGCGCGCACCGTGGTCGGCTACGTGCGCGGCGTCCAGGGCGAGGGCGTGGTGGCGACGGTGAAGCACTATGCCGTGAACAACCAGGAGACGGAGCGCATGACGATCAGCGCGGAGGTGGATCCGCGCACGCTCCACGAGCTCTACCTGCCCGCCTTCGAGGCCGCGGTGAGGGACGGCGGCGCCTGGGCGGTGATGTGCGCCTACAACCGCGTCAACGGGGTCTACGCCTGCGAGCACCCCGGCCTGCTCACGGAGACGCTCCGGCGCGCCTGGGGGTTCCAGGGGCTGGTGATGTCGGACTGGGGCGCGACGCACAGCGTGGCCCGCGCCATCCTGGCGGGGCTCGACCTCGAAATGCCGAAGGGCGACCAACTCTCGCCAACCGCGCTCCGCGCGGCGCTCGAGCGCGGCCAGATCGAGCCGTCCCACCTCGACGAGATGGTCCGGCGGCAGCTCCGCGTGATCGCGGCCCTCGGCCTCGACGCCGACGCCACGGAGCACCCGGAGGCGATCGACACGCCGGCGCACCGCGCGCTCAACCGCGAGGCCGCCCGCGCGGGCTTCGTCCTGCTCAAGAACGAGGGCGCGACCCTGCCGATCGCGCGCGAGCGCCTGCGGCGGGTGGCGGTGGTCGGCCCCCGCGGCGCGCTGGTGGACGGCGGCGGCGGCAGCGCGCACGTCAACGCCACGCGAAAGGTCACGCTGGTGGACGCGCTGGGCGCCGCGCTGGGCCCCAGCGTGGAGCTCGACTACGCACCGGGTGAGATCACGCCCGACGGGCTCGCGCCGATCCCCGCCTCCGCGCTGACGCCTCCGCCCGGCCACGCCGGCCGCGGGCTGCTCGGCGAGTATTTCGTCGGCACCGAGCGCCAGGGCACACCCAAGGTCGTGCGCGTCGATCCCACCGTGGACTTCCACTGGGATCTCGCCGCGCCCGCCCCCGGGCTTCCCGAGGACGGCTTCTCGGTGCGCTGGACCGGCAAGCTGACAGCCCCCAAGAGCGGCCTCTACGCGCTGGCGCTCCGCTCCGACGACGGCGCCCGCCTCTACCTCGATGGCCAGCTCGTGGTCGACGTCTGGGGCAGCCACCCACCGACCCTGAAGAGCACCGAGCTCGAGCTCGTCGCCGGCAAGAGCTACGAGCTCGAGCTCCACTACTACGAGGGGATCATCGGGGCGACGGTCCAGCTGCTCTGGCAGACGACGGAGCTGGATCCGCTGCGCCGCGTGGCCGAGGTCGCGCGGGAGGCGGACGTCGTGATCGCGGCCGTCGGCGACGGGATGGGGGACGAAACCGAGGGCATGGATCGGGCGTCGCTGGCGCTCCCGGGGCGACAGGACGAGATCGTGAGCGCCGCGGCCGCGGTGAACCCGCGGGTTGTCGTCGTCACCACCACGGGCGCCGCCGTGGCGATGCCGTGGCTCGATCGCGTCCCGGCGGTGCTCCACGCCTGGTTCCCGGGGCAGGAGGCCGGCGCGGCGCTCACCGACGTGCTGCTCGGGGACGTCAGCCCCTCGGGCAAGCTCCCGGTCACCTTCCCTCGCCGCCTCGAGGACGAGCCGGTGCACGGCAACTTCCCGGGCACGGGCGGGAAGGTCGCCTACGCGGAGGGGGTGCTGGTGGGGTACCGCTGGTACGACACCCGCAAGATCGAGCCCCTCTTCCCGTTCGGGCATGGCCTGTCCTACACGACCTTCGCCTACCGCGACCTCGCGGTGTCCGCGTGGGACCCCGCGCGCAGCGTCTCGGTGCGCCTCAAGGTGAAGAACACGGGGTCGCGGCGCGGCGCGGAGGTGGTGCAAGCGTACGTCCACGACGACGTCGCCAGCGTGCCGCGGCCCGATCAGGAGCTCCGGGCCTTCCAGCGGCTCGAGCTCGGCCCGGGCGAGGAGCGCGAGGTGACGCTGGTCCTGCCGCTCCGGGCCTTCCAGTTCGCGGCGCCGACCGGGGCGGGCGACGCCGGCTGGCGCCACGAGCCGGGCAGCTTCGAGATCCGCGTCGGCAGCTCCTCGCGCGATATTCGCCTGCGCTCGGCGCTGGTCGTGCCCGGGCCGTGAGGCGGACGGGGCCCGGGGGCGCGCGGCGCGGCGGCGAACCCGCCCCCGGGCGGTCGCGCCGGCTGCTGCCGGCCGTGACGACCGCTGCCGTCAGCAGGCCGCGTTCACCTCCCGGATGACGGTGTCGATCTCCGCCGGCGTCAGCCGCGGGTGCACGGGGAGGCTGAGCACCTCCCGGCAGGCGCGTTCGGTCTCCGGCAACGACGCCTCGGGGAGGCCGAGCTCCGCGTAACGCCGTCGCATGGCCGGCTGCTGGTGGATGGCGAGCGGGTAATAGACCCGGACCCCGATCCCGCGCTCGCGGAGGCGCGCGGCGATCGCGTCGCGGTCCGCGCCCGCGGGTACCCGGATCGTGTACTGGTGGAAGACGTGCCGGCAGCCCGGGCGCACGGTCGGGTGGGTGACGCGCTCGAGGCCAGCGCGGTAGGCGGCGGCGTTCTGCTCGCGCTGCTCCGTCCACCCGGCGAGCCGTGCGAGCTGACAGAGACCGATGGCGCCACAGAGGTTCGTCATGCGGAGGTTCAGGCCCATCAGCTCGTGGCGGTACGGGGCGCTCCGGCCCTGGTCGCGGAGCATCCGCAGCCGCGCGGCGAGCGCGTCGTCGTCGGTCAGCACCATCCCCCCCTCAGTGGTGGTCATGTTCTTGGTCGGGTGAAAGCTGAACGCCGCCGTGCCCCAGGTGCCCACGTGGCGACCGTCGATGGCGGCCAGGTGCGCCTGAGCCGCGTCCTCCAGCAGCAGCAGCCCGCGGCGGGCGCAGAGCGCCGCGAAGCGCGGCATATCGGCGGGGTGGCCGTAGAGGTGGACGGGCATGAGCGCCCGGGTACGGGGCGTGATGGCCGCCTCCGCCGCCTCGACCGAGAGGGCGTACGTCGCCGGCTCGATGTCGGCGAACCGCGGGACGGCGCCGGCGGCGACCACGGACGAGGCCGTCGCGAAGAAGCTGAACGCGGGGACGATGACCTCGTCCCCCGGTCCGATCCCGAGCGCCAGCAGCGCGGCCGTCAACGCCGCCGTGCCGTTACTGGTCGCGACGCCGTGCTTGGTGCCGTGGGCGGCGGCGAAGCGCCGCTCGAACTCGGCGACCTGCGCCCCCTGAATGAGCTGCCCGCTCGCGAGCACCTCGAGCACGGCGCGCTGCTCCTCGGGTCCGAGGTACGGGCTCGCAATCCCGATCTCCATGGGACCAATCTTTGGCACCCCGAAGGGCTCGTGACCAGGTCCCCGAGGGGCGTGACCGCAGGCTCGACCCCTCACGCGGCGCCGACCAGCGCGCGCGCGACCGCCGCGGCGGCGGGCATGATGGACGCGGGCCTCGAGAGCGCCGGGCGCCCCCCAGAGAGCAGCGCGACCGCGCCGGTCACCGCGACCTGCCCGAGCCCACCGACGCGCTCCACCGCGCCGCGCAGAGCGCGCGGGCGACCGACGCGAGTCGGCATGCCGAGGACGATCTCCGCATGCTCGACCAGACCGGCGAGCGCGGCGCCGCCCCCGGTCAGCACGCAGGTAGGGCTCCCCGTGCGGCAGAGGTCGAGCGTCGCGATGCGCGTCGCGACGGCCGCGAGGAGGCCATCGAGGAGCGGGGCGCAGAGCGCGCTCAGGCGCCGGCACGACACGGAGCGCCCGCTCTCGGGCAGCGCCACCTCCTCGCGTTCGTCCACCAGCCACGCGAGCGCGCAGGCGTGCGCGCGCTTGACCTGCTCCGCCGCGGCCACGGACAGGCCCAGACCCCGTGCCAGCTCCTCCGTGAGCTCCTGCGCGCCGAACGCGAGCGCGCTCTGGTGGCAGATCTCACCGTCCGCGAGGGCGCAGAGCCCGGTCCCGCCGGCCCCAAGCTCGATCACCACCACGCCACCGGCCAGCTCCTCTGCCGTGCAGACGCTGGCGGCGCTCGCCACCACCGCCGGCACCACCCCGGCGAGGACGAGCCCCGCCCGCTCCACGGTCGCCAGCGCCCCGCGGAGGACCGTGGTCGGCACCCACGCGGCGTCCACCGGGGCGTCGACCGCGACGCCCGCGGACCGCGCGACGTCGCGCACCACCCGCGCGGCGCGCTCCGGATCGACGACCACGCCGTCGGCGACCTCGTTCCACGCCTCCGAGCGCGCGCCCCGCACCGCGAGCTCGCCGTCCTGGGCCTCGGCGACGATCACCACGACCTTCGTGGTGCCGACATCCACGATCACCGCTCGCTCGGGGGGGCACCGCGTCATCGCAGGGTCCAAAGGGGGCGCCCGGCCTCGCCCGAGAAACCCAGCGCCAGTGTCCGCCGGCGTAGCCCCGGACGCGCCATACGGGCAAGTTTTCGGCTGGGGGCGGCGCCAGCTCCCCCTCCCCCGGGTTCGATCACGGGGCCGACCCGCGCGCGTCGTCGGCGAAGAACCAGCCCCATTCCCCCCAGATGAGCTCGGCAACCGCGCCGCCGTAGGAGTGGCCCGCGCCCTTGGCGAAGACGACGCGGGCCTCGAGGCCCGCCGCCTCGAACCAGCCGATCGCCGTCCGGGCGCCGCGCTGGCAGTCCCACTGGCCGCAGGCGAACAGGACGCGCCGGCCGCCGGCGGCCGCGAAGGCGGCGACCTTCGCCGAGCTCCAGCGATCGAAGCCGCCCTCGATCAGCACAGCCCGGTCGAACCACTCCGGACGGCGGCCCAAGATCGCGACCCCCATGATGGCCCCCTGGGAGAACCCCGCGAAGGCGTGAGGCGGCGCGGCGACGTGCTCCGGGTAGGCCGCGCGCACGCTGTCGAGCGCCTGCTCGATCTCGCGCTCGAGATGCTGGTTGGTGAGGTAGTGGTAGCGAGGATCGTTCATCGCCGGCGGATCGGGGCGGGCCACGCCGCGCGGGCAGAGGACGAAGGCGCCATCGCCGACGACGTCGCGCCAGACGGCGCAGGTCCAGTCGGGTCGGTCGTAGTTGCCATGCGTCGCCACCAGCAGGGGGCGTGGCGCGGTGGCGCCGAGCGGCAACGAAACCACCGCGTTCCCATGCCCGGCGACCTCGAGCTCGACGAGCGGTGCGGGGGCGGCTAGCGGCGGCAGCCCGGGGTTCGCGGCGCCGCCCGGAGGCGCGCCCCCCGCCGAACCGCCGGGCCCCGCCGGGTCGGCGTCCGGCCACTCGCGCGTTGGCCGAGCGGCGCTCGCCGCGGGCGGCCGGGACGCGCCGATCCCGTTCCGGTCGCCCGGGGACGCGGAGCGGGCGCAGGCTGCGAGCGTCAGGACGCCAACCAGCCCCGCGAGGGTGCCGCGCCCCGCGGATCGCCGGCGCCAGCGACGGAGCGCCGCCCGAGCGCCGCGCGCCCTCATGGCGGCGGCTCGGCCTCACCCGAGCCGCTCCCCCGTGAGGCGGTCCCGAGCGAGGGCAGCGGCAGCGCGGTGGGGAAGGGTGGGAGCCGCCACGCCGAGGGGATGGGCGGCAGCGCCGAGGGTAGCCCCGTCGGCAGCCCCCTCGGCAGGTCGGTCAAGTCCAGCCCAGACAGGTCGATCGTCCCGATCCCCGGGATGGTGATCGGCTGCAGCCCGCACCCGACCCCGATGGTGCGGATCATGCGCGCCTGGTCGAGCTGATGGGTCTGAGCGTCGATGTCGATGCGCACGGCGACGCTGCCCCTCACGTAATCCCGGACCAGCCCGGCGGCGAGGCGACCGAGCGCCTCGCCGAGCCGGCTCTTCGCGGCGGCGCCGACCAGCGCGGAGCAGGGCAGATCCCCGCGCAGCGCGAGGCGGACGCGGGCGGTCTGCGCCGAGCGCGTCACGTCGCCCTTCCCCTTGACCACGAAGCTCCCGGCGGTCACGCGCGTCTCGGTGAGGGCGACCTTCGCCCGATCGGCGGAGACCGCGAGCTTGGTGTCGAGCTCCGTGACGTCGCCGAACACGAAGCCGTCGAGCTCCACGGGGTGCGGCGGGATGTAGCCCTTCAGCGCGGCGTGGAGGGTCCCGGTAACGGGTCCGGCCCCCATCCCCACGGGGAGCGTGAGCTCGGCGACGCCGCTGACGGAGATGCCGCCCTTCGGCAGCGGCATGCCGAGCGGACCGGCGAGGCGCTCGAGCGGCGTCGGACGGAGGGTGACGAGCGCGACCGGGGGATTGGCGGCATGCCGGACCACGATCTGGACCGGACCCTCGGCTGGTGACGGGGAGCCAAAGCCGAGCGCGATCTGCGCCTCGGACGCCTGATAGCCGGCCGTGACGCGCCCCACGTCCAGCCCCGAAACCTCCGCCCGCTCGGCGGCGAACGCCCCTCCGACCGGCGTGGGCAGGAGGTTGCCCCCGGCGAGGGAGAGCCAGGGCTTCGCCGCCGCCGCCTCGCGCCACTCGACACCGATCCCGTGCGCCGTCAGCGGGACCGCGTAGGTGGCCGGGTACGCGCGCGTCCACTCGGCGAAGGACAGCGCGAGCGCCGGCGCCGAGCCGACGACACGGATCCGCCCGCCGTGCACGGTGGCGGCGACCGGCTCGAGGTCGTCGAGGGCGAGGTCGAGCCGATCGAGGTGGGCGTCGATCCCCGCCACGCCCACCAGGGTGAGGGTCACCCCTTCCAGCTCCAGCTTGGTGAGGGAGGGACGCAGCGTGGCGAAGTCGATGACGAAGCCCCGCTCGCGGGCCGCCTCGCGCACGCGCCGCTGGAGGTAGGGATCGAGGAGGCGAGCGGACAGGGCCAGACCGAGCAAGGCGACGACGACGCCCGCCGCGAGGAGGGCGCCGAGGCAGCCGAGGATCATCAGGCCCCGCCGACGACGAGGCCGCACCGGGGGAGCGGCCGTGTTCACGGCCCGGGAGCATAGCCCGCCCGCGCCTCCTGCGCTGCCTCTCGGCTCGGGATCGGGGCGGCGCGCTCGCGGCGGCCACCACGCGCGCGTTCCGGGATCGGCGCCGAGGGCGCTTGAGCCCGCCACGCGAGGGTCCGTATGATGCGTCCCCTCGGCTCACCGACGGTCCGGGGCGCTCGCCCGACCATCGCCGCCGCAGAGCGCCCATGGCGGAAACCACGTACCTGACCCCCAGCGGCGCCCGCAAGCTCTCCGAGGAGCTCCGCCAGCTGCTCGAGCGCGAGCGCCCCCGGGTGGTGCAGGAGGTGGCCGAGGCCGCCGCACAGGGGGATCGCTCGGAGAACGCGGAGTACATCTACGGCAAGCGGCGCCTGCGCGAGATCGACCGCAAGATCCGCTACCTGACCCGGCGTCTGGAGCGCGCCGAGGTCGTGCGTACGGAGGAGATCCCGCAGGACGCCGTGCGCTTCGGCGCGCGGGTGGCGGTCGAGGACCCGGCGGGCAAGCGGAGCACGTACGTCCTGGTGGGCCCCGACGAGGCAGATCCAACGCGCGGGCTGGTGAGCTTTCGCTCCCCGCTCGGCCAGGCGCTCCTCGGGCGGCGCCGGGGCGACACGACGACCGTGCGCCGACCCGCCGGCGAGATCACGCTCTCGGTGCTCGAGGTGTCCTACGACGACTGACCGAGGTCGAATGCGGGAGCAGTTCGCGGGCACGACGCGCTACACGGTCCGCCGCCGCCTCGGCGCCGGCGGGATGGGCGTGGTCTACGAGGCCTTCGACGGCGAGCGCGGGCGCGCCGTAGCGCTGAAGACACTGACGCGCGTCGACCCGGCGGCGATCTACCGACTCAAGCAGGAGTTTCGCTCCCTCGCCGACGTCGTTCACCCTAACCTCGTCGCCCTGTACGACCTCGTCTCCGAGGGGGACTGCTGGTTCTTCACCATGGAGTACGTCCCGGGGCGGGGCTTCGTGGATCACGTCCGGGGTGCGCCGCCGACGATGGGCGAGCCGCCGGAGGCGCGGCGCGAGCCGACCGGGCTGCACACCCTGCAGTCCCCGGGGGCGTTCACGCCGCTCCCGAGCGGTGACGCGGACGGGGTGGCGGCGGACCCCGCGCTCGTCGGCGCGACCCCCGCCTCCGCGCGCTGGCAGCCCGATCTGGCGCGGCTCCGCACCGCCCTCGCCCAGCTCGCGGAGGCGGTCCGCGCGATCCACGCCGCCGGCAAGCTCCACCGCGATCTGAAGCCGAACAACGTCCTCGTCACGGCGGAGGGGCGGGTGGTGGTGCTCGATTTCGGGCTGGCGCGCGGGAGTGACGATGGCGGCCTCGAGCTGTCCCTGGAGGACGCGATGGTGGTCGGCACGCCCGCTTTCATGGCGCCGGAGCAGGCCGCGGGGGAGCCGGCGACGGCGGCCTCGGACTGGTACGCGGTGGGCGTGATGCTCTTCGAGGCGCTCACCGGGCGGCTCCCGTTCACCGGATCGGTGCGCGAGGTGCTGGCCCAGAAGCAGCAGGTCGAGCCGACCGCCCCGGCGCGCCTCGTCGGCGGGGTCCCGCCGGACCTGGACCACCTCTGTCGGGCGCTGCTGCGGCGCGACCCCTCGCTCCGGCCCGGCTTCGGCGACGTCGCGGCGCGCCTGCGGCTCGGCCCCGTGTTGGTGGTCCCCACCCACCGCGCCTCCATCCCGGCGACGGCCGCACCCGAGTCGGCGCCGCCCTTCGTGGGGCGTGCCCGGGAGCTCGCCGCGCTCGGCGGCGCGCTCACCGACACGCGCCGCGGCCTGCCGGTAGTGGTCTACGTGCACGGCCCGGCGGGGACGGGCAAGACTCTGCTGCTCGACCGCTTCATCGACCAGGTGCGCTCCGAGGGCTCGACGGTCGTGCTGACGGGGCGCTGCTACCAGCGCGAGTCGGTGCCCTACAAGGCGTTCGACGCCGTGATCGACGGACTGAGCCGCTACCTGCGACGGCTCCCCGACGCCGAGGTGGAGGCGCTCCTCCCGCGCGACGTGGGCGAGCTGGTGCGGCTCTTCCCCGTGCTCGAGCGGGTGGAGGCGGTGCGGCGCGCGCCCCACTGCGGCGCAACCGCGGTCGACGACGACCCCCGGCCGCGCGCCTTCGCCGCCATCAAGGAGCTCTTCGGGCGCATCGCCGACCGTCACCCGCTCGCGATCGTGGTGGACGATCTGCACTGGGGCGACCTCGACAGCGCCGACCTCCTGGTCGAGCTATTGCAGGCGCCCGACGCGCCGGCGCTGCTGTTCGTGGCAGGCTTCCGCGGCGACCTCGTCGAGAAGAGTCCGATGCTCTCCCGCCTGGAGGAGCGCGCGCCCCCGCCGACCCAGGCGCAGCGCCGTGTGCTCGAGGTGGGGGCGCTGGACCTCGAGTCCGGGATCGGGCTCGCGCTCGACCTGTTGGGGGGGTGCGACGACGCCACCTGGGCGCTGGCCAAGGCCATCGCGCGCGAGGGGCGCGGTAACCCACTCTTCATCGCCGAGCTCAGCCGGCATTTCGGCGCACAGGGCGGCGACGAGATCCCGCTCGATCCGCGCGCCCGCGTCGGCGTCACGCTGGAGGAGGCCCTCGCCGCCCGGGTCGCGAAGCTGCCGGAGGCGGACCAGCGGCTGCTGACCGTCCTCGCCGTCTCCGGCGCCCCGATCGAGCAGGAGATCCTGGCCCGGGTCGCCGGCCTCGCGGGCGATCCCCGGCTGGCCGTGGCCGCGCTCCGCCGGCAGCGCCTGGTCGAGTCGCGGCGACGCCTCGGCCACGAGGTGGTGGAGATCGCCCACGAGCCGCTGCGCGAGGTGCTGCTCGGACGGCTTACCAGCCAGCGGACCCGGGCGCTCCACGAGCGGATCGCCGTCGAGCTCACCGCCACCGGTCGCAGCGAGCCCGAGACGCTGACTCGGCATTTCGCCGACGCCGGCCGCCGGACGCTCGCCGCCGAGCACGCGGTGCGGGCCGCGGAGCGCGCGCAGCAGTCACTCGCCTTCGCGCGAGCGGCGCACTTCTTCGAGCTGGCCCTCGCGCTCGGCGATCCGAACGACGTCGAACGATGGCACCTGCTGAACGCCCTCGCCGAGGTGCTGGGGCGCTCCGGACGCACGGAGGAGGCGGTGCAGCGGTACCTCGAGGCCGCGCGCGGCGCCCCTACCCCGGAGTCGGCGGGGCTGACGCGCAAGGCGGCCGAGCTCAAGCTCCAGAGCGACCGCGTCGAGGGGCTCTTCCGGGGATCGACGACGGGCGACGCCTCGCTCTTCGACGGGATCGGACGCGAGGAGCTCCACGCGTTCCTGACCGAGAGCGAGATCGTCTCCGGCCGCACGGGCGAGCTCCTGGTCGCGGCGGCCGAGCGCGCCGAGTGTTTCTACGTCGTGCTGTCGGGGGCCGTGGAGCTCGATCACGGCCGCGGCGCGACCGCGCGCGTCGCCGAGGGCGCGATCGTCGGGGAGGTCCCGTTCCTGCTCGGGGCGGCCCGTCCCTCGCGCGTTCGTGCGGCGAGCGACGACGCGCGCCTGCTCGCGATCAGCCAGCGCTCGCTCGAAGGGCTCAGCGAGACGAACCCGCGCCTCGCGCTGCGCCTGGTCGTCAACCTGTCGCGGGTCGTCTGCGCCAAGGCGGCGGGCGTGCAGCGGCACGCGCTGGGCAAGGAGAAAGAGCGCCCGCCCTGAGCCCGGTCCAGAGGGGAACGAGGGGACGACCGGGGGCGGCGCCGGCCGAAGACCGCGCCCGGCGAGGCGGCCGGGGTGTTGGAGACGGGGGATTGGAGCTCGTGGAGGGGGTTCCCGCTCCCGGAGAAACCGCCCTCGGAGAAACCGCCCTCGGGGGCGCGCGCGGCGTTGGCACCGGCGAAATCCGACCGCGACCATGGTAGAGTGGCGCTGGTGGTGTCACTGCGCGCTCGCAGGGAGGGGGGGGCGACCGATCCTCGACGCATCCTGCGCCAGGGCGGGAGGCCGTGCGCGCCGCGCCGCCTCGGGCGGCGCGCGGTTCCCGTCGCCGTCGGCCTCGCCACGCTGGGCCTCGCCACGCTGGGCCTGCCGCTCCGGGCCGGCGCCGAGGAGGACCTGGCGGCGGCGCCGAGGCGCGTCACCGTGGGCGACACGGCCTCGGCGCTGCCTGGCGTGGCACGGGTCGGCGTCCCGGGTGCCCGCGCGAGCGTCCTGTCGCTGGCGGTGACGGGCGGCTACGGCCTGACCGAGGCGCAGGCGGAGCAGTCGGGCGCCAACCACCGGGCGCTCGGCGTGGTCGCGGTCGCGGTGGCTCCCGTCGACTGGCTCGCGCTCGACCTGCGCCTGGACGGTCGCTACGACGTGCACCCGGCCGACGCGCGCGGTGACGACGCCGGCGGCGTCGGCGAGCCTCGCCTCGGCGCGCGCGTCGGGCAGCGCTGGCAGGCCCTCGGGCTCGGCGCCGAGCTCGTGGCGTGGCTACCGGGCAGCGACGCCCCCTCCGTCGACTTCGGGGCGACCACCCTGGACGCACGCGGGCTGGTCGCGGCCACGCCGGGCGAGGGGCGAACGACGGTGGCCGGGCTGCTCGGGTTCCGGCTGGACCGCAGCGCCGAGACGGAGCCGGACCCGGAGCGATTGCGAGTCGGCGACCGCGTCTCCCTGGGGGTGAGCGAGTTCGACGCCCTGCTGCTCGGCCTCGGGGTGAGCCAGCGCGTGGGGGCGCTCGAGCTGCTCGGCGAGGTCAGCGCCGACTGGCTCCTCGGGAGCGACTCGCCCGGCCTGGGTCGTTCCCCGTTGCGGCTGACCGCCGGGGCGCGACACCCGATCCTGCCGCTGTTGAGCCTCGAGGTCCTCGCCGAGGTGGTCCCCACCGGGCGCCCCTCGGTCGCTCCCGACGCCCCGCTCGCCCCGATCGAGCCGCGGTTCTTGCTCAGCGTGGGCCTGCGCGCCCGACCCATGCCGGTGCCGGACGCGCCACCGTCGGCAGCCCCGCCGCCCCCTGCCGCGCCCCCCGCGCCGCCTGCGCCCCCAACGCCGCCCGCGCCACCCGCGCCGCCGGAGCCGGTCGTCTGCACGGTCACCGGGACGGTGGTGGACGAGGGCGGAGCGCCGATCGTCGACGCCGAGGTGAAGGCCCAGGTCGGTGAGGCTGAGACCACCGGCCGGACCGACGCCGCCGGCCATTTCGAGATCCGGGGGGAGGCGTGCGGCGCGGGGACGCTGACGGTGTCGGCCGTCGACTTCGACCCTGCGTCGAGGGACGTGGAGGTGACCGAAGCCGCGGGGACGCCGGTGGAGATCCTGCTGCGCCCGGCGGTTCCGGCCGGGGAGCTCCGTGGCCTGGTGCGCGCGCTCGACGGCACGCCCGTCGCGGCCCGCGTGCGCGTGGTGGGCACGGCGCAGACGGCGACCACCGCCGCGGACGGGTCCTTCTCCCTGCAGGTACCCCCGGGCAGCTACACGGTCGAGGTCGAGTCGGAGGGCTTCACCCAGCAGCGCCGCACCGTTCGCATCGAGAACCGAGGCGTCACCATCCTCAACGCCGATCTGCGTCCACGGCCATGAGCTCGCCGCTGCTCACACTCCTCGGGGTGCTGGTCGCCGTGGCGTCGCTGGCCGGGTGCCGCTGCGGCGAGGCCCCGGCGGTCGCGGAGCTGGTGCAATCGACGGGCACGATCACCCGCGACTTTGCCGGGCGCGAGCGCGCCTGGCAGCCGGCGCCGACGGGCGCGCGGTTCCACATGGGCGACGGGGTCCGGGCCGCGGCAGACTCCCGGGCGACCCTCGCGCTCGCCGGCGACGCGCGGCTGCACCTCGCCGCGGGCGGCACGATCCGCTTCTTGCCCCACGGACCCAAGGGGTTCCTCGTGCTCGACGTCGAGGTCGGCGAGGCGGTGCTGGAAACCGGCGGCCAGCAGGTCCGGGTGAGCTCTTCGTTCGGCAAGGTGGTGATCGACCCGCAGTCGCGCCTGGTGATGGCGCGATCACGGCGAGGGATGAGGTACGCGGTCGAGCTCGGCAAGATCACGCTCGGAGACGAGGGCCCCGGCGGCGTCGCGGTGGCCGGCGGGCGCGGGATCGAGGTCGAGCTCGGCGGCGTGGTGCTGGAGCCGTTCGCGCTGGCCGCGGCCCCGAGCGCCAGCGCGGCGCCGGCGCCGCCGGACGCCGGGGCGCCGCCCGAGAACCAGGAGATCGTGGCGACCACCCGCGGCGGCGCTGCCCAGCAGCGCGCGCCGGGGGTCCAGACCTGGCAGCCCCTCCCCGCCGGCGAGAACCAGCTCGCGCCAGGGACGGGGGTGCGGGTCGGCGCGAACACCACCGTGTCGGTGCAGCGCGGCGCGGAGCGGGCCGAGCTAGCCCAGGGCGAATTCCTCGTCGGGGTGCCCGGCGGGACCCTGGTGCAGGCGTCCGGCCCGGTGCGCCTCACCGCGACGGGCGGCTCGGTGACCGTCCCGGGCGGGGTGATCGTGACCAAGGGCGAGGACACGGCCGCGGAGATCCAGCTCGGGGCCGATCGGAGCGCGCGGGTGCGCGTCTTCCTCGGGGCGGTCGATCTGCGGGGAGAGCGGACCGCGGAGGTCCGCGGCGGCGAAACCGGCACGCTCGACGCCCAGGGCAAGGTCGACGTCCTCGGTCGCGCGCCCTCCCCGGCCAACCTGGTGGTGGACGGCGGCGCCACCTTCACCGTCCACGATCCCGCCCCACCGACGGTGGTGGGCTTCCGACTCGGCGGCAAGTGCTCGAGAGGCGCCGCGGTCGAGGTTTCGGGTCACTCCTTCGCCAGCCAGGAGGAGCCGGCGACCGCCCCCTTCGCCATCGGCACGCGGACCTACACCGTTCGGTGCCTCGGGCGGCAAGGGCCGGACCGGGCGACCGTGGCCACCGGCACCGCCACCGTGCTGCGAGACACGGGCCGGAAGACCGTCGCCGCCCAGGCCGCGCCGACCAGCCACGTGAACACGGACGGGCGCCGCTACACGGTCCTCTACCAGAACCGGCTGCCGCAGGTGTCGGTGGGCTGGGCCACCGCACCGCCCGCCCCCTCCTACACCCTGGTCCTCACCGGGCCGCTCTCGAAGACCGTCAGCGCGAGCGCGCCCCAGCATGCGTTCCCGTCCGGGGGCTTGCCCGAGGGCACCTACCATGTGTACTTCGAGGCAGCGACGGACCCACCTCGGCGGTCCCGGACGACGAGCATCGTGCTGCGCTTCGACAACGCGAGCCCCACGGCCGCCATCGCCGGTCCGCTGGAGTTGACGGCCGGCGCGAAGGTGCCGGTGACGGGCACGGCGCTCCCCGGTTGGCGCGTCTACGTCGGCGATCGCGAGCTGTCGCTGGACGGACAGCAGCGCTTCGCGGGCGAGGCGGAGGCGCCGTCGGACGGCTCCGCCCTCCCCATCCGCTTCGAGCACCCCACTCGCGGCACGCACTATTACCTGCGCCGTACCACCTCCCCGTGACGATGCCCCTCGATGCGCTCGCCGGCAAGACGCTCCTCGGGCGCTACCGCGTCGTGATGTCGATCGGGCGCGGGGGGATGGGCGCCGTCTACCTGGCCCGCACCGAGGGGGCGGCGGGCTTCGCCAAACCGGTGGTCATCAAGAGCGTCCACGCGGAGCTGCTCGGTGATCCGACGATGGTGCAGCTTTTCGTCCGCGAGGCCCGGCTGCTGAGCAACCTTCACCACCCCGGGATCGTCAACGTCCTCGACTTCGGGGACGAGGGCGGGACCTACGTGATGGTGCTCGAGTACGTCCACGGCTACGACCTCGGCGCCTGGCTCCGCTACCGCGAGCAGGTCCAGCTACCGTTCTTCAGCGACGACGCGCTCCACGTCGCCGTCTCCGTCCTCGACACCCTCACCTACACGCACAATTACCGCCGCGCGGACGGCACGAGGCTCTCGATCGTTCACCGCGACGTCTCTCCCGGCAACATCCTCATCAGCCTCGACGGTCAGGTGAAGCTCGCCGACTTCGGGATCGCTCGGGCGGCGGACGACGCCGGCGAGTACCGCTCACGGGTCGGGACCTTCAAGGGCAAGATCGCGTACAGCGCGCCCGAGCTGGTACAGGGCGGCGAGCCCACGCCGAGCGCCGACGTCTACTCGCTCGCGGTGGTGGTGCTGCAGATCCTGCTCGGCGAGAACCCGTTCCGCGGCCAGAACATGGGGGACACGGTGCAGCGCGTGCTCACCGTCAATCCCCCGAGCCTGGCCCAGCGCCGACCCGACCTGCCCCCCGCGATCGACCGCGTGCTCGCTCGCGCGCTCGCCAAGGACCCGCGCGAGCGTTACGGCGACGCGGCAGAGCTGGCCCACGAGCTCCGCCGCCTCCGCGTCACCGACGACGAGGTGGCGCACCGCAATTTCGCCGAGCACGTCCGCGCGGACTTCGAGGGCAACCTGCCGATCATGCTCAGCCTCGACCCGCTCGTCGAGCGCGACGCGGCGTGGCGCCAGGAGATGCCCGGGATCTCGGTGGGGCTGAGCTCGACGCCGCCGGCCATGCGACACCACGCCGGCGTGGAGGCCGACGCGACGACCGCGGTGGTGACGGCCGCGGTCAGCCGCTTCGACGCCGTCACGGTGCGCCCGGCGGATCCGGACGCAGCGCGCCGAGGCGGAAGACGACGCCGCCTCGCGCTCGCCGTGGGCGGCGTGCTGGTCGCGGGCGCCATTGCCGGTGGGCTCCTGCTCGCCCTGCGCCCGCGGCCCGCGCCGCTGGTTGGCAGCGCCTATCACCTCGCCGACCCGTCGAGCGACGCGCTCGGCCCGACGCCGCGCCCGCCCGAGCTCGCGAGCGCGGCCGCCGCCGCCGCCCCGTCCGGATCCGGCAGCGTGGCCGGGGGCACGGCGCCCGCGGAGGTCATCGCGGCGGCCCTCGCCGAGCGCCAGCCGGACGTCGAGCGCTGCTTCGAGACGCACGTCGAGCAGCTGACCGGAGCCCCGGAGATCGGGCTGCGCTTCCAGCTCCGCGCCGACGGCACCGTGCGCGATGCCGAGCTCTCGCCCGCAACCCTCTCCGCGACACCGCTCGGTGGCTGCCTGCTGACGGTCGCGCGAGCCACCCGTTTCCCGCCGCTCGGACGCGACCTGTCCTTCCGCCTGCCGATCACGGCCCACGTCTCGCGGTGAGCGCCACGCCCCGCCGAGCTCACTCGAAGCTGAAGCGGAGCTCGTGGTCGCCCACGTAGACGGCGTCCCCGTCCTCGAGGATGCGACGCGCGACGCGCTCGCCCCGGAACACGATGCCGTTGGTGGAGCCCAGATCCTGCAACACGAACTCCGTCCCGCGCCGCTCGATGATGGCGTGGTGACGGGACACGTTGGGATCCTTGATCACCAGATCGCTCGCGTTCTTGACGCGACCGATGACGAAGCGGTCCTTGTGCACGGGGAACCGCGCCCCCGCATAGGTGATCCACAGCGTCGGGGCCGGGGCCCGCACCGGCGGCGCGGGTGGGGTCGACGCGGCGAAGCGCGGCGCCGGGGCGACCAACGACGGGGGCCGCAGCCCCGGCACGGCCGACGGACCCCTCACGGGGGGCGGGGGCGGCGGCACCGCGGAGCGCTGCGGCGGCGGGGGCGGCGTGAGCGCGACGGCGCGCGCCGGGACCGGCAACGACGAGACGAGCGGCCCCCCGGCGACCCGCGGGAGCGTCGACGGCGCCGGCACGGACCGCCCCGGGGGCGGCGCGGTCGACGGCCGGCGCGGGACAGCGCCGCCGACGAGCGGCGACGCGAGCGCCGTCCGGGCGGAGCCCCGGGGCGGGACGCTGCTCGGCGCCCGGCGGGGCGCCGGCGGCGAGGAGGGCGACCGGACCTCGCTGCGCGGCGCGGCGCGAGCGGAGCCCACCGACCCCGACTCCGGGGCAGGCGACGCGCGACGGCGCGCGTGCTCGACCAGCGCCCCCGTGATGAGCTCGTCGAGCGACTGATCGAGCTCGGCCGCCAGGCGCTCGTAGGTTTCCCAGAGCGCGTCGGGACAGCGGAAGCGACGGATCTTCGACGGGTCGGACATCGAGTGCTCGACGGGGACGATCATGTCACGGTGCGCACTCGGTTTTGAAGCGTGATCCGCCGCGGCCGAAAAACCGCGCGAACGGCAGGTCTACCGGGGCGTCGTCGAGCGCGACGGCGGCGAGGTGCCGGAGCAGCGGCAAGTCCTCCGGCTCGAGCCCGCCCGCGCGCTCGAGCCCAGGCAGCGCCGCCCGCAAGACGGCGAGGATCTCGAGGCACTCGAGCGTCACCCCGGGGAGAGCGGCGCGAGCGCGTGCGACCCCGATCCCCGCACCGAGCAGCTTACCGAAGCGGCCAGTGCGGCCGCCGTTGCAGGTGACGTCGAGGTCACCCACCCCGGCGAGCCCGGCGGCGGTGGCCGGCATCCCCCCGAGCGCCCCGACGACCTGCTGCAGCTCGTGGACGCTCTGGGCGAAGACGGCCGCCTCGTAGTTGTGCAAGGCGACCGAGCCGGGCACGCCGCCGGTGCGCTCGTGCAGCCCCGCGCCGAAGGCGACGCCCATCGCGTAGGCGTTCTTCAGCGCCGCGCAGACCTCCACCCCGACGGCGTCGCGGTCGACGAACGGGTGATAATACCGGGTCGCAACGAGCGCCGCGATCTGCTCCACGAGCGCGCCGTCGCGACCGGTGAGGACGACGGCGGTCGGTACCCTCCGCGCGAGCTCGCCGGCGATGCAGGGACCGGCGACCGCCACGGGAGCCGCGGGCCCCCCGTCCGGACGCGGGGGGAGCCGCCGCGCGAGCGCGTCGGGCAAGAGCTCGAGCGCGCCGTCGCGGAGGGCGAGCCCCTTCGTGATCATGATCACCGGCGCCCCGGGCCGGGCGTGGGCCGCCAAGAGCTCGCCCACCCAGCCGATGCCAGCCGAGCTGACGCCGACGCCGATCAGCTCCGCCGCGTGGATCGCGCCCGCGCCGGCGGCGTGGGGCAGTGCCTCGACGCCCGGCGGGAGGGAGACCCCGAGCCCGGGGTGGACGCCCGTGCCGACGAGGGCGTCCACGATCCCGTCGTCGAGGTGCGTGCCGACCAGACGCACCTCGTGTCCGGCGTCGGCGAGCGGAAAGGTGAGCGCGGTGCCCATCATCCCAGCCCCGACCACGGTCACCCTGGCCATCCCGGCCGGGTTAGCGCATCCCGCGCGCCCGCGCGACGGCGTTTCGACGGCGGTGGGCGGGCGCCGGGCGACCGCGCTCGGCCGGCGGGCGCCCGAGCGCCGGATCGGCGCCGCGCCAGGCGCGATGACGCGCGTGGGGCCGGCGAGCTAGACTCGCGCCGTGCGCTCGACCCTCCCCTACGACCCGCGGCGAGCCGTCGGCTCCGAGCGAGGGCTGATCGCCGGCCTGGGCGGGAGGGTCATCGCCTCCCTGCGCACCCTCGGCGAGTTGCTCCGGACGCTGCACGAGGCGGTGGTGACCGCGGGCGGCCCAGGCGTTGCGGCCGCCGCCACCGTCCGCAGCCTCACCCTCTCCCAGATCGTGTTCACGGCGGTCGACGCCGTCTCGCTGGTGAGCGTGGTGGGCCTCTTGATGGGGACCACGATCATCATCCAGACGAGCCTGCTCGCGCCGGGGGCCGGCGGCGAGGTGCTCGGGAGCATCCTGGTCGCCGTCGTGATCCGCGAGCTTGCTCCCGTGCTCACGGCGATCATCATCGCGGGCCGCTCCGGGACCGCGATCGCGACCGAGCTCGGCAACATGAAGGTCAACTCCGAGATCGACGCGCTCGCGTCGCTCGGGATCGACGTCGGCCGCTACGTGGTGTGGCCGCGCGTCGTCGCGTCGGTGGTCAGCGTGCTCGTCCTCACCGTCTATTTTGCGGCCATCGCCGTGGGCGGCGGGTACGTCGTCAGCATGCTGGTCGCGTCGCCCACCTTCGGCTCGCTCCGCGCCGGCTTCGCCGCGGCGCTGGTCCCGCTCGATCTGCTGCTCTTCGTCGCGAAGGGGACCGGCCTGGGGCTGATCGTCGGCTGGTTCAGCTGCCACTTCGGCCTGAAGGTCGGCAGCTCTCCGACCGAGGTGCCGATGCAGGCGAGCCGCGCCGTCGTCACCACGATGGTCACCTGCGTCGCCTACAGCACCGGGGTCACGGTGTTGTTCTACTGGGGCGTGGGGATGCCGGCCGCGCCCGGACCGCAGTTCTGAACCGGGGAGCGCGGCATCCGAACCCGAAGGGTCGCCCCGCGCGGGCTGCGCCCGCTGATTTGGGGTGGACCGGGGCGCGGTCCGGTAGCATCCCTCGACCATGACCGACCCCGCCGCCGTCCTCGACGAGCTCAAGGCCCGGGAGCTCTTCTTCCAGACCACCGACGAGGCCGCGCTCCGCGAGCACCTCCGGCGACCGGTCGTGCTCTACAACGGGTTCGACCCCACCGCGGACTCGCTGACCGTCGGCAACCTCGTCGCCATCATGCTCCTGCGCGTCTTCGCGCGGCACGGACACCGACCGATCGTGCTCATGGGCGGCGCCACGGGGCGCATCGGGGACCCCAGCGGCAAGGACGCCGAGCGCCGGCTGCTCTCGGAGGAGCAGATCGTCGAGAACCTCCGCGGCCAGCGCCCGATCTTCCAGCGCCTGCTGGGTGAGGACGTCGAGATCGTCGACAACGACGCCTGGTTTCGCCCGATGAGCGCCTACACGTTCCTCCGCGACGTCGGCAAGCACTTCTCGGTAAACCAGATGATCGCGCGCGACTGCGTCAAGAACCGCCTGGAGCGCGAGTGCCAGGGCGTGAGCTACACGGAGTTCAGCTACATGCTGCTCCAGGCCTACGACTTCCTCCATCTGTACCGGGAACGCGGCGTCACCCTGCAGACGGCGGGGGCCGACCAGTGGGGCAACATCGTCTCGGGGGTCGACCTCGTCCGGCGCCTGGAGGGCCCGACCCCCGCCGGCGGTCCCCGCGCCTTCGGCCTGACCGCGCCGCTGCTGACACGCGCCGACGGGGGAAAATTCGGCAAGACGGAGGCGGGGGCCGTGTGGCTCAGCCACACGCGCTCGTCCGGCGCGCCCGGCACGTCGCCCTACGGCTACTACCAGTTCTGGCTCAACACGGCGGACGCCGACGTCCGGCGCTACCTCCTGACCTTCACCGATCTTCCCGTGCCCGAGATCGAGGCGCTCGCTACCCGCCACGCGGCAGCGCCGCACGAGCGCGAGGCCCAGCGGGCGCTGGCCCGCGACGCGACCCGCCTGCTCCACGGCGAAGCGGCGATGCGGAGCGCGGAGGGCGCGGCCCGCGCGCTCTTCGAGGGGAGCGTGCGGGAGCTGGACCCGGAGCTGCTCGGGGAGGTCTTCGCGCTCGCCCCGGCCACCGACCACGACCGATCCGAGCTCGGTGGCGACGGCATCCCCCTCGTCGAGCTCCTGGCGCGGACGACGCTCGCCAAGAGCAAGTCCGAGGCGCGCAAGCACGTCGAGGCCGGGGCGATTGCACTCAATGGCGACCGGGTCACGAGCCTCGAGGCTCGCCTCACCGAGCGCGATCTGTTGCACGGATCCGTCGCCCTGCTGCGGCGCGGCAAGAAATCCTGGCACGTCACCCGCTGGCGGTAGCCGCGCGCGGCCGGACGGCTCGCTCGAGCGCGGCGCCGCCGCGACCGCGACATCGGCGCGACAGGGGCGAGGCCCCGCTGGTAGACTCGCGGCCCGTGAACGACGGCCTCACGCTGTCCCAGGCGACGCTCCGCTACGGTGATCTCACCGTGCTCAACGCGGTCGATCTCGAGCTCGAGCGCGGGGAGTGCCTGCTCGTCGGCGGGGAGAGCGGCGCGGGCAAGAGCACCTTCCTCGAGGTCTGCGCCGGGCTCGTGACGACGACGAGCGGGACGGTCACCCTGGCCGGGGAGCGCCCGGACCTCACGCGACCGAGCGAGCTCTTCCGGCGCGGGGTGCGGCGAGGCTACGTCTTCGAGGGCGGCGGCCTCCTCGCCAACCTGACCGCCCTCGCCAACGTCGAGCTGCCGCTCCGGTACCACGCGGATGTCCTGGATCTGGACGCTCGCGAGAGCGACCGCCGGGCCCGTGAGGCCCTCGCGCGGCTCCGCGTCGGCCAAGCCGACCTGCACGCGCTGCCGGCGCACCTGAGCTTCGGCGTGCGCAAGCGCGTCGCGATGGCGCGCGCCCTCGCCCTCGAGCCAAACTTCTTCTTCTGCGACGACCCCGACTCGGGGCTCGACGCCTCCACCGCCAACCTGGTCTACGACGTCCTGGTCCAGCTCCGCGACGATTCCGGGGTGACCATGGTGGTGACGACGAACAGCCGCGTCCTGCTCGATCGCCTGCGCCTGCGCTCCAAGGAGCTCGTCAGCGGCTACCTCATGGACCGCCACTTCGCCTGAGGCCGCCGCGGCCCGTTGCCCTGCCTGCCGCCCCGCGGTAACAGTCGGGCCCCATGCGCGTCGCTCCCCTGCTCACGACGAGCCTCGTCGCGGCCCTCGCCGCCTGCAGCAACGTCCGTCAGCTGCCGAACGGCGCCTTCCGCGTGCAGTGCCAGGACTACCTCGACGAGTGTCGCCAGGAGGCCGAGAACCACTGCCTCGGCCGTGACGGCGTGGTGGAGGTGAGTACGCGCGAGTACGACAAGCTGTACGGCACCGAGGGGCATGAGCGCGGCGTGCTGGTGAGCGAGGTGGTTTTTTACTGCGGCGACGACGCGCCGCGCGCGCCCATCCCGCTGCCCCCGCGCCCCTCCGCGACGGCGAGCTCGGCCCCCGGGGCGGTCACGGGACCGAGCGTGGATCCCGGGCTCGTCCCGCCCCCGGCGCCCAACCCCGCCGGCGCGCGCAAGCGCGTCTGTGTCCCCGGCACCACCCAGATGTGCGTGGGTCCAGGGGCCTGCGTCGGAGGTCAGGTGTGCGCCACCGATGGCCTCGCCTGGGGCTCCTGCGACTGCGGGCCGACTCCGGCCAGCTCGACGGCGCCGGCGACGACCGGGACGCCCACGACTCCGCCGTCCCCGGGCGCTCAGCCGTCGCCGACGGAGAACTCGAGCGAGTAGCTGATCACGGTCGTGCCCGTCGAGGGCGGCGCGAACTGTACCTCCGTGAAGGCAGCGACGATGCAGTCCCGGAAGGGCTCGCCGCCCATGGCCGTCCGCGAGCCCTGGACGGTGGCGCGCCCACCCTCGCGCGGGATCCTTAGATCGACGCCGAAGACCCCGCCCTTACCCGGGGTCGCGACCAAGGCGTAGCACCGGCGGAAATCGTCGAAGCGCGCGGCGATGGCCGCCTGAAACGGCGCCTTGGTCGCCGCGTCGTTGGGGCCCCCGCCGACGTGGAGCCCGACGTTGCGGACGCGGACCTCCGGGAGCGGCTCCCCCGGTGGGCTCGACGCCACGGCGGCGCCGTCTGCCGCGGGGGGCAGGGCGCCCCCCTCGCCGCCCGCTGTCGGCTCCGACGCTGAGGCGCTCGCCGCGTCCGCGCTCGCGGCAGGGTCCCCTGCCCCCGTGGACGTGGGCGGCGAGTCGGCGGGAGCCGATGCCGTGACGGGGCTGGGGCTACGACAGCCGAGGACGACGGCGCCGATCAGCAGGGGCGGGGCGAAGGTGCGCATTGGCGATCGGTATCGCGCCCGACCGTCCCTCGCCAAGTTCCGCGGCGGCGACGGCCCAATCACGCGGATTCGAGTGGCGCCGAGCCTCCCCGCGGCGCCCGTCTGTTCCCCCGCGCCGCGATGTGGCATGCCGCGGCCGTGAGCGGAGCGGCTGCCGGCGGGCTCACGCGCGCGACGATGCGGGGGCGAGGGTCGACCGGAGGAGCGGGGCGCGCGACCGCGGCGACGCTGCTGGTCGGGCTGGCGTTCGGCGGCGCTTGCTCGAAGCCCGCCCCACCTCCAGAGCGGGTGACCGCGAGCGCGGCCCCAGCGGCGAGCGCGGTCCCGGGCGCGGCGTCCTCGTCACGCCCCGGCGCGACCCCGGCAGCGTCGGCAGCGGACACCGCGGCCCCGGAGACGGCCGAGCGCGCGGAGACGCCGGAGGTGGCAGACGCGGCCGGGCCGCTCGCCGACTGGATCGTCGACACGGCCGTGCCCGTCGCGCCCGCGGGCCCGGCGACCGCCTCCCCGCACGGGATCGTGCTCACCAAGCGCAACGGCGAGGCCGTGGTGGCGCGGCTCGGCGCGGGGCAGCCGCGCGGAAAGAAGCCCACGACGACCGCGATTGAGCCGCTCGAGCTCGCGCCGGCGGAGCTCTTCACGCGCGCGCCGCCGCCGGCCGTGGCCGGCGACGCGGCGTTCTTCGTGCACGGCGGCGCGGTCCGGCGCGCCGAGCTCCCGGCAGGCGGCGTCTCCGCGGTCGTGACCCGGGACGCTCGCGACGGCGGGCGGGTCGCCGCCGCCGTCATCAAGGCCGGCACGGGGAGGCCCCGCGTCGCGCTCACGTTCCTCGCGGAAGTGCCCTCGCGCCTGGTCGCGCGGCTCTTCGTCGAGGGAGCGCCCAGCGTGCTCACCCTCACTCCCGAGGGCTCGGAAGCGACCACGACGGCCCTCGCCGCGCTCGACCAGGAGCTCATCGCGGTCACCCTGGAGGCGCGCACGGGCATGAGCACGGTGCACGCGCGCAGGATCGCGCTCACGGGCGACGCGCCGCTGCCCGCGGAGGACGTGGTCGTCTGGGTCGGGGGCAGCGCGCAGGCCGTCACCGAGGTCACCGTGGTGGCCGGGCCCGGCAACGACAGCTGGGCCTTCACGGCGATCGAGCATGACGCGACCCGCTTCGGCCTGGCCCGAATCCGCGTCGCCAAGGACCTCGCACGCGCGCCGGAGGTCTTCTGGCGGGACTACCCCAACGGCGCCGACCCGGCCCCGGTCGCCACCGGCAGCGTGTGCGGAGAGACGGTGGTGCTGTATGCCCGGCCGTCGGCGCCCGCACCACGCTCACCGCAGGAGCTCCACGCCGCGACGATGGGACCAGGTGGGCTCGGGCCCTCGCGCGTGGTGGCGACGGCACCAGCCTTCGCCAACGTCTCGCTCGCGACGCTCGGAGGCGGCGCTCTGGTGGGATACGTCGCCGAGGGTCGCACCTGGGCGACGACGATCCGCTGTCCCACCCGTTGAGCGGACACCAGTTGCCGTTCTCGAGCGCCGATCCGGTTGCCAATGGCGACGGAGCCCTGAGGGACGCCTTCGTCAAGGGCGAGGAGACGTCTTCCCGGGCTCCTCTCCCGAGATCGGCTCGCAGCCTCGGCGGCGGAGTCGCTGATGGGTCGCGGCACTCCACCGGATTGCAGCTCTAGGGACAGAATCTCGTCGAGCTCGTGGCCAGCCCAGATGGCACACGGACGACCGATTGTTGTCGTCGCGCACCACGGTCACCGCGGTTCACGCGCGCGCCCGGACGCCGCGCTCGCGCGGCCTCCGCCACGGTCGCTCCCCCCGATCGCTGCCTCACTTCGACTTGCGGATGCGGCGCCGCCAGTCGAGCCTCCCCTCGCGCGGCCGCTCGCCGAAGTAGCCCTCCTTCACCGCCTTCACCTCCTCGATGGTGTAGAAGGCCCGGGGGTTCTGCTCGTGCACGATCCTCACGGCCAGGGGCACTGCCTTGCGCCGGAGGATGGTGAAGACGAGCTGCACTGGTCCCGCGACTCCCATCGCGTCCACCGTGGTGACCCCGAACCCCTGCGCGCGCAGACGCTCGACGAGAACAGCGACGTTCTCGCGGGGAATGATCCGCAGCACCGCGTTACCGAGGGACAGCCGCTCCTCGAGCAGGATGCCGAGGTAGTTGCCTACGGCAAAGCCCGCCCCGTAGGCGACGTAGGCGATCGGGTTGGTGAGGTGCTGGAGCACCTGGGTGACCGCAAGGAGCCAGATGATCACCTCGAAGAAGCCGAGCGCCGGTGCGAGGTGCCGGAAGCCCTTCGACACGAAGATGAGGCGCAGGGTCCCGATGGTCTGGTCGAGGATGCGCGACAGGAGGATAAGCAGCGGGAGCACCAACCAGGTCCACCAGCCCGACTCGAAGAAGGACGATGCCATGCTCGCTAGTCCGGTGGCGCCGCATCGAGCGCGCATGACCGGTCGGTCTGGCTCGCCTCGGCGTCGACGCCCTGCGACGCGGCGCACGCTATCACCCAGCCCGTACCGGAGCCAAGGCTCCTCGGCAGGGGGTCGGGACCCGCCGCCCACGCGCGACGTCATCCCGAGCCCCGCACGCCTGGGCTCGCTCGCTACCCCGGCGCGCCCGGAGGCTCCGCCGCGACTCTCCGGGCGCTCGGCGTGCGGCCCCGCGCCGCAGCGCGGAGGGCCTCCGCCGGGGGCGCCGGCGAAGCAAGGCGCTCGCATTGACCCAGATCAAGGAACCGGCCACCCTTCCGCGGCGACCGTCGCGGTACCGAGCGACGGGGCCTCCGTTCCGAGCCGCGCCGACCATGACCGCCGAGCCTGTACCGAACGTCGACCGCACCGCGCCCCGAGCGGGCGGTGCTAACGCGTTCCGCCGGCCCTGGGCGCTGGTCTGGCTGCTGGCGGCGGTCAGCGGCGCGGGCGGCGGGGTCGGCGCCTACACCTTCCGCTACGCCGAGGGGTTCTCCTACCTCGGCAGCGATCCCGAGATCTGCGTCAACTGCCACATCATGCAGCCGCAGTACGACGGCTGGCAGAAGGCGAGCCACCACACGGTGGCCCGCTGCGTCGACTGCCACCTGCCCCACGATTTCGTGCCCAAGTACATCGCGAAGGCCGAGAACGGCTTCCGGCACGGCCGGGAGTTCACGGCCGGCACCTTCGAGCAGCCGATCACGGTCAAGGCGCGGGGACGGGTGATCCTGCAAGAGAACTGCGTGCTCTGCCACGCCGACCTCATCGCCGACCTCGGGCCGGGCGCCCACGAGGGACCGGCGGGCGTCGAGTGCGTCCATTGCCACCCGACCGTCGGTCACGGCGAAAAGGCCGGCCTGGGCGGTCCCCTTCGGGCAAGCGAGATCCGGGCCACAGACGCGGCGCCCCCACGGGCGGGAGAGTGATCGATGAGTGAAACGAGCAAGCAGAGCTGGTGGACGCGACGCGGGGTGATCGTGGCTGCGATCGTAGGGGTCGCCGTGGTGTCGGCGGGAGTGGCGGCGCTGCTGGTAGACATCCTGGAAAAGAAGGTCGAACGCCAACACGCCTACGTACGGGTCGTCGACGTCGGCGAGGACGACACGGACCCCGCCAAGTGGCAGCCGAATTTCCCCTCTCAGTTCGATAGCTACCAGCGCACGGCGCTGAAGACGCAGACCCGCTTCGGCGGCCACGCCGGCAGTGAGACTCTGCCCGAGGAGAAGATCGACCGGCACCCGTGGCTGAAGCGGATGTTCCTCGGCTACGCCTTCTCCATCGACTACCGCGATCGTCGCGGGCATGCCCACATGCTGTCCGACCAGGAGGCGACCAAGCGGCTGGGAAAGCCGCAGTCCGGCTCCTGCCTGCACTGCCATGCGTCCATCATGCCTCTTTACCGCGAGCTCGGCGGGGGGGACGCGATGAAGGGCTTCGAGGAGTCGTACCGCTTCTCGTACCAGGAGCTCAACGCGAAGCTCCACCAGTCGGGACACGCTCACCCCGTCAGCTGCGTGGACTGCCACGACCCGAAGTCGATGGGGCTCCGGGTGACTCGCCCGGGCTTCATCCGTGGGATCCAGGCGCTGGCAGCCTCCGACGCCCCGGTGCCGGCGCTGCCCTCCATCACGCGCTGGCGCGCGGGCGACCGTGAGCACCCCTTCGACCCCAACCGAGACGCCACGCGCAACGAGCTACGCTCGTTCGTCTGCGGACAGTGCCACGTCGAGTACTACTGCGGCACGGGCATGCCGCTCACCTTCCCCTGGGGGAAGGGCCTGAAGGTCGAGTCCGTCGAGGCCTTCTGGGACGAGCAGAAGCTGCCCGATGGCACCGCCTTCCTCGACTACACCCATGCCGAGACAGGGGCGCCCATCCTCAAGGCGCAGCACCCGGAATTCGAACTCTGGAACCAGGGCATCCACTCGCGCAGCGGCGTCGCTTGCGCCGACTGCCACATGCCCTACATGCGCGAGGGCGCGACCAAGGTGAGCGATCACTGGGTGCGGAGCCCCCTGCTCAACGTGAACCGTGCCTGTCAGACCTGCCACCGAGTGGAGCAGCAGGAGCTGCTCGCGCGGGTGGACTCCATTCAGGAGCGCAACTTCCTCCTGCTCGAGCGCAGCGGGGCCGCCATCGAGGCCCTGATCCAGGCCGTTGTGGACGCCAAGGCCCAGGGGGCGACCCCGGCGCAGCTCGCCCCCGCGCGCGCGGCGCAGCGCAAGGCGCAGTGGCGCATCGACTTCATCGCGGCCGAGAACAGCATGGGCTTCCACGCGCCCCAGGAGGCCGCGCGGATCCTCGGCGAGGCCATCGACTACGCGCGGCAGGGGCAGCTCGCGCTCTACACCGGCAAGCCGCCGGCGCTCGCGCCCGTCGCGCCCGGAACCCCGGCAGAGGGCACGCCAGCGTCGTCCGCCGCGGCCCCGACGACCGGCAGCGCCGTCGCCCCGGCGCCCCCGGCGCCATCGGCAGCGCCCGCGCCCACGGCGGCACCCTCGAACGCCGCCGGACAGCCGACGCCGTAGCCGGCGCGGCAGTCACTCGGTGGCGCAGGGAACCCACTCCCCGAACTGACAGAGATCCCCGGTGCAGGCGTGATTCTCGCACCGCTCGTAGCGCTGCCGAACGCCACCGGGGCCCGGCCCCTCGGGGGGACAGTCGGCCACGGTGTCGCAGAGCACCCCCAGCGCCGGCCCCGGACAGACACCCATGCAGTAGGAGCCCGCGGGCATCTGGGCGCAGCAAACGTACTGCCCGCCGCAATCGCCGCGGTTGCGGCAGCGGTACGGCCCCTCCTCGGGGTTGCAGTCGGCGGGAGTCGCCACGCAGCGCTGGGTTGTCGCCTCGAGGTTCTCGCAACAGATCGGGGTCGCGCCGACGCAGCGCGTCGCGCCACAGGCCGCACCGGGCCGCTCCGGCTGGCAGCTCCCGTGCTGAGCGCCATGGGCGGCGGGCTCGCAGCGTAGGCCCGGGGGGCACTGGGAGCCGGGGCTGCAGGCGACCGAGTCCGGACAGGTGCCGGTCAGACACGCGGCCCCGAGCGGGCCAGGTCCGGCCCAGTGGTTACCGAGGCAGCATTGCTCGCCCGCGGCGCAGTCGCTGGAATCGTCGCAGAACAGGACCACCCCCTCGTCGCCGCCGAGGTCCGTCGGGTGCTCGAAGGTCTGGCGAACGCAGCGCGGCGCCGCGCCCGGCACGATGAGACAGGACTCCGCTCGTGCGACGCACCGCGCGTCACCGCAGGCGACGGTGCCGCTCCCCGAAGCCGCGGTGGGCCCCGCCGAGGGCGGGTCGATGCCCTGCGTTGGCGCCACCACCACCGCCCCCGACGGGTCGGTGCTCCTCGGACCCCGATTGCAGCCAGCGACGGCCGCGACCACGCCGAGGATCACCCAGGTGAAACGGGATCGCATCGTCCTGGCAGGATAGCGGATTTCGCGCGGCGAGTCTGGTATGAGCCCCGGCGGATCGCGCGCCCGGCGCGCCATGACCCCGAAGTGAGGCATCGGAAGTGAAACGCGAAGACGAGCGACGAGCGAAGCGCAGCGCCAAGGCAACCCGCCGAGACACGCGAACGGCCGCGGAGAAGCGGCAGGGGGACTCGATCCCGCCAGAGCGCACGGCGCGACGGCCGCTGACGGCCGCGACCGCCGACAAGCACGACCTGTACCAGCGATCGGTGCAGAACCCGGAGGAAGAGGCGAAGTTCGTCGCGCGGACCTTCCGCGAGCTCCGTCGGCGCGAGGCGACGACACTGCGCGAGGACTTCTGCGGGACCGCGGCGTTCTCAGCGAGCTGGGTTCGCCTGGCACCCAAGGCGCACCGGGCGACCGGGCTCGACGTCGATCGCTCGGTGCTCGAGTGGGGGCGGGCCCACAATGTCGCCCCCCTGGGCAAGCTCGCGGACCGCGTCACCCTCGTCGAGCAGGACGTCCGCGCGGCGACTCCGCCCGAGTTCGACATCGTCGCGGCGTTCAACTTCAGCTACTGGATCTTCAAGACCCGCCCGGCGCTGGCCGCGTACTTCGCGGCCGTACACGCGTCGCTGCGCAAGGACGGGGTCTTCTTCCTCGACGCCTACGGCGGGTGGGAGGCGCAGGAGCCCATGCAGGAGCGGCGCGTCATCGAGGGCAAGTTCACCTACGTCTGGGATCAGGCGTCGGTGAACCCGATCGACAACGGGATCGTCAACCACATCCACTTCCGCTTCCGGGACGGCACCGAGATGACGCGCGCCTTCACCTACGACTGGCGCCTCTGGTCGTTGACCGAGATCCGCGAGCTGCTCCTCGAGGTCGGCTTCAAGACGGTGACCGTGTACTGGGACGTCGCGAAGGACGGCGACGACGAGGACTACCGCCCGCGATCCCGGGCCGATAACCAGCCCGGCTGGCTCGCCTACGTCGTCGCCTGCCGGTGACCTCCGACCCTCCCGAGCCGTAGGCAGCCCCAAGGTCGAGCCTGGCCCCGGTGTCGATCCCGCCGGAGCCACCCATGACACGATCACTTTTCGCCGCCAGCGTGGCGCTGGCAACCTGCACGCTCTGTCCGTTGGCCCACGCCGACGTCACCCGCGTCCACCGCGACAGCGGCGAGTCGGAGTACTTCTTCGACTCCGACGATCTGGCCGCCAACGGCTACGAGACGCTCGCGACCACCCTCCGGCTCCGCCCGGGGACGGTCCGCGTCCTGCTCATCCGCCCGCGCGTGGGCTTCATCGCCGAGCTCTCGAAGAGCGTCGAGCAACTCTGAGCCGCGGGTGCGCGGACGACGGTGCCGGGCACGGGCGCGCGGCGAAGCAGCCGGTGCGGCGGGTTCGCACGGGGCCACGGGACCGGTAAGGTGATGAGCGAGGCGCTCCGATGATCCCTCCCCTCGCCGCCGACACCGCGCGCGCGGCCTCG
This sequence comes from uncultured Polyangiaceae bacterium, assembly GCA_964404725.1. Classification (GTDB taxonomy): domain Bacteria; phylum Myxococcota_A; class Polyangia; order Polyangiales; family Polyangiaceae; genus JAFGBI01. The sequence continues at coordinate 48,080 of CAYOLF010000010.1, forward strand.
CCCGAGCCCCCTCCGCGCGCCACCGGACGCCTGGCCCCGAGCCCCACGGGGCTGCTCCACCTCGGGCACGCGCGCTCGTTCCTGCTCGCCTGGTGGCACGCCCGATCGCGAGGCGGTGGCGTCCTCTTGCGCCTGGAGGATCTCGACGGCCCCCGCGTCAAGCCGGGGATGTGCGAGGCGGCGCTGGCAGACCTCGAGTGGCTCGGGCTCGACTGGGACGGGGCGCCGCTACTGCAGTCTACGGGGCGCGAGCGCTTCGCGGATGCCGTAGCGCGGCTCAACGAAGCGGGCCTCACCTACCCCTGCACCTGCACGCGTGGGGACCTCCGCGCGGCGATGAGCGCGCCGCAGCAGGGCGATCCCGAGCCACGCTACCCCGGGACCTGTCGCGACCGCTTCGCGAGCCTCGCGGCGGCGGCCGCCGCGACCGGACGCGAGCCCGGCCTGCGCCTGCGCGTACCGGACGGGCCCATCGAGCTGGTGGACGGCTGTTGCGGCCCGTTTCGGCACGACGTCTCCGTCGAGGTGGGCGACTTCCTCGTGTGCCGCCGCGACGGCACGCCGACCTACCAGCTCGCCGTAGTGGTCGATGACGCGGCCACCGGCGTCACCGAGGTGGTGCGCGGCGACGATCTGCTCCCGAGCACACCGCGCCAGTGGCTGCTCCAGCAGGCGCTCGGGCTCCCCTCCCCCACCTGGTTCCACGTGCCGCTGGTGGTCGACGGGGCCGGCCGCCGCCTGGCCAAGCGGGCGGACGATCTCGGGCTCGCTACGCTGCGTGCAGGCGGGACCGACCCGCGCGCCATCGTCGCGTGGGCCGCGCAGAGCGCGGGGATCCCCGGCGTCGAGGCGGGCGACCGCGTGACCGCGGCCGAGTGCACCCCTCGCTTCTCGATCGTGGCCGTGCCCCGGGCCCCCGTTCGCCTCGAGCCGGAGACCATCGCCGCCCTGGCCGCCGCCCGCCGGTAGGCCGGCGATCTGCCGGGTCACCCCGGATCCGGGCCCCCGCTCGGGCGACACACCCTGCGCTCACTCCCCGGCTTCCCGACCGATAGCCGCCTGCCGGCGGCGGCTATCGGCAACCATCAATGAGCCCACCGCTTCACGGGAAGCCCGAGCCCGGGGTCCGCTGGATTCCGGACGGAGGCGGGGCGTGTCCTTCCTCCAGAGTTTCGTCTAGCCAGGGACGCGGCGCGCGGCGAGGTGCCCTCCAATCCGCGCGTCGCGTCCACCCTTCGACGCGGTCGGCACACCAGGCGCGGCTCCAGAGCACCGATCAGGTTGCCGACCGCAACGGAGGCCCGGAGAATGCCTCCGTGCAGGGCGAGGAGACATTTTCCAGGCCTCCTTCGCCGAGGTCTGCTCCCAATTTGGTGCTCTGGGTCGTTGATCTATCGCAGCAATCAACCTGATTGCTGCTCTAGTAGCCCACGTCGAGGCACTCGCGTCGGACGACCCGACCGCCGTTGGCGTCCGTCACGAAGGGCGGGTCGCAAGCGCTGCCCGCGAGCTCCCGCTCGCAGCCCGGACGGCGGCTGCGCACACCGGCCCGATCGATCACGAACGCTGGCTGGCAAGGATCCCCCTGCGCGTGAAACTCACAGCCTGCCTTGAGCAGCTGCGTGCCGAAGGCGTCGACGACGTAGGGGGGATCGCAGGACTCGTAGCCGAGCTCCGGTGTGGCCGGAAACGCCTTCACCGCCGCCGGGGTGACGCGCGCCTCGAGCAGCCGCTCGGCCTTGATGAGGCGGAGCTCCAGCCGAGCCATCCGCGCCTCCAGCTCGCGCACGCGCTCCGCCACCGGCCCCCAGCTCCCGCTGCCCGGCTGGGAGAGGACGCTCGTGGCAGAGAAGAGCGCCACGGCCACCGCCGCCGTCCCCAGCCCCTGCATGCCAAACCAGCCCGCCCTACCCGACGAACCCTTCATGCAAGGGATCATACCGCGCGGCCAGCCCCCGACAACCTGCCAGGGCACGCGCGCTGACCCCGCGAGTCCCGAAACGCCAGGCAGGCTGGAAGCGTGCCTCCTCTGGCTAGCAGGTGGTATACTGAGCAGATGGGGTGCTCTGGGAGCTGCGGGTCGTCCATCGTCTCGCTGATCCTCATCGGCGGCCTCGGTGCAATCCCCGCGCGCGCACAGCCGAACGACATCGTCGATCCGTGGCCCGCGGGGCGAGCGGTGACAGCAGGCGATCCTGCCGGCCTCGGGCTCCCCACGCCCCCGAGCCCGACGCCCGGTGACACACTCGGGGAGGTGGTCGACCCCTGGGCGAGGGAGAGGCTCGACGTACCGCCGAGCCGCGATCGGGGGGCCGACGGTACGGGTGCGACGCCCACCTCCAACGACATCGATCGCCACGCGGTGCGCGCCCTCGACGCAGACCTGGTCGATCCCTGGCCGGAACGGGCGCTGCGCCCGGCTGGCTCGCTCGTGGCGGACCCGGAGGGGTCCCCGGAGCTCGTTCCCATGAGCACCGCGACGGAGATCGTCGATCCCTGGACGACGCTCCTGCCCGGACCCGGGGCGCATCGTCCCCGCCCGTGACGGGCGCCGATACCCAGGGCCTCGAGCGGCGAGCGTCCCCGCCAGCCACCCAGGGGAAGGCGGCCCGGCTCGTCGGCGGGCGGGGTGACCTCGGTCGCCCCCGGCACCGCGGCCGGTCGGGGCGCAGGGATCCTCATCCCTCCTGCGCATTGGTGGTTGCCTGATCGGCCCGGGATCGGCGACCTTGTGCCCCGCCCCGCCCCGCCCCGCCCCGCCCCGCCCCGCCCCGCCCCGCCCCGCCCAGGAGCTCGCTCCCGGCGCCGTGGCGGCACCCAGACCTCGCCGTCCGCGCCGGTCGCCAATGTCCCTGCAGAGGATCCTCCGCCGAGTCTTCCCCCGGGAGGAGTCGTTCTACGGTCTGCTCGAGAAGCTCGCCGTGCTCACCCGTAGCTCGGTCGCGGAGTTCAAACTGCTCGGCACCGAGGGGACGACCCCGGACTCCGTCGCCGAGGCGGTGCAGCGGGTCGAGCACGCGGGCGACAGGGCCTTCCACGAGGTGGAGACGGGCCTCGCGCGCACCTTCGTGACCCCGATCGACCGCGAGGACATCCACCAGATCGCCTTCGAGATCGACGAGGTCATCGACATGGTGAACCTCGCGGCCCGCACCTGCGCGCTCTTTCAGATCACCGAGCTCACGCCCCCCATGGTGGCGCTCCTGGACACGCTCGAGCGGAGCACACAGGTGCTCGCCGACACGGTCCCGCTGCTCCGGAAGCACGACTACGCGGGCGTCATCGCCGCCGGTCGCGTGATCCGGACGCTCGAGAAGGAAGCCGACGTCGTCTTCCGGAACACCCTGAGCGCCCTCTTCCAGGATCCGGGGATCGACGCCAAGCAGCTCCTCAAGGAGAAGGAAGTCATCGAACACGTCGAAGACGCCGTCGACCGCTGCGATCGGCTCGGCAATACGCTGTGCAACCTCGCCGTCAAGCATGGCTAGCTTGCTCGTCGCGGTGATCGTCACCGCGATCATCTTCGACTACATCTGGGGAGTCGCGGGGAACCTGGTCATCGCCTGGGTCCTGACGCTGCCGCTGAGCGGATTGGTGGCCTACTTCGCGACCCTGATCTGCATGCGGCTCTTCGCCTGACGCGGGCCGTTCCGCCGGCGTCCGGTCCCGGGTACGCTGTCCGGGAGGGACTCGTGTTCGGACTCCAGAACGGCGCCGCGCTGGCTGACGCCACGCCCCCCCCGGGCGAGACGGAGGCGCTCGACGGCGCCTTGCCGTACCGGCGCCTACTGGCGCGACAACTCGGCGTGCACTGCCGCATGCGCTTCGGCGTCGTCGGGCTGATCGTCGCGGGAGTGCTCGTCGCGGACCTCGTCGTTGGCGTTGCCGGGCTCCCCGTCGGCGCGCTGCTGGGCACGGCGACCGGCCTCGCCGTCTTCAACCTGGGCGTGCGCGCCGGGATCCGCTGGCTCGCGCGCCTGTCACCGGCGCAGCGCGCGCAGACATGGCTGCTCGCGCTACGCCACGCCACTATCCTCTTCGACTACCTCACGCTCACCCTGCTCATCCACCTCGTCGGCGGCGCTCGGTCGCCGTTCCTGCCCGCGTTCCTGCTCCACATCGTCCTCGGCAGCGTCATGGTGAACCGGGCGGCAGCCTACGTGTACGCGCTCCTCGCGGTCGCCCTGGTGAACACGACGGTCTTCGGGGAGCTCGCCGGCCTCTGGACACCGGTGCTGCCCGCGGGCGCCGTGGCGAGCGACGGCCCGCTCGACCCCCGCTTCGCGGTCAGCGTTTCCGCCGCCTACACCTCCCTCTTCGTGGTGACGACCTGGCTCCTGACCTCCCTCGCCGAGGCGATGCGCCACGTCGAGCGGGAGCTGGTCGCGCGGAGCGCCGAGCTCGCCCGCGTCTCCGCAGCGCGGCGCGACTTCCTCCACGTCGCCCTGCACAACCTGAAGTCGCCGCTGGCCGCGGTGACGATGCTCCTCGACAGCCTCGGCCTCGGGCTCGCGGGGCCGCTCGAGATCCGGCAGCGGGAGCTGGTGGACCGCGCGAGGAAGCGCCTGGCGGGGTCGGATCGGTTCCTCCGCGATCTCGGCGTGCTGGCCAACCTCGAGGCGCACGAGCTCACGAGCTTGGAGTCGCGCGTCGAGCTCGGCGAGCTGCTGGGTCGCCTCATCGAGGAGAACCGCGATCTGGCCGGGGCGCGGGCCCAGTCGCTCGAGCTAGACCGCGCGGTGGGCCCCGCCTGGGTCCGCGGCAACGATCGCCTCCTCTTCGAGGCGATCGTCAACCTGGTCACCAACGCGATCAAGTACTCACCTCGCGGCGGGACGATACGGGTGAAGCTCGCGCTCGCCGGCGACACCGCCCAGGTGAGCGTCGCGGACGAGGGTCCGGGGATCCCGCCCGAGCGGCGGAGCGAGCTGTTCCGTGAGTTCGCCCGCCTGGACACGGTCCTGCCCGACGGGGAGCGGCCGCCCGGGAGCGGGCTCGGCCTGTCCATCGTGCAGCGTATCGTCACCTCGCTCGGCGGCCGCGTGATGGTACAGAGCGAGCTCGGGAGGGGCAGCGTGTTCACCCTCGAGCTCCCGCTCACGCCCCCGCGGCCCGCCGCGACCCCCGCCGAGCGCTGAGCGCGACAGGCACGCGGGGACCGGTCGAGCTCGGGGCGGCTCCGCGAGCGTGCTACCGAGTGGATCCCCGCCCGGTGCGCGCGCGGGGCGCGGGCGGCGGGTGGGCGCGGCCCCACGCGAGGACCCGCGCGAGCGCGGGGCCGCGGACGCCGAGCGCCTCGGCGACGAGGCCGTCGAGCGTGCTCCGCTCGGCGCCGGTGATGCCCCGGTTCCGCGCGATGAGCTCGCTGCCCAGCCGGTCGAGGGGCTCGAGCGCGGCCGCGCCCGGCGCCGGCAGCGCTCGCAGGTGGCCGATCTTCACCTGCGGCATCCCCTGCTGGGCGTCCCGCTGGCGGTGATAGTGGTACCAGCGGACGGGGGTCGCGTTGAGGTACGCGACCAGCGCCCCCGTCGTGTACGGCCCGCGCGCGAAGCCCGCCAGGATCGAGTTGCGGAAGGCGAGGCGCGCCGAAGGGGACGCGATGGGGAACCGCGCCGTCTGTCGGATGAAGAAATCCACCTCCGCCCACCTCGGCCCAGGATGCGTCACCGGCAGCCGGGCGCCGTCCGCGTACGCCGTCGGGGGCAGCAGCTCGAGCTCGCGCACGCTCGTGCCCTCGTAGAGAGGGACGACGTGCGGCGGCACCGGCGCGCCCGCCTTGACGAACTTGCCGCGATCGCGGGCGCTGGAGCGGTAGCCCCGCTCCCCGAACAGCTCGGGCGGGAGCTTCGGCAGCGCCTCCAGCGCGGCGAGGAGCCGCCGCGCCTCCGGATCCAGTCCGGCGCGCGCGAGCGGCCAGGGCGCGCCGGAGGCGTCGCCGCACGGCTCCGTTCGCCGCGTGGACAGGAGCGCCATGCAGGGCTGGAACACGCCCATGAAGGCGTCCTCGCCGAGGTCGGGCAGCTCGGGATCCGGGGCGCAGAGCTCGTCGTGCGCGCCCCTTACGTCGGCGTAGCGACTGGCGTCGGCGACCGACGTCGGCAAGACCAGCCCCACCCGCCCCCCGGGCCGCACCAGCCGCCCCGCGACCGCAGCGAACAGGCCGTGGGTCGAGAGCGTCTTCGCGGCGCGACCGTGGACCGCCTCGAGGAACGCCTTCTCCCGCGGCGAGAGGGGCTGGCTCCCCCGCCCGACGTACAGGATCCAGGGCGGGTTTCCGACCACGGCGTCGAACCCGAGCGCCCCGACGGAGCCGACTCGCCTCTCCCGCTCTACCACCGCTCGAGAGGGCGCCGCCGTCAACCCACCCGCGGCGTTTGACGCCGCTGCGGTCCCCAAGTCCACGGGGCCGGGGCACTCGCCGAGGAACACCTCCGGCAGCTCGATCCCCCAGTGGAACGGCGTCTGGGACCTCCGGAGCGCGACCGCGAGGTCCCGGAGCTCGGCCAGGATGGCCGATGCCTCTGCGTGCTCACCGGCCCGCTCTGCGGCGAGCCACCGCTCCACGAAGGCGAGCCGCCGGTCCCGCTCCCGCTGCCGCGCCGCGTCCGTTTCGCCATCGAAGAAGGCGCCGACGATCAGATCGCCGAGGAGCCGCGCCCGATCCACCGCCGCCTCGGCGTCGGCCAGGAGCCGCGCCGCGTCGCGGGGGCTCGCGTCGACGCCGCGCGCGGCCGGCTCCCGGAGCCGCCGCCGGCGCCGGACGGCCACCGCCAGCGCCCCGGTGATCTGCATCGCGGAGCGCTCCGCCGGCTCGCCGCGCCGCCAGTGAAACGCCCGGAGCTGATCGAGGTCGAGCCCCACCAGGCTGTCGCCGTGACACAGGGAGTGGTCCACGAACGTGAACGGCTCGTCGCGCGCCCGGGTCACCAGCCACAGCGAGAGCCGGGCGAGCCGCACGGCCTGCTCGTTCTTGTCCACCCCGTACAGGCAGCGCTGCGCCACCAGGCGGCGCGCGCGGCTGACCACGTCGTCGCGGTCCTCCGTCGCAGTCTCGAGCTTGCCCTCGCGCGTCCAGGCCGCGACCACCTGGTCCGCCAGGTAGCGGCAAGACGCGATCAGGAACGCCCCCGACCCCATCGCGGGATCGCAGACCGAGAGCCCGAGGAGCGCGTCGCTCGCCGGCGGATCGCCCAGTGCCGCGACGAGCGGCCCGAGCGTGCGCGCCACCATCGGTTCGGTGAGCTCCCGCGGGGTGTAATGGCTGCTCGTTCGCCGCCGCTCGTGGCCCGGTTGCACGACGAGGGCGCCGACGGCGGCCCGCTCCGGACGGCGACCGGCGAGCGGTTCGAGCGCGGTGAGCACCGCCGCGGCCGTGGTCGCGCCGGCCACGGCCGCGGCGAGCCGCCGCGCCGCGCTCGAATCGAGCCCGAGCTCGTCCTGCAGCCAGCGTGGGCGCCGCGCCCCCGGCACCCGGAGCAGGGGTTCGGCCTCCACCCACGCGCGCGCCGAACCCTTGCTGCCGAGGCGAACGCGCACGGCGCCGCTCGCGAGCCGCTGCACCTCGAACCCCATCAGCACCTCGTAGACGCTGCCGATCTGCTCCACGCCGAGCCCCTGGTGGGAGACCGCCTGCCCGTCGATGAAGTGCAGCCGGTGGAGCATGGTGTGAACAGTCAGGTCGTCCACGCTCGGCGGCCGCAGCGCCGCCGGGTCCGCGGCGAGATCCCCCGGCGCCCGACCCTCCAGGAACGGGTAGGCGTCCGGATCGAAGAGCGCGCCGCCGCGGGCGGGAACGTCGAGCTCGCCGAGGCGGGCGCCGTTGAACACCAGCCGGAACAGGCGGAGCAGGCCCGGGTAGGCCCCGTAGCGCCGTGACAGGGCGTCCGGACGCCGGCCGTGCTCCTCGTCGAGCCGCGCGAACAGGCCGTGCAGGCCGTAGTGAGCGGCAAAGATCGGGTGCTCGACGGGCAACAGCGCCCGATCCTCGCAGCAGAGCAGGAACAGGAGGCGGAGCTCGGCGGCCAGCAGCCCCGCGTAGAGGTGCGAGTCACCCCGCCCGAGCGCCGCGCCGACGAGGTCGGTCCCGTCGCGCGCGTCGGCCGCGACCAGCCCCGCGAGCAGCGCCTCGATCGCGGCGAGCACCTGGCGGGAGAGCGCGCCGGTGACGTCGGCGTGGCGCTCCGCCACGGACCCCGGGGCCGACGTCACGACACGCCGGATCAGCCGTCCCCACCGGGCTTCTTCGCACGCCGCGGGCGGTGCAGCAGACCGACCAGCGAGAGGTACAGGTCGGTCACGACGTCCCGAGCGTCGCGCCTGCCTTGCTGCCGCTCGTAGAATTTCTCCAGCGCGACGAGCTCACCCGTGTCGACCCACACGCCGCACCCCTCGATGCACGTGTCGATCATCACCCCCGAGCAGTAGCCGTGCTCGCGGGCCTCCATCTCGCCGCTGCAGCGGGGGCAGCGGATCGGCTCGTCACAGTGACACACCTCGTCCGGGGAGAAGCCCCGATCGAGCTCGCGCGCGTAGTCCCGCTCGACGGTCGACTGGATCGCCTCGAGCTCGCCCTTGTCGAGCCAGACGCCCTGACAGGATGGGCACACGTCGATCTCGATCCGAGCCTCGTAGCGCTGGACCTCCAACTCGGCGCCGTCGCGGGGACACTTCATGGACCGTGGGATATCAGGGATCGCCGCCCGAGTCGACGGGACCGCGCCGACGCCGCTGCTCGCCGTCCGCCGCGACCGCGGCCGGCCGTTGACAGCCCCCGTGCCCGAGCCCGATCCTCCCCGAATGAGCGAGGAGAACCCCGTCGAGGCCAGGACAGAGTCGGTGCTGTTCGAGGGCCACCCCGCGGTGCTCGCGCGCGCGTCGGCGCTCGTCGTGACGATCCTCACGCTGGGGCTCGCGGCCCTGGTGTACTGGCTGCAGAGTCGGAAGGTCCGCTACCGCATCACCACCCAGCGCGTGGTCGTCGAGCATGGGCTCTTCTCGAGGCGGATGGAGCAGATCGACCTTTACCGGGTGATCGATTACGTCGTCGAGCGCCCCTTCAGTCAACGCCTGATGGGCACCGGCAACGTCCTGCTCAAGACCAGCGACCGGACGACACCGGAGGTCCGCATCGCCGGGGTGAAGACCGACGTGGTCGCGCTGTATGAGCGGTTGCGGGAGGCGACCGAGACCGAGAGGCAGCACCGCTCCGTGCGCGTGCTCGACGTGGAGTAGCGCGCGGCGACGCCCCGCGTCCCCGCCGCCGTTGCCAGGCGGGCAGCGCCAAAAAACGTGGTTCTGGGGCCGGCCCGCTCCCAGCACCTTCCTGGCGCGGCGCGGCTACGGTAACCTCCCTCCCCTGAGCCCGCGCCCCGCGGGCCTCCGGGGGACGACCCATGCATGCTTCGACAGTGATTTTGATCGCGGTGGCGACCTCGATGGTGACCGCGGTGGGCACGGTCTACGTCGTGCAGCGCTACGACATCGTGCCGAGCCAGGAGGTCGCTCCGCCGGAGGCGGTGGTGCCGAGCTTCGCGGGCCTAACGGAGGCGGACGCCCGCGTCAGCGCGGCCGCGGTGGACCTCGCGCTCATCGTGTCGGCCGAGGAGGCCACGGCGGAGGCGAAGCCCGGGTCCGTGCTGCGCCAGTCCGTCCCCGCGGGGCAGCGGGTGCCCGCGAAATCCCCCGTGAGCGTCGTCCTGGCGACGGCGCTGCCGAAGGTGCCGACGCTGACCGGACTGACCGTGGAGGCCGCCACCAAACGCCTCCAGGAGGCCGGGTACGCGGCGCAGATGATGGGTGAGATCGCGGACGCCACGGTGCCCGCGGGGCAGGTGGCCCGCCAGATGCCGTCGGCCGAGTCCGCCTACGTCAAGGGCGCGGCCGTGTCCGTGCAGGTTTCGAGCGGCCCCGTCGACGTCGAGATCCCGAAGCTCCTCGGCCGGAGCCACGTCGACGCGCAGAGGCAGGTCGAGGGACTCGGTCTCAAGCCCGTCATCGGCTGGATCAGCCAGGCCGAGACGCCGGACTACGTCGTCTTGCAGCAAACGCCCAAGCCCGGCGAGAAGGCCGCGCCCGGCAGCGAGGTGCGCCTCACCGTGAACCGATAGCGCCCCCCCGCCGCGCTCAGATCATCGCCTTGACCTTCGCCCGCACGCCCTCGATGAGCTCGATGGCACGCGGCAGCCCCAGGTCGACCGCCAGGGAGATGAGCTGGCGCTCGCGCTCACCGACCTTCGGGCCCTCGTACCGGGTCGCCGCTACGACCTTCATCGCCGCGACCGGCGCGCCCGCGGGCCAGTCCGAGCGCTTCATCTGCCCGCGCACCGCGTAGACGAGGCCGGCAGTGAGGCGGATGCCCTGCGCCCTTGCCGCGGCGACGACCTCGCTCGCCTTGACCCCGAGCGGCGTCGCACGGATCAGGGCGGACGCACGGCCGTCCCCGGCCCCGCGCCTACTCTTGGCCACGGCCGCCGGGGGCGTGGCGGTCGGCGCCGTCTTCACGGCCACCTTCGTACCGGTCTTCTGCGCCCGGACCTTGGAGAGGTACCGGGTCTTGTAGACGGCCCGCTCGGTGAGCGCGACCCCCGCCTCCCTGCCCCTGGCAACGACCTCCTTGGCGGGCAACTCGGCGGGGAAGGAGAGGACGAAGGCGGTCTTGGTCTGCGTCCTCCCCTTACCCACGGCGCTCGACGCGGCGGCCGCGTTCCCCACCGGGGTCTTCGCCTTGCGCTGGGCCACCGCCTTCTTCGCAGCCTTCGGCGCGGACCGTTGGGGGAACTTCTTGGATCGGGTCTTCTTGATCGCCATGAAGCGCATCCGAGCACGGGAGGGACCAAGCAAGCAACGGATCTAGATGCCCGGACGCGATTCCACATGGGAGGCTCCAGGGTGGTTGCAGGTACTACCATCAGATATGGACGGGTGATGTCTCGACATAGCAATCATTGACGTCGCTTCCGGCGCGAGCGGCTGGGGTGCTGACGAATGACTGAATGCGAGGGAAGCCTCGCGGGCCCATCGCTATCGAGAGGAGACCCTTCGCGGACTGACCTCCTGGACCATGCCGCGATGCCCGTGGAACCGACGGGCCGCGGGGGTGGCTGTCGCGTGCCGGCCGGCGCCTCGCTGGCCCGTGGATCAGGTCGCGCCCGCCGCGGGCGATCGAGGGAGGCGCGCTCCGCGCGGCGGTAGTACGCTTCCCCCCATCGTGACTGCCTTCCTGATCGGCGCCGCGCTCCTGCTCGCGGGCTACCACTTCTATGGGCGCCTGGTGGAGCGCGCAGTGTCCCCGGATCCCGGGCGCCCGACGCCAGCCATCGAGCATGCCGACGGCGTCGATTACGTGGTCATCCCCACCTGGCGCGTCTTCCTCATCCAGTTGCTCAACATCGCCGGGCTCGGGCCCGTCTTCGGGGCCATCCTGGGCGCGCTCTGGGGCCCGCAGGTCCTGCTGTGGATCGTGTTTGGCGCCATCTTCGGGGGCGCGGTCCACGACTTCCTCTCCGGCGCGATGTCCATGCGCCAGGGCGGCGCGGGGTTCCCCGAGCTCGTCGGTCACCACCTCGGTCGATGGCCCCGGCACCTGGCCACCGTCTTCGTGCTGGTCCTGGTGATCCTGGTGGGCACGGTCTTCGTGAAGGGGCCGGCGCTGCTCGTGCTGCAGCTCGTCCCCGCGCAGGCCGCCGACGGGGCGCTCGGCGGCACAGGCCTGCTGACCACGCCCTGGCTGGGCCAGGCGCTCTGGCTGTGGGTCGTGATGGGGGGGATCTTCACCTACTACGTGGCGGCGACGCTCCTCCCCATCGATAAGCTGATCGGGCGCTTCTACCCGATCTTCGCCGTCGCGCTCCTGGTGATGGTGGTGGGGCTCACCATCGCCCTGCTGATCGGTCGTATCCATGCGCCGGCGTTCGACCTGGCGAACCTCCACCCCGCCGCCGCGCCGGCCTGGCCCGTCATCTTCATCACGGTGAGCTGCGGCGCCATCAGCGGGTTTCATGCCACGCAAAGCCCCCTGATGGCTCGCTGCCTCGGGTCCGAGCGCCACCTGCGCCTGGTGTTCCTGGGGGCCATGATCGCCGAGGGCTTCATCGCGCTGGTGTGGGCCACGGCGGCCCACGGGTACTACGGCTCCACCGGGGCGCTGGGCGCGGGGCTCGCCAAGGGTGGGCCGGGCCAGGTGGTCCACGAGGTCTGCGTCTCCAGCATGGGGATCCTCGGCGGCGTGCTGGCGGTGCTCGGGGTCGTGGTCCTGCCCATCACCTCGGGGGACACGGCCTTCCGCGTCGCCCGCCTGATCCTCGCCGACACCCTGCACATCTCTCAGGTCAAGCCCCTCGATCGTTACAAGATCGCGCTGCCGCTCTTCGCCGTTTCCATCGTCCTCTGCTTCGTGGATTTCGCGGTGGTGTGGCGCTACTTCGGTTGGGCCAACCAGACGCTGGCGGCGGTCGCGCTGTGGACCGGCGCCGCCTACCTGCGCCGGCGACCCACCGTCCTGCAGTGGCTGGCCACGGCACCGGCCGTGTTCATGACGGTGGTCACCACGGCGTACATCCTCTCGGAGCCGTTCGCGTTCGGGCTTCCGGTGACGGTCGCCACCGCGAGCGCGCTGGCGCTCGGCGCCGTGACCCTGGCAGCGTTCCTGATCCTCGTGCGCGTGCGGCCGACGACCGGGCAGGCCCCCCCGGCGCCCACCGCGACCACGGAGATCGAGCGGCACCTCAACGATCTTGCCACCTGACGCCGACGGCTCCGCGGGGCCGTCCGCGCCAGGGCGACGTTAGCGGGCGTGGTCCCCGCGCTAACCGGCGTACTTGACGGCGCAGCCGTAGGGCTTCGTCTCGGGCACGGACACCGGCTTGCCGGCGAGCACCGCCGCGAGCGCGTCGTCGACGTGGCGCACGAGCGTGCCGCCCGCGGGGCTCTCCCCCTCGCCGTCGGGCGAGTTGTCGATGGCGCCGGCGTAGACGAGGATCCCCTGCCGATCGATCACGAACAGGTGCGGGGTTCGCTCGGCGCCGTACGCTTTGCCCACCGAGCCCAACTCGTCGAGCAGGATGGGGTAGTCGACCCCGAGCGCGCTGGCGCCCGCGCGGTTCGCGGCGGCGCCGTGCCCCTGCTTGCCGGCGGCGCCCGAGTTGACGGCGAGCCACACGCCCCCCCCGGCCCGGTGCCGTGCGGCCGCGCCCTTCAGCGAGCCCTTGGTGTGCGAGGCCTTGACGAAGGGGCATTCGGGGTTGAACCACTCGAGCACCACGACCTTGCCCCGATGCTCGGCGAGCGACACCTTCTTGCCGTCGAGATCGACGAGCTCGAAGGCCGGCGCCAGCTCACCGAGGGAGGCGCTGCCCCCGCCTTCCGGAGCCGTCGGGGCAGCGACCTCCGAGGGCGCCGCCGCCGCGACCGCCGCGCTGCTGGTCGCAGCGGGGCCCGGCTGCGGTCGGTCGCAGCTCGCCACCCCGAGCACCGCCAACCCCAGCGCGACCGAGCGGAGCAGTCTGTTCGTGGTCATGGGCGGGTGCATGGGGCCCGCGATCCCCGACCGCCAGCTCCGCCCGCAGGGGGGGGGCGACCGTTTTGTCGCTATCGGCAGGGGAGCGGCTCCAGTCCAATGGTTCCTGGGTCGGCCATCGAGCAAAGACTGGATGGCACCATGATCACCTCCTCTCCCTCACGCCGACCGCGGCGCCTTGGCCGCACCGTCACTTGGCTGGGCTGCGGCCTGGCCGCCTGGGCGCTCGCCTGCTCCAGCTCGGGCTCGGACGAGCCCGCCGAGGGAGCCGGGGGGTCGGGGACGACCGGCGGCGCGGCCGTGACCGGCGGCGCGGCCGTGACCGGCGGCTCACCTGCGACGGGCGGGACGACACCAGCGACCGGAGCCGCCCCCGGCACCGGCGGGATCGCGACGACTGGCGGCGCGCGGCCCACCGGCGGGACGGGGGTCGGGGGCACGGGCGGCTCGCCGACGGGCGGGGTACCGACGGGCGGTTTCGCGACGGGCGGCATGCCTACCGGCGGAATACCGACGGGCGGCATGCCCACCGGCGGGGCCCCGACCGGTGGGATACCCACCGGTGGCTTCGCGACGGGCGGATCACCTACCGGCGGGGTACCGACGGGCGGGGTGCCCACCGGTGGAGCACCGACCGGTGGGATGTCCAGCGGCGGCGGCCCGACGGGCGGCGCGCCCACCGGCGGCGCTCCGACGGGCGGCGTCGCCACCGGCGGTGAGGGCGGTGTGGGCGGCATGGAGACCGGCGGCTCCACCTCGGGCGGCGCCGGAGGCACCGGGGGTCAGAATAGTGGCTTCTGCCCCACGGACGAGCCTTGCCGGATCTCACCGCTCGGCGACTCCATCACCGAGGACATCAACGCGGCGGCTGGCTACCGGGTCAACCTCTTCCGCCTCGCGAACGAGGCCGGCAAGGACATCACCTTCGTCGGCACCCGCTCGAATGGCCCCAACGACGTCGGCGGCGTGCCCTTCCCCAAGAACCACGAGGGCACGAGCGGCATCTCCATCGAGGGCCTCCAGTCGACAGTCGTCGAGGCGGGCAAGCTCAGCCGCAGCGACGTCGACCCGCACATCATCCTGCTCCACATCGGCACCAACAACATGTACGGATCCCATCCGTCGGGCCCCGAGGCGCTGTTGCCATTGCTCATCGACGAGATCATCGCGGATTGCCCGGACGCCCTGCTGGTCGTGAGCACCCTCATCCCGCTGCCCATGAACACCTCGGGCATTAGCGCCTACAACGCGGTGATCCCCGGGATCGTCGAGGAGCGCGCGGCGGCCGGCGCCCACATCGTCCTCGTCGATCAGTTCACCGGCTTCCCGACGAGCGAGCTGGCCGATCAGGTCCACCCGACCCCGGCCGGCTACGATCGGATGGGCCAGGTCTGGTTCGACGCGATCGAGCAGTACCTGCCCTGAGCGGCGCCGCGCGCGCCCGGCCCCGCGGGGCGACGGCGCGCCCCGGGACCGATCACGGCGCGATGCAACGCGCCTCGACCAGCTCCCAGACGGCGCGCGCGGTCGCCTGCGCGCCGGCGTCCGAGAAGACGATGCCGTCGACGCCCACGACGTACTCGGCGTAGTGGCCCTCGAAGACGGGCCTGAGGTCAAGCCAGTGGCAGGGCACCGGGCTCCGGCCGCATGCGTTCTCGATCAGGGGACGGAGCACGTCGATCCCATCCCGGAGGGCGTCGTTCGCGGCAGCATCGGCGTAGAAGAAGTAGACCACGTGCTCTACGCCGTCCGCGGCCATCTCCGCGAGCAGTCGCTCGGCGCCGAGCACGGCCGCCTCGACCGCGGGGCAGTCCGGCGCAGGGCCGGAGGGGCAGGCGTCCTGCAGCATGTCGGTGGCGCCGCCGTCCATGATCACGACGCGAGCGGGACCGTCCGCCCGACTCGCTTCGTACTCGTTGGCCAGGCCGAGCGGCCCCTCCGCCAGCATGGACGTGAGCTCCGACGAGTAGTCGCGGAGCTGCTCGTCCGCCCCGAGCTCGATGCCTCCGGCCTCGACGGCCGCGGCCTCGAGCTCGCTCGTGAACACGCTGAGCGTGAGCAGGGAGTCGCCGAGGACTACGAGCTCGTCCGCGGCGAGCGGCGTCGGGGCACAGTCCTCGCCGCCGCTGAGCGGAGGCGCCGTTTCCCCGTCCGACCGGCGGCAGTAGCCGGACTCACACCGGTGCTCCTCGCCGAGCGCCGCGCAGTCGATATCGAGGAGGCAGGACCGATCGCAGAAGGCGGGCGCGGTCGTGGCCGGGCAGCGCTGGGTGAGCACGCGTACCGCGCTCGGGACGCAGTCGGCAGCGTCCGCCCAGCCCGCGCAGTCCGCAGCCTGGTCGCAGGGCTCCGTGCAGGCGCCGCAGACGCACTCGAGCCCCCCGGGGCAGTCAGACTCGCAGAGCCGCAAGAAGTGCGTCTCGCTCCCGCCCGTGGTCGCGAGCTCACTCCGACAATTGGTTAGTACACAAAACATCGACCACGCCCCGAGGAGCTGCCCCACCCGGGCGCGCCGCCTCCGGTGAGGAGCGCGCGAGACGCTGGCGCCCCCCCCCCGCGGAGCGTTCACGGCGAGGGGGGTTCGGCGGAGACCGCGCACGAAGCCAGTGGACGAGGGGCTAGCCATGGTCGCTGTCTCGGTCGGCCCCCTGAGAAATCACGCATTGGCCGACGTACAGCAAGACCTTCTCGAAATCCTCCGGGCGCGCGTGGTCGGCGTTGTACCGCTCGACCCGGCCCCGGAGCTCACCGAGCTGCTCGCGGAGCGCGCCGAGCGTGCCGCGCACCTCCCCGGCGAGCGGGTGATCCGGCCAGACCTCCAGCGTGTAGGTGCTGCCGCCCGTCGAGTCCGCGGGGCTCGAGGCCGTGCGCTGCGCGCGCAGCCGGCCGGTGATGGTGCTGACGAGCGCGTTGAAGTGGTCGTAGACCGCCGCCTCCCAGCCCACTTCCGCCCCCAACGGAACGACGAGGGTGCTGGCGTGGTACGTACCGGCCTCGGGAGCGCGCTCGACCCGTCCCGCCTCGACCAGCCGCGCGAGCGCGGCCTCGAGCCCGGTCGCCTCGGGGAACTGCGCGGCGAGCTCGGCAGCGCCGAGCGGCCCGTGCCGGTAGATGAGGGCCCACAAGAGCTCGTCGAGGCCCCGGTCGCGCTGCGCCTGCCGGAGCCGGGTGAGCTCCTCCTCGGAGACGACGCGGTAGGTGACGCTGGCCCCGGCGCCCTCGGCCGTGACCAGCCCGCTCTCGCAGAGGTCGTGCAGCACGCCGCGCACCAGCGTGTCGTCATCGCGCGAGAAATGGGCGAGGAGCGCCGCGCGCGACACGGGGCCCTTTGCCTCCACGAACTCGAGCACAGCCACCCACAGGGTCTTCCCACCCTCGGTCGCGCTCGCGGTGAGGCGCTGGATCTTGCGCTGGTAGGTGCGAAGGCCCAGGCCGAACATGTCGGCGCTCACCTTGCGGCTCACCCCCTGGCGCTCGAGCTCGCGCACCAGATCCAGGAAGACCTGGTTGGCGACCTGCGCCAGCGGCGCCCGTGAGCCCCCGGACGTCGCGAGCTGCGCGATCAGCACGGTGGTCTGCCGCACGAGGGACTGGATGAGGAGCTCGATCGTCACCGGGGCGGTCCCGTCCGCTCGAGGCCAGGAGCGGCTCGCTTCAGGGTACGCCCGGGTCGACCGCCTGGGGAGCGACAGAAACGCCACCCGGGGCCGCGGCCACGCCCGACGGCCCTCGCCCCCGGGCCGCCACGCGAGCCACGACGGCCGCGTCTCCGCTCGGGGCTCGAGAACCTCGCCGTGCCTTCACTCGGC
Organism: uncultured Polyangiaceae bacterium; assembly: GCA_964404725.1. Lineage (GTDB taxonomy): Bacteria > Myxococcota_A > Polyangia > Polyangiales > Polyangiaceae > JAFGBI01. Next base: position 65,402 of record CAYOLF010000010.1, read on the forward strand.
CGCGGTGACCTCGACCGGGGCGGAGGGGAGGCGCTGCTCGTCGGTGAGCAGGGTGGATTCGTCGAACGCGAGCTCGAAGACCAGCCGGTAATGCCCGGGTGGCAGCGGGACGGCGTCGAACCGCGTGTCGTCCGCGGTGGCCGTCCCCACGAGGGTGACCGCGCGCCACTGGAACGAGAGGTGCGCCTCCCCGTCGGGCGCGAGGACGACGAGGTAGTCGCCCATCCCGCCGCTCGTGGTCGACACGATGCCGCCCGTGGCCCAGTCCTTCCCGGCGGGGTCGAGAACCGCCGCCAGGTTCGGACGACGCCCCGTGGGCGGCAGCGGCCGGCGGCGAAGGACGATCGGCAGGGGCTCGTCCGTCTCGTTCGCGAGGATCAGGGCGACCCGCATCGACGCGCCCATCTCGATCGACGGTCGCTCCGTGACCAGCGACACCCGGAGCCCCTCGCGGAGATCCCGCTCATAGAGGCGCTCGCTGCAGGAGTTGTGGGACGAGGCCTCCCCCGGCCCGAGCTTGCGCCACCGCAAGCGGCACCGGCAGCGCTCGAGCCGCCCGAGATCGAGCGCGTGCCCCCAGCAGTCCGCCTCCGCGCCGCCGAGCGACTCGGCGAGCTCGGGCGGCGGCGCCGAGGTCCCGGGCGCCTCGGCAGGCCCGTCCACGGAAGAGCCCACGGGCGAGCCGCTCGCCGCGGCCACGGCAGGGAGCGGGCGCGCGGGCGCTGGCGGGGCAACACGGTGACAGGCCGCGATCGCCCCCGACCCGACCAGCGCCGCGACCGCGACGCTAGCCCCCCTCGCCTCCCGGGCCGAGCGGTGCCAGCGGCAACGGCGCATGACCCTCTCTGCCATGGCGCGCCCGTCGACGGCAACCGCCGTCCCCGGTCCGCGCGAGGCTGCCCCCTCGCGGGTGAGCGCGCCGCGACGCGCGCTCAGCCGCGCTCGCCGCGGCGCCCCGCGCAGCGGGGACATGGGGCCCCGATCCGCGACGGCAAGGCCCCGATCCGTCCACGGCGCCACCGCCCTGGTCCGCCCCGTCCACGGTGGTAGCCTTGGGGAGGGACACCGTGGGGATCGCTCGCACGGCAGGGATCGGGGTCGGGCTGGCGCTGCTGCTCGGGGCGGAGAGCGCGTCGGCGATCGTGATCATGTACGAGTTCCGACTGGTCAGCTCGTCGCCGGTGCCCGGCAACGGTGTGCTCGTCTTCGAGCGCACCTTCGAGTTCGCGGGGGACCCGAACCCTGCGGTCACGGTGCAAGGACCGAGCGGCTCGGTCGCCGGTGAGCTCACGACGGTCTCCGGCTTTCTGGTCTGGCATCCCAACGGGGAGCTGCCGGTCGGCGAGTACACGGTCGAGGTCACCTGCCCAAACCGAGGTGACTGCATCGAAACGGGTCCCGTCGCCTTCCAGGTGACCGAGCCGCAACTCCTCGAGCCCCCCAGCGCCACCTGCAGCCTCACGCTCGCACCGACCACTACCTACGGTGAGCAGAAGCTCTGCTGCGGGCTGCTACCGGAACGCACGGCCCTCTGGACCTACTGCTTCCCCACTGCGCTGAGGTCCAACCAGGTTGGGCTCCGGGCCTGGACCTGTCACGTCGATCTCGCCGGGGCGGAGGCCGAACAGATCCTCTTCAAGATGGAGGAGACCCCGCGCGAGGATCCGGCCCCTTCGGCCTCCAACCCCCCACCCCTCTATGTCTCGCCCTTTGACTGGTGGTCCCCCCCAGTCCCGGTGGACGCCACGGGCATCATGGAGGTCCAGGCCGAGCCGCCCAGGCGGCTCGCCGAAGCCCCGGAGTACTGCGTCGAGATCGAGCTCATGGACACCCGGACGGGCGAGACCACCCGCGCGCGCCGCTGCGAGCCCGACCCCGGCTGGGAGCCGGTGGAAGTGCCGATCGAGGACCTCGAGGCGAGACTGCTCGGCCTGCCCGACTGCGAGGTACCGCCCGCGGGGCTCGAGGAGCGATGGTGCGAGCTCAACCGCGCCTACCACGACGACCGGTGCACGGCGCAAGAGCCACCTGCGGATCCGGTCGATCCGCTCTGCACCGCATACCGAGAAGCCTGCGTGCAAGACCCGCCCGTGCCTCCGCCCCCCGATGACGCCCCCGGCTGCGCCTGCCGCCTCGCCGCCCCGCCGGGGCGCGACGGCGCGGGCTCCCGGGTGGGGCTGCTCGCGCTGCTCGGGCTCGGCGTCCTCGGCGTGAGGCGTCACGATCACGGAGCGCCCAGGCGGACACGCGGCGCGGCTCGGAGAAGGCAATGACAAGATTCGGACGAAAGCTCGCCCTCGTCCTGGTCCCCGCGGGCCTCCTCCTCGACGCCGGGTGCGGCCGGGCGACGAACGACGACGCGGAGGCGACGACGGGCGGCGCGCCCTCCTCCGGCAGCGCCAGCGAGGCGGGCGAGCCCTCCACGTCCGGCGGCACCACCTCGACCGGCGGCGCGAGCGCGGCGGGCGACGGCGCGGGGGGGACCGCGGGGAGCGCGGCGGGCGCGGGCGGCGCGAGCGAGGAGCCCCCCTCGCCAACGGTGGGGAGCCCCGTCTGGTTCGACGAGAGCGATTCCGCGATCGTGTGGCACTCCAGGGGCTCGACCATGCCCGGGTTCGAGTTCAGCGAGGACGCCTGCTGGTATCTGCAGCGGGACAGGATGACGGCCGAGCAACTCCAGGCGCTCGAGGCCCTGGTGCCGGTCGAGTCGGACGGGCAGTGCCTGGAGGATGGCTGGGACTACTACCTGCTCATGGTCTACACGGCCGACGGGAGCGGCTCGAGCTACACGACGAACGGGTGCGAGGCCGAGGTCATGCTCCCCACCGATGCCATGACGCGCTTCCCCCTCGACGGCGCCCTCGGCTGCCCCGGGAGCTAGCGGGCGTCCTGGGCCTCCGGATCGGTCAGCGGTCCCCGCAGCCGCGCGCCCCGTCGACCCGGAGCGCGACCTCGCGACCGGAGGCGCGCGCGGCGGCGACGCGGCGGGCGAGCTCTTCGTAGGTGAGCGCCCCCTCGAGGCGCAGCGCGACCGCGTCACCCGGGGGCCGCGTGCGGTCCGCGATGGCCGCGCGCAGCCCCGAGAAGTGGAGCACGCGGAAGCGGCCGAGGAGGGGGCGGTCGTGGGGCTCCGAGTGGGGGAGCAGCAGCCAGACCGTCCCGAAGCCGGCGCGAGCCGCGGAGCACAGCCCCCCCGCGACGTCGGCGAGGGGCCGGGTGCCGTCGGAGTACAGGGCGAGCGCGCCCGGGAACTCGCGCGAAGGGTTGACCGCCTGCCAGAGCTGCCGCTTCTGGGTGAGGACCTCGGCGGCCTCGTCCCGCGACAGCGCGACATCGTCGACCGTCACGCCCCCCGGGGTCCCAGCGACGACCCCGATCAGGGTCAGCGACCGGGACGGATCCTCGCGCTCGGCTCGCGCCAGCGCGCGCGCGGAGTCGAAGTCGCCGCCGACGGGCTCGAAGGTCGCGGGCGCGAGGCGGCGACCGAAGTCCCGCTCCACGGCGGGTAGGGGGTGAGCGTTCTCCCAGGCGTAGCGGCGCGCGGCCCCGAGCGACGCGGCGACGACGATGGCGCAGCCGGCGCACACGACCAGCGTCGCCCGCCAGGAACGGACGGCCCAGGGCAGGCGCCGGGTGGCCACGACGTGCCACGCGTGGAGCCCGAGCGCCGCCCCGAGACCGCCCGCGGCCAGCACCGCCCAGCGACCGAAGCTCCGCTCGGCCGCCGTGATCTCGTCCAGCGCGATCAGCAGCATCTGGGCCGGATCGCCGTAGCCGCCGAAGAGCCGCTCGTCCACGAGCTGGTCGAGCAGCCCCCGGGCGCCAACAAGCCAGGGCAAGAGCCCGAGGCCGAACGCGAGGAGCGGCGTCGCCACGCGGAGCCACGACGGTCCCCCCGCGGGCTCGCCCCGCAGCGTCCGGCGAGCGGCACCGGCGAGGAGCAGCGCCGGCACGCCGATCAGCGCGACGACGATGACGGCCATGACCGAAAACCACAGCGTGGCGCTCTCGCCGACGACCGCTCCCGTCAGCTCGCGGAGGGCGGTGTGCGGATCGACCGGTGGCGTCGCGAAGATCCGGAGCGCTCGCTGCCGCTCCCCCTCGGCCGCGACGAGGCCGGCGAGCGGGACCAGGAGGAGCGCCGCCGCCCCGAGCACCTCCGGCCAGCGGCGCGGGCGGCACGACGACGGCGCGCGCGGCGCGCGGCGCGCGAGCCACGCTCGCCGCAGGGCGATCGCGAAGAGCATGAACTCGACCACGAGGGCGACGAGCGCCAGGAGCCCGAGCAGGGTGCCGTGGCGCGCCGCCTCGAGGACATAGGGGAAACCGTGGAGCGTCCTCACGGGACGACCGCCTGGTACGGCAGCCGGTAGAGCTGGCTGGAGAACCGCAGGTACTCGACGCCGAGGTAGCCCGTCGCCGCCAGGGCCGCGGCGAGGGCCAGGGCGACCACCACGACGCGGGCCGTGACCCCGCGCTGAGACGCCACGCCCGGGTCCGGGGTCGTCATCCTGCCTCCCCCCGCCCCTACTCGACCACCTGCTTCGGCACCGAGTACGCGGGCGGCTGCTTGCGCTCGCGGATGTCGAGCGAGAAGCAGGTGTACCCGGCGCCGTGGCTCCAGAACGGGTCGGACGGCGCCGACTCCGGCGAGCTCGGGAGGCGGAAGGTGGCGCAGAGGTCGTAGGTGTTCTCGCCCGTCTGCCGGAACTCGTAAGGGGCGCCCGTCTCCGGATCCAGGAGCGCCTCCTCGGAAACCAGGCGGGTCGCGAACACCTCGTCGATCGAGCTCGGGAGCCGGCCGTTGATCTCGTAGTACCGGTCGATGGCGCCGTACCGGAGGCTCTCCAGTCCCTGGACGCGCTGCTCGTCGAGCCGCCGCCAGCGCTCGGTGCGGGGGGGGCCGCCGAGGACGAGACCCACGACGAGGACGACGCCGACGGCGGCGGAGGTGGCGACGCCGAAGGCGCGCGCGCGCGGCGGCTTCTCGGTCTTCTTGGTGAGCTCGTCCCGCCGGAGGTCCCAGAGGTAGTAGCCGAAGATGGTCCCGGCGATGACGCCGACGCTCAGCACCTTGAGCAGGAACCGGAGCGTGAGCTCACCCTGCAGGAGGTTGAAGACCAGCGTGATGAGATCCCCGATGATGATCCCCGCCGCGATGAAGAGCGTGAGGTAGGTCAGCCATTTCCTGACCTTCGAGGCGCGCTGCTCCGGATCCACCAGGATGGCCCGCCGCAGCCGGACGGTGACGAACAGGAACACGGGGTAGGCGATGAGGAGCGACGCCGCGGCCTGGCGGATGGGATCCAGGGTGCGGAAGACCTGCGTCGCCTCGAGCGGGCTCGGCAGCGCCTGGTTGATGAACTGGAAGAGGAGCGTGCCGATGCCGCCCGCGCTGATGTACAGGGTCACGAACAGGACCAGGTACAGGAACGCTTCCTGAGCGGAGACGTACGGCTTGCGCTTCGGCACCGGCACCGGGAAGGGGACGTCCGCGTAGGCGTCGAGGGCGTTCTCGATCTCGTCCCGGCGCCACCCGGCGCGGGTGAGGGCGTCCGCGATGTCCGCCCGCGGGACCTCCTTCTGTAGCGCTGCCTTGACGAACTCGTGGATGGCGCTCATGGGGGTCGCCGCCGGCCGCGGGAGAAGCTCGACCCCGACGGCAAGTCGAGGCTAGCTGAAGGGGCGGGGCGCAACCAGCCGCGTCACCCGGTGTGGATCGGTGCGGTGGCGCCCCCCATCTCCAGAGGTCCCCTCGCCCCCATGCCGACCCCTTGCGGCCCCGGACCGCGGCCGCGCGGCGTCGTCGCCGGCGTGCCCGGCGGGTGGAACGAGAGGCGGCGGCGCGGGGCGCGGGGTGGTCGCGGCGACGGCGACGGGGCGGGGAGCGGCGACGCGGCGGCGGTCGTCGAGGCTGCGCCCAGATGGGCTCCCGATGGCGTCGAGGGAGCGAGCCCCGCGCGCGGCGGACCGCGCGCGGTACGTCCACTCCCGCGAGGGGATCGCGCGGGGAGGCCGGGACGCGGGTCAACGCTCGCAGCAGGCAACGCCCCGCGTTGCTCTCGGCCAATGATGACCAGGCCGGTGCGCTCGAGCCGTGCATGGCGCCCTCCCCCCTCACCCCGCGGGGGCCGCCACGGTGCTCGCCGCCTCGCCGCTCCCCATCGCCCGCGCCCGGGCGATCTCGTCGCGGGTCATGGGGCCGCGGAGCAAGCTCATGGTGGTGCGGGGGTTCAGGAGGTGGGCGCCGTCGCTCGCGTGCGCGTCGCGCATCACGAACCACCGCGGGGCCAGGCGCGGGATGGTGGCGGCGACGTCGTCGAGGCGGGCCGCGGCGCCGCGGCGGAGGCCGTCGACGACGCGGTCGCGATCGGCGTCGGTCTGCAAGCGCCCCACCCACCAGACGCCCGCGTTGCCGAGGGCGCGGTAGTCGAGATCCATGGGGTTCTGGGTGGCCACCACCACGCCGACCCCGAAGGCGCGCGCCTGCTTCATCAGCGCGACCAGGGGCCGCTTGGTGGACGGGTTCGCCGGGTGCGGCGGGAGGAAGCCGTAGATCTCGTCGAAAAGCAGCAGGGCCCGCAGGCGCTGCGCGCCGGGGAGGGTGCGCACCCAGGAGAGCACCTCCTCGAGCAGCACCCCGAGCACCAGCTCGCGCTCGTCGTCGTCGAGGTGGGCCACGCTCACCACCACCGCCGGCGTGCGGCCGTCGCGCGGGGTGAGCCAGTCGCCGACGTCGAGCGTGATGCCCTGGCGCCAGCTCTGGAAGGTGGGCGAGGCGAGCAGGCCGTTGAGCGCCGCGGCGAGGGCCTTGCGCTGGGTCTTGGGGAGGAAATCGTCGAGGGAGAGGGCACCGATCCGGTCGACGGGGGGCGTGATCAGATCGGCCAGGAGCGCATCGAGCGTCGCCGGCTCGCCGCCGGCGAGGCGCCGCTCGGCGAGCACGCTCAGGAGCACGTGGTCGCGGCTCCGCGCCGGCTCGGGGCTCCGTCCCACCAGACGCAGCACCAGCGACAGCGCCGCCGAGAGCGCCGCGCGGGCGGCCTCCGGATCGCGGTCCCAGCGCGCCGACCGCCGCTCGAGCCCGGAGAGCACGTGCAGCGGCTCCCCGGCCCCGCCGCCCGGCGTGAGCACGCGCACGGCGGAGCCGGCGACGTAGCGCCCCATGACCTCCTCGGTGAAGCCCCAGGGCGTGAGCGCGTCCCGGCGCTCGCCGGCGAGCGCGGCCGCGAGCTCCGCCGGCGAGCGCGGCTCACCGGGGCGCGCGCCGGGATCCACCCAGGGCAGCAGCGCCTCGGATCCGAAGCCCGGGAATCGGAGCAGGAGGTTCGGGAGATCGCCCTTCACGTCGATGACGAGCGCCGGCACCCCGCTGCGGAGCGCCTCCTCGGCCAGGACGGTGACGAGGCCGGTCTTGCCGCTCCCCGTCATCCCGACCACCACCCCGTGCGTGACGAGGTGGTGGGCAGGGAAGTACAGGGGGGCGGGCGCCCCGCCACCGTCGAGGCGGCGGGTGGCGCCGAGGTACAGCGTGCCCGGGGGTGCCATGGTGCTTCTCCGTTGGCTCGAAGGGCGGCTCGGTCACGGGGTGAAGGGCCCGCCGCCGGCAGCGCCCGGCGTGCCGGTCGTGCCGGCGGCCGGAGCCGCGGGGGACGCCGCGAACGGCGTGGAGGCCGCGGTGACGACCGGCGGGACCACAGGATCCAGGGTTTCGTCGGGGTCGGGATCGGGCTTCGCGCGGCGCGCGCGCCCGGCGTAGAGGGAAGGCGCGATCTCGTCCGCGTCGCCCTCCTCCCAACGCGCGTACACCACGGCGCGGCGCACCGAGTCGTAGGTCTGGACGAAGAGGGTGAAGGCCTGGTCGCGGATGCGGGCCGCCTCCGCGATCTCGCGGTTGGAGACGGTCTTGATGCCGGCAGCGACCAGCAGCCGATCGGCCAGGATCGCCGCCGCGTCGAGCCGCTGCAGGGTGACTGCGGTCTTGCCCTCGATATGCGGCCAGGCCGCGCGCAGGACGTGGTCGAGGACGAGGAGATCGAAGGCGAGGTTCTTGTACCCGATGGGGCCCTTCAGCTCGCCGAGCGGCCGCCGGTCGACGAAGCCGTGGTGCGCGAGCGCCGTGGCGTCCGCGAGCAAGGCCGCGCGCGCCTCGGTGGCGGCCGCCGCAAGCTCGGCGAGCGCGCCGGGGGGGGTGCTGGCAGCGACGTGCAGCGAGTAGGCGTGGCCCGCCGCGCGGGCGCAGGCGTCGAGCGTGTCGAGCGCCTGCGCGTTCCATGTGGGCAGCTTGGCGACGAGCTCGTCCCGCAGGGTGAGCAGCCGCGGCAGCCGCCCGAGGGTGCTCATGATGGCGCCGGGCACGTCGACGTTGATGTGGAGTGTCTCGTCGGGCGGCACGGCGCGGATGGCGTCGAGCTTTGCGGCGTAGGCGGCTGCGAAGGGCGGCCGATCGTCTCCGGTGACGGGAGGCGCGGTTGCGCCGGGGGTGGCGGGGGCCGCGCGGGAGAGGGTGGTGGGGGTCGGGGTAGGGGTCGGGGGTTGGGGGTTGGGGTTGGTATCGAGTTGGAGTGACATGACGATGAACCTTGCTGGTGAACGTGCGTCGATCGGACGCGCGAACCGGCGCTGAATCGCGCCGATGCCGTCCACGTCGGTCGGGTACGGGGGCGGTTGCGAGAAATCGATCGGCGAGATCAGATTTCTCGGACGCGGGCTCCGGGGCTGCTCTCGACGAACCGGCCGTACCGACCCGCGCGGTCCCGCGCGCTCCCGACGGACCAGCCGAACCGGCCAGGGATTGCCCGCAATGCCGTTCCATAGGGTCACGACCTCGGAGCGATTGCCGGCAATCCCGAAAGATGGGGTCACGACCTCCGACCGATTGCCGGCAA
>CAYOLF010000010.1:74389-76796 GCA_964404725.1 uncultured Polyangiaceae bacterium
GGCGGGGTGTACGCGCGGCTCTTCGAGCGCGCCGAGTTGCTCCTCCCCATCAGCGAGAACTGGCGCCGTCGCCTGATCGAGCTCGGCGCTCCGGAGTCCAAGCTCAGCGTCCTGCGCATGGGCATCGATACCCGGCGCTTCGAGCTGGCGCCGCGGACCCGCGGCGCGGGCGAGCCCGTCCGCGCGTTGACGGTCGCCCGGCTCGTGGAGAAGAAGGGGGTCGAGTACGCGCTGCGGTCGTTGGCGCGCGCTCGCCAGCGGGGTGTCCCCGTCTCCTACACCGTGGCCGGCGACGGGCCGCTGCTCGGGCGGCTGCGGGCGCTCACCCGGGAGCTCGGTCTCGAGGCTCACGTCGAGTTCGCGGGGTGGTGCGATCAGGAGGCGATCGTGCGTCACCTGGCGCGCGCGCACGTGTTGCTCGCCCCCAGCGTCACCGCGCAGACCGGGGACCAGGAGGGGGTCCCCGTCGTGCTCATGGAAGCCATGGCCGGCGGGCTGCCGGTGCTGAGCACGCGCCACAGCGGCATCCCCGAGCTGGTCCCCGATGAGCTCCTCGTCGACGAGCGCGACGTCGAGGGACTGGCGGACCGCCTCGTCGCCCTGGTAGAGAACGAGGCACGCTGGTCGACCCTCGGTGCCGAGCTCCGCGCCCGCGTGGTCGCAGACTTCGACGCCGAGCGCCTGAACGACCGCCTGGTGGCGCTGCTCGAGGGACTGCGCCCCAGCCCGCAACACCCGGCCCCGGGCGGCCCCTGATCACCGTCAGCGCTGGCCCGCGGGACTGCGCGCATGCGCAGCCGAGCGGGTCGTCCCGAAACGGCGGGCGCGAACCGCTCAGTGCTCTGGCGCTACCTCAACCCGCCACGCCGTCGCACTGCTGGCGACGACGACGGGAGAACGCGAGGGCCATGCCACCCACGAGCAGCGCGATGGCGCCCGTCCCTGACTTGGGGTCGAGCTCCGGAACGCTGGTGGGCGGCGAAGTGACGTAGTCGGCGTGAAGGAACCCATTGACATGGTTGCCGACGCGCAATTCGATCCAACCCGTGTTGACCGCGAGCTCACCGCCCGCGACCTCCGAGAAGTTGACCCACAGATTCTGTTGGTAGGTGCCCTCGATGGAAGGGCCCGTATTCACCTGCAGGCTGGCCGAGTTCACGCCGCTGTTGGCCTGCCAGACGATTTCGCTCCCATTTTGGCCTTGTGTCCAGGACTGCGCACCGGACCAGGTATTGTTACCGGCAGCAGTGACAACCACCTCGGCTACGTTGATCTGGGCGTCGCCGTCCCCGGTTGCCACGGTGTCCAAGACGACGGAAACGTGGATCGTGTCGCCCAACTCCAGATCACCAAACACCCCGGGGTCGCCGGTGAGCTGGTTGACCTTCATGGTGAAGTCGTAATCGAGCGTCTCCGCGAACGCGGTGGCGGGGAGGGCGATAGTGACGGAGGCTGCGAGTGCTGAGGCGATGAGCCGGTTCATGCTGGTCTTCCTGGGGTCTGTGCCGGTGGTTGGACGCTCCGGAAACAGTAGCGGAGGGATCTGCCACCAGAACGTATCCGAACCTACACCGTATCCGGATAGGGTCAAGGAAGAACTTCGCCTGGTCGCTGACTTCCGCTCGGACGGGAGCCCACCCCGGGCAGCCGGCCAGGGCACAAAGACGCCGGGATCGCCTCCCCACTCGCCGCGCATCGAGAACCGATGCGCAGAACGGGGGCCGGTCCAGGCGGCCCCGGTGTAGAGCAGCAACGCGTCCTAGCCGCGCCAGCGCCGTCGCCCGAGAGCGCCGAGCGCCGCCAGCGCGAGCGCCAGGAGCGCGCCCGGGCGGTCGCGACCCGTGCCGGTGCCTTGACGGCAGGAGCAACCGTCGTCGGCCGCGTCATCCCCAGGAATGGGCGGGGTCGCGCCGATGCCACCGGTGCTGGCACCTCCGGTGGTCGGTCCGGTGCCGCCACTCGTCGTCGTGCCGCCGGTCGGCGAGCCTCCCGGGGAAGCACCGCCGCTCGTCGCCGTGCCACCCGTCGCGGGGACACCGCCCGTCGGGGCGATCCCACCGGTACCCCCGACGCCGCCCGTGCCCTCACCGCCGGTTTCCGCACCGCCGGTGCCGCCAGCTCCGCCGGTGCCCTCGGGTGGATCTTGGTCGAGGCCGAAGAAGCGGACGACGTCGGGCCAGAGGCCCTGCCCTGTCAGATCGTGCGGCCTGCCCGCCCCGATGTTCACCTCGACCGCGACCTCGCCGCCCGACTCGTAGACGGTCCGCTCCCACCCGCTGGGTGCGCTCGCCGAGGTGCCATCGCTCAGACCCCACACGTTGGTCCACTGATCGACCTCCTCGGCGAGGTTCGAGTCGTTGAGCGTGGTGTCGGCGGTGCCGTGCCAGAGCTGCACGCGGGGCCAGGG
>CAYOLF010000010.1:76896-86900 GCA_964404725.1 uncultured Polyangiaceae bacterium
AGTCGTTGAGCGTGGTGTCGGCGGTGCCGTGCCAGAGCTGCACGCGGGGCCAGGGTCCGGCATCGTTGTTCGACGCGGCGCGCACCAGATCGCCCCATTGCTCCGGGCCGTTGTTGGGGGGGGGTCTGGCTGCAGATGCTGCACTCGGTCCCCTGGGGCCAGAACCCCGCGGGCACGCCGGCCAGCACCGAGCCCCCGGCGAGCACGTCCGGATGGGAGGCGAGCAGCGCGTTGGTCATGCAGGCGCCGGACGACGCGCCGCTGGCGAAGATCCGGATCGGCACCGTGGTTCTCGATGGTGTACTCGACCATCTGCACGATGGCCGCCCGCTCCCCGCTGCGCCCGAGGCTCGCGTCGAAGCAGTTGCCCGGCGCGTCCGGAGTGATGACGAGGAAACCGTACTGGTTGGCCAGCGACTCGAGCCAGGAGTGAGCGGTGCCCGCGTTGCCGCTGCAGTAGTGGATCGCCACCACGACCCCCGGGGACTCGTCGGGACTCGTGGGCGTGTAGAGGTCCATGGGCAGGCTGCCCCCGTAGTTCACGCCGGTCTGCCAGGCGCCTTGCGCCGACCCGGCGGTGAAGAGCGCGACGGCGAGCGGGAAAGTGACGGACGACCGAGGCTGCAATCTGCGCATGGGACGACGCTCCTCGCCGACCTGCTCTGCAACGATTGTCGCGCCCTTCGGCGCTGTCAAACGCGGAGCCCGCGCTGACCCGCGCTTCTCTGGCCCGCGACCGCAGTGCGCCGCTCCAGCGCGTTTCCTGCGGTCCCAGCGCTCCTGGTGCTGCTCGAAAAGGCACAGTCGCGGTGCTCCGATGAGAGCTCGTCAGCGCGGCTCCGCGACGCGCGCCGTCACGCCGCGACGTCGTCAGGCAGTCGTGACCCCGCGCGGTCGCGCGCGCCGGCGGCGGCCGATGCCGAGCAGCCCGAGCAGCGTCGCGCCGAACAGCGACGTCGAGTCGACGCGGCCGCCCGCCGAAACCGTGCTGCCACCGGCGGCGACCGTGCCCCCCGTGCTCGCACCGGTGCCCCCCGTCGCGAACACTGCACCGCCGCCGCCGGCGACAGTCACGCCTCCGCTGCTCGCACCGGCGCCGCCCGTCCCGCTCGCGCCGCCGCCGCGGCCGCCGGTGGACGCCTCGCCATCGGTCCACGTCTCGCCGGCCGCACCCCCCGTTTCGACCCGGGTCCCCTGCCGTCCCTGGAGACGGAAATAGACGCCGTACCGATCCTGGTAGCGGAGGTACCGCGGCGTGAACCGGAGATGGCCGTCCTCGTCGGTGTTCCGGAGCGTGAACTCGAGCTGCCCCGGCGTCTGCACCAGGTTATCGCGCAGGTTTGCGAGCCAGTCCTCGATGGTCGTGCGGCCGTCGATGACGATGGTGTCCTTGACGGTGACCCCCGCCGGGAGGGTCGCCCTCTCCGACGCCAGGTGGCCGGTGGACACCCTCGGCTCGGTCCCCAGCCCCGCGCTCAACACTACCGGGCCGTAGGTGAAGGCCACTGCGTTCGGGTTGTCGGGTCGCCGCCACGCGCGCACATCCGCCGGCAGCGTGAGCTCCATCCGGTCCCCGACGCTCCACACCCGCGACACCTCGAGGTAACCGTCCTGCTCCTGCACAATGGCGACCTCCCCGTTCACCGTGAGCGTGGCGAGCGCTCCCGCCGCCAGCCAGGACGGCCGCCGGAGTTTGATGCCGAGCTCGTCGGCGGGCGCCGCGTCGATGGTGAAGACCACCGTCGACGACAGGGGCACGTCCGCCGTCTGCGTCAGCGCCAGCGACCGCTCCGGCCAGTCGAGCGTCGAGCTGACGTACAGGTTCACGTACAGATGGGTGGCGTCGTGGAAGAAGATGCCCCCGCTGAGCTGGGTGTAGTTCTGCATGCCGGTACCGTTGCAGCACCAGAAGGGGTCCGTCTCCTTGCCGAACAGCTTGGCGTACGCGGTTCCCATCGGCTCGAAGCAGGCGGCCATCGCCGTCTCGGGGTGGCTGGGGGACAGGATCTCGTTGATGAGCACCCGCTCGTAACAGTCGGCGTACTTGACCTCTCCCGTCACCCTGAACAGCTCCCGCGTGAGCTCGAGCAGGTCGTGCGGGTAGCGCGCCTCGTCGTTGATCTCGTGGCGGGTGGCGTCGAGCTGCCCAGCGGCGCGGAAGAGCTCGTTCTCCCGGTTGCCACCGGTCGCGCAGGATTGGGCCTCCACCACCATCGACCAGAGCCGCTCCGCCGCGAGCAGGAAGCAGGACTCCGGCTCGCCGAGGACGCGGTAGCGGTTGAGCGCGCCGAGGAGCCTCGGGATCTGGGTGTGGGCGGGCTCGCGGGTCGGATTGGCGGTGCCCTGGGAGAGGAGCGAGAAGAAGTCGTCCTCGTCGAACCGGTGCGCCGCGGTCAGGTGGTTCGGGTCGCCGGTGTGCTGGTACAGGTCGTACAGGCAAGCGTTCATGCCGCCGTGCTCGACGCCGAGCACCCGGGAGCGTATCGCGTCGTCCCACCGGACCGTCCGCTCGAAGACCCATTCACCGAGCCGGCTCGCGACGTCCAGGGCCGTCGGGTTGCCCGTGAGCTCGTACACGTCCACGATGCCGGCGATGAGCTCGTGCATCGCGGACCAGGGCGCCCACTCTTCCCCGATCACCCGCCCCTCGACGACGTCGAAGTGCGTCTCCGGCGACGCGAAGACGTACCCGCTCGCGCTCCGAGCCTGGCAAGCTGCCAGCTCGTCGATCACGTGACCGAGGTCGTCGGCGATCTCCAGGTTGAGCGCGGGCTCGGCGTCGAGGGTCTGCCGGTAGGCCTGCGCGAGCGCGGTGAGGTATTGGCCCAGGGCGTGGCCGCGGATCGAGAAGAGGCTCCTTTCCCCGCGGGGAAGGCTCCGCCCGGCTGCGTTCGAGGGGTGCTGGCCGCTGGACACCGAACGGAAGCCGGCGAGAAACTGCTCCGGATCGAGCCTGAGCAGGTGCCTTACGGCGATGGTGAAGCGGTGCTGGTGATGCGGGTCCGTCACCCTGACCCGCGCGAGGTCGAACCCCTCGACCCGCTCCACCGGACTCGCGGCGGTCCCTGGCCGCGGGACGACGACGCTGGAGATCACGGGGAGCGAGGACAGGAGGCCACGGAAGGTCAGGCGGGACACGGGAGCTCTCTTGGACATGGGATGCCGAATTACCGGCGCGCGTGCGGTGTGCTTGGAGGCCGCGGCGGAATCCCTGCCGACCCCACCAGCGTGACACGCGCCACCCCGGGGGGAGAGAGGGCGGCTCTCTCCCCCTTGGCCCGTAACTTTCGGAGTCGGGGGGGCATCATTCTGCACCCCCCTCGGGCGACCCTTTCCGGCCCCGCCTCAATCTTCCGCGACGAGCCGATAGGTCCGCCCGGCTTCCGTCGGCAGGTCGACCAGGATCGTCGGCGCGAGGACTAACTCGTCCAGGTTGGCCGACGACGAGATGAGCGGCGCCTTGACGGGGAAGGGTCGGAAGAGCGGGTTCGGGTTCTCCCCGGAGGCCGCTGCGAGCGGCGTGCCGTCGCTCACCACCAGCGCGTTCGGCGTGCGGAGCCGACAATTGCCGCCGAGGGAGGAGCGGATCTCGACCGATTGCACCTGCCCGTCCTGCCATTCGAAGCTGGCCTCGAAGCCGCCGTACGCGCGGAGTCCCGTCACCACCCCGGAAGCCGCCCATGCGTCGGGGAGCGCGGGCAACAGGTGGATCGCGCCGTCGTGGGACTGCAGCAGCATCTCCGCGATGCCGGAGGTGCAGCCGAAGTTGCCGTCGATCTGGAAGGGAGGGTGGGCGTCGAAGAAGTTGGGGTAGGTGCCGCCCTGGCCCCCGTCGTCGACCGGATCCACCAGCGTGAGCTGGTCGTCGATGAGCTTGAGCGCGTGGTTGCCGTCGAGTAGACGCGCCCAGAAGTTGACCTTCCACCCCATGGACCAGCCGGTGGAGACGTCGCCGCGGTGCTCCAGCGTCGTGCGCGCTGCGTCGAAGAGCTCGGGCGACGCGTGGGGAGAGATCTGAGCGCTCGGGAACAGGCCGTACAGGTGCGAGACGTGCCGGTGCGTGTCGCTGGGGTTGTCCCAGTCCTCCATCCACTCCTGGAGCTGACCGAA
Organism: uncultured Polyangiaceae bacterium; assembly: GCA_964404725.1. Classification (GTDB taxonomy): domain Bacteria; phylum Myxococcota_A; class Polyangia; order Polyangiales; family Polyangiaceae; genus JAFGBI01. Next base: position 81,007 of record CAYOLF010000010.1, read on the forward strand.
GCTGCCGATCTGCATCGGGGGCAGCCGGTCGAGGATGGCCCGAAACTCCGCCATCAGCTCGGCGTCACGGTCGAGCAGGGCCGCCGCCGCGATCGTCTTGCTGAAAAGATCGAAAAGCAGCTGGTTGTCCATGGTGGTGCCGGCGATGACGGAGGTGGAGTGGCCCGCCGGCGCGTTCTCGGGCGAGATGGACGGGCTGACCACCAGCCAGCCGTGGTCGGGCTCCTCGATCAGGAAGTCCTGGTAGAATTCGCAGGCCGAGCGCATGACGGGGTAGGCCGACTCGAGGAAGGTCAGGTCCCCGGTGTAGAGGTAGCGCTCCCAGAGGTGCTGCGAGAGCCAGGCGCTGCCCATGGGCCACATCCCCCAGAAGGCGCCGTCGACGACGCCGGTGATGCGCCAGAGATCGGTGTTATGGTGGGCCACCCACCCGTCCGCCCCGTACATGGTCGAGGCCGTCTGCCGCCCGGTTTCCGACAGCTCCTGAACCATCCTCAGCAGCGGTTCGTGGGTTTCCGAGAGGTTACACTTCTCCGCGGGCCAGTAGTTCATCTCCGTGTTGATGTTGATGGTGTACTTGCTGTCCCAGGACGGGCTCGTCTGGTCGTTCCACAGGCCCTGTAGGTTGGCCGGCTGGGTCCCGGGCTGGGAGCTCGAGATCAGGAGGTACCGGCCGAACTGGTAGTACAGCGCGACCAGCTCCGGATCGCCGTCCTGGGTGAACGACTGGATCCGCTCGTCGGTGGGCAGGCTCGCCGCCGCGCTGGTCCCGAGCTCGAGGGTGTTCCGGTCGAAGCTGCCCTGGAAGGCGAGCAGGTGGGCGGCGAGGAGCTCCTCGTAGGGCTTCTCCGCGGCCTCCGCGAGCGCCGCGGTGGCCAGCGCCGCCTCGTCGGCGGTCAGCGTCGCGTAGTCGACGAAGTTGGTGGCGATCGAGACGAGAACCAGGGCCTCGTCCGCGTCGCTCACGGTGACGCCGCTCGCGGCCGTCTCCGTGCTGCCGCCGGTGTTCAGCACCTTCACGCGCGCGTCGAACTCCACCTGGCCGCTCACGCCCTCGTGGGATGCGGAGCGCCCGGTGAGCTCCAGGGTGCTCGCGTCGAGGACGTTCATCCCCGTCTTCAGAGGGCCGTCGATGCCCACGGTGAAGTCGAGCGCGGCGGGCTGATCGGCGGTCACGCGCACCACGAGCACCTGATCCGGCTGCGAGGCGAACACCTCTCGCGTGTAGGTGACGCCGCCCACCTCGTAGGTGGCGGTGAAGACCGCCCGCCGGAGGTTGAGCTCGCGGCGGTAACCCGTGTAGCCCTCGTGCCCGGGGAAGGAGAGCGTCAAGTCGCCGATCGGCTGGTACATCGAGCCGTGGAGCTGCCGGGCGGTAATGCTCTGGTTGATCATCGACTCGGCGTCGGTGTACCGCCCCTCGAAGATCGCCTGCCGGACACCGGCGAGCGCGCCCAGCGCGTCGGGGTTGTCGTTGCGCGAGGGGCCGCCGGACCAGAAGCTGTCCTCGTTGAGCTGCAGCCGTTCGCGCGCCGGCTCACCGAAGACCATGGCCCCGAGGCGCCCGTTGCCGACCGGCAGCGCCTCGTTCCACACCCCCGCGGGGTGGTCGAACCACATCGTCAGCCGCGCCTCGTCGATCGGGGTGGTGAAGGCCCCGCCGGTCCCCGCGCCCCCGATCGCAGCGCCGCCGGTGGTCGAGCTTCCGCCCGCACCCGCGCCCGGGGCCCCGCCGGACTCGGCCGCCCCCCCCGCGCTCTGGCCCCCGATGCCCTGGCCCCCGATGCCCTGGCCCCCGATGCCCTGGCCCCCGATGCCCTGGCCCCCCGTCCCCTGCCCCCCAATCGCCTGCCCCCCAATCGCCTGGCCCCCGGTGCCCTGGCCGCCAGTCGCCTGGCCTCCGGTGCCCTGGCCCCCAGTGCCCTGGCCCCCCGTGCCCTGCGCACCCGTCCCTTGGGCACCCGTGCCCGCGACTCCTCCGATCCCTGCCGAGCCGCCCGCGCCCTGCCCTCCGGTACCGGCGCCGCCGCAATGCCCCGAGACGCAAGCGGACCCCGCACACACGGTCCCGCAGGCGCCGCAATGGGCGGCGTTCGTGCTCAGGTCGACGCACCCGGCACCGCAATCGACCGTCCCGGGCGCGCATTCGCCACTCGAAGCCGAATCCGGCTCGGAGGAGTCCGAGGGACCGCAGCTCGCGAGCGCGAGGCCCAGGGACATGAGCCAACCACCAATGAAGCGCCGTCCGTGCGTCATGGACCTCACCGCTCGGGCGCTAGTCGGGCGGCCTGCCGCCAGCCCGCGCGCCGGTCCCTTCAGCTTGCCCGGAGCCCCGGGAACCGGCAGAGGACTGGATCCGCCCCCGAGCCCTGCAGCATTGCAGGTCGGGGGGGAGAGAAATCGCCGCGGTCGGGGGACGGCGTCCACGGCCCGAGGCTCGGCCCCCAGAATTCTCCGTCCGTCCAATGCTAGCCTCGGGTGGATGGCAGCGAGCGCGGGTCGGACGTCGGTGGTGGCGGGCGATGGCGCGAGCCGCGCTCGCCCGACTCAGCCCCGTTGCGCTCCCAGCCGGCAGCCATGGACCACCTGAGCCTCGGCACGCACCTCGGGCTCGAGGTCGTCTCCTGCGGGCTGTTCATCAGCAGCGGGCGGGGCGAGCACCCCGACCGGGTCCTCGACAACTACGAGCTCATCGTGGTGCGCAAGGGCACTCTGTCGCTCTGGGAAGACGAGGTGCGGTTCGACGTCCCACCGGGGCACGCGCTGCTCCTCTTCCCCGGGCGGCGTCACCGCTCGGCAGCGCCGTTCGGTCCGGAGCTGTCGTTCTACTGGATCCACTTCGTCCCCGGCGACCCTCCCGACCGCGACCCCCGCATCGAGGTGCCGCAGTTCAGCCGGGTCGAGCGCCTCGAGTGCGTCGCCGAGTTCTTCCACCGTTACCTCGAGGATCAGGAGGCGCGCTGCCTCGACCCGCTCTCCGGGGCGCTGTTGCTCCTGCTCATCTTGCGCGAAGTGGCGCGGATCCCGACTGGCACGGGCGGCTCACGCCGCGCGGCGCTCGCGGGGCGCGTGGAGGCCTATGTCACCCACCACCTCACCGAGAAGCTCTCGACCGCGCGCATCGCCCGCGCCCTACGCGTCAACCCCGACTACCTGAACCGCGCGTTCCGCGAGGCGGAGCACGTTACGGTGACCGAGTACATCCACCGGCGTCGCCTGGCGGACGCGGCGGGGATGCTGCGCGACTCCACCGACGGCATCGCGGAGATCGCGGCCGCCTGCGGCTACCCCTCGGTCGGGCATTTCCGGCGCCTGTTCCTGCGCCACCACGGCGTGTCTCCGCGCGCGTACCGGGGGCTGATGGCCCGAGCCCACGTGAACACGCGATGAGACGAGCGACGCACCCGACCACGAATGGAGCAGGACCGCGCGCGGCGCCCGGGTCGGAATCGGATCGACCAAGTGGGGAAACGTCACCTTGGCGGGCCCGCGCCCGAGTGGGACGATCGTCCCGGGTCGGGCGGCAGGAGGCAGCGTCCATGACACGGAAACCCTCGCGTAACGCCCAGTCCCGCGGCGGCGAACTGGGGTGGGGTCGCCGCTCACCGGCCCGGTGCGGCGCCCTGCTCGGCGTCACTGCCGGTCTGGTAGCGATCCCGGGGGCGGCAGAGACTCCCTTGATCGTCGACCTCTCGTCGCGGATCGGACCGGCGAACCACGTCGCGAGCGGTTCGCTCTACGGGGTGACCGAGTCCCTACCCACCGCCGTCGACACCCTGATCGCGCCCCTGCGCCCGAGAATGTTCACCAACCCCGCGGCGAACGTGCAGCAGCCGGTCGGCGACGCGATCCTGGTCGCCGAGCGCCTGGCCACGACGACCGCGACCGTCACCATCCGCCTGTCGGACTGGCTCACCGGCTTCTACGACCTCCCGCCGATAGGGGAGTGGCTCGCCAAGGTCGAGGAGACGGTGTCGCGCCGACAGGCGGCCGGCCTCACCAACATCTACGGCTACGAGATCTGGAACGAGCCGAACCTCACCTACTCCGACGCGAACCCCCTGCCCTTCAACGACTTCTGGCGGCAGACCTACGCCCGGCTCCGGGAGCTCGATCCCGAGGTGCCGATCATCGGGCCCTGCCCGACGCACTACGACGAGCCCCTGCTCCGTGACTTCCTCACCTACTGCCGGGACCAGGGCTGCCTGCCCGACATCGTCGGCTGGCACGAACTCGGGGGCGGGAGCCCCAACTATCCGCTCCTGGCCTACCGCGCGCTCGAGGAGGAGCTCGGCATCGGACCGCTCCGGATCAGCATCAACGAGTACGGCGGAGCCGCGCGCCTCGACGCCGAGGGGCAGCCGGGCGCGGCGGCGCCGATGATCGCCAAGTTCGAGCGGCACCGGGTGGACAGCGCCTGCATCAGCTTCTGGGACGTCGCCCACCCCGGGCGCCTGGGGAGCCTGCTCGCCACCGACGGCGAGCCCAATGGCGGCTGGTGGTTCTACGCGTGGTACGGGCAGATGGGCGGCGAGATGGTGTCGACCGTGCCGCCGAGCCCCGACAGCGGCGGCGCCCTGGACGGCTTCGCGAACGTCGACGAGGCCGCGCGCTCGGCGAGCGTGCTCTTCGGCGGCGAGAACGACGGGACCATCGCGGTGACCGTCCGGGGCTTCGCCGCAGCGCCGTTCCTCGGCGAGACCGTGCGCGCCGTCGTCGAACGCACCCCGTTCGTCGATCGCGGCACGGTGGTGACCGCGACCGACACGCTCTCGTCCGCCGAGCTCGCCGTCGCAAGCGACCAGATCACGGTCGAGGTCACGGGCGCGAACGCCCGCGACGGCTACCGCCTCCTGCTCCGACCGCTCGAGGGGGGCGCTGGTGGCGCGGGTGGGACCGCGGGCGCGCCCCCGACGGACGGCGGGACCCCGCCAAGCGGCGGCGCCTCGAGCGGCGGCACGGCTCCGCTGGGCGGCGGCGCACCCACCGGCGGCGTGGCGACCGGCGGTAATGACTCGAGCGGGGGCGGCGCAGTCACGGGCGGCGGTACGATGAGCGGCGGGGCGGCCACGGGCGGCGACCGGACCGGGGGTGCCGGGGGAACGGGCGGCGCGGGCGAGACGGGAGGACTCGCGGGCACGGGCGGCCTCGCGACGACGGGCGGCGCACCCCCGGGCAGCGGTGGGACGGCACCCCGCTCGGGCGGGACCGGCGGGGCCAGCGGCGGCAGCTCGTCCGGCGGCGCGCGCTCGACGGGCGGCGCCTCCGGCGGCACCGCTCCGTTGCTCGGCGACAGCGGTGGCACGGCCGCTGGCGGCTCGGAGCCGCGCGGCGCGGTCGACGAGGCGGGAGACGATCGCGGCTGCGGTTGCCGGGCCGCGACGACGAGCGGCGGAGCCGGCTCGACGACGTGGCTCGCGCTCGCGCTCATGAGCCTGCGGCGGCGGGGGGCGCGACGCGCCACCCGCACCGCCACCGGCGCGCCCCCCGAACGACCGCGGCGAGCGCGCCCGGCTTGACGGGGCACGCTCCGTCGCGCTCCGATCGGCCCCATGGCGACGAAGAAGGCGGTCGAAGGGGCGCGCAAAGCCAAGAAGAAGCCAGCCGGAGCGACGCGCCAGCCAGCCAAGGCAACACCGAAGCCAGCCGGCGCGGTGCGCCAGCCAGCCAAGGCAACACCGAAGCCGACCGGAACGGTGCGCAAGCCAGCCAAGGCCAAACCGAAGCCGACCAAGGCAACACCGAAGCCAGCCGGAGCGGCGCGTAGGCCTGCCAAGGCAACGCCGAAGCCGGCCGGGGGCGCAGTGGCGGGGCGCGGCCGGGGCCCGAAGGGCGGGGGCTTCGGCGAGGAGCTCGAGCGGGCGCTCACCACGGCGTGCGCCGAGCTCGACGCG
>CAYOLF010000010.1:87000-97485 GCA_964404725.1 uncultured Polyangiaceae bacterium
CTTCGGCGAGGAGCTCGAGCGGGCGCTCACCACGGCGTGCGCCGAGCTCGACGCGCGGATCGGGTCCGAGCGGCTGTACGCGCTGGTGCTCTACACCAGCGGCGAGGCCGACTTCTCCTACCTGTGCGCGTCCGCGGGCACCGAGGAGGGGCTGACGCGGATCGCAGCGCGGTACGCCGCGAGCGACGCGCGCTACGCCGGCGAGGCGGGGCGGCGCGACCTGCGCTGGTCGTTCGCCGACTGGGAGCTCCACGACTTCGCGACGTCGGTGAGCGAGCTCGAGCTCCCGCCGGGCAGTGGCGCGGAGCGGGACCGCGAGCTCCTCGCCGTCTTCTCGGACGCGCTCGCCCGCGCCGCCGCGACCGGTCCCCTCGCGCGGCGCCGGCCAGCGCCGATCCTCGCCGTCACCTGCGGCGACATGAGCCACGACTTCTTCCTGCGCTCGCTCGCCAGGCTGAACCCGCCGGCGGTGGTCGCGGAGTACCGGCGGGAGCACACCCCGGGGCCCTTCCTCGACGAGCTCTCCCGCCTGCCGCCCGCGCAGCGCCTCGAGGTGGTGCTCGGCCTCTTCCGGGACCTCACCCTCGCGCGCGACACGCCGCTCTCGAACGACGCGCGGCGACGCAACGTCACCCAGTACGCGCTCGAGCCGCTGGTGACCGGGCTCGGCGCCCCGGCCGTCCCGCGCCTGCTCGACTGGGTGGCGGAGCACGGCTTCGGGCCGGCCTTCAACGAGGAGGGCAGCGAGGCCTGGAAGCGGCACGGGGCCGTCACCCTCGAGTCGAGGCTGGCGGGCGCCGCGGCCGGCCTGGTCGGCAAGATCGGGCTCGGCGCCCCCGAGGTCGAGCGCCTCCAGGCGATCCTCGCGCGCCGGGCCGACCTCGATCGCGAGGCGAAGCCACCCGTCTCGTCGCTCGCCGCGATCATAGCCCGGGTCCTGCACCAGGCCGTCCCGAAACGGTTCCCCCGGGAAAAGCAGAACTCGCGGACCTGCCGGCTCGACAACGCGGCGGCGTTCCTGCCGAGCTGAGCGCCCGCGGCGGCCGGAGGGCTTCGCAGTCCAGATCCTCACGCTCGCGAGTCCGCTCGGGTGGCTCGTCGGCGCGATCGACGAGCGCTGTTGGGTGAGCCCCAGCGGGCGGCGGGAGCCGCCTCACCCGCACCTTCGCCTTCGCCCTGCGGTCGCCGCTTCACTGGCCCCTGTCGGTCCCGCTGGCGCAGGGGCTCTTCCGCGCCGCCATGCGCTGCCATCACCACGCGCTCGCGGCCCACTTCGACCCCGGCTGAGCGACGGGCGGGCGCCACCGTCTTCGACCCGGGCCTTGCCAGGGGCGACGCCGTCGATCCATACGGCTCGAAGCCCCCGGCAACCGCGGCGGGCTCGGTTCAGGCCCGATGGATCAGCTCCTCTCCGCGCTCGAGCGTCCGGTCCTGGGTCCCGTCACCTGGGCCGAGCTCGTCGGTGACGTCACCGGGATCGCCTGCGTCTGGCTCGTCGCGCGGCAGAACATCTGGAACTGGTTCATCGGTCTACTGAACAACGCGTTCTTCTTCCTCATCTTCTGGTGGAGCAAGCTCTACGGCGACGCGGTCCTGCAGGTGGTCTTCGCGGCGCTCGCCCTCTACGGCTGGTGGTCCTGGGTGGCGGGCCGCGACCGGAGCGGCGCGAAGCTGCCCGTGCGCCGCACCACCGCCGGCGAGTGGAGGGCGCTCGGCCTGGTCACCGCGCTGGCCACGGTCGCCGCGGCGTCGTGCCTCGCGCGGGCCACGGACTCCCCGTACCCGCTCTGGGACGCGAGCGTCCTCACCCTGAGCCTGGCCGCCACCTACGGTCAGGCCCAGAAGCTCCTGGAGTCGTGGTGGCTCTGGATCGCCGTGGACGTGCTGTCCATCCCGCTCTACGTCGCGCGGAGCCTCTACCCCACCGCAGCGCTCTACGCGATCTTCCTCGGGCTCTGCGTGATGGGGCTTCGCGCCTGGCAGCGCGAGCTCGGGCCCGGGCGCGCCGAGGGGAGGGCCCCAGCATGAAGCCCCGCCATGGCCTCGTCATCGGAAAGTTCTACCCCCCGCACGCCGGGCACCACCTCCTGGTGCGCACCGCGGCGTCGCTCTGCGACCGCGTGAGCGTCGTGGTCATGGCGGCCGCGGCCGAGCGCATCGCGCTCGACCCGCGGGTGCGCTGGCTCCGCGAGATCCACCAGGCCGACCCCAACGTGCGGATCGCCGGCGTGCGCGACGACCACCCCATCGACTTCGAGAGCGACGCCGTCTGGAGCGCGCACGTGGCCCTGATGCTCGATGGGGTGGAGCAGCTCCGCCCGGCACGAGACGCCGAGACGGACCCGGGAGCGCCAGCGCGACCCGACGCGAGCTACGGGTGGCCCGTGGATCCGGGCCCGGTCGACGCCGTCTTCACCTCCGAGGACTACGGCGCGGAGCTGGGGCGCAGGCTGGGGGCGCGGCACGTCCGGGTCGATCCGCCGCGGCTGCTGGTCCCCATATCGGGCACGGCGGTGCGCCGCGATCCGATGCGCGCCTGGGACTACCTCGCGGCGCCCGTGCGCGGCGGCCTCTCGCGCCGGGTCGTCGTGGTCGGCGCCGAGTCCACGGGCAAGACCACGCTCGCTCGCGAACTCGTCGAGCGGCTCCGGCGGCGGGGCGAGGCGCTCGGGCTGACCCGCTGGGTCCCGGAGTACGGCCGCGAGCACACCTCGCTGCTTCTGGCATCGCAGCGCAGCCGGGCCGAGCTCGAGGGCAGGCCACCGCCGCGCCTCGAAGAGCTGGTCTGGGAGTCGGAAACCTTCCTCACCATCGCGCGGGAGCAAAACCGCAGCGAGGACCTCGAAGCTTGCCGGGGAGGCCCGCTCCTCGTCTGCGACACCGACGCCTTCGCGACCGGAGTATGGCACGAACGCTACCTCCGACGGCGCTCCGCCGGCGTCGAGGCGCTGGCGCGTCACCACCCGCTCTATTTGCTGACCCACGACGCCGACGTCCCCTTCGACCAGGATGGGCTGCGCGACGGCGAGCGCATCCGGAGCTCCATGACCGGGCGCTTCGTCGAACGGCTCGAGGAGAGCGGACGTCGCTGGTGCTGGGTGCGAGGCGAGCGAGAGGAGCGGCTGGGTCAGGCGCTGGCGGCGGTGGGCGCGCTGCTCGAGGAGGGGTGGGGGCTCGCCTGATCGGCAGGCGGGCGCTGCCCGCGGGGTCAGCCGCCGGGCGCCCTGGTAACGCGCCGCGGCGGCGCCATGTCTGCGGGGTCCCCCGGGATCGATCGGCGCCGTGACGGGCCAGCGATCGAGCACGGGCGGACCAAGAGGCCCAGCACCGCTGACGTGGCGGCTGCCGCCGGGTCGGCTCGACGAGAGCCGACCTCGGTGGCGCTGGGTGCGAGGCGCGCGCAAGAGCAGCGCGCTGGGTCAGGCGCTGGCGGCGGTGGCCGCGCTGCTCGGTGCCCCCCTCCTCCCCGCGACCGCTCCCCTAGAGCGGCAATCAGTTTGATTGCCGCGAAGAATCAACGACCTAGAGCACCGAGCGCGCAGCAGATCTCGCCAAAGGCGCCCTGTGAAACGCCCCCTCGCCCGGCGTGGGGGCGTTTTTCGGGGCGCCGATGCAGCCGGCGAACCGATCGGTGCTCTAGAACAGCTCGCCGTCGAGCCCCACCGCGACGCCGAGGCGTTCGTAGCGTGAGGGCTGGGCGCCAGCCTCGGCCTGCACGGAGACGCCGTAGCGGCGCGTCACCGCGACCCGGGTCCCGAGCACGGCGTCAAAGGACCAGGCGCTCGCCACCTCCCGCGCGCCCGGCGCGGGCGCCGCCACCCCGCGCGCCAGGGTCGCCCGCTCGTAGAGCGCGACGCGATCCCCGAGCCCCTGCAGCGCCGCGTGGATCCAGTCACTTCGGCACCCACGTCACCATCGCACCGGAGGACGTTCCGCTCGACTACGACCTCGAGCGCGACCGGGTGATCGCCGCTCCCCCCCGGCGCGGTGCCGCCTGGGTCGAGTTCCCCGCGCGCCGCGTGCACTACTTCCGCGGGCGGGTCCGGCTGCTCCGGGGCGACGCGGAGGTCGATCCGGCCTTTGGTGATCTGGTGGTGGAGAACGGCGCCGACGAGCTGGTGTCCGCCATCGGCCGGGGCGGCGTCTTCGAGCTCGAGGGGCTCGACGCGGGGTCGCACGCGGCGACCATCCTGATCCGGGGAGAGCGCTGCGAGCTCACCTTCGAGGTCGCCCCCTCCGAAGCCCTGCTCGTGGACCTCGGCCTCCTCACCTGTAGGCTCGAGTGAACGGCTTGCTGCCCCACGGGCCCCTCGGTAGGCTGTTTTTCGCCATGCGCGCTTCCGGCACCCTCGTCATGACGGCAGGGCTCCTCGCGGGCGTTCTCGGGGCCCGCCCAGCCGCCGCGGCCGGCTGCACCATCGCCAACGTGACGCCCATCGATTTCGGGGTCTATGACGTCTCCGCGGCCACGCCTCTCGACGCCACCGGCGAGCTCGGGATCACCTGCGACGGGGAGACGCCGGTGCGCATCAGCCTGGGACGGGGCCTCGCGGGTCGGCAGTCCCCGCGCGAGCTCCGGTACCGAGCGAGTTCGCTCAGCTACGACATCTTCCTCGACGCCGCCCACTCGACGGTTTGGGGAGACGGGACCGGGGGGACGCGCCTGTTCCTGGGTCTGGTCCCGAGCGGACGGGCGCTGCGGATCCCGATGTTCGCCCGCCTCTACCCCCGCCAGGCGGTGCCCGCGGGGACCTACACCGACCGGATCGTGGTGTCCGTGGTCTTCTGAGGTTTCGCCCACCTCGGCACCGTGGAACGGTGTGCAGGGGGACCCCGTTACCGCGAGGTCGCGGAGGCGACGTCGCGCGCGCCCCGCGGTGCCTATGTGGGCAAAGCGGCGCCGCGAATCCTCGCGGTTCTACCGACGGCGAGGGGGCGGTCATTCCTGGTGTGACGTGTTAGATTCAGGCTTGGATGTCGCTGCCCGAAGCCCGGATCTCGGCTCGACCCGCCCGTCCTGACGTGCGGGCGCGACGGCGCGTGGCTGCGCGTCGCGCCGCTCCCGTGGCGCTCGCGACCGCGCTGCTCGCGGTCGCTGCGACGCCCGCGTCCGCGGACACGCTGTCCAGCGACTTCGTCGTGCGCACCCGCGTCTTCGCCGGCTGCACCCTGACCACCAACGACCTCGAGATGAACGTGGCCCGGGAGCAGACCGACCCGGCGCTGGGGGCCACGACGTTCCGCGTCGTCTGCGGCGGCGCCACGGTGACGAACCCGCTGCCGGTGCGCTTCACCTTCGCCCCGGCGGGCGGCGACAGCACCTTCGTCCTGCGCGAAAACAACCCCACCAAGCAGATGCTCTACGACCTCTGCAACGACGCGGGCTGCGCGGACGTCTACTCCCCTGGCGTCGAGGGACCGATCGTGTCGGTGACCAGCCCGGTCTACTCGTACGACTTGTACGCGCGCGTGTACCCCCCCGCCGGCGGCGCGACCCCGGGCCGCTACCGGCAGCAGCTCAACGTCACGCTCGCGTACTGAGTGCAGGCGGTATCGGCTGCGCGCACCCCCGCTCGGGGGGCCACTCCCCCGCGTCAGAGCACGAGCAGCGCGACCGCGGCGGCGGCGAGCAGCAGGCAGAGCACCAGCAGGGAGAGAGGGCCGCGGCGCGCCGCCCGGAAGCGGCCCGTCTCGAGGAGCGTCTCGACGGCGCGATAGCGCGCGTGGCCGTAGAGCAGCACCACGGTCCCGACGAGGATGAACGCAGCGGCCAGGATCCAGCCCTGCGCCCGCACCACGCCGACCCGCTCCACGACGACCCCGAGCCCGATGAGGCCGAGCCCGGTGCGCACCCAGGCGAGGAAGGTGCGCTCGTTGGCGAGCTGATCGCGCGCCCTCGCGTCACGGTTCTCGGTGGGTGCGGTCATGCTGGATTGCCCGTTCACGCCTGTTGACTGGAGACGCTCGGCCGGGAGCCACCCCGCCGGCAGTGACCGGAGGACCGGAACCCCGTCGACCGGGTCCCCCTTGGCGCAGCCGAGCCGGTGACACCGTAGGGACCCGCGCCGGCGCCGTCTACTGGAGCCAGCGCAGCAGCTCCATCTCGCCGATCGGGCCGCTCCGCTCGCGCCCCTGCGAGCGCAGGGTCGGGACGGCGAGGACGTCCGGCGGCGGTGAGCCCTCGTCGATGCGGCGAACGCGGAGGGACCAGTCGGACCTCGCGACCGCGAGCCGACCCGCCGTCGCGACGGCGCGCGGGCAGAAGGGACACCGCGCGGTGACGAAGAGCTCCAGCGCGCGAGCTCCGGTCACCTCCCGCGCGAGCGCCGGAGTGGCGGGGCCGTCGTACTCGGGGGCGCCGGTGGCGAGCGCGCGGAGCAGCTCCACCAGGGGCTCGCGCAGCCGCCCCTCGACGGCGCCCAGGAAAGTCAGGGAGCCGTGCTCCACGGCGGCCGCGACGCGGAGCCGCTCCGCCTCCCCCTCGACCGCCACGGGCAGGAGCCAGCCCGCCATCGTAGCGAGCCGCGCGGCGAGCGCTCCGTTGCGTGGGCCTGCGTGCTCGAGCCGCACGGTCCGTCCCTCCACCGCCAGGTACTGCTCGACCGGGATCACCGCCGCGAGCTCCTGCGCGAGCCGGCGACGGGACGAACGAAACCGGACGACGATTCGCCAGGCCGTTGCGCGTACCGGGCGTCTGTCACGATGCCCACTCGGGGAGCGACTATCACGGGAGGCGTCGTGGTTCACGCCGGGGGCGCAAACCCACCCGATGGCGCGGGGGCGCCTGCCGGCAACGAAGCTGTAATCTTCCGACCGCGCCGCGTGGTGGCGCGGCGGTTCGCGCCGGGCGCGGGGGCAAACACCCCCGCCCGGCAGCGAAGAAGTCGTGCTCGCGACCCGGGCGCGCGCCGGCTGCTAACATGGTCCGAAAGCGATGCGGAGCGACCCATGACCATGAAGCAGGGCCGGGTAGTCGCAGCTACGGCTGCGCTGGTGGCGGCGCTCGCTGGCTGCTCGGCGGACGGCGGGATGGGACCCGCCCAGGTCCCCGGCACCGGGGGCGTCGTCGCGAGCACCGGGGGCACGGGCGCGCCGACGGGCGGCACGGCCACGACGGGCGGCACCACCACGACGGGTGGAGTAGCGCCAGGCACGGGCGGAGCGCCCACCACGGGGGGCGTGCCCGGCACCGGTGGGCTCTCGCCGACGACCGGCGGCATCGCCGACACCGGGGGCGGACCCGGCACGGGCGGCGTGCCAGCGACCGGCGGCGTGCCAGCGACCGGCGGCGTGCCAGCGACCGGCGGCGTGCCACCGACCGGTGGCGTGCCACCGATCGGCGGCGGCCCCACTGGGGGAAGCGATCCGGGGACGGGCGGCGATCCGGGCACCGGCGGTGCGGGGACCGGCGGCACGAGCCCCACCGATCCGGCGACGATCGCCGCCATCGAAGCCTGCATGGCTCAGCTCCCCTGGGGCGCGCCCGCCCTGAGCGCGGAGGAGCGGGCGCCCATCGTCACCGCCATCATCAAGACCTGCGCGGAGTTCGCCCCCCCGGGCGACGAGTGGCAGCAGTACTGTCAGATGTTCCTGGTCGCCGCCATCAACGCGGAGAGCTCCTACGACGCCCTGGCGGGCACGGTCGGGGCGGGCGACGACCCCACCGTCGGCCTCTTGCAGATCCGCTTCAGCTCGACGGTGATCGACTTCGCCGACTACGGCGCCGTCGACGCCCTGGAGCGCATCGGGTGCGACTTCGGCACGGTGACCAGCAGCGACTCTTACGCGACCAAAGGCGAGATGATGCGCGACGTCACCTGCAACGTCGCGATCGGCGCCTGGTACTACTTCATCTTCGGCAGCGGCAATGGCGGCGACACCGCCGTGTGGGTCTGGGGGTACTGCCAGGGCGACGGCGTCACGGGCAGCCTCCACATCGGGATGGCCTGCCACTTGATGGGCGCCGAGGCCGCGCATTCGAGCCTGTCCGGCGCCGACTTCTACTACGACCAGATCAAGGAATGGTTCGATCCGTGCGTCACCTACACCGGGACGCACCCGTTCGAGCGCCCCCTCGAGCCGGACGTCGCCAAGTACTGCGGGTAAGGCGCGCCCGTCGCCCCCTCGGAGTAGTCCGAGGGGGCACCGCCGCCTGAAGCTCGAACCGGCGTCGCCGATTACTGGGACATCAGGCTGTTTTGCTCGAACTCCACGCGACTGTCGGTGCAGAACGTGCAACCCGCGCCGTAGAAGAACTTGCGATTCTCGGTGTCGTCCATCAGGTGCACCCTGAACCAGGCGGCAGCCGAGGAAAGCGAGACGCCATTGGCTCCCTTGTACACCCAGCTACCGTGGTCCGAGTCCTTCTCGTTGAGGAAGAAGGCAGGCTGGTCGGTGACCGTGCGGAAGGTGTCCCTGACGCCGGAGCAACTCACCGTTTCGTCTCTCCCGCCGCAGAAGAACAGCATCGGGGTGTGAACACCGCTCAGCGTACTGGTGCCGCAGATCGTGGCGAGGGCCTTATAGCGGGGTTCGGATGCCGACATGCAGGTCGACATGCCACCGAACGAGTGGCCGAGCTGGCCGATGTTGGCCGTGTCGAGGCGCTGATAATAGGGGCTGCTCGGATCCTCCGCCTGCTCGAGGATCCAGTCCAGGCCGACGATGGTGGGGAGCGGATCGCCCCTGCCAGTCGCGGTGCTGAGCGAAGCGACCACGACGAAACCATGCGAGGCGAGGTGGTTCATCATGGGCAAGTACTGCCCACACCACTTGTTCGCGCCCGAGTCGACGACGCAGAGCGGGGGATTCGGTTCGGGGTTGTCCGTGTACCCATTCGCCCAGATGAGGATGGGGTGACAGTACCCACTGTCCGCGAGGTTCTGGGGGCGGTACACGTTGAAGCGTTGCTGTTCGTCCCCGTAGATTGGATCCGGGAGATCGCCCGCCAAGGGCCCCACGTTCTTGTCGGCCGCGACCTGGAACGGGCCCGCTTGCGTGGGATTGGCGGTGGGCCACACGTCGCCGACGCAGTTGCTCGGCGAATCGCCGCCCGTGCCGGTCCCGCCGCTGGTCTGACTGCCGGCCTGACCTCCGACACCGGGCTGACCACCGGCTCCTGCTCCCCCAGGTTCGCCGCCGCCCGTCCCAACATCCCCGCCGCCCGTCCCAGCATCCCCGCCGCCGGTGGCCGCGCCCCCGCTCGATGAGCCGCCCGCGGAGTCGCCGCCGGTCCCGCCGCTCGGGGCGCCGCCCGCGGAGTCGCCACCGGTCCCGCCGCTCGGGGTGCCGCCCGCCGCGATGCCGCCGGTCCCGCCGCTCGGGGTGCCGCCGGTCCCCGCGGCGCCCCCGGTCGTCGCGCCGCCGGTGGGCGCCGCGCCCCCCGTGTGGCTGGTTCCCCCCGGGCCTGCCCCGCCGGACGCGGTCCCCCCCGTGGTTCCTCCGGTCGTCATGCCACCGCCTCCGGTCCCGCCCGTGGCAGGAATTCCTCCCGATGGCCCACCGCCGGTCTGGGCCGGTCCCAGACCTCCGGTACTGGGCGGCGCTCCCCCAGACGACGTGTCGGCGACGGTCGTCGAGCTCCCGCAACCAGCCGTCAGCGCCAACAGACCGATGAACAGAACAGAATGCCTCACTGTGCCCTCGTGATCGCGACCCTGCCTGCCAGGCAGCTTGGCACCCGTGACCCCCACGGGGAGGAGCACCCTTCCGCCCCCGGACATTGGAACTTTACCGGCTCCCTGCAGACGGCCGACATCTTCGTGGCCGTCATGACCGCTGGCTGCGAATGCTCGACGTGGCTGGGGTTCGAGTTCGACCGGGTCGGGTGGCTCCGTCGGAATCGAGCACGGCCATTCCTCTATCCGCGGAGGTCCAGCCACGAACCCTTGCCGGGCAGGTTTCGACGGTGCGTGAAGGTCGCTAACCGGCTTTCAGTCGACCTCGCCGAGGCCATGGGGGTGCTGCCCGAAAGGGCAGCTCTGGTTGAATTGCCTTGCCTCGATCCGGTGAATCGCTCGAGGCGATGACGCCCTTTCCGTCCCCGGCGGAAACGTCCTGTTGCGAGGGAGAAGAAGCGCCTCTTTCACTATCCGTCAATCCTGTCATTTCTAGCGTTGTGCCAGGAGCGAACGGCTCCGTTCTCGGGCCTTTCCAGAGGTGATGACAGATGGCGCGGACGCGACGTTTCGAACGATCATTGTTGTTCACCACGATCCTCGTGGTCGCGTGCAGCGGCGGCGAGAACGACAACCAGACCGACGCCGAAGGGACCGGCGGCAGCATCGCAAGCGGCGGGTCCGGTGGTGCCTCTGGGTCCGGTGGTGCCTCTGGCTCCGGTGGTGCCTCTGGGTCCGGTGGTGCCTCTGGCTCCGGTGGTTCGACAACGGGCGGCACGACGGGCATCGGGGGTGAAATGTACGGGGGCACCCCCACGGGCGGACAGGCCACCGGCGGCCTGGCTACGGGCGGCCTGGCTACGGGCGG
>CAYOLF010000011.1:0-94658 GCA_964404725.1 uncultured Polyangiaceae bacterium
CGACGACGACGACGACGACGACGACGACGACGACGACGACGACGACGACGACGAGGCAGAGCCACCGCTTCAGCGATCCGCGCCGGCGCGGGCCGCCGCCTCACCTCGCCGGTCGGCGGAGCCCGCCGAGGAGCGCGACGACTGGCTCCCCGACTGGCTCCCCTGGGCCGTCATGATAGGGCTCATCCTGGTCGGGATCCTGGGCGCCTTGGGCGTGTTCACGCCCGTGAAGGAGCCGGGCCTGGGCGCCGCCGAAGAGTCCCCCGAGCCGGCGGCGTCGGTCGCCAAGCGACCCCGGCCAGCGGCGTCGGCGAAGAACCGGCGCCCCCCCCAGCGCAAGGACGCAGCGGCGCCCGCCGACCAGGTGGGCGCGAGCCACGTCCTCATCGCTTACCAGGGCGCGACGCGCGCCAAGCCGGACGTGACGCGCACCAAGGATCAGGCCAAGGAGCTGGCGACGAAGGTCGCGGCGCGCGTCAAGAAGGGCGAGGACCTCGCCAAGGTGGCGCAGGAGCTCTCCGACTGCTCCAGCAAGTCGAAGGGCGGCGACCTCGGGACCTTCACGCGTGACCGCATGACCCCGGCGTTCTCCCAGGCCGCGTTCGCGCTCAAGGTGGGCGAGATCTCGGACGTGGTGGAGACGCCCTTCGGCTTCCACGTCATCAAGCGCACCCAGTGAGCTCACGGTTTCGCCCTCTCGCGCTCGTGGCCGCGCTCGCGAGCGCCGGCTGCGTGGTGACGACGTTCGAGGGCCCCGCCGAGCCGCCGCGCGTGCTCGTCCCGCCGCCTCCGGTGTCCGACGCGCCCGCGCTCGAGGCCGCGGCGGCCCCGGGCGCCGCGCCGTCTGAGTCGGGCCCCGCCGAGGCGGCGACGATCCTGGTGGAGCACCTCGTCGTCATGCACCAGGACGCGCGCCGCGTGCCGCCGAACGTGACCCGCACCCGCCCGGAGGCGAGAGCGCGCGCGGAAGAGGCGCAGCGGCGAGCGGCCGCGGGCGAGCCCTTCTCAGCGCTGGTCGAGGAGTACTCGGACGAGCCCGGCGCCGCCGCGCGCGGCGGCCGCCTCCCCCGCTTCCGCTACGAGGACATGGTCCCCGAGTTCTCCCGCGCCGCGTTCGCGCTCGCCCCAGGGGAGCTCTCGGACGTCGTCGATACCCCCTTCGGCTACCACGTCATCCTCCGGATCGAGTAGCGACACCGGGCCCAATCCCCGCCCCCAACCCAGCCCTTCCCCCCCGGGGAGCCGGGGCTCCGGACCCACCTGCTCAGGCGCCGAGGAGGGGTCAGCGGTCGCCCCAAGTAGTTCGCATACAAACTACTTTCCCGGACCCGGATCCCCACCCGGACCCGGACCCCGCCCCGGACCCGGACCCGGACCCGGACCCCGCCACGCGGCCCCCGTCACCGCGCGGTCGCACCGCTCGCCGCGGGCACCGCGGCCGAGGCCCCGGGCCGCACCGGCGCACCGCTCGCCGCCGCGGCGGAGACAGCCCCGGACGGCGCGGGGGCGCCCTCGGCACGCGACCGCTGCCGCACCTGCTCGATCACGGCGCGCAGCCGCGCGACGAGCTCCGCGCGGGACAGGACGCGCGCCTCGTCCTCGCTCGGGGTCCCGCCCAGGACGTGCTCCTCGTCCCCGACGCCCACCACCACGGCGCCCGTTTGCGCGACCCACCACCGCGTCTTCGGGGCAGCGTCCCCGCCCCGCCGCGTGAAGGTGCGCGTCGGGAAGGGCAAGAGCTCCTCCTCGTCCGCGCCCGGCAGCCGCCCGAAGGTCTCGATCACGTCGCGCGCGCCGTCGGCGTCGGGCCGCACCATCACCAGCACGCGATGGCGGCGCTCGCCGTTGGCGTAGTACCCCACCGCGCCCCCGCCGACCCCGGGCACCCCGAGCAGGTCGTCGTAGACGTAGGTGGCCCCGTTCGAGACGCGCTGCTCGGCGGGGAGCAGCGCGACCGCCCGCGGCAGCTCGAGGTCCCCGGGGATGCGCTCACCGAGCGCCCGCGCGATCCCGGGGAGCACGCGATCGCTGGTGGCGGCGAAGGCGTCGCGCGCCTCGTCCGTGTTCGCGTAGGTGACCTGCGCGACGTGGAGCCCCCGCCAGACGTAGGCCTCGCCCGTCCCCAGCGCCCCCGCCCCGCCCGCGTCGAGCGGACGGGTCGTCAGCCGCGCCGGGTCGTCGGAGCCGACCACTCGCCGGGAGTAGAAGCCGTAGGCGCCCTCCCGCGTGGCGAAGCGCGCCAAAACGACGCTGACCTCGCCGGGGGAGCCGCCACCGTCCACGTACCGCTGGGTCACCACCCGATCCAGCCCGAAGGATTTGTAGACCTCGCACTCGCCGTTGAACTGCTCCAGGCAGACCTGGTCGAGCGGCTGCTTCGCCGCGGCGCCGTAGGCCCGCGTCTCGCCGTTCGGATCGAGGCAGTAGCTGCCCACCTGGCGGGCAAACGCGGGGGCCGAAACCGGATCGCTCGACCGCCCTCCCCCGTCCCGACAGGCGCCGGCGCTGGCGCTCGGCGCCGGTGGGGGCGGCGTGCCCTCCGGAGCGCGGTCGCGGCCCTTGCACCCCGACCCGACGAGGAGCAGGCCGAGGCCCGTCGCGAGGAGGCGAGGCGAGGCGAGCCGGGCGAGCCCGGGGCGGGTCGGGTGGCGTCGAGGCATGGGTCGGAGCTTTCCTCGAGGCCATCCGTTGCGCAAAGCCGCAAATTTTTGCGGCCCCCTGCAACCGTTGCTCGCCGCTACGCAAGTGGCTCCTGAAATGAAGGCGGTTCCGGGGGTTCGATGGCAGCGCGAGGCGGCACGGCCCTTGCTGGCTTCACCCCAGGCCCGTGGCTCCCTCACGCTCTCCCCATAAACCTGCCGACCGGCCCAACTCCCGCCGGCGCGGCTTCACGCTGATCGAGGTGATGGTGGTGGCCATCATCATCGCCGTCACCTCCGCCCTGGCCATCCCGGCGGCAACGGCGCAGCTCCGTGACCGGAACACGCAGCGACTGGCGCAAGACGTCGCGGCCGCCTACCGCACCGGCCGAACGAGCGCGATGGCGCGGGGCGGCGCGGTGCTGGTCCGCTTCGTCAACGGCGAGCTCCGGGTGCTCGAGGGGATCGACGGCTCGACGACGGGTGACGTCGCCTGCGCCCAGCTCCCGGTCGCCCAGTGCAACCGCCCGGCCACCAACGCCTGGGAAGACGACGATCAGGCGAACGATGGCGACGGCAATCGCCGCGTGGCGAGCCTCACCCCGGCGACCTACGCCGGCTCGGGCGCGCCGATGCACGTCACCGCGACCTTCGCCGGGGCGACCGCGAGCACGCTCGACGTCTGCTTCACGCCGCTCGGCCGCGCCTTCGCTCGCACCAGCACCACGGCGCCGTTCGCGCCGATGGCCGGCCCCGTCACGCTGGCCATCGAGCGTCGCTACGAGACCTTGCCGCGCGTCGGGCTGCTCCGCTCGGTGATCGTCCCGCCCAACGGCGCCGCCCGCATGGGAGCCGCCCAATGACCCGGTCCCCGGCCACTGCCCCCCGACGCCCCGCGGGCCCGCCCCGCGACGCCGCGCGCGGCTACACGGTGGTCGAGCTGATGATGGCGCTCGCCCTCTTCGCCGTCGGCGTGACCGGCGTGCTGGCGATGCAGCGGGTGGCCATCGAGTCGAACACCCACGCGCGGGACGTCTCCACCGCCAACCGCATC
The DNA here is from genome assembly GCA_964404725.1 of uncultured Polyangiaceae bacterium. Taxonomy (GTDB): domain Bacteria; phylum Myxococcota_A; class Polyangia; order Polyangiales; family Polyangiaceae; genus JAFGBI01. The sequence continues at coordinate 3,694 of CAYOLF010000011.1, forward strand.
GGGGCCGCGTGGCTCGATCAGCTCCGCGTCGACGCCACGCTGTGGAACCACCCGTCGGAGATGAACCCGAACTCGGACCTCGCCGACACCGTCTGGCTGAACGCCGCGGCCTCGACGGCGACCTGGGCCTTGCCCAATCCCGTCCACGACCCACTTCCGGACGGGCGCGACTGGGGCGCCGCGTTCGACGCGCTCGGCCAGCCCGTCGATGACCCGACCTCCGACGCCGTGCGCTTCTGCGCCCACCTACGGCTCGGCCTGCTATCCCCCGCCGGCTCCGCCTACGGGCGCATCCGCGCCACGGTGCGCGTGGTCTGGCGGCGAGCGGGCGGCGACCACACCCTGCCCTTCTGCACGGTCGATTCGGTCCCCACCGTCAGCAATGCGGCGTCGCTCCGGCACTTCCACTTCGTCTACCACACCACCGTCATCGCCCAGCAGACGGCACCGAGGCTCTGATGAGGACGCCGCGCGACCCACGCCCCCCGCTCCGTCCCCGCGGCGCCGCCGCCAGCCGGCGGGGTTTCACCCTCACCGAGCTGATGGTCGCCGTCACCGGCGGGCTCATCGTCTCCATCGCGGTCTTTGCGTTGGCCCGCGACTCGTCGCGCTTCTACCAGCGCGAGAGCCGGGTGGGCGACGCGACTAGCGGGGTCGTCATCGGCTTCCAGCGCCTCCAGGCCGACATCGCCCGGGCCGGACAACTCTCCAGCCCCAACATCCAGGCCGATCCCCGCCTCTGCTACCCGCCCGTGCCCAATCAAAGCCCCCCCAACTTCCCCGCGCCGCTCAGGGACCTGGCGCCGATCCGGATCGAAGCGCCCCAGACCGGGTTCGAACCGCCGGAGGTCTTCTGGGACCCCAGCGGCAGCGCAATCGCGCCGGACACCCTCACGGTGATGGGGAGCTACTCCGCCGACGAGGCCTTCCCCATCTCGGGCGCGACGGCGAGCACCGTGGAAACCGGCGGGACGCCCACGGTGACCCTGCAGCAAGGGATCGGGCCCCTCTCCCGCAACGGCTACTTGACCGCAAGCACCGCCGCCGAGCGAGCGACGATCCTGAGCTCGATCTTTCGCCCCAACCGCATCCTGCGGGTGATCAACCTGTCCGGCAAGCACTTCTATGGGCTCATCGCCAGCGCCACGGTCGGCAATGGCGGCACGCCCAGGATTGCCCTCCAGACCACCCCCCTAGTCCATATGCCGCCCCCGGAAGCTCCATCCATGTGCGGACTCAAGCCCAGCGACCTCGGCACGGCCAGCGTGATCAACGTCGTCCGTTACGAGCTCCGCTCGGCGCGTGGGGACCTCGCCACCATTCCGCACCTCGCCGCCCTGTACCCTGATCTCAACACCACTGACGCAGGGGCGACCAACGATCTGGCGCCCTTCGAGGCAAGGCGAGCGGATCTGGTGCGCGTCGAGCTCGTCCCCGCCGGGCAGGTCGGCGGGAACGCCGTCCGCGAGGCTAGCAGCACCGAGGTCATCGCCGAGTATGCCGTGGATCTGAAGGCCGGGATCACCGTCGTCACGGCGATCAATTTCCAGAACAACAGCGCGGAGCTCGCGAACAACAGCCTGCGTTCCCTCCCCCCGGGTGACCCGAACATCGCGAACTACGCCGCCGCGCCGGACGCCGCGCGCGCGATCCGCCCCGACCGCATCCGCGCGGTGCGCGTGCGGCTGAGCGTCCGCTCGCCCCTGCCGGACCGGACCAGCAACGTCGATCCCGACGCCGGCCTCGGTTACCGGGTCTTCATCCCGACGCCGGACAACCTCCCCATGGCTTGGGCCCGCGTCCGGACCCTGCAGGCGGACGTGGCCCTGCGCAACGTGGAGGGGGCGCTGTGGCCATGACCCGCCACCACCACCCTGACCTCGCCGGCGAGCGCGGCGCCACCATCTTCGTCGTGCTGCTGGTGCTGACGCTGCTCAGCGCCGTCGGCATCTTCTCGGTGCGCGCGGCCACCCAGGTGACCATCGCCGCGGGCAACAGCCGCCAGGCCACGCAGTCGCTCCTGTTCGCCGAGGGCGCGGGCGCGCTCGCGATCGCGGAGCTCGGCGGCCCCAAGGCCACGCTCTACGTCGACCTGATGCGCACCAGCTCCGACGCGCTCAACGAGCAGTGCCAGGTGAACGCCACCCTCACCCGGAACAAGGCCGTAATCGCCGACTACGTCCCCCCCCACTGCTACCGGCTCTTCAGCAACGAGGTCGCGGCGCACGTCGTCGCGGCCGCCGGCTCGGACGCATTGCTCTACGAGCTGCAGACCGCGGACGCCCCCGGGAGCTTCGGGCCCGCGCTCGGCGCCAACGACGACCAGCTCACGGGCGGCACCGCCGTCAACGCGGGCCACGAGGGGCAGTTCATGGTCGAGCTCACCGACGGCTACAAGGGGCCATCGCCGGCGGGCTTCAACGTCGACGATTCGGCGTACCAATCGGTGCTGGTGACCCTGAACGTCTTCAGCCAGGTCCGGAACCGCCCGAACGCCGCCCACTCCGCGCAATGGTGCGGGACCGAGGCCTCGGCCGCGACGGCCAGCCTCCAGGCGGTCCGCGCCACCGTGACCCTCCCGATGGTGATGAAGTGAAGGGAACGACCATGCATCGACTCCTCGGCAGCCTCGTCGTCACCGCCCCGGCGCTGGCCCTCCTCGCTTCGACGGGGACCGCCGCGGCCCAGCTCGATCCGCTCCCCAACGTCCTGCTCCTGGTCGATACCTCGGGGTCGATGGAGTACCGCACCGGGTTCTACGTCGACCCCTCGGACACCAACATCGAGGTCGAGCCCCACTGCAACCCCGACCCCAACCAGCCGCAGGCGGCCCGGAGCTGCGCCGCTGACGAGCAGATCAGCGGGCAGTCCTGCGCCGAATACGAACGGAGCCGCTGGATCGATCTGGTCGAGGTCCTCACCGGCGAGATCCGTGACTATCGCTGCGAGACGCTCGACCGCAAGAACGCCGTGACGGGCGACCCGTTCGTCAACCTCTACCGGCTCGACAACCGGACGCCCTACGACGTCGGCTACGGCAGCCCCTACCACCGCCTCATGGTCCGCACCACGGACGGCACTGGGAACACCACGACGGGCTTCTGCGCGCCCGCCCCCCTGGTACCGAACCCCACGGGCTCCCCGGAGCTGCTCGCGAGCGGGCTGCCGTTGGACCAGATCGCCTGGCACAGTCACCTCTTCGACGGGACCAACACCAACGACTGGGACTGCCAGGATCTCGACGCCAAGGACCGGGCCGGATCAACCGAGGTGGACAGGTACTTCGGTGGGGGCCTGCTCGACACCTACGCCGATCAGATCCGCTTCGGGCTGATGACGTTCGACACCAAGACCTCGCTCAATTCGGGCCGGAACGAGTACGGCGAAGGGATCGGCTCCACCTGGGACTTCGTGAGCCATAAGAACGGGGTCGCCGAGAGCGCTCACGTCGGACAGCCCATCGACTGCGGCAGCCCCACCGACATGAACGTCGGCGCCCGGAGCCAGTGGGCGCCCGCCTGGGAGGGACGGCTCATCGGGTTCGGCAACCCCGAGGACGTCGCCCCCGACCGCAGGCGCAACCAGTCGATCCAGCGGACGCTCCTCGCGACCCGTCCCTTCGGCGGGACCCCCATCGCGGGCGCGCTCCACGACGCGCACCAGTTCTTCTTCGAGGACGATCAGCCGGACCCGATGGGAACGGGCTACAGCCTGGGACCGCAGCTCGCCACCCTGGACACGAGCGGCTTCGAGCAGTGCCGGCAGAACGTGATCATCCTGCTCACCGACGGGGAGCCGAACCTGGAGCTCCGGCCCTCCTGCGAACCGAACGCGGTCCCCGTTACGGGGGAGAACGATCCCTCCTACGCTCCCCCCAGCTCCGCCTGCCCGTTCCACACGCCGCAGTGGATCGCCCGCCAGCTGTCGGGCAAGGGAGCGGCCGTCTCCGGCGCCCCCAAGGTCCCCGTCTTCGTGGTCGGCTTCTCCCTCTCCCGGGTCACCGTCGACGGCGTGGAGAAATCCTGCTCCGACCTCGATCTGTCCGGCGGGGAATGCTCCCAGACGACCATCGACGCCCAGCCCGAGCAGTATCGGCGCCCGCTGAAGACCTGCTGCCTGCTCAACGAGGTCGCCTACTGGGGCGACACGGGCAAGGCCTTCTTCGCCGACGACCGCGAGCAGCTCCAGTTCTCCCTCGACGCCGTCCTCGCGCAGGTCTCCTCCCGCGCCACCGCACGGACGCGGCCGGTCTTCGCCAACGCCCCGGACTACGCGAGCGGACAGACCAGCTTCCGCTTCTACTCGGGCTTTCAGTCGCAGGGGGCCGAACTCCGCAAGGGCGTGCTGCAGCGCCGCCGGTACGTCTGCGAGAACCCGGAGGACGACGACCCGAACCCGGTCCCGGTGCTCGCGGACTTCGATCCCGGGCTCGGCGACGACTTCGTCCGGAACGTGAACAGCGCGCGGGGCGCGGACCGGAACCTCTTCACCTACCAGGGCGGTCCGGCCGCCAACGTCTACGACTCGCGCGGCACGCTGCGCCCCCTGCTCGCCGCCTCCGACGGCGTGGCCCCGGTTTCGGTGGGGGCGCTCAAGGTGGGCTCGTCGAACGCCCTGGGCAACTTCGCCGCGAGCCTCGAGCCGGCGGCGCTCGGGATCGGGACCGTGGGCTCCTGCCCGGCTCGGATCGAGGACGCCTCGGACATCGACGCGAACCCGCTCGCTCCGACGTCCTGCCGCAACATCGCCCTCAACTGGCTCTTCGGGGTCACTCAGTCGGGCTACCGGAGCCGCTGCGACGTGAACTCCTGCGATCTCGTCGCCGACATCTACCGCGCCACGCCCATCCTGGTGGGGCGCCCGAACTCGCTCATCGCCGACGAGACGTACCGGCGCTTCGCCAACGACGCGACGAGCTACAGCGCCACCGCGACCGGCCCCGACGACCACCGCCCGCTGGTCCTCTACAGCTCGACCAACGACGGCATGCTGCACGCCTTCCGAGTCACCAGCTCCGGCACGACCGAGGACGGGGGCGAGACCTTCACCCCCGAGATGAACGAGCTCTGGGCGTTCCTGCCGCCGGCCGTCCTGCCCCGGCTCCCCGAGCTCTACCCGGGCCGCAAGCTCATCCTGGTCGACGGCGAGCCGGTCGCGCGCGACGTGGTCGCGAGCCCCAGCACCCAGTTCCCGAGCTACCCCTGGAAGCTCGAGCGAGCGACGATCCTCACGCGGGTCGCCGCGAACGGGATCGATTCGGCCACCTGGCGCACCATCCTCGTGCAAAGCTTCGGCGGGAACAGCCGCGCCGGCAGCGGCTACTACGCCATCGACGTGACCGATCCCGAGTACGCGGCCGCGGGCGACAAGGGGGGGCCCAAGTTCCTCTGGCAGCTCACGGTGGACAGCGCCGATAACCCCCTGTTCGGCAACACCTCCGCGGCCCCCCTTCTCACCACGGTCTTCATGAGCCCGACCACCAACGCCGAACCGAGGGAGATCGCGGTCGCCGTCCTGCCGGGAGGCGCCTCCAACGACAGCGGAACCCACGACGGCACGGGAGCCGGCTGCGACACGCCCGCGCCCGCGGACTCGGACGTCGGCCAGGCCTCGGGCTTCGAGCGACGCGAAAAGGTGCGCTGTTACCCGGTGACACCCACCATGGGCCAGCCGGGCCGGTCGGTCACCATCGTCCGCCTCGACTCCGGCGAGATCCTCGCCACCTTCCGCAACAAGGCGGCGGACGTCGATCCGATCGCCCCCTCGGTGACCCCCCGCCTCGTCGTCGCCAACGCTCGCCTCCGCGACACGCTCCTCACCTCACCCATCACCGGCCAGCCGGCGGCGTTCCCCGCCGGGGTCGGCGCCGTGTCGGATCGGATCTACATCGGCGACGCCGACGGGGTGGTCTGGCGCATCAACCTGTCCTCCACCGACCCGACCCAGTGGAAGATGGAGCCCTTCTTCGACGCCTACAACGCGAAGGTCGACCCGCCGACGGACGCGAGCGGCGCCGTGATGACCCTGACCGGCGACATGGCGGAGGCGGGCCAGCCCATCTTCACCGCGCCGGTCGTCTCCACCGACCAGGCCGGAGCCGTGATCCTGAACTTCAGCACCGGCAACCAGGATTTCGTCGACGCCCCCTACTTCCCCGCCACGGTGGCCGCCTACGGTGCCGCGGGCGAGACGCTGCCGGCCATGGGCACGATCTGGTCGGTGCGAGAGGTCGAGGACGTCAGCTTGGAGAAGATCCGGGTCGACCCGCGCTGGTTCCTCCGCCTCCCGGGCGGGGAGCGGGTCACCGGCCCGCTGCAGCTCTTCAACGGCCAGCTCTTCTTCACCTCGATGTGGCCGGTGAGCGGGTCGGGCATCTGCACCGAGGGCGAAACGCGGCTCTGGGGGCTCGACTACGCAGCACCGTACGATCCCCTCGACCCGAGCGCGGGGGGGCTCGCCCGATTCCCCGTCGCCTGCGCCGCGCCGAACGCCGGCGCCTGCTACGATCGCTGCCTCTCGGGCGCGACCACGTTCCCCAAGGGCACGGACGTCAACACCTGCACGACGTCGGCGCTGCCCGAGGGGACCGCGATCTTCGGCGTGACGGTGGCGCAGCTCCAGACCTGCTCGGAGGGCGACGGGAGCTCGGTCGACCCGTTCGTGGGCGGTACCAGTCACACCTCGGTGTCGCGCATGACGCCGGGCAAGTTCCAGCTGTCGATGCAGGCGGGCAACCAGGACGCGGGCGACGCGACGAGCGGCACCCTGCAGGCGCTGCCGGCCATCGATCTCCCGGTCCCGGCCTCGGTGCCGGTCATCGAGTCCTGGGCGGCGATCATCGAATGAGCCACCGAGCCCCGAGCCGGACCTCACCGCGAGGAGCCGCGGGACGCCGTGGCCCCTGGGCCCTGCTCTGCGCCGGCGCGCTCGGGCTCGGGGGCTGCCGGGGCGGCGATCCGGACGCGGCGACGGCACCGTCCGTGACGCCCCCCGCCCCGTCGGCCCCGGTCGATCGCCTTGCCTCCGGCGAGCTCGCGCCGAGTAAGCTCACCCTCCTCGGCCTGCGCCTGCCGCGCGGGATGACCGTCGACGGGATCTACGGGAGCACGGGGCACGCGAGCGGGGACCTGAGCCGGGAGAAGGTATCGAACCACATCCGTATGCAGGTGCCGGCCGCCAAGGTGGAGATCGGCGCCGCCCGCACCCTCTTCCCCCGCGCGCAGCTCCCCGGACAGCCCGCCGACCACTTCTTCCGCATCGAGGTGCAGGGCAAGGGCGAGCGCTCGGAGCTCACGGTGACGCGGTTCGTGCCTGCGCCTCCCCGACCCAACCTCAGCGAGGCCGAGCAATGGCGCCGCGCGGGGTTCCGCCCCGACGGCACCCCCATCGACGTCGACCGGACCCCCTGATCAGCGGTTCGCCTCGTCCTCGAGGCGCATCGCCTCGAGCAACAGCGCGCCGATCCCCTGGCGCGCGTCCGCCGCGGTGACGGCGCTGTTCTCGTAGAAGAAGCGGCCCTCCTGCCACTTCATCACCTCGCGGACGAGCTCGACCGGGTCCCGCGACTGGCCGTCGCTGGTCGCCCGCGCGAGCGCGCCGTCCAGCGCCTCGAAGGCGATCTCCCGGTCGCTGCGGGCCGACTTGACCTTGAGCGTCCCCGTGCGCCGCTCCATCTCGAGCAGCGCGAGCGCCGTGGCGACGGAGAACTGCGAGAGATCCCCGTGGAAGACCGCGGCCCCACCGATCCGAGACGAGGGGGGGATGTCGAGCATGGAGTCGCGTCGCCGGCGCAGGCGCTGGGCCATCGCGATGAGCGCCCCCACCTGGGCGACGACCTCCTCCTCGCGGAAGGGCTTGGTGAAGACCGTGTCCGCCCCCATCTCGAGCCCCTGCAGGCGCGCCGGGCCGTCCCCGGCCGCGGCCAGGAAGGCGAAGGCGACCTGACTCAGGGGGCCCGGCTCGGCCCGGACCCGGCGCACCACCCAGTAGCCGTCGATGTCCGGGAGCGACACGTCGCAGACGATGCAGTCGGGGATGGCGCGGCGGGCCCGGGCAAACCCGTCCCGGGCCTCCCGGACGGCGTCGACCACATAGCCCGACTGTGCCAGGAAGCGGACCAGCAGGGTCGTCGTCCACTCGTCGTCTTCGATGATGAGGACCCGGCCCGCGCTCACGGGCCAACGGTACCACGCCGCTCCCGGATCGGAAGAACCAGCCACCCCGTCCCTCGACGGGGCACCCGCCCGTGGGCGGCTTGCGAGCGGGCCCCATTTCCGTTACCGGACCTTGTGACCGAGAGCCTCCGCCACACTCCCCTGTACGACGAGCACCGCCGCCACGGGGCGCGCCTGGTCCCCTACGCCGGCTGGGAGATGCCCGTCCAGTACGCCGGCATCAGCGCCGAGCATCGCGCCGTCCGCGAGGCGGCCGGGCTCTTCGACGTGTCCCACATGGGCGAGCTGGAGGTGACCGGCCCGGGCGCCGTCGCGCTGGTGCGCTCCCTCGTCACCAACGACGTCACGCGGGCGGTCGCGGGCCAGGCGACGTACACCTGCGCCTGCAACGAGGCCGGAGGGATCCTCGACGACCTCATCGTCTACCGCCACGCGGCCGACCGGGTCCTCATCGTCTGCAACGCCGCCAACCACGGCAAGATGGCCGCGCACTTCCTGGCCGCCGCGCGCCCGGACGCGGCGGTGCGCGACGTGAGCGACGCGACGGCGCTGCTCTCGCTGCAGGGGCCGCGAGCGCTCGCGGTGCTGGCGCGCGCCGGCTGCACCCACGACGTCGCCCGCGAGATCCCCTCCTTCCGCTTCGCCGACGGCGCGGTGGCCGGCGTCCCTACCACCATCGCGCGCACGGGGTACACCGGCGAGGACGGCGTCGAGCTGTTCTGCGCCTGGGACGCCACGCCGGCGCTGTGGCGGGCCCTGCTCGACGCCGGCGCCGACGCGGGGCTGGTCCCGGTGGGGCTCGGCGCCCGCGACACGCTCCGGCTCGAGGCGCGCCTCTCTCTCTACGGCAACGAGCTCGACGAGAGCGTCGATCCGTTCTCGGCGGGGCTCGGGTGGGTGGTCAAGCTCGACCAGGGGAGCTTCCTCGGGCAGCGCGCCCTCCTGGCCCTCCGCGAGCGGCCGCCGTCGCGCACGCTGGTCGGCTTCGAGATGGTGGGCAAGGGGGTCGCCCGCCACGGCTACGCGCTGCTCGACGCGGCGGGCCGGACCATCGGCGTCTGCACCTCGGGGGCCCCTTCGCCCACCCTGGGCAAGGCCATCGGGCTCGGGTTCGTCCCCCCGTCCGCGGCCGGGATCGGCAGCCCGCTCTGGGTCGACTGCCGCGGCAAATCGATCGAGGCCCGCGTGGTGAAGACCCCGTTTTACACCCGCCCGGCCGCGGTGTAGCTTCCGCGCCGCGACGGCGAGCGCGCCCCGCGATGTCGGGCGCACACGGGCCGCCGCCAGGAGCAGGGCGATGAGTGGAGCAGACGAGGTGAAGGACGATCGGCGCTACACCAAGGACCACGAGTGGGCCCGGGAGGATGGCCCCGAGGTCCTGATCGGGGTGACGGCGTTCGCGGTCGATCAGCTCGGGGACGTCACGCTGGTGGCGCTCGACGTCAAGGTCGGCGACGCCGTCGAGGCGGGCAAGCCCTTCGGCTCGGTCGAGAGCGTCAAGACCGTCAGTGATCTGTTCGCGCCGCTCAGCGGCACGGTCACGCGCCTCAACGATCGCCTCGACACCGCGCCGGAGCTGGTGAACGAGGACCCGTGGGACGCGGCCTGGATGTTGGCGATCTCCCCGCGCTCCCTCCCGGAGGAGAGCGGGAAGCTGCTGGACGCCGACGCCTACCGGAAGCTCATCGCCGAGTCCCACTGAACGGGGGCCGCACCCCGCTGGGCGTTCCCTCCGCGCCGCGCCCGGGCCGTCGCCAGCGGGTTCGGCCACCATTGCTGCCCGGTCGTGCGGTGCGCGGTCAGGCGGGCGAAGTCGAAACCGAACAGCAGCTCCGCCGTGGTCGTCCCCTCCACGCCGAGCGAGCTAGTCCCGGCCAGGATGAGCCCCCAGGGGGCGCCGAGGGTCAGCCGGGCGCTGCCGCCGTCGCTCTCGTGCGCGAAGCGGTGGTAGGCGCCGAGATCCGCCGCGACGCCCCAGCCGCCCCGCGCGTAGCCGCCGGAGGCCACGCGCAGCGCGACGCCGAGGTCGGCACCGAGGCCGAACAGGGCCCCGAATCGGAAGCCCCCGCCCAGGATCACGGCGCCGGACGGCGGAGTCCCGAGCCCCGCGTCGAGCTTCAGGGACGGGTACCAAGCGGACTCGTCGTCCATCACCGCGACCGCCGGGCCCGCGGCGACCGACACCCAGGAGGACACGTCCGCCCGGGCACGCGCCGCCGAGGTAACCCCGCTCGCGAGGAGGCCGAGGGACAGGATCACCGCCGAGGGCCTGGCGGCCAGACTTCGCTGCACGGCGGCCGAGCTAGCATGGGTTCGGCGGGGGGACCACCGCCAATCGCGCGCGCCCGCGCCGCACCCCGGATTGGCCTCACTGGTTGCGCTTGATGACGTGGAACCCGAAGGGTGTCTCGACCACGTCACTGATCTCGCCGTCGCGCAGCGCGAAGGCGGGGCCCGCGAACTCGGGGACCATCTTGTCCTTGGTGAACTTGCCGAGGTTGCCGAGGTTGGTCTTGGTGCCGGGGTCGTCCGAGTACTGCTCGGCGAGCTTGGCGAATTCCGTGCCCGCGCGGGCCTTGGCGAGGATCTCCTCGGCGAGCTTGCGCGCCTCGGCCTTGGTCCGCTTCACGTCGCGCGGCGCGCCCTTGGCACCGCGGTAGGCGACGAGCACGTGCTGCGCAGCGATCGACGTGGGCTCGGCCTCCGCGGCCGGCTCGCCCGCTTCCTCGGGCTGGGCGGCCGCAGCAGCGGGCTCACTCGCGACCGGAGCGGCGGCGGCCGACTTGGCGCTCGACGCAGCCGCCGGCGGCGCCGGCGCCTCCTTGCGCGCGCCGTCGCAGGCGCCAAGGGCGAGGGCGAACGAAACCAGGATCGTGCCCGAAGCGAGGGTGCGAAGGTCCATCACGACGTCTCCCGCCCGACTCTACCACGAGCGCTGGGCGCGACCGCGCGCGCCGGAGCGACCGCGGTACGGGCCCGTTCAGAACGGGGTGTCCCGCTCGATGGGCGACGCCTGCGACCCCGACCGTGGGCCGACGGCATCGGCCGTGGCGGCCGCGGGTGAAGTGGCCGCTGGCCTCGGGGCAGCGGGGCGGCGAGGTTGGCGACGGGTCGGCTTCTTGGCGCGCAGCTCCGGAGGCTCCTCACCCTCGCCAGCGCTGGACGATGCGCTCGGCTCCGCCGCCTCGGTCGCCGTGTCCGCGGCAGTGGCCGCCTCGGTCGCCGTGTCCGCGGCAGTGGCCGCCTCGGTCGTCGTGTCCGCCGCAGTGGCCGCCTCGGTCGTCGTGTCCGCCGCAGCGGCCGCCTCGGTCGCGGTGTCCGCGGCGGCCTCGTCCGAGCCGCGGCTCGGGGCCGCCGAGGGAGCGGGCACGGGCAGCTCTACCGCCACGGGCAAGGGGGCGAAGAGGGTCACCCGCGCCGCCGCGACGAGGAGCGCGATGATGGCGAGCACCCCGAGCCCGACGACGAGCCGGTGCTCCCACCACCAGGGCGACACCGCGCCGGGCATCGCCTCCTCGAGCTCGACCGCGGCCGGCGCGGTGGGCGCCGATGGGCTCACGGCGTCCACCGCGATCACGACCGACGCCTCCTCCTCGACGATCCCCTGAGCGCGCGGGAGCGCGTGCGCCGGCACCTGCGCGCGATGCGAGTCCGGCGGTCGCACCGGCGCCGCCGCGGCCGGTCCGGGCGCATCGGGCGGTGGCGCCGTGGCGACGCCCTCGGGCACCGACCTCGCCGACCCGACCTCGGGCGTCACCGCGGATGGGGGTGGCTCCACCCGCTCCACGGCCACCGGCGCCGTCGCTGGCGGCTCGGCGGCGCCGCGCCCGGCGCCCGGCGGCCGCGAGGCCATCGCGCCGGCGAGATCGAAGGCGCCCCCCCTGCCGACCGCCTCGCGCCCCGCGTCGGCGGGCGCCGGCTCGCTCCGAGCCACACCGGGCACCGACTCGCTCGAGCGGCGCCCGGCGACGCGCGCGCCGCTCGGCTCCAGCAGCGCCTCGAGCGCCGCGTCCACGGACGACGCCGCCGGCGCTGGCCCCGCGACGTCGAGCTTCGCTGCGGCGGGCGCCGCGAAGGTGGCGCCGGCCGTGGGCGTGATGTCGTCCCACCCAGCGAGCGAGTCGTCCGGATCGCCATCGACGGTAGGCGCAAGCCCCGGGCGCACGCCGCCGGGCGGCGTCGTCGCCCGGGCGCGCGGTCGCGGAGCCACCCTCGTCGCCACCGGCTCCTTCGCGCCCTCCTTCGGTGGCTCGCCCGCCGCTCGTCCCCCGTGATCACGCTCCGGCGCCGGCGGCGCGGACTCGCCGACGGGAACGATGCGCTGAGGAACGAGCGACTCGGGGGCGCGCGACGGCCGTGGCAGCCAGGAAGGAGCCGCCGCGGGTGGCGCTCCAGAGGCCCGCAGCGCCGTGATGGGCGCTGCGGACGGGCGGATCGATGACGACGACGGCGGCGCGCCCGACGGAGCCCTCACGACCGGCGCCTTCGCGGGCGACGGGGGCGCCGACACGGGCTTCGCGCGGGCCGCCGCGGGCGTCGTCGCCACCGGCTTCTTCACCGCGGCCGACGTCGCCGGGGGCGCTCCCGACGCCGCCGCACCCGTCCGCGCGCTGGGGTCGGAGGGGGTTCCGCGATCCATGCAGACGGTGGAGGTTACAGCCACTCCTCGCGGTTCGCCAGAGCCCCCCCTGCCCTCGTTCGCCGCGCGCGATCTCCGCGAGACAGCGTGGTCGCGGGTCACGGCCCGCGTCACGCGGCGTCTTCGAGCCAGTTGCGTAGCCGTCGCAGGGCCTGGGTGCGGAGCTGACAGACCCGCGGCGGGCTCACCCCGAGCGCCTTGCCCAGGTTCTTGATCGAAACGTCGTCGAGGTCACGGCGGGTGAGGACGTAACGTTCTCGCGGGGGCAGACGATCGAGCCCCGCGCGAAGCCGCTCCACGGCGCGCTTGCGGCCGGTGAGCTCCTCACCGTCGGCGCCCTCGGCCAGGCTCGCCTGGCTCCGCTCCCGCGGCCCCAGGTCCTCGAGGTGCACGACGGCCAGCGCCACGCCCGAACCGCTACGTCCCGAGCGCTCGCCGCGGCGCCGCGGGAGCCAGTCCTCGGCGCGAAGCTCGTCGATGACGGCGCCGCGCACGCGCCGGCATACGTAGTAGTCCAGGCTCTCCCCCGACAGCTCGGAGCGGCGCCTCAGCGCGTCCCACAGCCCGCTCATCCCCGCCGCAACCAGGTCCTCGCGCTGCACGCACGGGGGCGAACGGCGATGGACTCGACCCGCGATGCGGTGGACGATCTCGCGGTAACGCTCGATCAGCGTCGCGTCGCCCTCGCGCGCGGCGCTGGGGGATGCCGGGCCAGGCTCGGCGTGGGTCGATTCGAGGGGGCTGGCGCGCTGCACGGGGACTCCGGCGGGCTCCGGTCCGTGGCGAAGACCGGGCGACCGCGACCCCAACGCCAGCAACACCCGTGCCGCGACGCCGACCCGCAGCGTCACCCTCGGTGGGGGCTCCGGACCGGGGCGCAGGGCGTGCCGAGCGGGGGTTTTCGCGGGGACCGCCGGCAGCGCCGCGCGTTGGGGACGCGCCCGCCGGGGGTCAAACCGCCCCCGCCGAGGTCGCACCGACCCCGAGGCCGCGATGGCGAGCCGTTCCGAGGTCGCTGCCGGGCCCCTCCCTTTTTGTCTTCCCGTGATACGGTCGGCTCCCCGGGAGGAATCGCCATGTCCTGTTGCTCGACCCTGAACCGTCTGGTCCGTCCCCTGTTCGTGCTGGTGGCTGCGCTCCTGTGCTTCGGCTGCGGCGCGTCGGCGAAGCTCCACGTGACCAAGAGCCTCGACGCGAAGGCCGCTAAATACGACTCCGCTTACGTGAACGCGACGGGCTCTCCCGCCGAGGTCGCGCGGGCGGCGCGCAAGTTCGAGGACGTCCTGGCCAAGAAGCTCAAGGGCTCCGGCGCTTTCAAGTCGGTCGGGTCCGACGGTGAGCTCGTCATCTCCTGCAAGGTGACGCACATGGAGTTCGGCAACGAGGACACGCGCGAGCTGTCGCTGCGGCAGAAGGCCGAGGTCACCATCGAGATCCGCATCACCAAGCCCGACGGGACCCTCCTCGGCCACGTCACGGTGACCGCCACCGCGCGCAAGAAGAACGCAGACGATCAGCCCTCGGTCCGGGTGCTGGAGATGGCCGCAGACGAGATCGTCGAGTACCTCGTGGAGCGCACCGGTCGCGGCACGGCGCCCGCGTCGGAGAAGGGCAAGGGAAAAGGCAAGGACGCCGAGAAGGCCGACGCGAAGGCGGCCGACGACGGCGGGCCGGCCGCCGAGCAGGAGCCCGAGGAGCCGATCGGGATCAGCGCCGAGGAGGCGACGAAGCCCGCCGAGGACGGCGACGCCGAGGACGAGGCGGCGAAGGACGCCGACGCCGACGAGAAGTGAGTCCGCTCGGCTCACGCACCCGGGCGCACCGGCGAAGGCGCCTCACGGGGTGCGAGCGCTCGGCTGGCGCAGTGCGCTCAGCAGCGCGGCCTCGACATCGCTGCGGGTGAGGACGCCAGTTCGGCGTGACGTCTCCCGTCCCTCGGCGTCCAGCACGACCAGGGTCGGCACCCGATCGATCCGCCCGAAGGGGCCCTCGCCGGCGAGAGTGGCCGGGTCGGCCATGGCGACCGGCGAAGCGAGCGCCAGCGCGTCACGAAAGCCGGCCGCGAGCGGCGCGTATTGCCCCTCCTCCAGCACGACGAAGAGCCCGCTCACGCGCCGTTCGTAGGCGACGACGACCTCGTCAACCCGGCGCGCCTCGACCTGGGAGGCCAGGTCGTACGTGGTGACGAACAGCACGCAGAGCGCGCGTCCGCGCGTGGTCGCGGAGGTGACCGGCTCGCCGCCGAGCTCCCGGAGCTCGAACTCGACCCTCGCCGCGGCGGGGACGGCGACCGGCGCGCTCGGCGCGACCGGCTCCGCCGATGGGTGGCAACCGGCCGCGAGCGGCAGGCTCATCACCGCGAGCGAGACGCCCACCGCCACCCCGCAGGAGCGCGCCGCCCCGCCCCGAGGTCGAGCGTGAACGCGCCGCGGATCGACGGTCATCCGCGCGGTCACGGCGCCGCGGGCGACGTGACCGCCGCGCTCGGGCTGAAGAGGTCGGCGAACAGGCGGAGCGCGTCCGGAAGCGCCCTGCCGGCACGCCGGTGGGCGAGGATCGCGCTCGCCAGCTCATCGATGATCCCGGACAGCGGTCGCACCTCGAGCGGCGTCCCCTCGATCACGGAGTGATCGCGCGGGGCGCGGCTGCGATCGACGATCGGGTCGTGGCGCACCCACTCGAACCCGGACTCGGTCCGGAAACCGCAGGCGAGCACCTGCACGAAGTCGAGATAGAGCGGCGAGACGACAGCCGCAACGAGGAGGCCCCGCGCACCCGTCCCGCGCAGCCCGTACGCGGGCGCCACCGGCGCGGCGCTCGGATCGACGTTGCCCATCGCGGCGGCGATCCGCTCGCGACGGCCGGAGTCCGTCTCCACCGCGAGCAACGGCGCGTACACCGCCACGCGTGGCGCGCCGACGCGCTGGGCATCCTGCTCCAGCGCCTCGAGCCAGTTCTCGCGCGACGCGGCGTCGAGATCCTTGTAGGCCATCGCGGCGGCGAGCGCCGCCTCCGCATCGGTCGCGAGCGCGTCGAGCCACGCGCACCAAGCACTCACCGCGCGTGCGTCGACGCCCCCTTGCCCGCTCACCGGCGTGGCTCGTCGCTCGCCGCCCACGAGCGGACGTGGCGGCAGTTGCGCGTGGTCCGCGTCACCCATCGCCTAGCAAGCTAGAGGATCGCCACCGCCGTCGCAATGCCCGCCGAGAGGTGACGAGCCGACCACGGGGCCCGCGGGAGTGAGCTCACCGCCCACCTCCGCCACCAGGTCGGCGAGCACCCGATCGAGCTCGGCCACCCGCGACACCGTGGTCGCGATCACCAGATCGCCACCCCGCTCCGCGAACAGGGCACCGACCCCGTCGCTCGCCTCCAGGACGCCCTTGATGAAGACCACCTCCCGATTCGGCACGCGCAGGCGTCGTGCGACCAGGCCTGGCCCGAGGAGTGGCGCGAAGGACATGTCCGCGGTATCGCTCGACCCGTGGGCGCCCCGCAACACCGACGCCAGCGTCCTCCGCTGTTTCTCCAACCTCGTGCCCCGATCGTCCGGTGACGCTTGCCATGGGCTCTCGTCCTTCCCTCCCGTTCGGGGCAGTGATCCTCTCCGTCGCGGACTCCGATCCGGAGCCGGACGGGTTCGGCCTCGACGAGGATGTTTTCGACCTCGAACTCCCCGACGGAGATCTCGACGATGCCCTCTCCGAGGCGGCGACCGACCTCGACGTCGGCTCCGTCGGCGAGAGCTTCACCGAGGACGCCCAGCCGGACGACACTGAAACGTCCATCGATTTCGTCGCGTTGCTGGCGCCGACCGCGGACGCGAACGCGTCCGACGACGGCGACGGTCCGCCTGATCTCGATCTCGCCGCCGGCCTCACGGCGGGACCGGACTCGCCGGACGCGCCTGACGACGAGCCGACCGAGCACGATGAAGACCCCACCTCGACGCCGCTACCTGAGCTCGACGCGGACGAGGAGGGCTGGACGGAGGTGGACGTTCCTGAGCTCCCTGGCTCCCCGCGAGACGAGGCGCCGCCACCATGGAGCGAGAGCCCGTGGCAATGGGAGCCGACGCCGCACGAGCCGCACGCCTGCTCCGCGGTCACCATCGGGGTCGACGTCGTGGCTGCCGCCGGCCAGGGCGTCCTCTGGCTCGTGACGCCTCGCGCCGTGCCTGTGCGTTCGATCGCCGACGCGCGCGTCACGTCCCTCGCGCTGGTCGGCCCCACACCGATCCTCGCGGTCGCCATCACGGCCGGGGGCCCGGTCCTGAGTGTCGCCCGCGACGGGGTGCCGACGCGGTGCGAGGGCTGGCGCGCGGCCGCGGGGACGTCCGACCCGGGGGCGACGCTCGAGCTCGTCACGCTGGCGAGCGGCCTCACCAGCGCGGTCATCGGGCGTGCCAGCAATGGCGTGCTCCTACGGAGCGCAGACGGAGGACAGGGCTGGACACGCCTCGATCTCGGTGGACCGGTGGTGTCGCTCGGCGCCGGGGTGGACTCGCCCCTGGCCCTGGTGCGCACTGCGGCGGGACCGGTCATCGCCCGCGGCTCCCACGACGGCTCGACCTGGGTGCGACGCCCGCTCGCCTCGAGCGCCGCCCCGCTCACCGACGGGGACGGTCCCCTGGTCACCGGTGTGGACAGCTGCCTGCTCTTGTCGAATCCCGACCGCGGCGTCGCCCTCTCGACGGACGGCGGGACGACCTATCGCCGGTTGCCGGGGCTCGCGGGGACGACCGCCCTCACGGCCGGGCGTCTCGGCGGACGACCTGCGGCCTGGCTCGCCCTATACTCCGAGGCCGACGAGACGACCGATCTCGTCTTCCTCGACCTCGATCGAGAGCAGCCGCTGCGGGTTGCCCGCGTGAGCGCGGGCAACCCGGAGGTCGGTGGCGCGCGCATCGTCGCGCTCGCCTGGGACGACGCGGCCGGACGGCTCTGGGCAGCCGGGGAGCTCGGCGTGGGAGCTTTCTCGCCACCTCGACAGTGAGCCCGAGGGCGGAGCGGCGCTCCGCGGGCCCCCGCCAACCCCGTCAGGAGCCCAGCCGCCGCCGAAACGCCGCGTAGAGCTCCGCTTCACCGGCACGCCCGGCCGCCGCCGCGGCTCGCTCCAGGCGCTCGACGACGGCGCCGGCGATGGGCAAAAATCGCGATCGCTCCGCGGTGCCGCCGTCCTCGAGCCGCGCGGAGACGAGCGCGAAGAGCTCCGCGTCGCGCCCCCCACGCTCGAGGAGCTCGGCCAGCCTCAGCGCCGCGTCCACGTCGTCGGGGGCGGCCCGGACGGCCGCCTCGAGCCGCGCGATCTCGTCGGCGTTCTCCGCAGCGAGGGCGTCGTCGGGGGCGTCGACGTCGAGGGGCTCGAGCGCAGCGCGCAGGGACGCGGCGGCCGGTCGGGCGACGTCCGCGCTCGCGACGGGCGCGACGGGAGCGGCCCCCGACGCCCCGTCGTCCCCGGCGGCGGCGGGGTCCTCGCTCGTCGCCAGCTCCGCTGCCGGCGAGGATCGCTGCTGGCGCCGAAGGCGGGCGGTCACCGCGGCGACCTCGCGGAACGCGCGCTGGACCGCCTCGTCCTGCGGGGCGACGCGGAGCGCCACGACGAGGTGCCGTTCGGCCGCGAAGAGATCGCGCTGCACGTCCCGCTCGAACCGCGCGGCATCGAGCAGCCAGGTGGCCCAGGTCGGCTCGTGCCGCAGGGACAGCTCGATCGCGTCGCGCGTGCGGGCGTGAGCGAGCGACGCGCCCGCGAGGTCCCCGAGCGCGACCCGCCAGCGCGCCTCGAGGGCGCGCGCCTCGACCACCCGCGAGCTCGCGGCGGTGACTGTCCTCACTCGGGCGATGGCCGCCGGCAAGTCCCGGTACTCGTTGGCGAGGAGCCGAGCGAGGTCGAGCGCCGCGTCGGGATCCCCCTCCCCCTGCTCCGCCCCGAGCTCCACCGCGCGCTCCAGCAGCGCGACCCCGCGCGCGGCGCGACCCATCGCCACCAACGAGCGTCCGAGGCCGGCGGTGGCAAAGGGATCGTCGCCAAGGTAGCGGAGCGCTCGCTCGAACCACTGCCCCGCCTGCCGGGTGTAGCCGCCGGTGGCGAAGGCGGTCGCGGACTGGCGGCAGGCGGCGTGCCGTGCGCGGGATCCTCGGGCTGCGGCCTCCAGGTGCTCGGCGTCTCCGACCGCGCCGGTGACGTCACCGACCCCCAGGCGTGCCTCGAGGCGCGCCTGGCGCGCCGCCTCGAGCGCGGGCGCGCGCGCGACCGCCTCGTCCAGGGCCGCCATGCGACTCGGCGCGTCTTCGCCGAGGTCGGCCAGGCGCAGCCCGAGCCGCGCCGCCACCGGTCCGTAGGTCTCCCGCGCAATGGCCTCGGCGAGGGCAGCCCGAGCGCCCTCCCGGTCCCCGACGGCGACGAGGAGCTCCGCCGCCACGGGACCGGCGTGGATCGCGGCCTCGGCGTCGACCAAGAGCCCCAGCGCGCTCTCCCAGCGTCCGCCATGCGCGGCGTCGATCTCGGCCACGAGGCGCGAGATCTCCGGGTGGCGGGGGGCCTGCTCCAGCGCCGCAACGTAGCCCGCTCGCGCCGCCTCGAGGCGCCCCTCGGCCAGTGCGTCGTCGGCCGAAGCGACCAGCGCCGCCAGCTCGAGGGCGCGACAGGCCGTGTCGGTGACCGGGGCGGGCAGCACAGCCTCGTCGAAGGCGAGCTCCAGGCGGTCGCCATCGAGCACGAGCGGACCCGGCCGCGCCCCGCGCACGTCCGGGACCCGCGCCCCGGCCAGGGGGAGCACCTGGCGGAGCAGTGAGCGAGCGGCGTGCGGCAGCGCGACGACCCGCCCTCGCCGCTCCACCCAGGCGCCGAGGCACGAGTCCACCATGTGCAGGACGTGGGCGAGGATCGGACCCGGGAGCCCTGCGCCGCGCGCATTGGCGACCACGAACCGCGCCGCCGTGTCCACGGGCGCCCAGAGCAACTCGAACGCGAGCGCCGAGCTCGGCCCGCAGAGCCCGAACCCGAGCCCCGCCTCCAGGCCCCAGACGCGCACCTCGGCCGGCCCCTGCGTCGTGGCGCGGATCCGGGGCTCGATCCAACCAGCGAGGCGCTCCAGGTCGAGCGATACCGCGAGCCGCACCAGGTGTCCGCGTCGATGACGAAATACCGACACCCCCCCGCTCAGATCGACGGGGAAGGTCAGGCCCGGGAGCGTGAGGGCCAGCTCCTCCACGACGGCCGGCGCGAGCTCGACCGGTCCGTACAGCTCCAGGCCGAGCGCGCCGCGGGTCACCGATAGCCGCAACGGGACGCGCAGCTGCGCGTCGCCGCACGCCGGGGAGCCGGCTGGACGGACCGGAGCAGCCGGCTCGGCGGTCGTGGTGGCCACGCGGCCGCGATCGTACCCAACGCGGCGCCGTCCGGGGCAAGTCCGTGGCCCAGACGAGGCCTCCGGCCGGTTCACTTGCGGCAGGTCGCGGACTCCGCCGGCCCCAGCTTCTCCTCCATCTTCCGGATGAGCTCATCGAAGCCCTTGCGCTTGAGCAGCCGCCGGAACTGCGACTCGTAGCTGCCGACCATGCTCGAGCCCTCGGTCACGATGTCCCGGATGCGCCATTTGTCGCCCGTCCACTGCACGACGTAGTCGATGGAGACGGGGTCCTCGCGGGCGTTCGACTTGCTCTTCACCACGGATTTCACCAAGAAACCCTTGCCGGCGACCTCCTCGACCTTCTCGTCGAACGTGATCGCGTAGTCGAGCGTCCGCTTGAGGTCGCGGTGATAGGCGCGAGCGACCAGCCGCTTGAGCAGGCAGCGGAATTGCTCCTGCTGCTCGGGCTTCAGCCCGTTCCAGTCCTCCCCGAGAGAGTCCCGGGCGATGGCGTCGTAGTCGAGCGTCTCCCCGAAGATCCGGTCCACCTCGGCGCTGGCGCCCTTGCGCACGAGGTCCATCAGCTTGACCTGCTGCTCCCGGACGAACTGCCTCGCCTCGGCGGGCGTGGCCGCCACGGCCACGGAGGGAAGCAAGGTAGCGAAGAGGATCGTGGCCCAGGTGATGAGGTGGCGAAGTCGCTCGCGCATGGTTCCATGTTCCCGAGGTCGGCCCAGTGGCCCGAATCTGTTCAACGCTCGCCGGGGCGTGGCCGGCACCATGGTATTACGCAAGAGGGGTGCCATTACTTCACTCCGCGAGGAAGATCCCCCGAAGGCTCGGCGAAATCGGCGCAGAGACGCCCCGAAGCGGTGGGCCGGGGGACCGGGCCGGGGCATCCCCGGCCGACCGGGCGTGAAGCGGGGGCGACACTCAGGTCGCACCGGAGCCGCCCGAAAGCGCGGGCGGAGCGAGGGACGGCCCCGGCGCCGGCGCCCGCACCGCGAAGATAGCCCCGCGCGCGCGCGCGCTCCGGACCTCCAGACTGAACCCGTGGTCATCCGCGATGCGCTTGACCACCGCTAGCCCGACCCCGGTCCCGTGCGAGCGGGTCGTGAAGAAGGCGTCGAAGAGCTGCTCGGTGGCGCCCGGCTCGATGCCCTCGCCCTCGTCCTCCACGCTGAGCAGGACCGTACTCTCCTGCTCCTCGACTCCCACGGTGACCACGTCGCCCGAGCCGCTCGCCTGCACCGCGTTGCGCACGAGGTTCCAGATGAGCTGCCGGAACTGGGACGGGTCCGCGTGGATCAGCGCCCGCTCACATCCCACGTAGACGACCTCGACGTCGGTGGCGGCCCGGCCGGTGCGCCCGGCCAGGGCGACGACCTCCCGTGCCAGGGTCGCCAGGTCGAACAGCTGCCGGGCGAGCGGGCGCGGGCGAGACAGGTCGAGCATGTCGCTGACCAGCTCGTCGAGCCGCCCCGCCTCCCGCCGCACCAGGTCGCAGAGTTCGCGGTCCTCCCGCGACAGCTCCGGGCTTTCCCTGAGCAGCTGGATCGAACCCGCGATGGCGCCGAGCGGGTTGCGTATCTCGTGCGCGAGCCCCGACGCGAGCCGCCCGATCAGGGCCAGGCGCTCGGCCTCCGCGGCGCGCACCTCGGCGGCGAAGAGCTGACCGCCCGTGAGCCGAAGTCGCTCGGCGAGGTACCCCGAGAGCAGCATGACCACCACGAGCACGAGCGCATTGAGCGACACGTGATACGCGAGCTCCGTGCGACCCATGAGGTAGACGCCAATGGGCTGGTCGCTCGGTGGAGGCAGCCACCCGAGCCCGAGCCCGATGGACATCGGGACGAACATCACGATGGCCGCGATGGCCGCGATCGCCGCGCCCCGGAGCCCGGTCAGCGCGGCGCCGGCGACGCAGGAGAGCCCGTAGAAGGACATCGCGCCGCTGGTCGCGCCCCCCGAGAGGTAGACGATGACGGTCCACGTGGCCTGGTCGAGCACCGTCTGCACATCGGCGAGCGGGCGCAGCCCCCGCCCGGTGCGCAGCACCGCCGCGTAGACGGCAGCCAGGGCGTAGGCAATGGCCAGCGTGAGCGTCGCCACTCGCACCGTCACCCCCTCCACGTCGAGGCGACGTGGCCCGTAGAGCAGGACCAGCGCCGCGAGCAGGACGGTCAGGAAGACGAGCCGCGCGCCGGTGAGCACGGCGATGCGGCGCGCGAGCGGGATCTCCGGGGTCGACTCGGAGACGCCCAGCGAGACCAAGACCGCCCCCGGCTCAGTCGGCCTTGATGTTGCCGGCGAGCGAGAAGATCGGCAGGTACATGGAGATCATCACGACCCCGACCACGCCGCCGACGCCCGCCATCAGGATCGGCTCGAGCATGCTCATCAGCGCCGCCACGGCGATGTCCGTCTCCTCCTCGTAGAAGTCGGCCACCTTGCTGAGCATCTGATCGAGCGCGCCGGTCTGCTCGCCCACGCCGATCATCTGGACGACCATGTCCGGGAACACCTTGGACGCGGCCAGCGGCTCGGCCATGTTCTTTCCCTCGCTGATCTGCTGGCGGACGCGCTGGAGCGCCTGCTCGATGACGACGTTGCCGGAGGTGCGGGCGCAGATGTCGAGGGCGTCCAGGATGGGCACGCCGGACTGAAGCAGGGTCCCCAGGGTGCGCG
Source organism: uncultured Polyangiaceae bacterium (assembly GCA_964404725.1). Taxonomy (GTDB): domain Bacteria; phylum Myxococcota_A; class Polyangia; order Polyangiales; family Polyangiaceae; genus JAFGBI01. The sequence continues at coordinate 26,546 of CAYOLF010000011.1, forward strand.
TGAAGCTCGCCACCGCGATCTTGCGGAACGTGGGCCCCACCACCGGGAGCGTGATCTGGAGCCGGTGGATGAAGAACTTTCCAGCCGGCGTCCGGTAGGCGTACGAGATGCCGAAGATGATGCCGATCACGGCGGGGATGATGATCGGCAGGCTGGAGATGAACCCCGAGGAGGTGGCGATCACCATCCGCGTGATCCAGGGCAGCGCGTCCTTCCCGCCGCCGAATTCCTTGAACATGCTCTCGAAAGCCGGGATGACGAAGGTGAGCATCACCGTCACCATCAGGGACGCGATGACGACCACCACCGAGGGGTAGACCAGCGCTCCCCGGACCTGAGAGATGAGCTTCTGCCGCTTCTCGAGGAAGACCGACAGGCGGTTCATGATGGTATCGAGGATGCCGCCGACCTCACCGGCCTGGACCAGGTTGACGAACAGCTCGTCGAACACCTTGGGGTGTCGACGGAGCGCGTCGCTGAAGCTCGAGCCCTGCTCGACGTGGCTCTTCACGTCCTTGAGCACGGCCGCGAAGATGGCGTTCGGCTGCTGGCTCGCCAGGATGTCGAGGCACTGCACCAGCGGCAGCCCCGCGTCGATCATGGTGGCGAAGAGGCGGGTGAAGGTGACCAGGTCCTTGGTGGTGACGCCGGATCCGAGCCGGAGGTTGAACGAGCGACGGCGCTTGACCTTGACCGGGGTCAGGTTCTGGGCGCGCAGGCGGTTGTTGACGGTGTTCTCGTCCTCCGCCTCCATCTTGCCCCGGCGCACGTCCCCCGCCCGGGTCTTCGCCTCCCATGCATATTCGGCCATCGATACGCCTCGCCCAGCGCGCTCCGTGTGCCAGCATAGCCGCTCCGCCGCCCACGGGTCAAAAACGGCCCCCCCGACCGTCGCCGTGTCACCCACCGCGTTCCACCCCGTCGCGCGCTCGCCGATCCTGGACGCGATCGCGGACCGACACGTGATCCGCGCCGGAGTCGCGCCCGCAGCGACTGTCGCTGCCGCGTCCGGCTCGACCGCGTCCTGGACGATCGTCGTCGGCGCGGCGGGCTTCCTCGACCTGGGGCGCACCGACCCGACCGACCCTCTCACGCCGTTCGATCTCGCCTCGGTGACCAAGCCGTTCGTCGCCACCACGGTCGCGCGCCTCGCCGCCGCCGGCGCGCTCGCGCTCGAGACGCCGGTGTCCGACCTCCTCCCCGAGCTCCGGGGGGTCGCGACGGGCGCGGCGACGCTGGAGCTCCTGCTCGCCCACCGGGCGGGGCTCGCGCCGCACCTCGAGCTCTTCCGGCCGCTCGTGGCGTGGCGCGCCACCCGCCTCGACGAGGCGGTACGGTGCGCAGCGCGCGCCCGCCAGGAGGACTGCGCCGGTCCCCCCCCGGCGTCCGGCTGCCCCCCGACCTACAGCGACCTCGGTTACTTCCTCGTGGGCCAGGCGATCGAGCGGTGCCTGAGCCGGCCGCTAGACGAGGTGGTCGCCGAGCAGGTGACCGGGCCGCTCGGGCTCTCCGCGGCCTCCGCGCGCCAGTGGTCCCGCGCCGGGCGCGGGTTCCGCGCGCGGGTGGCCCCCACCGAGCACGTCCCCTGGCGCGGCGGCACCCTCCGCGGCGTCGTCCACGACGACAACGCGTGGGCGCTCGGCGGCCACGGTCTGTGCGGACACGCCGGGCTCTTCGGCACGGCCGACGACATCGCGCGCTTCGGCGCGGAGCTGCTCGACGCCCTCGCCGGGCGGTCCGGCTGGCTCGACCCGCCGTGGATCCGTCGTCTCGTCGCCCCCCGCCCGGGCGGCAGCCTGCGCGCGGGCTTCGATGGCCGCTCGCCGGGCGGCTCGGCGGCGGGGGACCGCGCGGGTGCGGACACGTTCGGCCACCTCGGGTTCACGGGGACGAGCTTCTGGTGCGACCCGGCGGCGAGGGCGGTGACGGTACTGCTCGCCAACCGAGTGTGCCCGAGCCGGGAGAACCCGCGCATCCGCGCCGCCCGACCCCTCGTGCACGACGCGCTGTTCGCCCACGCCGCCGGGGGCCTCGAGGGGCCTCCGGCGCGGTGATGCGCCCGGCGCCCACCCTCGCCCCGGAACGCGCGGCCGAGCCCTCCGCCTGTCGGACGGGCGCCGGACCCCGGAGGAGCGAGGGGAGTCGAGGGCGGCCGTCACCCGAGGGTCGGCCGCGGACCCAGATCGCTGATCCGGCTCTCCGTCTGGAATCGGACCTGAATTCGTGCGACTGTCGAGTAACCCCGCAGGCCGTGCCGGAGCACCGGCACTCCGTGGACCGGACTCGCGACGTCAGCCCATGTGGAAGCTCTCGATCGAGGACGACCAAGGCCACAAGACGGTGGTCAGTCTCGTTCGTGACGACTACTCCGTCGGGCGCGCGCAGGACAACACCATCCGCCTGACGGAACGGAACATCTCGCGCCACCACGCCGTGATCCACCGAGCCGAGGACGGCTGGGCCCTCGAGGATCGGCGCAGCTACAACGGCTGCTACGTCAACGGCTCCCGCGTGGCCGACCCGCGCCCGCTCGCCCACGGGGACCTCATCCAGCTGGGGGACTACCGCCTAGAGGTGGTCGACGAGGCGGTCGCCGAGGTAGAGCCGGTCGGCTCGCACGCGAACACGGTGCCACAGCTCCCCCGCCTGTCGGGCGCCGCGGGCCAGGCCGACCGGCTGGTGATGCTGGTGGGCCCGAAGCCGGGCGCCGAGTACCCGATCGTGGGCAAGAACCTCCTCATCGGCCGCGGCGAGGAGTGTGACCTGGCCATCAACCACGGTTCGGTCAGCCGCGTGCACGCCGAGATCGTGGCCATCGGCGACGGCCGGTACGAGCTCATCGATCGCGAGAGCGCCAACGGGATCCGCATCAACGGGGCCGAGATGGACCGCGCGCTGCTGGACGCGCGGGACACCATCGAGCTCGGCGACATCGTCCTCAAGTACATCCCGGGCGGCATGTACTATCGCCCCGGCGTCGACGAGCGGCAGGAGATCACCGCCGGGGCGGCGACCGCCGAGCTGCGCGGCCCCCCGGGCGTCGATGTCCCCGAGCCGCCGCGGCGCTCGCTCTTCTCCCCGGCCCGCGTCGCGGCCGTCGCCGGCCTGCTCGTCTTCGGGCTGCTGTTGGCCGTCGTGGTCATCGCCGCCAGTCCCCGACGCCCCCCTCCCCAGGCGTCCGCGGCCAGCAGCGGTGACAGCGCGGTGTCAATCCTGAACGAGGCGACCGCGCTCATGAGCGAGGGGCAGCTCGAGGCGGCGCACACCCGAATCACCGCCCAGATCCCCGAGACGAGCAACGCCCGCGAGTCGGCCCCCTTCCGGGCCATCGAGGCAGCGTGGGCGGACGACCTCCTCCGTCAGGCCCAACAGCTCGACGATCGGGACCGCAAGCGCGCGCTCTTGCAGCGCATCAAGGACACGGAAACCGTCGACTCGGAGCGGCGGAGCCGGGCCCAGGCCGAGCTCAACACGCTCGACTCCGAGGGCGTCGACGTGAGCGAACTGCCGCGCGCGACGTCGACCGTCACCGCAACTCCGATGGCCACCACGGCCACGCGGACCGCCTCGGCCGCGCTGGTGGCGGCACGAAGCCCCGTCCCCACCGCCACGCCCACCCCCGCGGCCGCCGAACCGACGCCCGTGGTGACGGAGAGGCCGCCCACCAGCAGCGGCGGCAAGTCGAGCGCGACCGCCGGCGATCGGGCGACGCAGCTTCGCACCATCGCCGCCCTCAAGGCGAAGAAGGCCGCCAACCAGGCGTCCGAGAAGGACCTTCGCGTCCTGCGCGCGCTCTGCCGCCAGCACAACGACGCCTCTTGCAGCAACTGAGCGCCGACGCCGAGCGCACCCCTTGAGCACCCACCCGACCGACCGCGGCCCGGCCCCCTCCGAGACGGCCAACACGCCACCGCAACCTCGAGCGGCGGAAGCTCGCGCCGGAGTCGCGGTCCACGGGCCGCCCATTACTCGACCGGCGGTCGCGCTCTTCTCGCGACCCGCCCTCGCCATGGCGCTGCTGGTGGCGATGGTCGCGCTCGTCGAGCATTGCCCCGCCCTGGAGCCCTGGCGGGTCGGAGGGAACGACGCGGCCGCCGCCGCGCCGATGGCCGCGTCCACCGCCTCGGTTGGCGAGGCCCGCATCGACGTGCCGACGGAGGCCCGTCCGGAGCTCGCCCAGCCCGAGCAGGTCGAGCTGCCGCGGGGCCGGCGCGGACCCATCGCCAAGGCCGAGACGCCCGAGCTCTCGATCGACGTCAAGGCGCCGCCCGTGCCCATCACGGACCCCGGACGGGCGGGGCTCCGGGGGTTTTACGACGCGCTCGCCCGGACGTCGCGTCGCGAGGCCGGGGCCATCACGCGCATCGCGCATTTCGGCGACTCCCTCATCACGAGCGACTACGTCTCGGGGACGCTCCGCCGGAAGTTCCAGCAGCATTTCGGCGACGGCGGGCATGGCTTCATGCTCCTCGCCAACCCGTGGCCCGCGTACTTCCACAACGACGTCTACCGGTTCGCCTCGAGCGGATGGCTGGTGAGCCGCATCGTGGGCCCCTACGTCGAGGACGGCCTGTACGGACTCGGTGGCGTCTCCTTCCGCGCCCCGCCCGGGTCGCGCGCCCGGTTCGGGACGGCCCGGTCCGGGAGCCACGGCCGCGCGGTGTCGCGGTTCGAGCTCGTCTACCTCGCCCAGCCGGGCGGCGGCCGGCTGCGGCTCTCGGTGGACGGACAGACCGCCGGCGAGGTCGACACGGCGGCGGAGCAGGTCGCGGTCGCCTACCGGGAGCTCCGCGTCCCCGACGGCGCGCACGAGCTGGAGGTCATGACGGCGTCGGGCATTTCGCGAGCCTTCGGCGTGGTCATGGAACGGGACGGGCCGGGTGTCGTCCTGGACGCCATCGGGATCCAGGGGGCACGCATCCGCTTCCTCGACCAGCAGGACGACGCGCACTGGGCCGAGCAGCTCCGCTGGCGTCGCCCCGATCTGCTCGTCTACCAGTTCGGAGCGAACGAGAGCGGCGACGGGTTCGCCTACCCGATGGTCGACTACCACCGGACGATGAAGCTCGTCCTCGAGCAGGGAAAGCGGGCGCTCCCCGACGCCGGCTGCCTCGTCATCGGGGCCATGGACCGCGCGGAGAAGCGCGGCACGACGCTGCAGACCCTGCCCGTCATCCCGGCGATCGTCGCGGAGCAACGCCGCGCCGCCGCTGAGGTGGGCTGCGCGTTCTTCGACACCTTCGCGGCGATGGGGGGCGCAGGCTCGATGGCGATCTGGGTCGAGCGCGGCCTGGGGCAAGCCGACCTCACCCACCCGTCGGGCAGCGGAGCCGAGGTGCTCGCGAGCTGGCTCTTCCACGGGCTGATGCAGGGATACCAGGAGCACCTCGCCGCCCCGGCGCCGTGAGCGGTCGACGCGACGGGACGCCGGCCGTCTCACGGGCAGTGGTCACGGCGCGCCGAGGAGGCGCTCGAGCACCTCGTGCCCCAGACGCTCGTAGCCGGATTGGAGCAGGTGCACCCCGTCATCGGCGGCGAGCGGCGGTGAGGCGCGCATCCAGAGGCCGAACGACCCCTCCCCGCCCATCAGCTCGTGCAGGCTGATGAACGTACATCCCGCCGCCGCCGCGGCGCGCGCCTGCACCCGATCGATCGCGGGGATGCGCCCGTCCGGGCCGTCACGGCCCGGCACGTTGGTGGGCCCGAGCAGCGCGCACCCCGCGTCGGGGGCGGCGGCCCGGACCCGCGCCATCACCCGACCGTACTGGTCGGCGTACCGCGCGACGTCCTCCTCGGCGAAGGCCTCGTTGGTGCCGAACGCGAGGACGACGAAATCGGCGTCGCGCCGCGCGAGCTCGGCGACGAAGGTGGGCTCGTCCCAGGCGAGCAGCGTGCCGATGCGGGCGCCGTCGATCCCGATGGTGTCGAGGACCGCGCCCGGCTCGGTCCCCTCGACCGTCACGCCGAAGAGCTCGACCGCCCCCGCGAAGCGACGCAGGACGAGCTCCCCGCCAGCTTGACCGGTCACCTCGAGGTGACGCACCGCCGCGCCGCTGCCGTCGCGCGCGTCGACGACGATGGGGGCCTCGTCGTCCAGGACGAGCTCGAAGGAGGCCTCGGCTTTCGGGAAGCGAAACGCCAGATCCCAGCGCGCCGCGCCGCGGACGGCGGTCCCGTAGAGCTCGACCGCGACGCGGGCGTCGGCGCTGACCGGCTCCGCGCGCATCCCGCCGAGCGCAAACACCCCGTCCCCAGTGGGCGTCACGCGGGCCGGCGCGGACGGGACCCGCCGCCACCGACCCCCGGACACGATCTTGGCGCGCCCGTGGCGATAGGGGCTGATCCCGAGGCGCAGGAACCCCGGGCCGCCGTTGCCGTAGCGTGCCTGGAGCTCGTCGCGCACGCCTTGCGTCCAGAAGTCCGCCGCCGTGTGGGAGTCGCCGAGCCAGACGACGTGCACCGACTCCGACCGTGAACGGTTGGTGAGCGCCTCGAACGCGCCGCGCCACGGCCGCGGTGCGCGCCCGTCGCCCACCGCCCCCGCGCTCCCCGTGGGGGACGGCGGCGGCGCTGCCGCCCCGGCGGGGGACGCGGGGACGACCGGTTCCGTCGGCCCCCGGGCGGCCGCGACGACCGGCGGCTGCCGCGGAGAAACCCCCTCGAGCGGGACGATCTCGCCGGTCGTCGCACAGGTGACGGCCGCCGTCGCCGCGACCAGCGCGAGGACGAGATCCAGCGAAACCTCCCGGGCGACCTGGGCCATCGTCAGCTTCTACGGTCGACGGTTTCGCCGAGGAGCGCAAGGCCCTCGACGGGGAGCCGTGGGCCCACGCGCGGGTCGGCGCCGTACCCCCTCACCGCGCGGACCCGAGGGCTCGTGCGCGGCGCGCCAGCTCGGCGACCACCACCGCGTCCATCTCGCCGCGCCACCGGAGCCGCCCCTCGCCTCGCCCCACGCTCAGCAGCAGCGGGCCCGGTGGCGCGGCCCCCTCCACCGCCTCGACCCCGAGCCGTCGCGGCGCGAGGAGCGCCGCGACGGTGACCTCGCGACCAGCCCGCTCCACGGCGGCGACCGCGCGCGGATCGGCGGCGAGCGAGGCGGCGGCGGCCCCGTCCGCCGCGAGCGAACGGGCGAGCACGGCGCCGCCACTCGCGCCGAGCGCCGCGTGACCGCGCCCGTCGGCGGCGAACCACCAGAGCTCGGTGCGGGGCGCGGGCGCGACCGTCGAAGGCTGCGGCACGAACACAATCCGCGCCCGCGTCGCCGGCACCGCTGCGCCCGGCACCGCCGCGCGATCGATCGCCGCCGCCGGCGCTCCGAGGAAGATCGACAGCGGCTCCACCAGGGCGTCCACCTCGGTCGTGCGCAGCACTGCGCGCAGCGCCGCGTCGAAGGCCATGGCGTCGGCCGCGTCAGTCTGCACCAGCAAAGCGCGCCCCGCGTCGTCGGAGAGCACCCCGATCGCGAGCCGATCGCCGGTGGCCCGAGCCAGCCCGGTCGCGGCTCGCTCGAGGAGGACCCGGTCCCCGGCGGTGAGGCGTGACCCGAACAGCCGCGCCAGCGACGCCACCAGGGACGCCGCCTGGCGCTCACGCCCGCCAGCCGTGGAGCGCCAGGTCACCGCCATCTCCGCCCCGGCGGGCAGGGAGAGCAGCGACCGCGCCTCGCCAACGGGCATCGCCCCGACGAGGTCGCGCGCCGCCCCGCTCGCCGCCGGCACCAGCTCCCCGCCAAGCTCGAGGCGCTCAGGCCCGAGATCGATGGTGAGCCGGAGCTCGTCGGCGCTCGCGATGCAGCGCCGCACCGACTCGACAAGCCCGTCCAGGATCTCGATGACCGCGGCTGGCTCCGCGAAATCCGGGGCCCGGCCCCCATGCGCGGTGCGGCTCTCCCGTTCGAGCTGCTGGAGCCGCTCGCGCTCGCCCGCCCAACGCTCCCCCACGCGACGGGCGAGCACCGGTTCGAGCACCCCGCGGGGCACCACGATCTCGATCGGTCCCGACGGCATCGCGCGCCGACCGAGCGAGCGCGCCGCGTAGGGGCCGAACCGCGCCAGATCCTCGGCGCGCGCGCCGACGAGCAGGGAGTTGCCGGTGACGCCGAGCGTCGGCTCGCCCGCGCCGCTCCCCTCTCGCTCGAGCACGACGACGGTGGGCTCGTTCGTCTCCGCCGCCCGGTGCGTCGGCGACTGACCGGTCGTGAGCGCCGCGACCAGCTCCCGTCCGCTCCGCAGCGGCAGCGCCAGCACCAGACGCGGCGGCGCCGCGTCGACGACGACCCCGGTGACCGGACGCTCCAGGGTCACCCCCGGTGCGTAGGACGCCGGGATCCCGAGGACCTCGACGACGACGGCGGAGAAGCCGACGGGATGCAGCCCGATCACCCGCTCGAGGACGGGCTGGGCGCGCCCCCAGACTGCCTCGGGCCGGGGAACGAAGATCTCGGCGAGCAGGCCCGCCGGAGCTGGGATCACCTCCGCCGGCGCCGCGCTCCCGATCGCCGGCGTCGGCGCCGGCGCTGCCTCGTTGCAGCGGCAGGCCGGCGCCGTGAGCGCGGCGATCGAGAGGAGCAACGGGCCCCAGCGACCGGCGCGCGCGGCCGCCGCCCGCCCGGGCCAGGGACCGTGGCGATCAGAACGGGATGTCGTCGTCGTCGCCTCGACCACCACCGGCGTACTCTGGCCCGTCGTAGCCGCCGGGGGCCCCCAGATCGTCCTCGGGGGGGCCGCTCTCCGCGGGCCCGCGACCGCGACCGCCGGCGCCGCCGCCACCGCCGCCGCCGCCACCGCTGCCCCCGCTGCCCGCAAGGATGATGTTGTTCGCGACGATCTCGGTCCGGTACCGCTTATTTCCATCGCGATCCTCGTAGCTCGTCGTCCGGAGCCCACCCTCGACGAAGAGGCGGGAGCCCTTGGTGAGGAACTTGCCGAGCGCCTCGGCCCGCTTGCCCCACACGACCACGTTGTGCCACTCGGTCCGCTCTTGCCGCACGCGGTTGCGGTCCAGATAGGTCTCCGAGGTCGCGAGGCGCATCTTGAGCACGGACTGGCCGCCTGACGTCACCTTCAGCTCGGGATCGGCCCCGAGGTTGCCCAGCAGCAGCACGCGATTCAGACCCTCAGCCATCGACCACGCTCCTCTCGCTTTGCCAAGGCTTCCGGTGCCTCACGAGACGCGCGGCGTCAAGGGACGTCGGACCTTCCGTGTCCGGCCTCCCTCGCCGCGGTAGGGAGCGCGAGCGGCACCGCGCCAGGCGGGAGCGAGGTCACCACCGGCGCCGAGCTGCCCCCTGCGTGCACGCGCCCTCGACCCGGCCGCGGCCTCCGAGTGGGCGGGTGGCGCTACTCGAGGCCCGCTCCCACGTCGAGCTCCGCGAGCAGCGCCTCGAGCTCGGCGCGGACGTCGCGCAGCGTCGCGCGCAGCACGTCGGCGTCCCGCGTCGCCGGCGCCCAGCCCACCGCGACGCCCGCCGTCGTCGGTGCCGGCGTCGCCACGGCCGCCCGGGCGTCAGCCGCGGCCGCTTCTGGCTCGAGCGGTGCCGGCGCGACGAGGGGGTCCGTCCCGACCTCGCGAAGCCGCCGTCGCGCCCCCGCGATGGTGAAGCCCTGCACGTACAGGAGGTCCTTGACCCGCATCAGCTTCTCGACGTCCCGCCGGGAGTAGATCCGCTGCCCCTTGCGCGACTTCTGCGGGCGTATCGAGCGAAACTCCGTCTCCCAGTAGCGCAGGACGTGCGGCTCGACCCCCACGATCCCGGCGACCTCGCCGATCCGGTAGTAGAGCTTGTGCAGGTCAGCCACGCCCTCGTCCATTGGCCCTGCTCACTCCTCGCTACCGGCACTCGACCCCTGACGCTCGGGGTCGTCGCCGTCGTCCCCACCCTCGCGTCGGTCGTTCAGCGCCTGCTTCAAGAGCTGGCTGGCCTTGAAATTGAGCACCCGTCGCTCGGTGATGACGATGGGGTTTCCGGTCTGGGGGTTTCGCCCCTGACGCTGGCGCTTGTCGCGCAGCACGAAATTGCCAAACCCCGAGATCTTGATCTTCTCCCCCCGGCCGAGCGTCTCCTTGAGCGTCTCGAAGACGAGATCCACCAGATCGGCCGACTCCTTCTTCGAGAAGCCGCCGAGCCGCGAGTAGACCGCCTGGACGATTTCGGCCTTGGTCATGGATCTCCCCTACTCCATCGCTATCGCAGGTCCGAGGTGGCCGCGCGGGTGCGCCAAGCCTAAAAACGATGGTACTCCGCCGGGCTCGGTTGTCCATTGAGGCGCCCGCCCCGCACGCTCGGGTCCCGTGAGTCGGTGACGCACCGTGAGGTGACGCGCACGGCGACGCACCGCGCCGGCCGTTTGGCCGTCGGGACCCGTGGTCCTGTCCGTGCGTCCCGCTCCGCGTCGCCGCAAGAGCGACGACGACAGCGCGGTGAAACGACCGGTCGGGTCAGGCAGCACGCGCGACGTGAGCGGGCGCCGCGGGCGCCGGCGCCGGGACCGAAATGCGCTCGGCCCGACGACGCGCCGACTGCTCGGAGATGACGAGGTAGGATACATACCCGTACCCGGCCGCGAAGAGCGCCGCGAAGGGGCCCGCGAAGTAGTGGCCGTGCTGGAACGCCGCGACCACCGTGGTGAGGGAGACGGCGGAGAGCACCATCTCGACCCACGGGAGCTGCGCCGCCTGCCAGTAGCGCCCCGCGTGCTCGCCCTTCTTGGGGGTACGCACGAACTCACCGGCCATACCGCGCATCCCCGACCAGACCGCGCGGGACTGGTTCGGCGCGAGGCCCGCGTTGAGCGCCACCAGGACCGGAAGCCGCACCAGCGCCGCCAACAGCGAGCGCCCCTGCGCCAGGTTGGCGAGCCCGTAGAAGAGGGCCAGCGAGCCGGTGGTCGCCAGCGTGATCGGGAAATCGACGAGGAGCATGTCCTCGAGCGAGGACGCCGGCATGAAGGTGACGGTCGGCAGGAGCAGGACGGTGAGCGCGACGATCAGCGGATAGGCGAAGTGCGGCGTCAGGTGGAACAGCGCCTCGAGCTTCTGCGCGGGCGAAAGGTCGCTCGCGAACACGCGTCCGAGCGTCTTGCGCGCGGTCTGCACCGTCCCCTTGGCCCAGCGGAACTGCTGGGCGCGGAACGCCGACATGTCCTCCGGCAGCTCCGACGGCGTCAGGACGTCCGCGCGATAGACGAACTTCCAGCCCCGGAGCTGGGCCCGGTAGCTCAGGTCGAGGTCCTCGGTGATGGTGTCGTGCTGCCACCCGCCGGCGTCGTCGATGGCCTGACGCCGCCACACCCCGCCCGTGCCCGAGAAGTTCCACAGCAGCCCGGCCGCTGAGCGCACGCGGTTCTCCACCAGGTGGTGCCCGTCGAGCATGAGCGCCTGCACGCTGGTGAGCAGGTTCAGGCTCCGATTCAGGTGATCCCAGCGCGTCTGCACCACCGCAACCCGTGGATCGCGGAAGTTTCCGACCACGGAGCGGAGGAAGCTCGCCTGCGGGATGAAGTCGGCGTCGAAGATCGCGACCAGCTCACCGCGGGCGGTGCCGAGCCCATAGTCGAGAGCGCCCGCCTTGTAGCCAACGCGATCCGGACGGCGCAGGTACTGCGCGTCGATCCCGTCCTGCCGAAGCGCCTCCACGGCCGCCTCGGCGATGGTGCGCGTCTCGTCGGAGGAGTCGTCGAGGACCTGGATCTCGAAGCGGTCGCGCGGGTAGTCCATCCGGCCCGTGGCCTCGATGAGCCGGCGGGCAACGGTCGCCTCGTTGTACATCGGGAGCTGGATGGTCACGAAGGGCAGCTCGCCGTCCGAAACGTCCACCGTCCGGGCCATCGCCCGGATCTGCTTACTGTGCCAGAGCGCCCGCGCGACGAGGTGGGCGCGGTGCAGCCCGAACAGGCAGAGCGAGACGAAGCAGACGAAATAGGCGAGCACGAGTGCGAGGACCATGGCGCTTGAGAAACGCCTACCATCCGCGCCGATCGGCAAATGTCACCCCAATGTAATCAATTGCCAACATTTGTCGGGCGAGGGAGGGGTTCGTCGCCGGTTTACCTCCATCGTCACCCGTCGCCGCGGGTGGCCACCCGGGGCAGGGGGCGGTAAGCGGGGGCCATGGCCACGCGGCTGTTCGACCCGGGAGCCGAAGACGTCCTCTACCTCGTGGACCTGAGCGGCTACGTCTTCCGCGCCTACCACGCGCTGGCCCCCCTCACCAACGCCGCCGGTGAGCCGACGCACGCCGTGTACGGCACCATCACGATGCTGGACCGGACCCTCCGGCAGCGTCGGCCGCGGCGCCTCGCGGTGGCGATGGACGCGCCCTGCCCCAGCTTCCGCAAGGCGATCTACCCGGCGTACAAGGCCAACCGCGCGACGCCGCCGGAGGATCTGGTGGTCCAGTTCCCGCGCGTCGCGGCCGTGATCGGCGCCCTCTCCATCCCGATCTTGCAGCACGACGGCCTGGAGGCGGACGACCTCATCGCCACCGGCGTCCGCCTGGCGCGCGAGCAGGGGCTCCGGGTGGTCATCGTGAGCGCCGACAAGGACCTCATGCAGCTCGTCGGCGACGACGTGCTGCTCTGGGACACCATGCGCGATCGCGTCGTCGGTCCCCCGGAGGTCGTGGAGCGGTTCGGGGTCGAGGTCGCCCAGCTCGGGGATCTGCTCGCCCTGATGGGGGACTCCTCCGACAACATCCCGGGCGTGCCGTCCGTGGGGCCCAAGACGGCTCGGGATCTGCTCCTCGAGCACGGGACGCTCGAGGAGCTCTACGCCGCGCTCGACCGCGTCCCGCGCGCCAAGCTCCGCGAGACGCTCGCGCAACACCGGGACCAGGCCCTGCTCAGCCGCGTGCTGGTGACGCTCCGCACCGACGCCCCCATCGACCCGGACCTCGAGCGACTCCGGCCGGGTCCCCCGGACGTGGTCCGACTCCGCGCGCTCTACGCCGATCTCGGCTTCCAGCGCCTCCTCACCGCGCTCGAGGAGCCGGGCACGACGTCCCCCCCGGCAGACGGTACGCCAGGGCTCGGTGCGCGCCCACAGGCGCCGCGGGCCGCCGTCGCCGCGGGGGCGCCGCCCCCCCCCGAGGTGACGGTCATCGACGATCCGGCGAGCCTCGAGGCGCTCGTCGAGCGCGCCCTGGCGGCGCCGCGCATCGCGCTTTCCGTGGAGCCCCTCCGCGAGGAGCGCCTCGGCGCGGCGCTCGCGGGGATCGGAATCGCGCTCGACCCGGGGCGCGGCTACTTCCTGCCCCTCGCGCCGGGGGGGCCCGACGCCGGCGGGACCGCCCCCGCACCCGCCACTCGGGCGGCGCTCGCCCGGCTGCTCGGGGCGCCAGGCCTCGCGCGCGTCCTGCACGACGCCAAGCGCACCGCGGTGCACCTCTCGTCGATCGGGCTCGAGCTCGGCCCGCCGCGGCACGACACGCTGCTGATGAGCTACCTGCTCGATCCGGAGGCGCGCCACGACCTCGCGACGCTCTGCCCCCGTGAGCTCGGCGTCTCGCCCCCGAGCCGCGCGGACGTCGCGCGCGCGGCGCGCGGCAAGCGCGTCGACCTCGACGGGGTCCCCACCGCGGCCCTCGCCCGGCTGGTGGGTGGCCAGGCCCCCCTGCTGCTCGGCCTCTGCGACCGCCTCGAGCCGCGCCTCGCCGACGAGGGCCTCACCGACCTGTACGAGCGCGTCGAGCTGCCGCTGACGCGGATCCTGGCGCGGATGGAGCTCGGTGGCGTGCTCGTGGATCGCGAGCGACTCCGCGACCTCGGCGGGCACCTCGACGCGGAGCTCGCCCGCCTCGAGCAGGAGGCGCGGCGCGTCGTCGGCCGAGACTTCAACGTGCACTCGCCGCGCCAGCTCGAGCGGATCCTGTTCGACGAGCTGGGGCTCAAGCCCGTCCGGCGGACCAAGACCTCCCGCTCGACGGACGCGGAGACGCTCGAAGCGCTGGCGGGCCAGCACGAGCTGCCGCGCGTCGTCCTCGAGGTGCGCCAACTCGCCAAGCTGAAGGGGACCTACGTCGACGCCCTCCCGGCGCTGATGAGCGCCGTCACCGGTCGCATCCACACCTGCTGGGAGCAGGCGGTGACGGCCACGGGCCGCCTCTCCTCGAGCGACCCGAACCTGCAGAACATCCCCATCCGCACCGAGCTCGGGCGGAAGATCCGCGCCGCCTTCGTCGCCCCTCCCGGGCAGAGCCTGGTGAGCGCCGACTACTCGCAGATCGAGCTCCGCGTCCTCGCCCATCTGTCGGCCGATCCGGTGCTGATCGACGCCTTCCGCCGGGGCCAGGACATCCACACCCGCACCGCCATGGAGGTCTTCGACGTCACCGAGGCCGGGGTGACGCCGGAGCTCCGGCGCCGGGCGAAGGCGGTCAATTTCGGGGTCATCTACGGCCAGGGCGACCTCGGGCTCGCCAAGAGCCTCGGCATCCCGCGCGCGGAGGCGTCGAGCTTCATCGCGGCGTACTACCGCCGCTACCCCGGCGTGCGCCGCTTCATGGACGAGACGATCGAACGGGCCCGGGCCGGCGAAGCGGTGCGCAGCATGCTGGGCCGACGGCGCCTGGTGCCCGACATCGGCAGCGCCAACCGCGCCCTCCGGCTCGCGGCCGAGCGGGTCGCCATGAACCTACCCATCCAGGGCTCGGCGGCCGACCTGTTCAAGCTCGCGATGCTCGCGTTCGCCACCCCGCCGACGCCGGGCGCGCGCATGGTCCTCACCGTCCACGACGAGCTCGTGTTCGAGGTCCCTGACGAGGAGGTCGCGGCCGCTCGCGCCGCCATCCGCCAGGCCATGGAGGAGGCCTTCGCCCTGACGGTCCCTCTGGTGGTCGACATCGGCGCCGGACGGGACTGGAACGCCGCCCACTGACGCTAGCGGGTGACTTCCGCGCCGGACGAGTGGTAGAGCACCGACCGCGAGGATGCCGGCCGCGGTCCCCCCCCCCGTGCTGATCCTCGGCGCGGGGCTGACGGGCCTGAGCGCCGCCGTCCACCTGCGCGACCACCGAGTGCCCTGCCGGCTCCTCGAGCGCTCGGCCGAGGTCGGCGGTCACGCCCGGACGCGCGAGGTGCGCGGGTTTCGCTTCGACCTCACCGGACACCTGCTCCACCTCCGCGACCCGGCGCTGCGCGAACGAGTGCTCGGCTGGCTCGACGGCGATGGCCTCGAGCTCGAGCGCCGCAGCCGGGTCCATACCTGCGGGACCCTGACCCGCTACCCCTTCCAGTCGAACGCGTACGGCCTGCCGCCGCGGGTCGCCTACGACTGCGTGATGGGCTTCCTCGCGGCGCGGGCCGCCCCACCGGGGCCGCCGCCACGGAGCTTCGCCGAGTTCTGTCGCCAGCGCTTCGGCGACGGGATCAGCGAGCACTTCATGATCCCGTACAACGAGCGCCTGTGGGGGGTCCCGGCGGACGAGATCGCCTGCGACTGGTGCGACCGCTTCGTGCCCGTCCCCACCGTGGAGCAGGTCGTCGCGGGAGCGGTGGGGTTCGCCGACGAGGAGGTCGGCTACAACGCCCGCTTCCTCTATCCCCGCCGCGGCATCGGCGCCCTCGCGGCGGCGATGCACCGGGAGCTCGGCTGGATGACCGAACTCGGCGTCGCGCCGACCGCCGTGGACCTCGCGCGCCGTGAGGTCCACCTCCCGGACGGCGTGGCCCGCTACGAGGCGCTGGTGAGCACGATCCCGCTGCCCTCGCTGGTACGACTGCTCGTTGACGCGCCGACGGAGATCCGCGCAGCGGCAGCCGCGCTCCGGGCCACGCACCTCTACTACCTCGACGTCGCGGTCGAGGCGCCAGCACGGGCGGACCACCACTGGGTCTACCTACCGGAGCCCGAGCAGCCCTTCTACCGCATCGGCTGCTACTCGAACCTCTCCCCCGAGCTGGCCCCGCCGGGGAAGAGCGGCTACTACGTGGAGCTCGTCGATCGCGCCCCGCCCGCGCTCGAGCGGCTGGTGCCGCAGGTCGCCGCGGCGCTCCGCGCCCTCGGGTTCACCGGCCCCACCGACGCGATCGGGTTCGTCGAGGCTCGCCGCCTCGAGCCCGCCTACGTCCTCTTGGATCACCACCACGCCGCTGCCACCGCGCAGCTGCACGAGTTCTTCGCGGCGCGCGGCGTCTTCAGCACGGGCCGCTACGGCGGGTGGAACTACTCCTCGATGGAGGACGCGCTCGCCTTCGGCCAGGACGCCGCGCGACGGGCGATGGAGTTGCTGGGTGCCTGAGCCGGGGATCGTGCCCCGGATCACCTTCGTGATCCCGATCTACAACGAGGAGGCGATCCTCCACGCCGCCGTGGTGGACCTGCGCGAGCGGCTGGCCCCGCTCGGCTGGTCCTACGAGGTTATCCTGGCGGAGAACGGCTCCACCGACGGGACGGTGCGGGTCGCCGAGGGACTCTCCGCCAGGTACCCCGAGGTGGGCCTCCTGTCGGTGGCGGAACCGAACTACGGCCAGGCGCTGCGTCGCGGGATCCTCCGCGCGCGCGGCGAGCTGGTGATCTGCGAGGAGATCGACCTCTGCGACGTGGACTTCCACGTCCGCGCGGTCGAGCTGCTGGAGCGTGACGCGGCGGAGCTGGTCATCGGATCCAAGCTGGTGGGCGGCGCCGCGGACGAGCGGCCCTTCCTCCGCCACGCCGCGAGCCTGCTCTACAGCGGTCTGCTGCGCGTCCTGCTCGGGTTCGAGGGGACCGACACGCACGGGCTCAAGGCCTTCCGCCGCGAGGCGATGGTCGACCTGGTCCGCGCCTGCGTGGTCGATCGCGACGTCTTCGCCAGCGAGCTCGTGATCCGCGCCTACCGCGCCCACCGGCGCGTCGTCGAGATCCCCGTCCGCGTCATCGAGAAGCGCCCGCCGTCGATCGATCTGTTGCGGCGCGTCCCGGGGGTGGCAAGCCGCCTCGTCCGGCTCTGGCGCGCGATCCGGAGCGGGGGGTGAGCCCCGGCCGCCGGCCTGCACCCGCCCGGTGCCCCGCGCTCACCAGCGCTCGGTCCGCCAGCCGCGGCGCGACGCCACGCGGCGCAGGCGCGAGTCCGGGTTGACGACGACCGGGGTGCGGACCCGCTCGAGCAGCGGCAGATCGGTGATGCTGTCCGAGTAGAACGTGGCGTCGTCGAGCGAGAACCCCGCGGCGGCGGCGACGCTCGCCGCCAGCTCCACCTTGGAGTTCCCGAAGCAGAGCTGCCGCGGACGGCCCGTGAGCACCCCGTTCTCGCTCTCCACCTCGCTGCAGACGACGTGCTCGATCCCGAGCTCGCGAGCCAGCGGGCGCACCGCGAAGCGCAGGGCCCCCGACACGATGGCGACCACGTCCCCGTCGGCCTGATGCTGTCCCACCACTCGCCGCGCGTTGTCCGAGACGTGCGGGCGGACGTAGCTCTCGTACCACTTCTCGCACGACTCGTAGAGCTGCGCCTCGATCCGCCCGGAGTAGCGGCGCAGCGCCTTCTCGGCGACGCGGGGCGCGTCGCAGATGCCCAGCGTGTAGAGGAAGATCCACCAGGCGCCCTGGAAGAACTCCCGAGCCGGGAGCTCGCCGATGTCGCGCTGGTAGCGCAGGAAGAGCGAGGCCGTGTCCCGCCGGACGATGGTCCGATCCATGTCGAAGAGAGCAGCGCGGCGGGGGGCCATGAGAGCTTTCGAAGGGTGAAGGACCCTTTCTATTCACACATAGCCTCCGGGGGGTAGTCCGGCAAGGCTTCGGCCGCTCTCGGCCCGTGGCTCGCCGGAGCGAATCGGGGCGTTTGCGGGCCCGTTGATGGAAATGGTTCCGTGAAGGAAAGCCGGACCCCGACCGCCGGATCCTGGCGGGCGCGTGCGAAACCCGTGCAGAGGCCTGCTCCGCGACGAGACGGGTCCGCTGGACGAGGTCGGCGGAGGGACGGCGGGCCCGTCCCCCATCGACGACGGGGCCCACCCTTGGCCGCCCCCGAGCCGACTGACATGCTCGGTCGTCGCGCCCATGAACCCGACCGCCCTCGACCCGCTGCCCATCGACCCGCTCCTGGCGGAGCTCGTCGCGACCGCGTTGGTCGAGCGGCGCCTGGTCGTCGAGGCCCCGCCCGGCGCCGGCAAGACGACGCGGCTGCCCTGGGCGCTCATGGAGGCGCTTGGACCCGGCGCCGGGGAGGTGCTGGTGAGCGAGCCGCGGCGGCTCGCCGCGCGGCTCGCGGCACGCCGCGTCGCGACCGAACGGGGGCAGCGGCTCGGCGAGACGGTCGGTTACCAGGTGCGCTTCGAGGACATCTCGAGCCCACGCACCCGCCTGCGCTACCTGACCGACGGCGTGCTGCTCCGGCGCCTGGCCGGCGACCCTCGTCTCGAGGGCGTGGGCGCGGTCGTGCTCGACGAGCTGCACGAGCGCCGGCTCCCCAGCGACGTCGCGCTCGCGCTGATCCGGCGGTGCCTGGACCGCGCCCGCCCGGATCTGGTGGTGGTCGCCATGAGCGCGACGCTCGAGGCCGCACCCGTGGCCCGGCTGCTCGGTGATTGCCCCCGGATCACCAGCGAGGGCCGCGTGCACCCGGTGACCGTCCGCCACCTGCCCGCACCCGACGACCGCCCGCTCCCCGCCCAGATCCTGTCGGCGATCCGGACGGCGCTGCGCGAGGGACCCCCCGGGGATCTCCTGGTGTTCGTGCCGGGGGCGGCAGAGATCCGGGCCACCATCGAGGCGGCGGCGCCCCTGGCCGCCGAGGCGGGGCTCGAGCTGGTGCCGCTGCACGGCGAGCTTCCGATCGAGGAGCAAGCGCGGGCGGTGGAGCGGCGCGGCCGGCGCAAGGTCGTCGTGAGCACCAACGTCGCCGAGTCCTCGGTCACCATCGAAGGGATCACCACGGTCGTCGACTCGGGGCTCGCTCGGGTGGCCGCTTGCTCGCCGTGGACCGGGGTCGTGCGCCTGGAGACGCGCCCCGTGAGCCGCGCCGCCGCCGCGCAGCGCGCGGGGCGCGCGGGCCGCACCGCGCCCGGCCTCGTGCTCCGCCTCTACACGCGCGGTGACCACGACGGCCGCCCGGCGCACGACGCGCCCGAGATCACGCGGGCGGACCTGGCCGATGTCCTGCTCCTGCTCCACGGCGCGGGGATCGGCGACCCCGGCGAGCTCGCCTGGCTCGATCCTCCGCCGCCGGCCGCGCTCCGCGCCGCCGAGGAGCTCCTCGCGGCCCTCGGCGCGCTCGACGGTGAGCGGCGTCTCACCGCCATCGGGCGGCGGTTGGTGGAGCTCGGCGTGCACCCGCGCCTCGGTCGGGTCCTGATCGAATGCGAGCGGCGTGGCGTCGCGTCCGAGGGCGCCCTCGCGGCCGCCATCCTCGGCGAGCGTGATCCGCGGCTGGAGGCCCGCGCGCGCGTCGACGGCGGCGGACGAGGGCGGCGCATCGACGGTCGGGGCGACTCGGACGTGAGCGCGGTGGCGGACCGACTCGAGGCGGTCGGTGCCGCGCGCCCCGATCGCTTGCGCCGTGAGGGGCTCGACCCCCGGACGGTCGCGGCCATCACCGAGGTGCGGCGCGTCCTCGGGCGCTCCGTCCGCGACCGCCGGCCCCGTCCGGCGGACGACGAGGCCGTCGAGGCCGCCGTCCGCTATGCCCTGCTCACTGGCTTTCCCGACCGGGTCGCGCGCCGTCGCCGCCCGGGGGAGCCAGCGCTGATCCTCGCCAGCGGCGACCCGGCGCGCCTGGGCCCCGCCAGCGTGGTGCACGACGCCCCGCTGCTGGTCGCGCTCGACGCCGACGCGCCGGCGGGCGCTGGCCGCGGCGGGATCGTGGTCCGCCTGGCGAGCGCGATCGACCCCGACTGGCTCCTCGATCTGCCGGGCACGACCCTGATCGAGTCGGTGGAGCACACCTGGAACACCGACGCCGAGCGCGTGGACCGGATCACCCGCCTCGCCTACGGGTCGGTCACCCTGGACGAGGCCCGCGGCCGCGCCCCCCCATCCCCCGAGGCCGCGGCGGTGCTCGCGCGCGCGGCGCGCGGCGTCGCGTGGGAGGCAGAGGCGCTCGAGGGGCTGGCCGCGCGCCTCTCGCTCGTCGCGGCGCACGCGCCCGAGCTCGGGGCCGCGCTCGGCGGCGCGCCCACGACCGACGCGCTGCTCGACGCCTCCTGCGCCGAGGCCACCAGCTTCGCCGAGCTCCGCGCGCGCCCGCTCGTCGAGCGCCTGCTCGCGGCGCTGCCCCCCGCGGCGCGGCGCGCGCTGGACGAGCTGGCGCCAACGGAGCTCCGCCTGCCCGGAGGACGCCGCCTGCGCGTCCAGTACCGCCCCGGTCAGCCCCCCTCCGCCGCGACCCGCCTGCAGGACTGCTTCGGCCTGCTCGCGACGCCCACGGTCTGCCGCGGCCGGCTCCCCGTCACCCTGCACCTGCTCGCTCCCAACCAGCGCGCCGTGCAGGTGACCGCGGATCTCGCCGGCTTCTGGGAGCGCCATTACCCCGCGGTGCGCCGCGAGCTGATGCGCCGCTACCCGAAGCACGCGTGGCCCGAGGACGGGGCCCGCGCGACCCCGTCGGCCCCGCGGGGCAAGGCGCGGTGAGGCGCCCGCGCGGCGCGCCACCCCCGCGCGAAGCGGCCGCTCGCGCTACCCCCGCGCCCGCTGCCGCAGTCGCTCGAGGAGCGCGAGCCCCTCGAGCGGGGTCAGGCGCTCGACCTCCAGGGCCCGGAGCGTCTCCAGCACCTCGCGGTGCGCTGCCGGCGGGGCCGGCGGCGGCGCGAAGAGATCGAGCTGCGCTGACGCGACGCCCCGGGAGCGCGGCGGCAGCGCCCCCACCCCGCTCGGCGCCCGCTCGCCCTCGAGCGAGGCGAGCACGGCGCGGGCCCGAGCGAGGACGCTCTCCGGGAGGCCCGCGAGGCGAGCCACCGCGACGCCGTAGCTCCGGCTCACCGCGCCCGGCACCAAGCGATACAGGAACACCACGTCATCCCCATGCTCCCGCGCGCTCACCGAGTAGTTGGCGGCGTGCGGGCTCGCTTCGGCGAGCGAGGTGAGCTCGTGGTAGTGGGTGGCGAAGAGGGTGCGACAGCCGACGACCTCGTCGAGGTGCTCGGCCACCGCCCAGGCGATGGCGAGCCCGTCGAAGGTGCTGGTACCGCGCCCGATCTCGTCGAGGATGACGAGCGAGCGGCGGGTCGCGGCGCGGAGGATGGCCGCCGTCTCGCGCATCTCCACCATGAAGGTGCTCTCCCCGCCGGCCAGGTTGTCGCTGGCGCCGACCCGCGAGAGCACTCGGTCGACGACCCCGACGCGCGCCACCTTGGCCGGCACGTAGCCGCCCATCTGCGCCAGGATCACCAGGAGCGCGGTCTGACGCAGCAACGTGCTCTTGCCCGCCATGTTGGGGCCGGTGACGAGCCAGAGGCGCTCCGCGCCGAGGTCGAGCCGCACGTCGTTGGGGACGAAGCGGCCCGCCGCCGCGCGCCGCTCCACCACCGCGTGTCGCCCGTCCTCGATCTCGAGCCGGTCGCTCCGATCGACCAACGGCCGACAGTAGTCGAAACGGTGCGCGACCTCGGCCAGCCCCGCCGCCACGTCCCAGCGCGCGAGCCGCGCCGCGAGCGCCTGGATCCGCGGCGCCATCGCGGCCGCCCGCTCCACCAGCTCCCCCATCAGCTCGAGCTCGCGCTCCCGGTGCCGATCCTCGGCGTGGAGCAGGCGATCGGCCAGGTCATCGACCTCCGAGTTGGTGTAACGCTCACCGGACGCGACCGTCTGCTTACGTCGCCATTCGGCGGGCGCGCGCGCCGCGTGGGTCCGCGTCACCTCGATGTACCAGCCGAAGACGCGCGTGAAGCGCACCTTGAGCGAGGGGATCCCATGGGCGTCCCGCAGGCGCGCCTCGAGCTCCACCATCCGCTCGGCGCCGGTCCGGCGGAGGGCGTCGAGCTCCGCGAGCTCCGCGTCGTACTCCGCGAGGAAGATCGCCCCCGCCTGCGCGGCGGCCGGGGGGCGCTCCACCAGCGCCCGCGCGAGCTCCTCCGCCAGCGGCATCACCACGTCGAGCGGATCGCGGTCGATCCCGAGCACGTCGCGCGCGCTCGGGTCGAAGAGAGCCTCGACCAGCGCCGCGGCGCGCGCGGCGGCCAAGAGCCCGTCCCGGAGCGCACCGAGATCGCGCGGGGTCGCCTCGCGGAGCGTCGCCCGCACGGCCAGGCGCTCGAGATCACCGACGCGCGCGAGCGCCTCGCGCAGGTCGCTCCGCAGCCGGGCCTGGCAGACGAATAGCTCCACCAGATCCAGCCGCCGGCGGATGCGCTCCACGTCGATCAGGGGCGCCAGCAGCCGCCGCCGGAGCAGCCGCGCCCCGGTGGGGGTGACGGTGGCGTCGATGACGCCGAGCAGGGTGCCGTCCCGACCGCCCCCGGCCGACTCCGTCAGCTCGAGGTGCGCCTGGGTGGTCGCGTCGATCACCAGCGCCTGGCGGGGATCCCAGCGCCCGATCCGACCGAACCTCAGCGGCTGTCCGGGCATGCAGGCGCGGGCAAACCGCACCACCCGCGCTACCGCGCGCCGCGCGAAGGCCGGGAGCGACGCGGCCTCGGCGGCGAGCTCCCCCAGCACCCCCGCGATCCCGTCGACGCCGAGCGCCGGATCGGCCCTGACCGCCGCCCGCGGCGCCACCGCCCGCACGGCCTCCACGGCGCGGTCCTGCTCCGCCTCCGGCTCCGGCCCCTCGTCCCCGATCGCGCCGCACCCCACCAGGATCTCGCGCGGCGCCGAGCGGGCGAGCTCGCCGAGCAGCGCGGCGAGATCGGCCACCTCGGCGGCCGCGAGTTCTCCCGTCGACAGGTCGAGCAGAGCGATCCCGACCCCGTCAACGTGCGAATCGATGGCGGCCAGCCAGTTGTTGTGGCTCGCCTCGAGCTGCTCCTGGTCGGTGACGAGCCCCGGCGTGATGACGCGCACCACGTCGCGGGGCACGATCCCCTTCACCTTCGCCGGATCCGCCAGCTGCTCGCAGATGGCGACTTGGTGCCCGTGGGCGAGGAGGCGAGCGATGTAGCCGTGCGCCGCGTGGTGCGGCACGCCGGCCATCGGGATCTCGTCGGGCTTGCCCTTGTTGCGGCTGGTGAGCGTCAGGTCCAGCAGGCGCGCCGCCAGGACGGCGTCGTCCCCGAACATCTCGTAGAAGTCGCCGAGGCGGAAAAACACGACGGCGTCGGGGTAGGCGCTCTTCGCCGCCCGATGCTGTTGCATCACCTTCGTCTCCGGTCCCGCCACGGCTCCCCTGTCCTCCTCTCAATCCCGACGGACCGGCCCCGCCGCCGCGGGCGGCGGCACGCCGCAGCCATCCCGCCTCGCGGCGCTCGCGATCGTGGTCGAGATGGCGCCCTCCGCGCGCGCTCGAGCTCGCCGCACCCGATCCGACTCCATCAGTCGAACGAAGTGTGCACGGCAATGCTCTCGAGGCTCACGAACAGCAGCCCCTGGCTCGAGCCGTCGGTCACGGCGAGCTCCTGGATCTGCGGGACGAAGGTCATCGACAGCGGGGACACGTCCACCGAGGTCGTCGCCAGACTGGCCGCCAGCGGCACGAAGCCGCCGCTGTACTGCCAGGTGAAGGCCATGTCACGCTCGCTCCGGCGTCGCCCCCGGTAGACCGCGAAGCGGGTGGTGAGCCCGTCGAAGACGCAAGGCGAGCCGGGCGATACCGGCCCCGGCTCGTCGAGCACGCAGACCAGGCACTCACCCTCCGCACAGGACTCGACGCCGGAGTCCTCGGCCGGATCGAGCGCCTCCGCGGTGACGATCTCGAGCGCCCGAGAGGTCAGCAGCTGGCGCCGGGGGTTGCAGTCGTAGACGCAGCGCAGGTCGCCGCCGCGCGCGACGACGTGGTGCTGAGCCCCGCTGCCGGACCCGCTCAGCACCCACTGGTGCCCGGCCCGAACGCGGTACTCGAGCGCCTCGCCGCCGAAGCAGCAGTCGAGCAGGTCCAGCACCGCCTGGGCGTCCTCGCCGTCAACGCCGCGCGGCGCGACGACGAGCCGCCCCTGGTAGGCCTCCAGGATCATCAGGTCGCGCGCCCGCTGCGGCTCCTCCGGGGTCCCGAACGCCTCCTCGCAGGCGTAGAACGAGTTGGCTGCGTCGCCCCCGCAGCCGCGCGTCGCGGTCTCCCAGTACACGTCGTCCTCCTCCGGGATCTCGGAGGTGATCTGCACGTAGTCCGCGTGAAGCCGGGCGAAGGCGTCGAGGTCCGCCGCCGCGACCTTGAGCTCTGCCGCTTGGAGGTGGGCGAGCTCCAGGTCCTCCACCCCGCGACCGCAGAACCCGGCGCCGAAGTCGGTCAGATCCGCGCGCGGCTCGTCGGGGCGGACGGCCAGGTACCCCGCCGCCCGCCCGGAGAGGACCGAGCCCTCATAGACGACCGCCAGCTCGTCGGCGACGAGGAACGCGCGCGGCTCCCGGTAATTGAGGCCGACCGCGTTGCGTTCTGCAACGGTGGGGTCCGACTCGAGCCGGTTCTCCTCGTCGTCCGTGGCATAGAGCGAGGTGCCGAGGTAGACGGCGGCCGGCGTCCCGTCGGGGAAGTCGACGGCGAGGAGCTTCGGGTTCTCGAGCCCTTCGTCGGTCTGGTTGGTGGGCAGGCTCCCGCCGGTGTCGCTGCGGAGCTGCGGGAAGGTGCGGAGCGACGGGGCCGAGACGCCCGCTTGAGAGGTGCTGGCATAGGGCCGGCCGCTGCGCAGGCGGTGTCGCTCGACCACGTGACAACTGAGCTCCCCGGTGACCGTCGGGGTCCCCTCGAGGGTCCCATCCGTCGTGAATACCCCCCCCGGAAGCTCGGGATCACCGAGGCAGCCGGCGGCGTCCTCGCGATCCAGCCGCTCGTTGGCCCGCAGGGGCCGTCGGCACGGCGCGTCCAGATCCTCCACGTCGATCACGGCGACGTTGCCGTTGGCGAGCAGCGCGAACCCGAACATCCCCCGCAGGCGATCCGGGCGCGCCCCGGCGGTATAGCTCCCATTGGGGCGGTGTTCGAGCGCGGGGCTCTCCGGTTCTTCCACCTCCAGCGCCGGGTCGGGATCGCAACGCAGGCCCACGGTGGCGACGCCGGTGTCGGGGTCCGCGGCGGGCAGGTCGCGAAACACGAACTCGAGATCCTTGACCGGGGTCCCGAAAGCCAGGCGATCCGGGATCTCGAACGGCGAGTACCGCATCCGCGGCCGCACCAGCGGCGTGCGGTCGGTCGTCCCGGGACTCACGTCGAACGCCATCACCGTCCCCTGCCGGTCGTCGACCGCGTAGACGAAGCGCTCCCCGGCGGTGGTCAACGGGCTCGCGGCGACGGCGCTGGCGAAGACCGCCCGCGTCGGCTCCTCGAACGAGCGCGGGACGAGCGGCGGGAGCGCCACCGGCGCGCAGGGGTCAGCGACATCCAGGCGGTGGACCACCGGCACGCCGAGGTCACCGAGATACAACACGTCGTCCCGGACCTCGACCCCCGCCGGCCGCGAGAGATACTGGTCCGGCGCGGGACCGAAGGACAGGGGCGGCAGGCACGCCTGGGCGCCGGCGAGGTCGCCGGGGTCCTGCGACGGGAGCGGCTCGGGCACGGCCGTCGGCAGCTCGAACAGCCCCTCGAGCGCCACGTCGGCGCAGGCCGGGAACGCCCCCGGCGCCACGTCGAGCACGCGCTGCGCGTCGAGGATCCATAGCTGCCCGAGATCCGGGAGCGTGACCGCGAGCTTGCGGCGGCCCGGCGGGTCCGTCTCCTGCCGGAGGTCCGCCTCGC
The DNA here is from genome assembly GCA_964404725.1 of uncultured Polyangiaceae bacterium. Lineage (GTDB taxonomy): Bacteria > Myxococcota_A > Polyangia > Polyangiales > Polyangiaceae > JAFGBI01. The sequence continues at coordinate 52,281 of CAYOLF010000011.1, forward strand.
AGCCGAGGTCGGCGGCGGTCACGGCCTCCACCGGCGCCGCGGAGAGGGGCGCCGGCAGCTGATCCGGCTCCACCCGCTCGCTCGCGCAGGTCTCGCGGATCTGCCCGGTCGCGTCGGGCGGGTCGACCAGCACGACCAGGCGCCCCGGCGCCGACGGCAACGCGCAGGCAGGCCAGCGGGTCAGATCCGGGCGAGGACCTCCCGCGCGGGGGGGCAGCACGCAGCTCGAGGGGAGCGCGGTGATCGAGTGGTGATGGGGCCCGCCCGCGCTGGCGACGAACGCCGCGACCCCGCCCGGGGTGGCGGCGATGTCGACGGGGTTCTCCCCGACCGGTAGGAACGTCGCGCCGGGCACCCAGGGGTCGTTATCGACCACCGTGGTCGCGGACAGATCGACCACGGCCACCTCGCCGCGCTGCGTCTGCGTCACCAGCGCGAAGAGGTCCACGTCCTCGTCCTGGTCATCGAAATCGGGGCACTTGTCCAGGACGCGGCCGGGATCGCGCGCCGCATCCATGGACAGGCAGAGGAAGGCGACGGCGTTGCTGCGCTCCAGGGTGCGCACCGTCTCGTCGAGGTCCGGCTCATTGCAGGCGCCGACCGCGGCGGCGCCGGCCAGCACCAAGCCCAATCGAATCCAGGGGTTCACTTGGTGGCCCTCGGGGGGACGGGATTGCCGACGGTCAGCACGATCTCGCCGTAAGTGTGGTGGTGCCGCTGATCGAGATCCACGACGGCGAGGTACGAGTCGGTGAAGTGAGCAAGGTAGCCGAGCGACCGGGGCGCGGACTCGACGTCGCCCGAGCGTCCCGGGTCGGCGTCCACCACGAAGGCGTGCGGGCCCCGCCCGGTGGTGACCGTCTTCTCGATCCGCCGCGCCACCGGGTCGTAGATCACAAGCCGCCGCTGGTCGAAGCACAGGACGAAGACGCGGGGGACCAGCCGCCCCTCCGGGTCGACCGCCGACCCGACCACGACGCGCGAGGCACCGACGGGGAGCGGGATACTGTCGTAGAAGACGGGAAGATCGTCGCTCGAGGTGGGGGTGGCGTCGGTCCGCGTGGCGCCGACGAGCAGGCTGTCGGGGCTGCGGTTGGAGACGTACACGCCCAGCGGGATCCCGGCGCACACGCCGAGACAGACCGGATCCTCGGCGCAGTTGGCCTCGCAGGCGCGCCGCTGACCGGCGTCGATCGCGATCCCGCGGGAGTCGTAGCCGGTCGCGTTGGCGGTGATGACGACCCCCCCCGACTGGTCGAGGAAGGGGCGCTGGACGCTACCGGGCGAGGTCGGATCGACGTCGTCGTAGAAGCGCAGCAGGCGCACCTCCGGACTGTCCCGGAAGGTCGCCAGGAACCCGGGGCGATAGTCGTAACCCGTCGCCGCGACCACCGCCGGCTCGGGGATCGCCGCGATCCCGACCACTCGCTGCGGCAACCCCCCGGCGACGAACTCGAGCCGGACGGGGTGCTCCCAGTCGTTGACGAATAGCGAGACGCTCCCGTCGGTCTGGTGGGTGACCGCGATGGCCTCACCGTCGGCGCTCGCGTCGAGAGCGAACGGCTCCGGCGGCATCCGGAGGTCCCGCGTGTTCTCGGTGTCCGGGTCGTCTCCGGCGCGATAGGCGTCGGCGCACCTGCCCTCGTTCCGATCCTGGCCGCAGTATAGACGGCTGTCTCCCGCGTGAACGTCGATGGTGTGGAGCGTCGCGTCGCCCCGAACGGGGACGAAGAGCCGTCCCGCGAGGTCGCCGCCCCCGGCGCCCGCCGGGGCGGCCCGGTACAGGACGTCGGTGGCGAAGGCCCCCACCCCCACCGCGTCGACCTGCAGCGGCTCCCCGCCGTCCTGGGGCGACACCGCGTCGAGGTACTCGCAGCGCCCCGGCTCGAGCCACCGGCTGGCCGCCGCGCGCTCGCGGAGCGCTCCGCAGGGAGCGCCGGCGCGGGACCCCTCGCGGTCCACACACCAGTAGCTCGGGGATCCCCGGTTCTGATCCGTCGGTTCGTCGTCGCAGCGCTGCGCGGTCGGGCAGTCCTCGTCGGTCGCGCAGCTCTGGGGCACCAGGCCGCGCAACCGCGCGAGATCGAAGGCGTGCACCACGCCACCGTTGTACTGGAGGTCGAAGTCGCTGCTCGCCACGAAGAGCCGCGTCCCGGCGTCGTCGAGCGCGACGCCGACCGGGAAGTAGACGCGACTGAGCGGCGGATCCCGACCCTCCCCCGGCGGGAAACAGGCGGTCGCAGTGAGCAGGAGCGCGCAGGCGCCCGCGCGACGGGGTGAGGTCATCGGCGGCGCAGCCTACATCACGCCCGAAGCTCGTGCACCCGCCCCAGTGCGACCGAGGTGGTGCCCCCGCGCCAGCCCGCGGGGACGCTCATCCGCCCTGCCGGAGGCGGCGCACGGCTCGCGGGCCGTTGCGAATTCACCGCTCGGACCGACCTCAGCCGAGGTCGAGGATGACCACGCCACGCTCCACCGTCTCGGGCTCGACGGGAGCGTCGGGGGCGGGCCGGTAGATGTCCTCCGGTAGATCGAGCCGCGGCTGCTCGCGTTCCTCGCGCTGGCGGCGAGCTTCCTCTTCGCGCCTCCGGATCTGCTCGATGATAAATGGCGGCAACATCCGGGACCTCCCGACAGGACCAAGCAGTAACCAAGCTCTACGAACTACTTTAACTACCGCCCCGGGGGGGTCAAGTTTGGCCGCCGCACTTTTTGTGCCAGCGCGACACGTGCGCGGTCCCGGTGAGACGTCCCGGCGCGCCGATCCGATGCAGTGATTTCGCGCGGCCGCGCCGAGCGGCGCGGGGGATCCCGGTGGCGGGGTCGTGGTAGCGTCGGCGCGGTGTGGCGCAGGAGCCGAAACCGTGGTCGCAGAGCGCGGAGGGCGGCCGCCGTCGCCGCGCTCCTCGCCTCGTCCGCGGCGCCCGCGGCCCAGGGCGCCTTCGAGGCCCACGATCGCGGCTGGGAAGGCACGAGCGATTTCGTCGCGCTCGCCGAGGAGCGCCTCGGAGCGGGACGGGTCCGAGCCACGAACGTGCTCGACTGGCGCGAGCTCGAGCCCCGGGACGGAGTGATCGTGCTGCACCCGCTCGACGACGTCGACTTCGTCGAGGCGTCGAGCTTCCTCCGCGCGGGCGGGCGGCTCGCGGTGCTCGACGACCACGGCCGAGGCACGGTCTTGCTCGAGCATTTCCGGATCCGGCGCGTGCCCGCGCCGAAGAACCCCCGCCGGGCACTGCGGGCGGACCCGGATCTGGGACTCGCGTTCCCGAGCGTGCAGGTGGTCGCCGGCCATGAGCAGGGACGCCACCCGATCGTGGCCGACGTGGAGGAGCTGGTCACGAACCACCCGACCGGGCTCGAGCACCCCGACCTCACCCCCGTCCTGGCGATTCCCGCCATCGACGAGCCGGAGGTGACGCTCGCGATCACCGGGATCATCGCCGAGCGGGGACGGCTCTTCGCGATGGGTGACCCCTCCGTGTTGATCAACCTGATGCTGCGCTACCCCGGCAACCGCGCGTTCGCGTCCGGCCTGGTCGACTACCTGGTGGAGGACGACGCCTGGGGCGCCCGCGGGGGACGGCTCTTCCTGCTGACCAACGGGTTCGAGCAGCGACGGAACCGGGGCCGCGTGGCGAGCCTGGTGCGGGACCTCGACGATCGGCTCGGTGAGCTCCGGGAGCGGCTGGGGCGAGCGCGCGACGAGGGGCTGCCGGGTGGGGTCGCGGTGCTGCTGGCGATCCTGGCCGCGGTCGGCACCATCGGGTGGGTGATGGGTGCGGCGACCCGGCCGTACCGCCAGACGCCCCCCCGCTTCGCCCGGGCCCCGACCCTGGTCGCGCAGGGTGGAGCCGCGGGCCGGGTGGCGCTCCTCGCGGCGCCGACCACGCACCGGGCGCTCGCGCTGCTCGAGCTCGCGAATGCCCTGCAGGAGCGCCTCGGGCTGCTGCTCGGGCTGTCGCCGCCGTTCGGCTGGAGCGAGGTCCTGTCGGAGATCGATCGACAAACGGCGCTCGGTCAGCGATCGTCGGAGTTGCTCCGCCAAGAGGTCGAGCAGATCCGGGCCCTCGAGTCGGCGATCGCAGCTTCCCGACCGACTCGAGCCACGGCCGCTAGGGTCCAACGCATGCGCGCTACCGTCGAATCGATCCTTACCGAGGTCGCCGAGCGAAAGGGCGGCACCGCGTGACCCAGGCGCTGAGCATGAACGAGCTGGAGACGGCGCGCGAGCGGCTGGCCGAGGTCCGACGTACCGTCAGCGTCGTCTACATCGGGGACTCTGGCGCCATCGATCTGATGCTGGTGGCGCTGCTGGCGCGCGGCCACGTGCTGCTGGAGGGCGTCCCCGGCATCGCCAAGACCACGCTGGTGAAGGCCTTCGCCACGACGCTCGGCTGCGCCGTCCGCCGGATCCAGTTCACCCCTGACCTGCTCCCCGCGGACATCACAGGCACGTACGTCTTGAGCCCCCGCGACGGCTCCTTCTCCCTCCGCGCCGGGCCGGTCTTCGCCAACGTCGTGCTCGCCGACGAGATCAACCGCGCACCGGCCAAGACCCAATCCGCGCTGCTCGAGGCGATGCAGGAGCGCCAGGTCACCATCGAGGGCGACCGCTTCGAGCTGCCCGACCCGTTCTTCGTCCTGGCCACCCAGAACCCGATCGATCTCGAGGGGACCTACCCGCTGCCTGAGGCGCAGATCGACCGGTTTCTGGTCCGGATCCTGATGGGGTACCCGAACGCGCGAGAGGAGGTCGCGATGCTGCGAACTCACGCCGTCGCCGCCCCGGAGCCGCGGGCGGTCCTCTCCCCGCAAGACGCCCTCCACCTGCAGTCCGTGGCCGCCCGCATCCACGTCGAGGATGACCTTTACGAGTACGTGGTCCACCTGACGGCGTTCACCCGCACCCACCCGCGGGTCGTGCTCGGGGCCTCACCGCGCGCCGCCCTCGCGCTCCTCCGCGCGGCGAAGGCGCAGGCGACGCTCGCGGGGCGGCCGTTCGTGACCCCGGACGACGTCCGGACCGTGGCGGGGCCGGTGCTGGCTCACCGCCTCGTCCTGCTCCCCGAGCACGAGGGCGACGCCCGGGCGCGACAGTCGGTGGTAGACGAGGCCCTGCAGAAGGTAGGATACCGCCGCGCGGTGCGCCCGGTCTGAGCGATCGGGCCTCCCCTCCGCGGACGGCCTCCGGGCAGCCCCGGCGCGGGCGACCGACGCTGGCGCCCCCCTCCGCCGATCCGCCGCGACCCGTTTCTGGCCCAGAGAGAGCTCCTCACCATGGCGATCATCCACCCGTTCACCGCCCTCCGCCCACCACCCGAGCACGCCGCCGAGGTCGCGGCGCCCCCCTACGACGTCATCGACTCGCGAGAGGCTCGCGCCCTGGCGACGGGTAAGCCCCGCAGCTACCTGCACGTCTCGCGCCCCGAGATCGATCTGCCCGAGGGCACGGACGAGCACGACGACGCGGTGTACGCCCGCGGCACGGAGAACCTGCGCCGCGCCATCGCCGAGCGCTCCCTGGTCCGAGATCCGGAGCCAAGCCTATATGTCTACACACAGGTGATGGGCTCACACCGGCAGAGCGGCATCGTCGCCTGCGCCTCCGTCGCCGACTACGACGCGGACGTGATCAAGAAGCACGAGAAGACGCGGCAGGACAAGGAGGACGACCGGACGCGGCACATCCACGAGCTCGGCGCCCACGACGAGCCCGTGTTCCTGACCTACCGGGCGCGGTCGCGGATCGACGCCATCGTGTCCGAGATCCAGGCGGCGCCGCCCGCCGTCGATCTGGTGACGGACGACGGCATTGGACACACCCTCTGGGTCGCCCCGGCGGCCGCCACCGCCGCGCTGGTCGGCGAGTTCGGCGCCGTTAGCCCGCTGTACGTCGCGGACGGGCACCACCGGAGCGCCGCGGCGTCCCGGGTCCACGCGCTCCGCCGTGGCCAGCCCGGAGAGCACGATCGCTTCATGGCGGTGATCTTCCCCCACGATCAGATGCAGATCCTGCCCTACAACCGCGTCGTGCGCGATCCCGCCGGCCGCACGCCCGAGGCGCTGCTCGCCGTGCTCGGCGAGCGCTTCGAGGTGGCCCCGGCGCCGGCGCCGGCCCCGGCGGCGGCGCTCGCATTCGGCGCCTACCTCGGCCGCGGTCGGTGGGTAACGCTCCGCGTCCGACCGGGGACCTACCCCGCCGGCGATCCGGTCGCCAGCCTCGACGCGTCCATCTGCCAGGACCAGCTCCTCGGCCCGGTCTTCGGGGTCACCGATCCGCGGCGGGACCGGCACGTGGACTTCGTGGGGGGGATCCGCGGGGCGCGCGAGCTCGAGCGCCGCGTCGACGAGGGCAACTGGTCGCTCGCGCTGCACCTGTACCCGACCAGCATCGAGCAGCTGATGGCGGTGAGCGACGCGGGCCTGCTGATGCCGCCCAAGAGCACCTGGTTCGAGCCGAAGCTCCGCAGCGGCCTGTTCGTGCACGCCTTCTGAGCCCGCTCACGGGATCACGGCCGCCGGGATCCGGCTGCGCTGGATCCGCGGGGTCGGCACTGCCTGGTAAAACCCCATGAAGAGGCCCCAGGGCGAGTCGACGCCGCCGGGGCCGCGGTCGAGCGGGAACCCGACGTCGAGCCGAAACACCGAGCGGTCGAACATCGGCAAGAGCACCCGCGCGCCGCCACCGACGCTCGCCCGCGGCGCCAGCTCGGTGAGCCGCTCGGGCGCGTCGCCGACGTCCACAAAGGCGGCGCTGCCGAGCTCGATGCCCCAGAAGCCCACCGAGGTCGTCCTGAACTCCAGCGTGGTCGCGGCCGCGGTCGCCCCCCGCAACCGCCCGATGGGGTACCCGCGCAGGCGGTTCTCCCCGCCGAGCACGATCCGCTCGTGGTGGTAGTCGCGAGGGCGGTCGACGATCGTCGCGTCATAGACCACCCTCCCCCAGCCGAGCCGCGGCGTGACCAGGTGCAGCCCCGCCTCGACGACCGCGTCCGAATCCCGCTCGCCGGCGACCTCCAGCGCGGCGGCCGCCCGCGCACGGGCGAAGCCGTCCCCCAGCCGCGCGGTGTAGCCCACGGCCGCCGCGAGGCCGAGCATCGTGCGCGTCGAGCCCAGCGCCGCGCTCGTGGGGAACAGCTGGAGCGACAGGTCGTGGCCGAGCGCCACGTCCTCCTGCAGGGCGAGGGTGTCGACGTCGAGGGTGCGCAGGAAGCGCGTGGAGTAGGCGCGAAGCCCCAGGACCGGACCGAGGCGCTGGTGACTTGGCGGGAGCTCCCGGCGGCGGAGCTCGTCGAGCGCGGCGAGGTCGCCGGGCGCGCCCGCCGGCAGCGCGTGCTCGGCCCGGAGGGCTTCCATCCCGGCGCCGAGATCGAGCTTGCTCCGCCGCCCGAACGATCGGATCGCCTCGTACCGGGCAAAGTACACGCCGCGCTCCCACTCGAGCGGCAGCGTGTCGTCCGCCGCCGTGACGTCGGCATCGAACGTTCGTGGCGACCCGCCGAGGTAGATCTCTTCCACATCGCGGCGCCACCCGACGAACGCGTCGTAGGCCCACCGCGTCTCCAGGGAGTAGAGATCCTGGCCGTACCAGAGGTTGCCGAAGGAGCCCTCCGGTTCGCCCGTGTCGCGGTCGAACACCAGCTGCGCGCCGGCCAGCGCGAACTGACGGCTCCCGGCGACCCGCGGATCGACGTAGCGCAGCCCATACCAGAAGCTCCCGGGATCGAAGCCCCCGCGCACAGACGCGGTCTTGAGGCGGCCCGCCAGGTTGATCTCGTCGACGGCGAGGTGGCTCGAGAGGAAGCCCTCGCGGGTGATCTCCGGATCCCAGGCGGCGCGTAGGCTCCAGACGTCCTTGGTCACCACCGCGATCCGAACGCGGTCCGGCGCCGACCCGCGGAGCGGCACCACCAGCACCAGGGAGAGCTGGTAGATCTCGCGCAGGTTGCGCTCCGACTCGGCGGCGAGCGCCGCGCTGAAGGGCTTCCCCACGCCGAGCAGGATCTCCCGAGCCACGAGCCGCTCGCGGGTCGTCGCGTGCAGCCAGTTCAAGAAGTCGGGGATGGGATCGCGACGATCGAACACCTCGACGCGGTGGACCTCGATCGACTCGACCCATTTGCCGTCCGGCGCCGGATCGCGCGCGGCCCCCGCCCGCGCCTCGACCTCGGTGAGCACGCTCTCCTCGTAGCTCGAGAGCTCGCGCTCCGCGCGGCTCGCGCTCACGGTGAGGACGAGGGCGACCGCCAGCCGAGAGCCGACGCGAGGGATCGCGCGCATCCCCCGTCGGTAGGCACGGCAGCGAGGGCGGCTCAAGTCGTTTCGGTGCCGCCAGGCTCCGCGCCACGGTGAGAGCGGCTCGATCCCACCGGGAGAGCGTGTAACATGCGCCCTGGAACGCCGTGATCCGCCCCGCCACCGCCATCGCCATCGCGAGCCTGAGCGGCGCCCTGCTCGGGGCGCTGGCCGCCGCCGTCGTCGTCCCGCTGGCCACCGAGCGGCCGAGCACGGGGGGCGAGGCCGACGCCGCTCCCGCGGTCGGCGTGGCAGGGCCGACCGGATCCGTCGCGCCGAGCGCCGCACCGAGGAGCCCCACCGCACCGACGGCTGCGGCAGCGCCCGAGGCGAGCTCCGCCGCGCCAGCGTCGGCGGCGAGCGCGTCGGCGTCGGCGCTCGCGGCCCCCTCCGACGATTGGCTCGAGGGGCAGGTCCCGACGACGCCCGCCGAAGTGGAGGCGGCGACCCAGCGCTGCGCCCGCGGCGCCGCCGTCGAGTGCCTGCGGGCAGGCAACGCCTACGAGTCGGGCAGCGGCGTCCCCGCCGACGCGCGCCGGGCACAGCTGCACCGGAGCGCGGGGGCGCGCCTCCACGAGCAGGGCTGCCGGCGCCGTGACCCCGAAGCGTGCCACGCGCTCGCCGCCCTCTACTCCCTCGGACGGGGCGTCCCGAAGAGCCCGAAGACCGCCGCCGCCTACCGAGGACTGGCGCGCGATCTCTGCCAGGTCGCCCCGACGCCAGCCTGCACGCGGCTCGGCGACGGGACCCAGGAGTGACCCAAGCGTGCAGGTCCACCCCTCGCGCAGCACGGTCGACCTGGCGCTCACCGGCCTCGTCCTCTTCGCCGGCGGCCTGGTCCTGCGGGAGGCGGCGATCGTCGCCTGGGCCGGGGCCTGCCTCGTCGGGCTCGCGGTGGCCCGCACCGTCACCCGCGTCAGCGTGGCCCGGATCCGCGTCGCCGGCCTCGAGATGGTGTGGCTGGCCGAGCCCCGCCGGCAACGGGTCGCCCGCGGCGAGACGATCGAGCTCGCGGCAGAGCTCCGAAACCGAGATCCCCGCGCGGTGCGCTTCTCCTCCCTCCGCGCCGTGAGCTCGCCCAACCTCGAGGTCGCGGTGGAGCCGGCCGCGGGCGAGGTGCCCGCCTCCGGACGCCTCCCGGTCGCCGTGCGAGTCACGGCCCGCCGCGTGGGTCGGCACGGGATCCACGGGCTCTCGCTGGAGGTGCTCGGCGCGCCGGGCTTGTTCGAGGTCCCCCTCACCTTCGCCAACCCGTTCGGCATCGAGGTGCTCCCGCACTCCTACGCGATTACGGCGCGCTCGGCCCGTGGGGGCCGGAGCCGGATGCAGGCGGCCATGGGCCGTCCCGGTCCCTTCTCCGGCGACGGTAGCGCGCTGCGCGAGCTCCGCGAGCACCAGCCGGGGGACGCCTTCAAGCGCATCGCCTGGAAGGCGTCCGCGCGACGGGGGGCGCTCGTCGTGCGCGACCTCGAGCGCGAGGAGCGCGACGTCGTCTGGCTCGTGCTCGACGCCTCGGTCGAGCTCTGGGCGGGGGCGCTCGGCTCCGCGCCGCTCGATCTCGCCATCGACGAGGTGGCCGCCGTCGGCGGGCGCCACCTCGCGCAGGGCGATCGCGTCGGGCTCGCCGTCGTCGCCAGCCGCGATCTCGCGTGGCTCCCTCCCGACCGCGGCCCGGGGCGGGAGGTCGAGCTCTGCAGCGTGCTGGCGCAGGTGACGGACACGGTCGACGCGGATCGCTGCGACCTCGACGAGGAGGGCGTCGCCGCGCGCGTGTTCGAGCACATGCGTCCGCTCGATCCCGGTGGGGTCGCCCGGATCCGTCCCTCCGATCTGGATCGCGTCGCGCGCCGGGCGGAGCGCCTGCGCCTCCGGGCGCCCATGACGAGCCGCGACCCGTTCGCGCCGACCCCGCGGGAGCGCACCCTCCGCCGCTACCTGGACGCCTTCGGCGTCGGCGCGCCCCCGCGGGGCACGCCCGAGCGACCGCGCACCGACTTCGCGCTCGCAGCCGCGCTCGCGCGCCTGCAGGCCGAGCGGCCGCGGCCGAGCATCGTCTACGTCTGGTCGCCGCCGGTGGACGCGGGCCGTCCGGAGATCCACCGCGCCCTGCGCCGCTACGCGCGCTCCCGGGTGAGCCTGCGCTGGATGTCCGTCGACCTCGAGGCGAGCCTGCCCGAGGGCGGCGACTCGATGACGAAGGCCGTGGCGTTCGCCGTCGGCGAGCGGCTCCGCGTCGCCCGGGCCCGCAGCGAGCAGGCGCTCGACCGCCTCGGGATCGCCGGCGGTCGGCCGCGCCGCCGGACGCGCCTCGGGGACAAGCCGGCGCCGCGATCGCGGGGGTGAGGCGCCGGTCCCGCGGCGGTCGGCAAATAGGCTGACAGTGCACCGGGGCGCCGCTACACCAGGCTCGGCATGTTCGACGCGCCTGCGAGCCCCAAGGCCGAGCTCCTTCGCCGCGGCCTGCGGCCGAAGCGGAGCTTCGGTCAGAACTTCCTCACGGACGCGCGCCTCGCCGAACGCATCGCCGCGCTCGCGACGACGCCGCCCGCCGGGACCGTCGCCGAGATCGGCGCCGGCCTCGGCGCGCTCACGGCGCCACTGCTCGCGCGCGCGGCTCGGGTCCTGGCCGTCGAGCGTGACCGCGATCTGCTGCCGATCCTCGCCGAGCGGTTCGCGGCGGACCTCGCGGGCGGGCGGCTCACGCTGCTGGAGGCCGACGCGAAGGCCGTCGACTACGCGGCGTTGCTCGCCGCGGAGCCGCGGCCGCACGTGGTCGCTGGCAATCTCCCCTACCAGCTCACCGGCCCCTTGCTCGAACGGAGCGTCGCACTCGGGCCGAGCCTCGACCGGGCGGTGTTTCTGGTCCAGCTCGAGGTCGCCGACCGGCTCGCCGCGAGGCCCGGCACCCCGGCCTACGGCGCGCTCGGCGTCTTCGTGGGCGCGCAGTACGCGGTGGAGCGCGCCTTCGTCGTCCGGCGCGGCGCCTTCTTCCCGCAGCCCGGCGTGGACTCCGCGCTGGTCGTGCTCACTCCGCACGCCACGCCCCTAGCGGCGGAGACACCGGCGTTTCGCGCCGTCGTCCACGGGGCGTTCGGACAGCGGCGCAAGACGCTGCGCAACGCCTGGAGCGGTCTGTTCGCCGGCGACGCGGCCGCGCTCGCGGCGGCAGCGAGCCGCGCGGGCATCGACCTCGGGGCGCGCGGCGAGTCCCTGGACGTGGCCGCGTTCGCCCGCATGGCGGCGGAGGTCGCCCGATGACCCGCCGCGCCGCCGCGACGCTCGCGGCGCTGCTCGCCCTGGCCTGCGCGCGCCGGTCGGCGCCCGACGACCTGCCAGGGCCGACCGCCCACGCCGAGTTCGGGATCTTCTACGGCGGACAGGTGCAGGAGCGCGATCGGATCCCGCTCGAGCTCGACCGCACCCGCCAGAGCCAGGGGATCCGCCTGGACTTCGACGGCCCGCTCCCGCGGGAGGTGACCGTGTCCTGGGAGATCGACATGCCCGGCGGCACGCGCGGAGTCCGGGACGTGCAGGGCCGGGCCGGTCGGGGCCGCCTGGTGAAGCTCGACGAGGCGCGCGTCCCCGCCGGGAGGACCCGGTTCGATCAGACGATCGAGTTCTTCCCCAACGATCCGGTGGGCACCTGGAACATCCGCGTCCGCGTCGACGGCGAGATCGTCATCGATCGTCCCTTCGAGGTGGTGCGCCCGTAGCTTCCCCCCGACACCCGCACGCCGTCGCGGCTCACTCCGGGGCGCACGTGTCGCCGTCGCACGACCCGGAGGCGCAGTCGTCGTCGGCGAGGCACGCTCCCCCCTCTCGACAGGGCTCGCAGTCGGGGCCGCCGCAGTCCACGTCGGTCTCGTCGCCATCGATCTCGCCGTCCCCGCAGCGGGCCGCCAGATCCTCCGGCTCGCGCGAGTACCGGTCGGTGACCGCAAAGGGACACCCCGACAGCGCGACGACCGCGATCAGGAGCCCACTCCGGGCGAGCGCCCCCGGCATCAGCGCAGCTCCCCTCTGAGGTAGACCCCATCGGCGGCCACGAGCGCTACGGTCCGCGGCCCGAGACCGCGACGCGGTGGAGCGGTCAGGATCATGCCGGCGCCGAGGCCGACGGCGAGCAGGCCCACACCGTAGCCCACGGCCGACACCGTCCGCGTCGCCCGGAAGCCGTCGAGCTCGCCCGCGAGCTCGTCCGGGCATTGTGGGCGGCAGCCGTCTTCGAGCTCACCCCGGTACCCCAGCATCAGGATCCCGGAGACGACGCCCACGCCGAGCCCGGCGCCCCCGACCCCGGTCGTCACCCAGCCGAGCCGCCGCTGGACGGAGGGCGCCGCCACGCGCTCCGGCGCCACCGCCGCCGCCATCGAGGTCGGCCGCGCGGACGCCCCCGCCGTCGCCTCGACGCGCATCAGCACCTTGACGGCACCGCCACGCGACACCGTGACCCAGCGGGTGTCGTGCACCGTCTCGGCGTAAGAGGCCAGGATGAGGTGCTGCCCGGGGTCGACCGGGCGGGCGACGCCGATCAGCGCGGCGGGCACCGGCTCGTCGTCGAGCTGGACGACCAGCGCGGGATCGTCGCCGGCCACGCCCGACAGCGTTATGGTCAGTCGCGGCACCTCCGGGCGGAGACGGAGCAGCTCCGCCTCCGCCTCCTGGGCGGCCTCGCGAAATGCCGGTGGCGCGCCGGGCTCGCGCCCGATCCGCGCGGCAGTCTCGTAGCTCTCGGTGGCTTCCACCAGGCGGTCGAGCCGCTCGAGCGCCCGCGCGCGCAGCACCGCGACGGTGGCCGCCGGGACCAGCTCGAAGGCGCGCCGCAGTCGATCCTCGGCCTCCGCGTACCGCTCGGCGTTCAGGAGCGCGAGGCCCTCGCGCGCCAGCTCCCGCGCGGCGCTCCGCTGCCCCTCCTCGGCGTCCACGGGGACGGCGGGCGCCGCCGCGCGCTCCACGCCCCCCGCCGTCGGCGGCGCGCCGAGCGCGCGCTGGACGCCGCCGGTGAGCGCGAGCCCGGCGGCGACGGCGAGCCCCACCGCCGCGCGCCCGCGCCCGCCCCGCCGATCAGAAGCCGAAGTCATAGGTCCTCGGATCCGGCTTGCCGGGGGGGCGACGGCGGACGACGGGCGGCGACCCCGCGGACGCGGCCGCGGACGCCGAGGGCGCCGCGCTGACGAGCGCCGTCACGCTCGGCGCAAGCGCCGCGGGGATCGAGGGCGCCGCCCGGGCGATCACGGGCGCCAGCGCCGTCCGCGGCGCGCGCGAGGGGCCGCTGGTCGGCGCGACGTCACGCCGACCCTCGCCGAGGACGCCGGACGCCGACACGACCAGGACCGTCGAGAAGCCGGCGACCAGCGCCAGTCCCGCCGCGAGCCCGGCGCGGACCCAGCGCGAACGCTCGCCGGGCGCCGCCGCCCCGCGCGCTGCCGCCGCGCGCTCAGCGCCGGCCCCGCTCCGCCCCCCCGCGGCCTGGGCGCGCGCCACCATCGGCGTCTCGATCGACGTGCGGCTCTCCCGCGGCGCGCCCTCCGAGCCCTGCATGGCGAGCTCGTTCCAGGTCGCCCGCAGGGCGCCACCCGACACGTCCTCGGTGACGCCCCGGGCGAGCAGCCACGCCGCCAGCGCGACCCCCAGCTCGCGCATGGATCCCCAGCGCGCCTCGCGCTCCTTGGCGAGCGCGCGACCGAGGATCGCCCAGAGCTCCGCGTCCCCGGCACCGAGATCGGTCACCGCCACCGGCGCTTCGTGCACGATCGCCCAGAGGAGGGCGTTGTAGTTGTCGCCGCCGAAGGGGCGCGTCCCCGTAACGAGCTCGTACAGGACGACACCCACGCCCCACACGTCGGTGCGCACGTCGAGGTCGGCGTCGCCGCGCGCCTGCTCCGGCGACATGTAGTCCGGGGTGCCGAGGAGGGTCCCGTCCAGGGTGATCTTGTGATCGGCGTCCACCAGCCGCGCAATCCCGAAGTCGAGCAGCTTCGGTTGCAGGCGGCTCACGTCGTCGCGGGAGAGGAAGATGTTGTCCGGCTTGACGTCGCGGTGGACGATCCCCTTGGCGTGCGCCGCCGCCAGCCCATCGACGATCGGCAGCAGCAGCTGCACTGCCCGCAGCGAGTCGAGCCGGGGGGTCGCGTGGAGGAAATCGCCGAGGGTCTCCCCGTGCAACAGCTCGCTGACGATGAACGGGTCGCCCGCGTCGGTTTCGCCGAAGTCGAAGACGCGACAGATCGCCGGGTGGGCGATCCGCGCCGCCGCTCGCGCCTCCTGCAGCAGCCGCTCGGCCATCCGCTTCGGGTTCGGCGACGCCTCGAGATCGATCAGCTTGATCGCGACGTGCACGTCGAGCACCGGGTTGTGGGCGACCCAAACCACCCCCATCCCACCCGCGCCGAGGCGGCGCACCAGCACGTACTTGCCCGCGATGACGGCGCTCGAGGGCAACGCGCGCGGCCGCAGGGACGGCATCGGCGACGAGGGCTGGCTGGGGTGGGCTGCGGGCATGGGCGTGGCCGCGCTCGCTATTCGTTCCAGGATGCCGTCCCCGCCGGCCCGGCGCAAGCGCGGCGGCTCACGACGGATCCTGCGCCCGCCTTGTTCGCTGGAGCCTTGTTCGCTGGAGCCTTGTTCGCTGGCGCCGTGGCCGCGTCGCCGCAGCCGCGACGCCGCGCGCGGTCCATCGCGCAACGCACATGGCGCGGTGGTCGCGCGCTGACCAACTCGCACGGCGCTCAAGGGCAGCCGTCGCTGGCGGTCGGGGCGGCCCCCGCCACCGCGCCCCGGCGGGGCGTCACTCGCGCGCCGACGGGGTCCCCTGCTCCTGCTCGGCGCGGCGCGCCTCGAAGGCCTTCACGTAATCCTCGCGCGACGTCGCCTGGAACTCGTGGTAGCTCCGGTAGGTTGGCGGCGGGGGATCTCCGTAGAGCTCCAGCTCCACCGCCGCCCAGAGCTCGGCGCAAACCAGCGTCGCGTGCTCGGGCGTACCGGGCTCCCCCGCGTAGCCCTCCAGCGCCTCGTCCGCCTCCTTCAGCGCCAGGCGCGCGCGGATCGGGTCGACGCCAGCGCGGGTGGTGAAGCGATCAGTCAGCAGCACGGCGCGGTCGTCGCGGATCTCCACGAAGCCCGGCCCCACCGCCACTCGCTCCTCCGCGCCGTCCTTGACGTAGGAGACGATGCCGGTCTTGAGCGCAGCCAGGAGCGGGCGGTGCCCGGGCAGGACGCCGAACTCGCCCTCGACGCTGGGCGCGGTGAGGCTGTCGACCGCCTCCCGGAGGCGAACTCCGTCGGGGGTCACGATCTCGAGGGCGATGTGCGCTTCCTTGCTCATGGGGTCGCTCGACGTCGATGGGGAGGGCGGGGGGCAGGCTCCGGCGCGCTCCGTCGGACGAGGGGGCGCGCGCCAGCGCGGGCCGTCACGCGGCGTTGCGCATCGTGCGCGCCTTCTCCTTGGCCTCCTCGATGTTGCCGACCATGTAGAACGCCTGCTCGGGCAGGTCGTCGAGCTCCCCGCTCAACAGCTCCTTGAACCCGGCTATCGTCTCCTTGAGCGGCACGGCCTTTCCCGGCTTGCCGGTGAACTCCGCGGCCACGAAGAACGGCTGCGAGAGGAAGCGCTGCATCTTGCGGGCGCGCGACACGACGAGCTTGTCGTCCTCGCTGAGCTCGTCCATCCCGAGGATGGCGATGATGTCCTTGAGATCCTTGTAACGCTGGAGGGTCTGCTGGACCCCGCGGGCGACCTCGTAGTGCTCGGTGCCGACGATGCGCGGATCGAGCATGGTGCTAGTCGAGTCGAGCGGATCGACGGCCGGGTAGATCCCCATCTCGACGATGGCACGCGACAGCACGGTGGTGGCGTCGAGGTGCGCGAACGCCGTCGCCGGGGCCGGGTCGGTGAGATCGTCGGCGGGGACGTAGATGGCCTGCACGCTGGTGATGGATCCGCGCGTCGTGGAGGTGATGCGCTCCTGCAGCGCCCCCATCTCGGTGGCCAGCGTGGGCTGGTAGCCGACCGCGCTCGGCATGCGGCCGAGCAGCGCGGACACCTCGCTCCCGGCCTGGGTGAAGCGAAAAATGTTGTCGACGAACAGCAGCACGTCCTGCCCCGCCTCGTCCCGGAAGTACTCGGCCGCCGTGAGCGCGCTCAGGGCAACCCGAGCCCGCGCCCCGGGCGGCTCGTTCATCTGCCCGTACACGAGGGCAGCCTTGGAGATCACCGGCTCGCCGCTGGCGAGCTTGGACTCGCTCATCTCGAGGTACAGATCGTTGCCCTCACGGGTCCGCTCCCCGACGCCCGCGAAGACGCTCACGCCGCCGTGCACCTTGGCGACGTTGTTGATGAGCTCCATGATGATCACGGTCTTGCCGACGCCGGCGCCACCGAACAGGCCGATCTTGCCCCCCTTCCGGTAGGGGGCGAGCAGATCGACCACCTTGATCCCAGTCTCGAAGATCTCGACCTGAGTGCTCTGCTCGACGAAGGCGGGCGCCGGTCGGTGGATCGGCGCGTATCGGTCCGAGACGACCGGGCCACGCTCGTCCACGGGGCGACCGACGACGTTGAGGATCCGCCCCAGCGTGGCCGGACCGACCGGCATCATGATGGGACCGCCGGTGTCCTTGACCGGCTGCCCGCGCACGAGGCCCTCGGTGGAATCCATGGCGATCGTGCGCACCACTGACTCGCCCAGATGCTGCGCCACCTCGAGCACCAGATTGTCCGGCTCGTCGGAGACGTTGGCGTTCGAGGTGGTCAGCGCGTTGAGGATCCGGGGCAGCTGCCCCGGCGGGAACTCGACGTCCACCGCCGGACCGATGACCTGGATGATCTTGCCCTTCACCTGTGCCGTGCGCTGGTTCACGTCCGCCATCTCTTGCTCTCGCTTGCGCTCGGCGCCGGGCGGCTGGTCACCGCGCCGCTCCGCCGCAACGACCGCGGCGCGCCGAGGGCGGTTCGGCGTTTATCACGGGCGCGGGGGCCTGCGAACCCCCCAAGGACGCGCGCTCCGAACCCGGGGCCGGAGTCGACGCGATCCAGCCGCTCCGCGCCGCCCGCCACGGCGCGCCGCCCGCGCGCCGCCACGCCCGCTGCGCGGCGGCGCGCCCCTCTCCCCCGCCTCTTGGCGGCCCCCGGGGATGCGGTATGGGTTCGAGGTCGTGTTGGATCCGGCCACGGTCGAGCGCGTGCGGGACCGCACGGACATCGTCGGGCTCATCGGCGAGACGGTGAAGCTCACGGCGGCGGGGCGGACCTTGAAGGGGCTCTGCCCGTTCCATCAGGAGAAGACGCCGAGCTTCCACGTCAGCGCGGAGCGCGGCAGGTTCCACTGCTTCGGCTGCGGCGAGGACGGCGACGCCTTCCGGTTCGTGCAGCTCACGGAGGGGCTCACCTTCGTCGAGGCGGTCCGGCGGCTCGCCGACCGCGCCGGCGTCACCATCGTCGAGGTCGCCCACGATCCCCAGGCCAGGGATGCCGCCGACGCGAGGCGGCGCAAGCAGTCCCTGTACGACGTGAACACCGCCGCCGCCGCCTACTTCGAGCGGATGATGGCGGCGCACCCGCTCGGCGCGGCGGCTCGTGAGGAGCTCGCCCGGCGAGCGCTCGTGCCCGCACACCCGACCGATCCCGTCGCGGACGCGCTGCAGGCCTTCCGGATCGGCTACGCGCCGTACGGCTGGGACGGCCTCTGCCGACACCTACGCGACGCGGGGCTCGACCTGCTCGCCGCCGAAACGGTCGGGCTCGTGGTGCGCCGCAAGAGCGGCTCCGGTCACTACGACCAGTTCCGGCATCGCCTCACCTTCGCGGTGCTCGACCTGCAGGGGCGCGTCGTCGCCTTCAGCTGCCGCAGCCTCCCGGACCCGGACCCCTCCGCCCTCGCCCGTCTGGGGCTCGAGGCCCCGGCGAGCCCGAGCCCCACCCCCAAGTACGTCAACTCCCCGGAGAGCCCCATCTACAAGAAGCGCGAGACGGTCTTCGGGCTGTTTCAGGCGCGCCAGCACGTCCGACTCGCGGAGCACGCCGTCGTCGTGGAGGGGAACTTCGACGTGCTCGGACTGCACGCGCGCGGCATCAAGCACGCCGTGGCGCCGCTGGGAACGGCGTTCACCGAGGAGCAGGCGGCGCAGCTCAAGCGCTTCGCCCCCACCGTCGTCTTCCTCTTCGACGGCGACCGCGCGGGTCGCGAGGCGGTGAACAAGTCGCGCGAGCCCTGCCAGCGGGCCTCGTTGCACGCGAAGGTGGCCGTCCTGCCCGAGGGGACCGATCCGGACGAGCTCGCGCGGCGCGACGGTCCGGCGGCCGTGGAGCGCTGCCTCGCGGCGGCGCGCGGGATGCTCGAGCACCTGATCGCGACGGCACTCGACGACCTGCCCCCCGCGTCGGACGCCACCGCCAGGCTGGCGCGCGTCGAGGCGGTCGCCGAGCTCATCGCGACGGAGCGAGACCCCGCGGTGCGGGCGATGGCGGATGCATACGCCGACGAGGTGGTCGGGCGCCTGGGCATCTCCGAGGCGACCACCTTCCGGGCGCTCACGCGCCGGGTTCAGAGCGCCGCCCGCCAGCCCCCCACGCCGAACCCGCGGCCGGACTCGCCGTCCGCGCCGCTGGGCGCGCGCGCCCTCGCCGCCGGTGGCCTACAGCGGGAGATCCTCGGGGCGCTCTTGGACTATCCGGAGCTTCTGGGTAGAGGAGACCTCGTGACGGGCCTGGAGGAGCTCACGGGCGACGTGGCCGCCGCGGTGGCGATGTTCCGACGGACCTGGGAGGCGCGCGACACCGGCGGGGACACGGAGGCTCCCGGGCGCGCGCTCGAGCGGGTGCTCCCGAAGCTGCCGCCGTCGCTGCACGCCTTCGCCGCCGCACGCGTGGCCGCCCCGCGCCTGGAGCGGCTCGAGGACGCGGAGTCGGAGCTCGAGGAGAACCTCACGCGGCTCCGCACGCTGGCCCTCGCCCGCGAGCGCGCCGTGGTGGTCGCCGAGCTGCAGCGGACGAACGCGACCGGAGATCTGGAGCAGAGCTTGGAGACCTTGCGCCGCCGCCAGTCGGCGCTCGAGCAGCGGGCCGCGGAGCTGCAGCGTCGCGCCCGGGACCGCGGCCGCAGGTGAGAGAGGTTGCCCCGTGGGACCCAGGAAGACCGAACGCCCGTCGAAGCCGGCGCCGCCACCGAGGCGGCGGAAGACCCCGGCGACCGCTCGCTCCCGGAGCTCCACCCCGCCGTCGCCGCCGGCTCGGCGATCCACCCCGCCGCCCGACGCGGACCCGGAAGACGACGCGGACTCCGAACCCCCGCCGCGCGCCAGACGGGCGCCGACCTTCCCGGGGAGCGGCGCCGCGCGGGGCAACGGGCAGCGGGGCGCAGTGGCGTCCGGTCAGGACGGCGACGTCGATCGTTTGGTCGCGATCGGCAAGACCAAGGGGTTTCTGACCTACGACGACGTGCACGAGGCGCTCCCCGACGACGACGTCGGACCGGACCAGATGGACGACGTCCTGTCGTCGCTCGAGGACCACGAGATCGAGGTCCTCGAGGAGGGGCACCCCCTCAAGCTCGAGGCCGTCGCGCCCGAGGACGACGTCGAGCTCACCGGCCCCCCGAGCAGCGGCAAGGGCGCCGAGGAGGCGCCCTCCTCGGGCTCTCCCTCCGCCCCGCCCGGCCGCGCCGACGACGATTTCTTCCGGAGCAACGACCCGGTGCGGATGTACCTCCGCAAGATGGGGACCGTCGCCCTGCTCACCCGGGAGGGCGAGGTCGAGATCGCCAAGCGGATCGAGGCGGGCGAGAACGCCGTCCTCGAGTCCATCCTCAACAGCCCGGTCGCGGTGCGGGAGATCATCGATCTGGGTGAGCGGCTCCGCGCGCACAAGATCCGGGTCAAGGACCTGGTCCGCGACGCCGACGACGAGGAGCAGGAGTTCGACGAGGCGGAGGCCGATCTGCGCGTCCTCCGCCTCATCGATCGGGTCAAGCGGCTGGACCGGCGCAATGGCGAGCTCGCCGAGGAGCGCAAGGCCGCCGGTGACGCGCGTCGCCGGCAGATCGACCGAGAGGTGCTCGCGTCCAAGGCCGAGTTGGTCGGCGCGCTGCGAGAGATGCGCCTCAACCGCAAGACGATCGATCGCATCGTCGCCAAGCTCAAGTCGATGATCGAGCGCGTCGAGCGGGCGCAGGTGCGGACCTCCGAGCTCGAGGTCCGCACCGGGCTCGGCCGGACGGAGCTGCGCCGCGCGCTCCGCGAGGCTCGGGGGGATCCCGAGGCGGAGGGGCACCTCGCCCAGCGCCTCGGGGTCGGCCGCGCTCAGCTCGACGAGCTCGAGCAAGCGCTCCGCGCCTCGCAGCGGGGCGTGAAACAGGTCGAGGATGAGGTGCGGTTCGACGTCACGGAGATGCTCCGCACCTATGCGTCGATCCACGACGGGGAGCAGCAGGCCGAGCGCGCCAAGGGGGAGCTCGTGGAGGCGAACCTGCGCCTCGTGGTGTCGATCGCGAAGAAGTACACCAACCGCGGACTGCAGTTCCTCGACCTCATCCAGGAAGGGAACATTGGCCTGATGAAGGCCGTGGACAAGTTCGAGTACCAGCGCGGCTACAAGTTCAGCACCTATGCCACCTGGTGGATCCGACAGGCCATCACGCGAGCCATCGCCGACCAGGCGCGGACGATCCGGATCCCCGTGCACATGATCGAAACCATCAACAAGCTGATCCGCACCTCGCGCTACCTCGTGCAGGAGCTAGGCCGCGAGCCGAGCCCGGAAGAGATCGCCGAGAAGATGGAACTGTCGCTCGAGAAGGTGCGCAAGGTCCTCAAGATCGCCAAGGAACCCATCAGCCTGGAAACCCCGATCGGCGAGGATGAGGACAGCCACCTCGGGGATTTCATCGAGGACAAGGGGATGGTGAGCCCCGCGGAGGCGGTCATCAACCTGAACCTGAGCGAGCAGACGCGTAAGGTGCTCAAGACCCTCACCCCGCGGGAGGAGAAGGTCCTGCGCATGCGGTTCGGGATCGGGGAGAAGAGCGACCACACGCTGGAGGAGGTCGGCCAGGATTTCGAGGTGACACGGGAGCGCATCCGGCAAATCGAAGCCAAGGCGCTGCGCAAGCTCCGGCACCCGAGCCGCTCGAAGCAGCTCAAGGGCTTCGTCGGGACCTGAGCGTCAGCCCTCTTCCCAGGGCTTCCCGAGCCGCTTCAGCGCCGCCTTCGCCTCCCCCTTGTAGGGGTTGTCCTGCGGGCAGGCGCGGAGGTACTCGACCCAGTGCTCGACCGCCCGCGGGCTACTGCCGAGGGACCGGGCGAGCAGCATGTGCGCCTCCCACAGCCACACGGGAGATGGCTTCGTGGAACCGGCGAGCTCGACCGCCTTGGCGAGCTGGAGTTGTGCGGTGTCGAGCAGCCCCCGGGCGGACAGGAGCTTCCCGTAGCGGAAGCGCCAGAGGGCGTTCTCCGGGTCACTCTCGACGGCCCTGGCCCACTCGGCGACGGCCCGCTCCTCCTGCTGCAGGTCAAGGTAGGCGTCGGCGAGGGCCGCGTGGGCCTCGAAGCGGCTCGGCCGGAGCGCGAGCGCCCGCTCCAGATCGACCACAGCGTCCTTCACCTGCCCCTGCCGGTAGCGCAGGACGCCCCGCTGCCAGTAGGCGTCCGCCAGACTCTGGTCGAGCTCCAGGGCGCGCTTGAGCGCCCCCTGCGCCTGCAGGATCCGACCCGCCTCGAGGGCCGCGAGCCCCACGTACAGGTGGTACTCGGCGCGGTGAGGATCGAGATCGGTCGCGCGCTCCAGGTGGCGCAGCGCCACCGTGACGTCGGCGCCCTTGGCGAGGATGGCACGCCCCAGGCAGTGATTCGTCTCGGCCGACGCCGGACGCTCGCTCAGCACCTCACGGAGCAGCTTCTCCGCGTCAGCGCCGCGACCGGCCGCAGCCTTGCCGCAGCCAACCCGGAGCTTCAGATCCACGTCGTCGGGCGCCTTGGCGAGCGCGGCCTCGTAGGCCTTCAGCGCGTCCTCGCCGCGCCCCGAGGACTCGTAGACGAGCCCGCGCTCGAGCGCGAGCCCGGGGTAGTCGCGATCGACCTCGGTGACCTTGTCGAAGGTTTCGAGCGCCGCCTCGAAAGCGCGCTGTCGCCGCTGGGTGACCCCGATGAAGAACAGCGAGCCGACGTCGTCGGGGGCGAGCGTCCGGGCCATGGTAAAGTGACCGAGCGCCTCGTCGTAGCCCCCCTGCTGGAGCGCCAGCTCGCCGAGCGCCTTGAAGAGCATGGGTGACTTCGGCAGCTTCTGCGCTGCCTCGTCGAGCAGCCGGCGCCCCGCCTCGCCCTCCCCCTTACCGGCCAGGAGCAGCGCGAGCCGCGTGTAGGCGTGGACCACTTGCGAGTCGCTTCCCCCGTTGGCGATGGCGCGGCGGAAAGACGCCTCGGCCTCGTCACGCTTGCCCACGGCCTCGAGCGCGGCCCCGAGCCAGAAGGCGACCTCGAGGCGCTTCGGGTGCTTCTCGTCGAGCTTGCGGAGCATCGGCGTCGCGTCCTCGAAGCGCTCGAGCGACAGGAGCGTCTTCGCCACGCCCACCTGCACCTCCAGGAGGTCGGGGTCCGCCTTGGTCCCCGCCTCGAACCGCGCCAGCGCCTCGGAGAAGCGCCCCGCCTGGAAGAGCGCCTCGCCGAGCCCGCGGAGAGCTCCGGCCGCCTTCGGGTTGAGCTTCAGCGCCCGCCCGAACGCCGCCTCGGCCAGGGATACCCGCGAGCGCTGCAGGTGGATGTCGCCGGTCAGGGTGTTCAGCATCACCTGCTCGGGCACGCTGGCCGCGTCCGGCTGCTTCGCCGCCTCCTCGAGCAGCTTCATCGCCACAGCCTCGTCCTCGCGCGCGGCCCAGGCGATCCGGGCCAGGAGGATGCGCGCCCCCACGTGGGGAGCGCTCCTCTCGATGGCGGTCCGTGCGTGTCGCTCGGCCACGGCGGGCTTGCCGTCCGCGTAGGCCGCGCGCGCCTGTCCGAAGGCGGTGCGCGCGCTCGCCTCGACTGCCGCCGCCGCCTCCCACGCCACTACGGCCTCGGGCGGCTTGTTGCCGAGCAGCGCGATCTCGCCGCGGAGCACGAGCACGTCGATGTCCCTCGATCGCTGGCGCGCGAGGCGCTCGATGGCCGAACTCGAACGCGCCAGCTGACCGGCGACCGCCTCGTTGCCGGCGCGCGCGAGCTCCAGGTAGGGTGCGTCCTTGACGCTCGCGAGTTCCTCGAGGGTCACCTTGGCGCGCGCGTTCGCCTCCGCGTCCTCCCCGAAGCGCAGCTCGTACATCGCCGCGACGTACACGGCGTAGGCCGCGATGCCGGGCACGCGCTTGGCCGCGTCCCGCGCGGACTGGATCTCCTTGAGGGCGCGGCGCGCGTCGGGGAAGGTGTCCTGGGCCAAGGCGCCGCGTGCCTTGGTGATGGTCGCCTCGAGCAACTGCTGGTGCTCGCCGCCGCGAAGGATCCCCTCGAGGTAGTACCAGCCGAAGGGACCGAAGGAGGTCAGGCTCAGCGCGCCACCGCCGCCGACCGCGAGCACGAGCGCCGCGATCGCGGCACGCAGACCACGTCGCCGCTTCGTCCCGGGGGCGCCCGCGGGGGCGATCTTCGCCCCGATCGCCAGCCGCGCGTGGACCGCGGCCTCGTCGGCGCCGGCCTTCGCGTCCTCCTGCGGGATGCCCCCGAACTCCATGTCGTCGGGGCCCTCGTCGCCCCCGGCGATCGCCCCCGCCTCGATGGGAGCCTCGCCCAGCTCATCGCCGCCGAGGTTGACCTCGCCGTAGCCGGTTCCGCCGTCCACCTGGCGGACGACGGGGGCATCCGTAACGCGCGGCGCGGCCGGTAGTGACTGGGCCGGCGGCGGGGGCACCGACGCCGCGAAGGGATCCTCAGCGCCCGCGGCCAGCCCCGGGCTCGCGGCGCCCGGGAAGTCGCTGCCGCCGAACGCGGCGAACGCATCCTCTCCCGCCCCGCCGAACGCGGGCGGGGAAGAGAGGCCGACGCCGCGCCCCATCTCCGGCTCCGGTCCGTCGAACGCGCCGGGGGACGGGAGCTCGAACTCGTCCGCCGCGCCCGGCGGCGCCGGCAGATCCGAGCCCCCGAGGGCCGGCAGGCCCACGGCGCCGACAACGGGCAGACCGACGCTCCCGAGCGTCGGCAGCCCGGCGGCGCCGACCTCGGGCAGACCGACGTCCCCGAGCGCCGGCAGGCCCACGTCCCCGAGCGCCGGCAGACCGACGTCCCCGAGCGCCGGCAGACCGACGTCCCCGAGCGCCGGCAGATCCGCGGAGGATTCGCCCGGCGCCCCGCTCCCTCGCAACGTGGGCAGGGCGGCGCGATCGCCCAGCGCCGGGAGGCCCACCTCGCCACCGAATGACGGGAGGTCGAGGTCGCCGGGGAGCCCGGCGTGCGCCGCAGCGCGACCGGTCGCCGCTCCGAGCACCGGCAGGTCGACGTCCCCGAGGTCCACCGCGCGTTGGCGCGACCCGCCCACGCCGCCGGCGGGTGCGGGCAGGTCGAGGTTTCGCGCGACATCGGGCAACGCCGGCAGGTCGTCGGCGCCGGCCGCTAGCGAGCCGGCCCGGGCGGGTGGCACCGACGGGAGCGCCGGCAGGTCGGCCTCGGGGGCCGCGTCGAACGCCGCCTCCTCTCCCCCGGCACCCACCGGAGCCGGCAGATCGAGACCACCGTCGGGCACCGCCGAGTCCCATTCGTCCGGACTCGGCGCGCGCACCGCGCGACGCCGACCCGGGACCGCCGTGGGCAGATCGACTCCGGCCTGCGTCGCGCCGGAGGGCAACGTGGCCAGACCGAGCGCCGCCCCGCCGGCGGCGGCGCTGCCGAGCGGGACGGTGGCCTTGAGGGCATCCGGTGACCCGCGCCGCGCGGCCGCGGGGGCCCCGGCGACGCTGGGCAGCTCGAGCTCGTCCTCGTCGGGCTCGACGGTGACCGGCCCCCGATCGTCCGAGAGATCGGCGAGCTCGGGCAACTCCTCTCGCTTCCGGCGGCGAGGGGGAGGGGGCGGCCCTCCAGCGCGCGGCGCGGTGACCACGGCGGGCAGATCGGCGCCATCGTCACCGAAGCCCGCGGGCGCAGCGGGTCCCGCCTGGGCAGGTCCCGGCAAGTCGCGCGCGAGGTCCGCCCCGCGCCGCGCCGGGGGCTCGGCGTCACCGTCGTCCACCGTGCTCCCCGCGCCCCTGATCGGCGGCGGGGCGTTGGGCGGCGCGACGCCGAGCATCGTGCGCCCCCCGGCCGGGCGCGGGAGCGCCGCGCCGGGACGGGGGAGGGCCGGCAGGGGCAACGCCGCCCGGGCCGCGTGGTCCGGCCGAGGTGGCGCGGGCGGCGCGGCCGCCGGCTTGTTCCCGAGGGCGCCGAGCGCTGCGGGGGCGACGCCGACCATGGTGGGCTTGTGCACCCGCGGCGGGGGAGCGGCCGGTGGCGCCGGCGCCACCGCCGGCGCCGGGCTCGCTGGCGGCGCGGGCGCCTCGCCCGGTCGGTCGACCTTGAACGACGTCCCGCACTTGGGGCAGCGCATCCCGAGCCCCGTGGGGGGAACGCGGCGCTCATCGACCTGATACGGGGCCTTGCAGCCCGGGCAATCGACCTTGAACACGTCTCCTCTGTGCTCTCTCTACGGACCGGGCTCGCCTGGTGGCCGCCCATTGTACATTAGCCTCGCGAGCATGCGGCAAGGTCGCGGGCGTTCTCGACCGCTCTCCGAAAGATGCTCTCGAGCCGGCGGCGAGCCGTGGTAACCCCAAGCCCGCCATGGATCGCTGGTCCTCGTGGACGTTGAGCGTACTGTTGCTGGCGACCATAGCAATCGTGGTCCTCGCCGCCCGGGCGCCGCCCGGACCGGTCGAGCGCGCCGCGCCCGCCCCGAGCACGACCGTCGAGGCGGCGATGGCCACGGAGGAGCTTGCCACCGAGGCGGAGCCGGACCGCGGACCAGTCGCTCCCCCGAGCGCGGTGGCATCTGCCGCGCCCACCTTGCCGCCGGACGCGCCCACCGCCGTCCGCGTCGGGGTGATCCAGTTCAGCTACCGGGGCGCGGAGCTCGCGAACGCGGACGCACCGACGCGCGAGATCGCCGGTGAGCGCGCCGCGCAGGCGCTGGAGGTGGCGCGTCAGGATTTCGCCAAGGCGGTCCCACTCGGCGACCCCGCGTCGGGAGCCGATCTCGGCACCCTCCCCCGCGGAGTGCTCGAGCCGAGCGTCGAGTACGCGGTGTTCTCCCTCGCGCCCGGGGAGCTCGCCGCGGAGCCCCTCGACACGCCGCGCGGGTTCTGGGTCGTCCGTCGGCTCCGGTGACCGAACCGCGGTCGCCCCGACGATGGCGCTCCCGCCCACCGTCGCCCGACGCCCCGTCACGCCGCGACGGTCACGAGCGGCGACCCCGTCCGACCGGGCCGCACCCCGACCCACCGGCGCGGCGTGCCATTGGAGCGTTGCGCCGCGTCCGGGAAGCCGCGATAGTCGTTCAGGCCGTCCCATGCTGCCGAGCCACGAGGCGTCCTCCGCCCCCCCATCGACCCCGCCGGAATCGAACGCCGTGACCACGATGGTCGAGCGGCTCCGGGCCGAGCTCGCGGCCACGGAGTCCCCGGCGAGCCAGGCCGTGCTCTTTCACGAGCTCGGGGTGCTGGAGGAGCTCATCGGCGACGAGGCCGCCGCCGCGCGAGACCACCTCGGGGCCATCAACGCGGAGCCGGAGTTCCGGGAGCCCCTCGAGCGGCTCGTCGTCCTGATCGAGCGACGCCAGTCCTACCGGAACCTGGGCAAGCTGCTCGAGCGCCTCGTCCGCATCGCGGTCGGTCCCGCCGAGCGGGCGCGGGCCCTCGCGGACTACGGCCTGTTCAAGGCCGAGCACGAGCGCGACCTGGAGGAGGCCAAGGCGCTGCTCGAAGACGCCACGGGCGAGCAGCCCGAGGACGCGGCGCTCTGGCTCGGTCTGGAGCTCGTCGCCACCAGCCTCGCGGACAAGCCGTTGCGTGCGCGCGCGCTCACGGCACGGGCCGAGCTGACGCAGCACGCGGCGTGGCGCTCCCTCTTGCTGGTCGACCTCGCCCGGCTCCTGGCGGAGACCGGCGACCCGCAGGCGGCGATCGACGTGCTCGAGCGGGCGGCCGCGGGCGACACCATCGCGCGCTTCCCGGCGCTACGAGCCCTGGAGCGCCTTGGCCACCGCGAGGCCCGCGACGACGTCGTCGCCGGCGCGCTCGAGGCCCAGGCGGACCTGCTGGACCGGGGCGTGGCCGAGCCGGCCGCGGGGGATGCGCTGGGCGTTCCCGAGCACGCCCGGACCCCCGAGCAGGTGGCCGACGCGCTGCTGCGCGCCGCCTATGCGCGACGGCGCCAGGGGAAGCTCGACACGGCAACGGCGCTGCTCGACCGCGCCTTGACGCTCCTTCCCGACGAGCCCGCCCTGATCCACGCCCGGACGGCCGCCGCGGACGCCCTGGGGGACACGGAGACGGTGACTGCGTTGGCGCACCGCCAGCTCGCGACCATCGCCACTGGGCCCGTCGCTGCCGGCTCCTGGCTGCGCGTCGCCGAGGGCGCGGCGGCCGAACAGCACGCGACCGAGGCCCTGGCAGCAGTGAGCAAGGCGCTCGAGTGCGACGCGGGCTCCGTCCCGGCGCTGGTCATCCGGCTCGACCTTCTCGCCGGCGACGGCGACGGTGCGGCCCTGGCGGCCGCGCTCGAGTCCCTCGCGGAGCGCCTGGAGTCGGAGGACGCCAAGGCACGGATCTACCTCCTGGCGGCGTACACCTGGGCCTGTGTGGCGCGCGAGATCGACGGCGCCAAGGCCGCCCTCTCGCAGGCCGCGATGTACGGCGCCACCCCGAGCACCGTCGCCCGGGTCGGGCGCCTCGTCGCCACGCTCGCCGCCGACCCCCACTGGTACGAGGAGAGCACCCGCCGCCTGCTCACCACCGGCGCGATGGACGCTGAGCAGGTGAGCCTCTGGCTCGAGCTGTTGCACGCCCGCCTCGAGCGCGGCGACCACGAGGCGGTGGCCAAGGCGCTGGAGTCGCTGGCGGCGGCACCGGGGGGTCGCTGGCTCGGCAACGCGCTCGGCGCGTTCCTGCTCCCACTGCTCGGGGACGCCCACGCGAGTTCGTCAACGGCGGCGCTCGCCGCGCTCGCCGCGGCCGAACCCGACGAGGACGTGAGCCGGGGACTCGAGCAGGTCGTCGCCCGGCGCGCCAGCGCGGAGGGGCATCGGGAGGTGGCGACCGATCAGCTCGCGAGCCTCCACTCAGCCGCCGTGAGCGACGTCGTCGTGGCCACGCAGCTGGCGACCGAGTACCGGAGCGCCGGACAGCCCCTCGCGGCCGCGGACGTGCTCGACGCCTGCGCCCGCACGCAGACGGATCCCTCCCTCGGCGCGGCGATGCACCTCGAGTCGGGGCTCTTGCGGTACCGCGGCGGCGCGCGGGCGGCGGCGATCGAGAGCTTCGATCTCGCGGCGGCCGCGACGCCGGAGGCGAGCGCCCAGCTGATGACGTGGGCCCTGCGCGCGGTCGATCCCGACGACCTCGAGGCACGACGCCGGGCGCTCTCGACGGGGACCGAGGACCCGGAGCCGGCGCTCACGGCGCTCGAGCGCTTCACCCTGGAGCTGGCCAGCGACGGCGACACGGAGGCCGCCGTCGAGGCGCTGCGCGGGCTCGGCGACGACGCCCCGGACGAGATCGTGGCGGCCGCGGAGCTCGGGCGCGTCCTCTTCCGCCCCGAGCCCGGCGCGCCGGACGAACCGGCGCTCGAGGCGCTGTCCCGCCGCTCCGTCCCCGCCCAGGTGCTGGTGAGCGCAGCCCGACACCAGGACCTCGTGGACGCCGGGGCCGGGGCGGACCAGTTGCTCGACTCCGCGATCGCCTGGGCGAACGTCGACGCCGCCGCGGCCCCGGCCGTCGAGTGGGTCGCGGCCGCGGCCGCGGTGGGTGACCGCGACCAGGAGCGCGACGCCCGCCGAGCTTTGGCGGAGCGAGTTGGCGGCGCGGCCGGCAACGCCATCGAGGCGAGCGCGCGCGTGCTGGCGCTGCTCGCCGGTGACGAGGGGCAGCCCCTGCTCCCCGCGAGCAGCCCGGCGGCTCGGCTCACCAACCTCGAGCTCGCCCCGCCTGCCGGTGATCCTCGGCGACGCGCCGCCGCGTTCGGCGAGCTCGGCGACGTGCTGGGTGACGAGTCCGCCGCGCTGGGCCAGGCCGTCGCGGGCTACAACCACCTCGCCGCCGGCGAGCTCGACGCCGCGGAGGCCGCCTTCCGCCGGGTGGTCGAGGCGTTCCCGTCCGAGGCGTTCGGCTGGGAGGGGCTGCGGGCCTGGGCTACCCGGGTCGGCGACCGCGCGGTGGTCGCCGAGGCGGCGGCCGCCCTCGGTGACGTCGTCCACGACCCCACGCGCGGCGCCGAGCTCTGGGAGGAGGCCGGCACCATCCTCCTCGACGAGCTCAAGGACGAGAGCCGCGCCGAGGTCGCCTTCGCGCGGGCGGTCGAGCGCGACGTCGGACGCACCGTCGCCTTCGACCGGCTGTTCCGCGCCGTGCGCGCGCGCAAGGACGGACCGCGGCTGCTCGATCTCATCGCCGCGCGGCTTGAGGTCGCCGACGATCCCGAGGAGCTCAGCAAGCTCTTCTGGGAACGAGCGCGGGTCCTGCGCAGCCAGAACCGGGTCGACGAAGCGCTCGCCGCGCTCGAGAACGTGACGATGATCGAGCCCGATCACGTCGGCGCGCTCGCTCTCTCCGGCGAGGTCTACATCCGACGCGGCAAGTACCCCGAGGCCGCGGAGAACCTGGCGAGGCTCGCGATGCTCGACGGCGCGCCGACCGAGCAGCGATTGATGAGCGGGATCGCCGCCGTCGATCTGTTCGAGAACAAGCTGGGCCAGACCGATCGCGCGCTCGCGGTCCTGCTTGGTCTGTATCGGGCCGGCCTCAGCACGCTGCCGGTGCGCGAGCGCCTCGCCCGGACGGCGGCCCGGGTCGGCGAGTGGAGCGCCGCCACGGACGTGCTCGAGGAGCTGATGAGCCAGCGGGAGACCGCGGCGGCCCGGATCGAGGCCGCGCGCCTCGCGATGGCGATCCACCGGGACCGGCTCGGCGACCTCGCGGGCGCAGAGGCGGCCACCGCCCGGCTCCTGGAGGAGGCCCCGGACGACGCGGAGGCCATCGACGTGGTGCTCGAGGGCGCCTTCCCCGACGACACGACCCGCGAGCTTCTCACCCTGGGCCAGCAGGCGCTGGTCGGCCGCCTCGTGATCGACCCGCTGCAGCCGGAGCTCGTCGACCGGCTCGCGCGCATCGCCATGGCGCTGGAGAACGCCCCGCTCCGGCAGGCCACGCTCGGCGCGCTCGTCGCCGTCGGCGAGGGGACGCCGGAGATCGACCGCGAGCTCGAGATCCTCGACGAGCGCGTCGCCCACCTGCCGCAGATCGCCATCGACCAAGCCGCGCTGCCCGATCTGTGCGATCCGGACGACGTCGGACCGGTGGGCGAGGTCCTGGCCCTGGCAGCGCCCAGCATCGCGGAGGCGCTCGGACCGAGCCTGTCGGGCCTGGGCGCGAACCGCAAGCAGCGCGTCGATCCGCGCGCCGGCCTGCCGCTGCGCAACGAGGTCGCCGCCTGGGCTGGTGCGCTGGGCCTGGGCGAATTCGACCTCTTCGTCGGCGGCACCGACGAGGTCGGGGTCTTCGGCGTCGCCGCGGAGCGACCCACCCTGCTCATCGGCGCCCGCGTGACGATGCCGCTGTCGCCGGCGCATCGGCAGCTGGTCGCGCGCGAGCTCTTCGCGCTGAGACGCGGGGTCACCATCCTCCGCCACCGGGATCCCGGCGACGTTGCTGCCATCGTGGTCGCCCTCTGCCGGCTGGCGGGCGTCGAGATCCCGTCGCCCCAGTACGCGCTCCTCGGGGAGTTCGAGCGGCAGCTCGGGCGAGTCCTGCCGCGCAAGCTGAAGAAACCGCTCGCGGACGCCGCCGTCCGCATCCGTGACGAGGGGCGCGAGGTCCGCGAGTGGATCGCGGCCGCAACGGCGAGCCTCGACCGCCTCGCCGCCATCGCCGCCGGCGACGCCTCGCACGTCCTCACCGCGAGCCCCGCGGCCCGCGGTCGGCTCGGTTCGTCCGTCGAGGCGCGGCAGCGCGCAGGGCGCCTGCTCTCCTTCGTGCTTTCACCGGGCTACCTGGCGCTCCGCGAGCAGCTCGGCATGGGTGTCCGATGAGCAACCCCGAGAACCCCGACCGCAAGGACGAGGGGCCGTCCGTCGGCTCCCACTTCCCGGGAACCGGTCGCAGTGCGCGCGCCGGCGACATCGGCGAGGAGCTCGGCGGCGACCTCGACTTCGAACCCGACGCGCTCCTCGACTCGCTGCTCGCCGAACCGGATCCCCCCGCACCGCTGACGGGCGAGGCGGCACCGGTCCCGGCAGCGCCGCCGGCCGCGCCCCGCGCGGCTCGACCGCTGGCGCCGCCTCGACCGGATCCGCGTGGGGTTGCCTCGGCGGCCCCACCGCCGCCCCGGCGCCGGCTCGACGCACCACCGCCCGACGCGCGCCCCGCACTGGCCGCGGCGCCTCGCCGTGCCCCACCACCGGCCGTCCCCGCGGCACCGCGCCGCGGGGGGTTGCCCGAGCTGCCGCGGCGACCCGTCCCGCGGCCGGCTCCCGGTGGCCAGGTCGAGCCGTCGGCAGCGACCGCGCCGATCACGGACGAGGCGGAGCTCGGCGCAGTTCCCCCGATCGATGCCCCCCGCGCGGGCTCCGCGGCGGCCACCGCCGCCGACCGCGCCGAGCGCGAGCTTATCTCGCGCGAGGACGATCCCGTCGCCGGGCTCGAAGACGGCACGGCGTTGCTCGAGGAGCTCGACGAGCTCGACGAGCTCGACGAGGAGGGCGTCCACGAAGCGGCGCCCGCCGCGCCGACAGCGGCGAGCGGAGCACCCGACGGGAGTGAGGCCACGCCACTCGATCGAGACGACGCGGAGCGCGCACGCCGCGGGGACCGCACCGTCGCGATCGAGGCGGCGTCCGGGCGAATCCCGGTCGCCGCTGCGGCCGACGGGTCGAGCGAGCCGCGGGGAGCCGCCCCCGGCGCCCCCGACGAGTTGCCCCCGGAGGGCGCCACGCCCGGCGCGGAGGAGGATCCCGTCGACGGTCTCGAGAGCCTACCGCCGAGCGCCTTCGTGGTCCCGGCGAGCCCCCGACCGGAGCCCGCCCGCGGCGACGACGCCGCCTGGTCGGACGAGCGTCCCGCGGCGACGTTCCTCTCCGAGCAGGGCCAGATCGCTGAATATTCCGCGCGCGCGGCCTGGTTCGAGGCCGAGGCGGCGACCAGCACGGACGCCGGCGCGCGCGCGCGCGCCCTGCTGGTCGCGAGCGAGCTCTGGGCGCTCTGCGGTGAGGTGGGACGGGCGCGGGACGCGGCGGAGCGAGCCGTGAAGACGGCCCCGGGCATGCCGCTGGCGACACGCCAGGTGCGCTGGCTCGCGTCGCTCAGCGGGGACCAACGCTTCGTCTCGACGGCGCTCGAGATCGAGACGCGGGCCTCGGCGACCGCCGACGCGCGGCTGCACGCAGCCTGCCTGAACGCCGAGATCCGGCGCGTCGCCTTCGGCGACGCCGAGGGCGCGCTGCAGCGCGCCGACCTCGCGGTGCGCCTGGACCCGACCGATCCCCGCCCGCACCTGCTGCGCGTTTCGAGCCACCTCGGCGCTGCCCTCGCGCCGTCGCGCCACGCGCTTCAGGCCCTGTCCATCCCCGACGAGCCGAGCCTCGCCGTGCTCCACGCAGCGGTGCAGCAGCTGGCTCGACGCCGGGGGCTCGGTGACCCCGACAGCGAGCCCCCGGTCCCAAGCGTCGCCTTCGAGGACGCGCGGCGGGCGCTCACCCGCGGAGACGCCGTCGCCGCCGCCAATGCGCTGACGGTCCTCGCCAACGTCGACGGACTCGAGCGAGGCGCGCTGTGGCTCGCCGCCTCGCTGCTCTCGCACGGGCGGGACACGCGGGAGCGGGCCAGCCGACTGCTCGCGACGCTCCAGCGCCGGGAGGGGACCGCGACGGTGACCCGGGCCGCGCTCGCGCGAGCGCTCGAGCTGGGCGACACCGCGGGCATGCAAGCCGCCCTCGCCGCCGAGCCTGGGGCGCGCACGTTCTCCGCCGCCGACCGGGTCGTGCTCGGTGTG
This sequence comes from uncultured Polyangiaceae bacterium, assembly GCA_964404725.1. Lineage (GTDB taxonomy): Bacteria > Myxococcota_A > Polyangia > Polyangiales > Polyangiaceae > JAFGBI01. Next base: position 85,761 of record CAYOLF010000011.1, read on the forward strand.
CTCGGCGGCGCCGACCGCGCGGCGCTCGAGCCCGCACTGACCGAGATCGCCGAGGACCCCACGCTCGCCCCGCTCGCGCTGGCGAGCGCCGTCATCGCCGGCCCGCCGGGCGCGCAGCCGCCCGACTCCAGCCCTGGAGCGCCCGAGGCGGTCACCGTGCGCCTGGGGCGAGCGCTCGGTGGGGAGGATCTGGCGGAGCTGACCGAGGCGCACGACGCCTTCATGGCCGAACACGGCGAGTCCGCCCTGGCCCGCGTCCTCGCCGTCGAACTGGCGCTGCTCGCGCGAGACGCCCCTGCCCTCGCCATGCAGGTCGCCGCGTGGCCGGCGGCACCGGACGAGCCAACCGAGAGCCGGGATCGCCAGCTCGTCGCGGGGTTGATCCTCGAGACGGCGGGGCGGCGCGAGGACGCGCGAGCGGCGCTCGAGGCCGCGCTCGCCGCCGACCCGACCTGCGAGATGGTGGCGCGGGCGCTCGCCGCGGGCGACGAGGCGGACGACGCCGCGGCACGGTTCGTCTCGCTCGCCGAGCAGAGCCCGGACGAGACCTCACGGGCGCTGCTGCTGGTGGAGGCCGCGCTGCGGAGCGGGCGCGACGACGCGACCTACGACGCCCTGCTGCGCCGGGCCGCGGAAACCCAGCCCGACTTGCCCTTCGCGGCCCACCTCGGCGAGCTCTCCGCGCGCCGGCGCGGCGACGTGGAGGCGGTGGTCGACTGGCTGCGGCTGCGGCGCCTCGCGGCGACGGACACCCTCGAGCGGGCGCTCGACGCGACCCGGGAAGCGCTCCTCGTCGCCGACGCTGCTCCCGAGGACGCAGCGCGCCTGCTGGAGGAGGCACTGGCGGCCCGCCCAGAGGACGCCGGGCTGCACGCGCTCTCCGAACGGGTGTCGCCGGCCCCTGGCTCGAGGCGCGGGAAATGGCGCGAGGCCCTGGCGCCAGCGCTGGAGGAGGCGGCGGCGCGCGCGCTGCTGACGGTGGCCAGCCTCGAATACGAGCTCGGCGGCGGGGACGTGGACGCGCTCCGCAGCGCCGAGGGGGCGGCCGCGCGGGGCTCCGCCTTCGCGCGGGTCGTCACCGAGCGCCTGGCGCGGACGACCGCGAGCGCGGCGGTCCTCGCCGAACGGTGGGCGGCCGAGGCGGAGGCGGCGACCGATCCCGCGGTTCGCCGCCCGCTGTACGCGCGCCTGGCCGACCTGGCGACGGCCCAGGACGACACCGAGTCCGCCCTCCGCTGGACTCGCGCGCTGCTGGCGGACGACCCGTCCGACCTCGCGGCGCTCCGGCGGCTCGAACACGCCTTCCTCGACGTGGATCACCCCGTCGAGCTCGAGTCCGTCGCGACCGAGCTGTCCCGCGCGCTCGACCGCGCCGAGGCAATCGCGCACGCGCAGACGGCGGTGCGGCTGCGCGCCCGGCTCGGGAGGTGGGACGAGAACCGCGAGCTGGTCGGGTCCATCTACCGGCATGGCGACCCGGGGCTCTGGACGCTGCGCCAGCTCTCGGCCCACGCCCGTGCGGCGGGCGACGACGAGGAGCTGCTGGCCGCCGACCAGCAGCTCCTCGGGCGGGCGAACCGCGCCATCGACGCGGCGACCCTCGCGCTCCGCGCCGGCGAGGTCGCATCCCGGCTCGATCGCCTCGAGGACGCTCGCGGCCTGCTCCAGCGCGCGGTGGAGATGCTGCCCGAACACCTGGTAGCGCTGACCACCTACGCCGAGATCCTCGAGGCGCTCCACGACCACGAGGAGGCAGCCACGGTGCTGGAGACGCTGGCCCAATCGTGCCAAATCGACGCGCACCGCGTGGAGGCGTGGCATCGGGCAGGGGTCCTCTGGCAGGACCAGCTCCAGAACCGCGAGCGTGCGTGCGTCGCGCTCGAGCGCGCGGCCGAGCTCGAGCCGAGCCACGAGGAGGTGTTCACGCGCCTGCAGGCCCTGTACGTCGAGGGCGGCGACCGCGCCGCGCTGGCGGTGCTGCTCGAGCGCCGGCTGGCGCAGACGAGCGACCCCGAGGAGCGCGTCCGCCTCGAGATCTCCCGCGGTCGCGCGCTCGCCGAGGTCGGGGACCGAGGAGCCGCCAAGAGCGCGGTCGCGGCGGCGCTCGACGCCAACCCGGACCACGTCGAGGCGCTCGCGACCTACGCGGACCTCTGCCTCGCCGACGGTGACTGGGAGGGAGCCGAGCAGGCGTGGATCCGCCTGGCCCGCCGCGCTGCCGAGCCCGAGCGGCAGGCGGACATCTACCGGAGGCTCGGCGCGCTCTACGACGATCAGCTGCCGAACCCGCAGCGCGCGGAGCTGGCGTACCTCGAGGTGCTCAAGCGCCACCCGAGCGACGTCGCCGCGACCCGACGACTGGTCGCGGTGCACGGGCGGCTCGGCCAGCCCGAGCGCAGCGTGCAGCTGCAGACGGAGCTCGTGAACCGCGCCGCCGACGCCGAGGAGAAGCGAGACCGGACCCTCGAGCTCGTCCGGGTCTACGAGGAGATCGTCGCGGACGCCAAGCAGGCGGAGGCGACCCTCGACAAGGCGCGGAAGGCCTGGCCGCACGACGGCCGCGTGCTGCGCGCGGTGGCGGAATTCTACCAGCGACGAGGGGAGACGAAGTCGCTCCAGGTGCTGCTCGAGCGCTCCGCCAACGACGCGCGGCGCGCGCTCAACACCGGCCGCTTCGACCCCGCCTTCTTCGACGTCCTGGCGAGCGTCGCAGAGATCCGCGGCGAGGTGGATGCGGCGCGGATCGCCAACGCGGCCGTGGCGGCCCTGGCGGGCGAGCCGTCGGCGGTCGACGGCGGAGGGCCGGCTGCCGGTAGCGCCGAGCTCGACGACCTGCTGGCGCCTGAGCTCATCACGCTGCCGCTCCGCGTCCTGCTCAAGCGCGCGGGGGGGTCGCTCGACCTCGCCTTCCGCTTCGACGACCAAGCGGTCAGGGCCACGCCGCTGCCCTCCGAGATGGGCGGCTACGTCAACCACGTGCAGCAGGTCGCGGAGTCTTTTGGCCTCGGCCCCATCGAGGTCCTCGCCACGGGTGCGCTCGGCCCGGTCTGCCTCCCGGCGCGCGCGAATCCCCCGGGGCTTGTCCTCGGCCAGGCGTTGCTCGACTCCGGGGACGACGCTGCCCGCTTCTTCCTGCTCCTGCGCAGCCTGAAGATCCTCCAGGCCAACGCGGGCGCCCTGTCGCGCGCCGCGCCGGTCGACCTGTGGCCGATGCTCGCCGCGTTCCTGCACTCGCTGTGCCCCTCGTGGAACCCGCCGGGGGTCGATGCCCGACGACTCGAGGACCACCGGCAGCGGCTCGCGGCCGTGATGCCCGGCGCCGCCGACCCCGAAGTAGCCGCGCTCGCGCTCGAGGTCGCCGGGGCGCTCGGGACCCGGGCGAGCCAGCTCGGCACCGCGATCCACCAGTGGGGCAACCGAGCGGCGCTGCTCGCCGTCGGAGACCTCGACGTGGCCCTCCGTGCCATCGCCAACGCGCAGGGCCACGCCAGCGGCCCGCCAGCCTCGGGCGTCGATCGCATGCGGTGGATCACCCGCAACCCGGAGGCCCGCGATCTCGCCGTGTTCAGCGTCTCGGATGCCTACGCCGAGGCCCGTCGGCGCCTGGGTCTGGTCTGAGCGGGCGGCTCAGAGCTCCGGGGTCCGCCAGGTCGCGCCCTGGTCGTCCGACACCAGCACCGGGTAGGTCTGAGCGACGCGCGGCGCGCCGCCGTAGAGGAACGTCCGGGCGCCGAGGGCGACCAGCCGTCGCGGGACCGCCACGTGCGCCTCGAAGCCCGGGTTCTCCGCGCGGTCGAAGGCCACGGCGAGGGGCGTCCAGTGCGCACCGTCGTCGCGCGTGGAAGCGACGCGGACGATGTCCCCGGTGTTGACCGCAAGGATCGTCGTGCCCTCCACGCGCGCGACGTCGACCGGGAACCGGGGCGAGCCCCCGGCGAGCCCGAACCGCGGGAGCGGCACCTCGGTGCAGGGCGCCTGGTAACCGCAGCGGTGGAGGGACACGGTGTCGTCGTGGGGCGCCTTGGTGCCGATCACCGCGGCGACCGCGTCGCAGACGACGGCGAACACGGGGCGTTCGCTCGACGCGACCTCGACGGTGGTGCGGGCCAGCTCGACGCCGTAGGACGTGAGCGTCGTGACGTCGCCGGTGGCGTCGATGCCGAGCTCGAAGGAGTGCCCGGCGGAGGTGCAGCGGCGCGCGTGCTCGGCGACGCCGGGCGTCGCGGCGCTAACCGGGGCCCAGGTGAGCCCGCCGTCGGTCGACTGATGCACGGTCAGGTGGGCGCCCGCGCCGAACGCGACGAACCAGCTCGCGCCGTCCTGCCACGCGGAGCGATAGGGGGCCCGCACGACGGGCAGCCCGCTGCCGAGGCTAGGTCGCGGCAGTGCCACGGGGTGGGTCGCCTCGTCGGCGTTGACCGAGCGGGTGACGAGCCGCGTGTAGCCGCCCCTCGCCAGGGGGCCCGCACGCTCGGCGAGCTCGGCGAGCCGATGGGTGGTCACCCGGAGCTGGTCGACGGTGACGGTGCCGAAGCGCCCCGACGGTCGCTCCTCCGAACGCGCGCCGTACTCCTCGAAGCTGTACGCCATCGCCTGGTGCGCCCCCAGGACCCCGTCGTCACCGGTGAGCTCGCCGGCGGCCCGGGCGCAGCCGAAGAAGGGGCGCTCCTCCGGCGACGCACCCACCACGCGACGCCGCACCAGACGCCGGAACTCGTCCGGGTTGTCGCGGAGCAGCGCCGGACCCGTCGGCCCCACCATGCACAGGGCGTAGTCAGCGAACAGCGTCGCCTCGGAGTGCAGCTCGACGACAGCGGTGGCGCGCGGGTACGCCCACGCGATCGCTCCCCCAGCGAGCGCGAGGCCCAGTAGGGTCCGCAGGCGCACGAACGGACGCGCGGGCTCACGCACGCCGTCACCACGCTCGCGCGGGCCCCCGACGGAGGCTACCGCCATGGCCCGAGGCTCGTCGCTCCGAGATCCGCCGCTCCGATGCCCATGGGACCGAAGCTACGCAGACCGCAACGATCGGCCAAATTTCAAGGGATCTCGATGCGCTGGCGCTTGCGCCGACGGCGCGCGGCCTCGCTCATCTTCTTGCGGCGCTTCACCGACGGCTTCATGTGGTGACGCCGACGCTTGAGCTCCCTCAGAATGCCCTCGGCGGCCATCTTGCGCTTCAGATGCTTGATGGCGCGCTCGATGCCCTTCTCACCGACGGACACCTCGAGAGGCTTACACTGGACTGCTTCGCTCGGATTAGCCAAGGGGCCGGACTTATGCCAGCTGCGAGGGCTCTCTGCAACCCCCAAAAACCCGGGCCGATCCCCACGGTCGGGGGGGCCCGAACCGAGGGCGGCGAGGCCGGGCCGCGAAAGGTGGAGAGGCTCGGCCGCCGGTGACGAAGCGGAGCCGCCGGATCGCCGTGGTGACCACCTCGTTCCCCTGCGAGCCGGGGGATCCGGCCGGTCACTTCGTCGCGGCGGAGGTCGTCGAACTCGCCCGGACCGCCGCCGAGGTGGTGGTGATCACGCCCGCCGCGGCGGCAGGGCGTCCCGCCGGCCGCCGTCGGGACGCGGCCGCGCCAGGGCAGGAGCGAGTCACCGTGGTCGCGGTCCCGGCCGGCGACGCCTTCGGGACCCCGGGGGCCTTGGCGCGCCTGCGCGCGTCGCCGTGGCGGGCGCTCGGCGCCGCGCGGTTCCTCCTCGGCGCGCGAGCGGCGCTGCGGAGCCACGGTCCGTTCGACGCGGTGATCGCCCACTGGCTGGTCCCCTCCGCCTGGCCGATCGCGGTGACTGCGCCGGGCACGCTCGAGGTCGTCGTCCACGGCTCCGACGCCGAACTCCTGCTCGCGCTGCCTCGGGTGCTCCGCCACCGAATCTTGACGGCCTTGCTAGCCCGAGAGGCCCAGTTCCGCTTCGTGTCCCGCGCGCTGCGGGACCGGCTGGTGGCGGCGAGCCCGCCCGGGCTCGCGGCGCGCTCCACCGTCCGCCCAGCGGCGCTCGCGATGCCGGACGTCCCGGCGCGCGATGCCGCGCGCGTCGCGCTCGGCCTGGCGCCGGCGGAGGCGGTGATCGCGATCGTCGGCCGACTGGTGCCGGAGAAGCGGCCGTTCCTGGCCGTCAGGGCGGCCACCCTCGTCCCCGGCGCCCGCGTCGTGATCGTGGGCGACGGGCCCGAGCGACCCCGGCTCGAGGCGACGTTCCCCGGCGTCACGCTGGTCGGAGCGCTCCCGCGACCGGAGGCGCTGACGTGGATCGGAGCGGCGGATCTGTTGCTGTCGGCCTCGCTTCGCGAGGGGGCCCCGACGGTGATCCGGGAGGCGCGCCGGCTCGGGGTGCCGGTCGTCACCACGCCGGTCGGGGACGTCGCGGAGTGGGCGGCGAGCGATCCGGGGATCGTCGTCGTGACCGAACGGAGCCCGGCTCCCAACTCCCCCGGCCCGCGGAGCCGAGCACGACGGTGAGCCGGCGGCCCCCGGCGCGCCCCACCTCGACGCCAGGCCCGAGCGCTCTCGCGACTCGCGCTGGCGCTTGCGCCGGCCGGGAAGACCGCCGATCCTGCCCGCGTTGCTCTCCTCGGCGCGCCGCGCGGCGGTGCGCCGTCATCGGATCCCTGCCGTGCTACCCGGATGCCACCTCGCTCCTCCCCGTCCGTCGGGTATTCGGGCGAGCGGGGCCCGTTGGCTCGCCGTCCTCGCGCTCCTCGGCGCGTCGGGTTGCGCGAAGCCCGCGGCACGGGGCGGCGATCCCAGCGCCGCCCCGCGAGCGTCGACGCCGGCCAGCGCGGCGCCTCGGCCGATCCCGAGCAACTCCGCCGCTGCCGCGGGGGCGTCGGGTCCGCCGGCGGCCGCGAACGCGGCAACGCGGACGTCGCTGCCGCTCCCCCGCGCCGGCGGAGCCCGCGCCGTCCGGGCGGAGATGGGGCTCGTAACCTCCGTGAACGACGACGCGACCCGCACCGGGGTGGCGATCCTGGAGGCGGGTGGAAACGCGGTGGACGCCGCGGTCGCGGTCGGCTTCGCGCTCGCCGTGACCCACCCGAGCGCCGGCAACCTCGGCGGCGGCGGCTTCATGCTGGTGCGGCCCGCGGCCGGGCCCACCACCGCGGTCGATTTCCGCGAGAGCGCCCCGGCCGCGCTCACGCGCGACGAGTTCGACGCGATGATCGCCAGCGGGGGCGGCGGTCCGGCCTCGGTGGGCGTGCCGGGCAGCGTGGCCGGGCTGCTGCTCGCGCACGAGCGTTTCGGGCGGCTGCCGCGGCGACGCGTGCTGGAGCCGGCCATCCGCCTCGCGACCAAGGGCCACCGGGTGAGCGCCCGGACTGCGCTCACCTTGTCCTGGGGCTACCGCGAGCTGGCGCGCGACGACGCGGCCCGCGAGGAGTTCGGCGTCGGCGGCAAGGCACTCGCCGCGGGGGCGCGCTGGGTGCGGCGGGACCTCGCCGGTACGCTGGAGCGCATCGCCGCCGAGGGCGCTCGTGGCTTCTACACGGGGCCCGTCGCGGCCGCGCTCGCGGCCCGCCTCGACGGACGCCTCTCGACGAGCGATCTCGCCAGCTACGAGGCGCGGCTGCGCGAGCCGCTCCGCTTCGACTACCGTGGACTCACCGTCGAGACGATGCCGCCGCCGTCGGCGGGGGGCGTCGCGCTCGCCGTGCTCCTGCTCGAGCTCCAGCGCCAGCGCGCGCACGAGCTCGAGGCGGGCTCCGTCCTCGAGTTCCACCTCTTCCTCGAGGCCTCCCGGCGCGCCCAGGTCGAGCGGCGCCTCCGCGTCGTGGATCCCGACCGCCTCCCACCGGCGGTCCTGGCCCGCCGCGTCGCGGAGTGGACGGATTCCGAGCGGTCGCTCCCCGGGACGGTCCCCATCGACCGAACCCGGGCCACCCCGTCCGTCGGGCTCCACCCCCTGTACGGGGAGCTGCTCCGGGAATCGGAGCACACCACGCACTACTCGGTGGTCGACGCGGACGGGATGGTGGTGAGCGTCACCACCACCCTCTCGTCCGGGTACGGGGCACGCATCGTCGTCCCCGGGACCGGCGTGGTCCTCAACAACTCGGTCGGGTCGTTCTCCTCGCTCGGCGAGAACGTGCCCGAGGCGGGCCGGCGCACGACGAGCTCGATGGCACCGACGCTCGTGCTGGCGGACGGGCGCCCCGTCCTCGTCCTGGGCACACCCGGGGGCGACACCATCCCCAGCACCATCGCGCAGGTGCTGCGCCACATGATCGATCACGGCCTCACGATCGACGCCGCGGTCGAGGCCCCCCGGGTGCACCACGGCTTCGTACCCGACCAGCTCCGCTACGAGGCGGCCCGGCCCATCTCGCCCGCCGTGCTCCGGGGCCTCCGCGAGCTGGGTCACGCGGTCAGCGACCGTCGGCTCCCGATCGGGGACGCGAACGACATCGCGCTCGGCGACGGCATGGCGTGGGGGTACGCCGACCCCCGCGAGGGAGGTCTGGCGCTCGCCGCGCGACGGCCGGCGCCCGTCCCCGCCCCCTCGACGACCACCCCATGAGGGATGCCTCGGTCCCCCCGCCGAGCCGCTCGCCGATGGGTCGCGCCGGGGAGCACGGGCGGAAAACCGCACACGCGGCGCGGTGATTCTGGTATGGGCGGGGTCGGGGCTTCATTACCCGGTCGAGGACGGGAGATGAGTGAGAGATCGAAATCGAAGCGCACCATCGAGTGCCGCACGAGCCTGTGGGAGGGTTTCGAGACGCTGGCGAACGAGCTCGGCTGCAGCCTCGACTTCCTGGTTACCGACGCGATGAAGCAGTACGCCCGCCAGCGCGGCCTCACCCTGGGCGCGCGCAGCGGGGCCACGCAGGACCAGCCAGCCGCGACGGCGCCCGCGCCCGCCACGCAGGACCAGCCAGCCGCGACGGCGCCCG
>CAYOLF010000012.1:0-17811 GCA_964404725.1 uncultured Polyangiaceae bacterium
CTGAGGGGGTGCGTCTTCAGCGGCGCGGTTGCCATTGGCAACCTGATCGGTGCTCAAGCGCACCGTGGGCTCCGCTCCACCGCCCGGGGGTGCCCCCGGCGCGGCGTCCTCGAGCAGGGCGCGCACCCGCCGCATCAGATCCTCCGTGTCGGGCGCGCTCGCCACCTCCTCGGCGGAGAGGTGAGCGAGGCGACGAACGGAGACGCAGGCGGGATGGCCGAGCCGAAGCGCGCGCCTGCCCGGCGGAAAGACCCGCGCGGTGCCATCGATCCGGAGCACCTCGATGGGAGCCCCGAGCCGGCGCGCGACGTGGAACGCGCCGCGCCGGAAGCGGCCGAGACGCTCGCCGCTGCCGCGGGTGCCCTCGGGGAAGAGGAAGACGTTGCCGCCGCCCTGAAGCTGCTCAACGACCCCGTCGAGCCAGTCCGCCGCCGCCTCGCCCTGGGGACGGACGTGGCCGCAGGCGCGCAGGACCCACCCGAAGAAGGGCACGCCAAAGAAGTCCGCGCGCACCATGGTGCTCGCGCGGGGCAAGAGCGACAGCAAGAGCAGCGGGTCGAGCAGCGACTGGTGGTTGGCCACGATCACGCTCGATCGGAGCCTTGCCAGCGGCTCGGGCGCGGGCAGCTCGAAGGTGACCCGCGGTGAGAGGGCGCCAACGAGCCGGAAAAAGCCCCGGAAGAACCCATGGATGGCCCGCTGCGCCCCCGCCGCGCGCGGGCGGTTCACCAGCATGGAGGCCACGAAGTAGACCCAATACCCGGCGGCGAACACCACGACGAAGTACCCCCACAGGATCGCCGTGCGCACGAGGTCCCCGACCGTGGCGGGGGGAACGCTCGGCGCGAGCCGTTTCTTTTCGCGAGCCATCGGCTGGGTTGGGGGCGCCGGTATGCTATCAAGAGCCCCGGCCCGGACGCGAGCCGGGAACCGACCACGAGGATGGGTAGCGTGACAGACCAGGACGGACTCGAGGCGTTGATGGCCGAGCTCCGGCAGAAGATCGTCGCCACCGTGGGGCTCGTCGGTATGACGGCCGAGGAGCTCCCCGCGGACGGCCCGCTCTTCGGACCCGCGACCGGGCTCGACTCGATCGACGTGCTCGAGCTGGTGGTGATGGTGGAGCGGGACTACGGGGTGACGATCAAGGGCAAGGAGGTCGGTGAGCAGGCCTTCCAGACCCTGCGCTCGCTCGCTACCTTCATCCAAGACAAGCGCACGGAGAGCTGAGCCGCCATGGGCGCGCGCGCGTTCGTGATGCGGGTGGGCGTCGTCTCCCCGCTGGGGACGGGCCTCGACGCCGGCACGGACGCGCTGCTCGCCGGCCGAACAGGCCTCGCGACGCTGCCACCGGGCGCCCCCGGTCAAGGCCTCGTCGCGGCACGCATCACCGACGAATCCGCGGGCGTCGCGCCGGATCCGGTCGAGCTCCCCCGGACCCACCGCCTCGCCCTGCGCGCGGCGCGCCAGGCCAGCGGCGGCGAGATCCCGGACTGCGTCATTGTCGGCACCACGACCGGGGGCATCGACCGCACCGAGGCGGGGCTCCGCGCCGGAACCCTCGACCCGGGCGCCTACGCGCTGCACGGCGCCGCCACGGTGGCGACGCGGATCGCCGAGGAGCTCGGCGCCACGGGTCCGGCCTTCAGCGTCGCCACCGCCTGCTCGAGCGGCGCCGTGGCCCTGGCGATCGCGCTCGGTCTGCTGCGCGCGGGCGCGGTGCGCACGGCCCTCGCCGGCGGCGCGGACGCGCTCTGCCACCTCACCCTGCACGGGTTCCGCCTGCTCCAGCTCCTGGACCCCGAGGGGGCGAGGCCGCTGGATCGGCACCGCAACGGGACCAGCCTGGGCGAGGCCGCCGCGCTCCTGTGGCTGGTCGCGGCCGAGGCGCCGCCGCCGGGCGCGCTGGCAGAGCTCGCAGGCGCGGGCCTCGGCTGCGACGCCTACCACGCGACCAAGCCGCACCCCGAGGGCGACCAGGCGGCGGCCACGATCCGCCGGGCCCTCGCCGACGCCGGGCTCGACCCGGCGCGCATCGACTACGTGAACCTGCACGGCACCGGCACGCCCGACAACGACGCCGCGGAGGCGCGCGCGATGCGCGCGGTCTTCCCCGCCGGGGTCCCGCTGTCCTCGACCAAGGGCGCGACCGGCCACACCCTCGCCGCCGCGGGCGCCCTCGAGGCTGCGCTCTGCATCGGCGCGCTCCAGCGCGGCATGATCCCGCCGAACGTCGGCCTCCGCGAGCTCGACCCGACCCTGGAGCTGGTCCCCTGCGAGCAGCCGCGCCGCGCTGCGCTCGACGCCGTGCTCTCGAGCTCCTTCGGGTTCGGCGGCAACGACGCCGCGCTGGTCCTGCGGCGGCCGGCGGCAGCGCGGGGCGGCCGCGCGCCGCGCCCCCTCGCGCGCTTCTCGGTGCTCGCGTCCGCCTGCGCGAGCCCCGCCGGCGACACCGCGAGCACCCTCGCCGCGCTCGCCGCGGGGCCCATCGGCGCGGGGACGATCCCGGACGCGGTCGCCGCGGGCCGCCTCGATCCGCGGGTCCGTCGCCGACTGCGCCGCCTGACCTCGATCGTGCTCGCCCTCGCGGAGGAGCTCCGCACCGAGGCGCGAGCGACGGCGCGCTCGGTCGCCTTCGGCACGGCCTGGGGCTCGCTCGAGGACACCCACGCCTTTCTCCACGAGCTGTTCGCCACGGACTTCAAGCTGGCAAGCCCGACCGCGTTCGTCGGCTCCGTGCACAACGCGCCCGCAGCGCAGGCGGCGCTGAGCCTGGGCGCCACCGGGCCGAACCTCACCACCCCGTCCGGGCGCACCTCCTTCGAGGCCGCGCTCCTCTCGGCGGCCGCGACGGTAGCCGACGCGGAGCTGCCGCTCCTGCTCGCCAGCGCGGACGAGCACCACGCCGTCCTTAGCCCGCTCCTCGGCGCCGGCGCGGAGCCGCGGGAGGGCGCCGCCGCGCTGCTGCTCGGGCCCCCGGAGCCGGGCCGCCCCTCGATCGCCCCCCTCCTCCACCGGCGCCGCGACCCGGCCGGAGGCTGGGCGGACGCGCTCGCGGCGCGCCTCGACGCGGACGACACGCGCGAGCGCGTGGCAACCCTCCTCGTCGATGGTGCGGCGCCGGAAGAGCTCGCGCGGCTCGGCGCGCTCTTCCCCGCCGCACGCGTGGCGCCCCGCTCGTCGCCAGGCGGGAGCGCCCTCGACGCGGTCCTGGCGGTCCGCGCGGCGGCCGCCGGCGAGCTCTCCGTTGGGGGCGCCGAGCCGCTCCCACTCGCCGGGCGCGCGGTGGTCCTGGTGACCGTCGATCGGTGGGTCGGCGCCGTCGAGGTGACGTGCGATGGCGGATGACGACGTCTTCGACGTGCTGGTGGTGGGCTCCGGCCTCGCGGGCCTGACCACGAGCGCCCTGCTCGGCCGCCTCGGGCGCCGGGTCGCGCTGGTGGAGGCGCGCGCCGAGCTCGGGGGGCTCTCCCGCAGCTACCGGCGTCACGGCGTGGACTGCCCGATCGGGATCCACTACTTCGGCGCCGCGGGCCCGGGGGAGCTGCTCGAGCGGGTCTGGTCCGCGATCGGGCTCGTGATCCCGCTCCGCCCGGCGGGCGTGGATGGGCCGCTCTCGCGCTACCATTTCGGCGCCGAAACCTTCGACCTGCCCGCGAGCTTCGAGCGGCTCGAGGCGGCGCTGGTGGCGGCGGTGCCCGCCGAGCGGCAGGCGGTCGGCGCCCTGGTGCGCTCGCTGCGCGAGGCGGCCGAGCCACTCTCGATGCGCCCGCGCCGTTCGGCCTTCAACGCCTTCGAATCGGCCGCCGATCTGCTCCGCGGGTTCGGCTGCTCCGAGCGCCTGATGCGGCTCGTCTCCGGGCCCGAGGCTTGGCTCGGCATGAACCTGACGGACTGTCCCCGGTCGAGCTACGAGCTGGCGCTCGCGTCGTATCTGCTGTCCTCCTGGCGGCTCGGCTGTACCGGAGCGGAGTTCGTGGACCGCTTCGCGGCCCGCCTCGCCGAGCTCGGGGTCACCGTGATCACGGGCGACGGGGTGCGTCGCGTGACCACCACCGACGGCGCCGTGCGCGGGGCAGTCCTCGCGTCCGGACGGCGCCTATCCGCCCCGCAGGTGGTCCTCTCGGTGCACCCGAAGCACGCGGTGGGCCTCTTCGACGACGACCCCGAGCTCGTGGCGCTCGCGCCGCGGCTGCTGGCGCTGCCGGAGTCCAATTCCGCGAGCATGGCCTTCGCGCTGGTCGACGCGAAAAGCTCCCCGGCACGCGCTCACAACACGTACCTCTTCGGCGAGCGCCGCCGGCTCTGGTTCCAGATCGCCCCCAGCGGCCGCGACGGCAAGAACCTCCTCGCGGTGGTGGCCGGTGACGACTACGCGACCTGGCGGCGCTGGGAGGGCACGACCACGGGCGAGCGGGGCCCGGCCTACCTCGACGCCAAGGCCGCGCTCGCCGAGCGAATGCTCACCGACGTCCGCCGTGCGGCCACCGTCGAGGGCGTCGAGTGGCTCGACGTGCTGACCCCGCTGAGCTTCCGCGACTGGGTGGGGACCTTCGAGGGCTCGCTCTACGGCATCTCGCGCGGCGGATTGGCTCTGGCCGGCTTGAACCGCTGCGGGGTCCGCGGGCTGCGGTTCGTCGGCCAGAGCCTGATGGCGCCGGGGCTGATCGGCGTGACCTACGGCGCCATGCGCGTGGCCGGGGATCTGGCGGGGCGCGCCGCGGCCGCCAACCTGCTCGCGGAGGCGCCGTGAGCCGGCGTGTCCTCCTGATCAGCGTTAACCGCGTGCGCTCGCCGCTGCCGGCCTATCCGCTCGGGCTCGACCACGTGCGGGCCGCCCTCTCACCGCCCCACACGGTGCGGCTCCTCGACCTCTTGGCCGAAGGGGAGGCGGCGCTGCCGGCGGCGCTGCGCGACGTCGATCCGCAGCTCATCGGCGTGTCCATCCGCAACATCGACGACAACGACGCCGCCGAGCGCCAGAGCTACGTCGCCGACGCCGTGCGCCTGGTGGCCGCGCTCCGCGGCCTGAGCGCCGCGCCCGTCGTGCTCGGGGGCGCCGGCTACAGCCTCTTCCCGCGCGAGCTGCTAGCGCTGAGCGGCGCCGACTTCGGCGTGGTGGGCGACGGCGAGCAGCTCCGCGCCTTGCTCGACGCCCTGGAGGCGGGCGGGGACGGCGCCGGGCTGCCCGGCGTGCTCCGCCGCGACGCCCTCGCCCGCGGAGAGGTCGTTCCCGAGCCCCAGCGGTACGCGCCGCCGCGCGAGCTCGCCTTCGACGGCGCCCATTTCGCCTACTACCGGGACCACGGCGGGGTGCTCAACCTGGAGACGGCGCGCGGCTGCCCCTTCGCCTGCGCGTACTGCACCTACCCGCTGATCCAGGGCCGCTCCCTACGGCGCGCCGAGCCGCGAGCGACGGCGCGCCTGGCGCGCGCCCTGGAGGATCAGGGCGCCCGCTACCTCTTCTTCACCGACTCGGTCTTCAACGCCGACGTCGAGCACAGCCTCGCCGTCGCCGAGGCCCTCCGCGCCGAGGGCGTCCGGCTGCCCTGGGCGGCCTTCTTCTCCTGCGTCGATTGCCCCCCCGATTACTTCGCGCGTCTGCGCGCCGCGGGGCTCGAGCACGTCGAGTTCGGCACCGACTCGCTCAGCGTGCGGGTGCTCCGCGCCCTGCACAAGCCATTCGATCCGGCTGCCGTCCAGGTGGCGCACGCGCAGGCGGTCCAGTCGGGCGCACACGTCGCGCACTACTTCACCCTCGGCGCCCCGGAAGAAACCCGGGACACCCTCGACGAGACCCTCGATCAGGCCGAAGCGCTCACGGGCGCGGTGCTCTTCTTCTTCTGCGGCATCCGCGTCTACCCGGGCACGGCCCTGCACCGGCGCGCGGTGGAGGAGGGGCTATTGTCCGCGGATCAGGCGCTGGTCGAGCCGGTCTACTACCAATCGGCGGCGATCACCCCCGCCGAGGTCCGCGACGCGGTGGAGGCGCGGCGGCGGGGGCGGTTGAACTGGGTGCTCGGCGCGGGCGATCCGGCCACCCGCGAGCGCATGGAGCGCAAGCGCGCCCGAGGAAAGGTGGGACCGCTGTGGGAGGAGCTCCTCGCGCTCGAGACGGCGCGGCAGCGGCTGCTCGGCTGACGCCGGCCCTGCTGGTCCTGCTCGGCGGGGCGCAGGCGGCGCTGCTGGTCGCGCTGCTCGCGCCGCTCTGGGCGGCGGCGATCCCGCTCGTCGTCGCGCTGCTCCTCGCCGCGCTCGGCGGCGCCTGGGCCCGAACCCGCCTCTTCGGCCCCGTCGTCGCGCGGGGCGCCAGGACGGCGCCCAGTGTCGGGCTCCTGTTCGACCTGCCCGCGGCTGCGATTCGTCCCCTCCTCGGCGGGCTCGACCTCGCCGGGATCCGGGCCGCGTTCGCGGTCCGCGCGGTGGACGTCACCCGGGATCCCGAGCTGGTCGACGCGATCCTCGCCGCCGGCCACGAGCTCGTCGCCAGCACCGCCGACGGCGCCCCCACCCTCCCCTTCTCCCTGCCGCGCGCGGCGCGGGCGCGGGTGCTCGGCACCTTCCGCGCCCTGGAGCGACGGGGCGGCCCGACCACGCGCGCGTACCTGCCGCCGCGCGGCCTCACCCACCCGAGCGTGCGCCCGGCGTTGCTCGAAGTCGGCGCGTTCCTGCTCCTGCCACGCCGGTGCTGGGGCGGCCGCGGCCCGGCGCCCGTCGCGGGGCTGGTCCGCGGGGACGTCTTGCTCGTCACTACGGCCGAGGCCGCCGCGCTCACCGAGCTCGCCGCGTCCCTCGGCGCGCGTGGGCTCGAACCGCGGCCGCTCTCGGCCGTGCTCGAGCGCCCGGTGCTGGGCGACCACATCGTCTCCCCGGTGGCGGCCTTCTACGACGGCCTCGCCGCCCACTACGATGCCGAGCAGGCGCGAGCGGGGGCGTCCCCCGCGCGCCGCGCCGAGGCGGCCCTGGTCGAGGCATGGCTCGCCGAGCTGGTGCGCCCCGGGCTGCGCGCGCTCGAGCTCGGCGCCGGCACCGGGCGCTTCACCGAGCGGCTCGCCGCGCTCGGGGCGCGCGTCACCGCCGTGGATCTCTCGCCGGAAATGCTGGCGCGCCTGCGCGACCGCCTCGATCGGCGCGGCCTGCGCGACGTCACCCTGGTCGAGGGGGACTTCCTGGAGGCGGAGGTCGGCAGCGACTACGACCTGGTCTGCTCCTTCTCCGCCTTCGAGTACGTCGCCGATCTCGACCGCCTGCTGGCCGCCGTCACCGCGCGCCTCGCCCCCGGCGGCCGCCTCTTCTTCACCACCGCGCGCCGCGGCCTGCTCCGCGCCTTCGTCCAGCTAGGCAACGCCCTGCGGCAGGGGGTCTGGCTCACCGCCCGGAGCGAGCCCGAGCTCCGCTCCGCCCTCGCCCGCGCTGGCCTCGCATGCGAGCGGATCGAGTCGGTGGGCCTCAAGCTCGGCCGCCGCGGCGGGTTGCTCGTCGCGGTGGTGGCGCGCAAGGGGGGGTAACGGCGAGGGGGGGTCGAAGGTCCGTCTGCGCTCCGGCGACGGCATGCCCCTTCGAGACACGAGCAGGTCCGCCCCCGCTCGCGGTGGTCCCCGCGGGGGAACCGCTCGACGAAGCTGCGGAGCAGCTCGCCACCGAGCGCCCTCGCTGCTGCCTGGGTCAGGGCCCGACCGGTGGCGGACAGAACTCCACCGTCGTGATCCGGGAGCCGTCCTCGCCCTCCGCGATGATCCGTGAAGCGCCCGTTTCGACCTCGACCAGGCGGAGATCCGGACCGCGAGAGTCGGATCCTCCTTCGCGGAGAGCAACCCAACGCCCATCGCGGCTGCTGGCCGCGATCGAGCGCTCCCTCGGGGCCACCGCGGGGGGCCAGGGAGAGGACGACGCCGCGGCGAGGTCGACGAGCATCCAATCGCCGCGGGAGGCGCGCTCCACGAAGAGCAGGTCCCGTTGCGGCAGGTAGAGTGAGCCCAACCCGGCCCAGATGTCTTGCAGACCGGCCGAGGTCACTTGCCTCACGCCCGGAGCCGCGCCCTGGCCTGCACCCGATGCGTTCACCGCCAAGAGAAGCTCGGGAGGCGAGCCGCGCCAGCCGAGGACGCTGCTTTCTGCAGTGACGGTCACCACCCGGTGAGCCTGCGTCTCCGCGTTCATCGTGAGCGCTCGCGCTTGCGCAGCGCACATCACCCACAACAGCGGCTCGCTGTGGTGCCAGCCCTGCTCTGGGCTGATGCAGCCATCTGGCAGGGCCACGTCGGTCACGCCCCCCGCCCACCCACCGCCGCTCGATGCGACGACACGGAGCCCCATCTTCCCGTCGAGATGCCCCACTATGGACAAATACTCCCCGTGGGGTGCGAAATCGGCGTCGTGCACGTGCCAATCCTCTCCCCAAGCCACGGGACGGATCGTGTCCGGATCGTGCAGGCGCAGCTGATAGGGAGTCCCCAGCGGCGCTCGATTCTCTAGCGTGCAGGCGTGAAGCCGCGTCAACACCCGCTCCTCGACCTCCTGATCGGGTGGCATCGGCACGGCAGTTCGGACGCCCGAATCGGGATCGAGCCAGAACCAGCTGGGGGGGCCCATCTCCTCGTATACGCTGACCACCAAGGTGGGAGGCGGAGCCGCCTGCTTCGACGGCTCCCCGCCCGGCGCGGCAGAACGAGCGCGATCCCCTGGAGGCGGAGGTCGGCGGCGACTACGCCCCGGTTTGCTCCTTCCCCGCCTTCGAGTACGTCGCCAATCTCGACCGCCTCCTCGCCTCCGTCACCGCGCGCCTCGCCCCCGGCGGCCACCTCTTCTTCACCACCGCGCGCCGCGGCCCGCTCTTCGCGGTGGTGGCGCGCAAGGGGGGGGGTGACGGGCGGGGCTGAAGCGCCACCTACCCCCGCTGCGTGACCTCGAGGTACGCGTGCTCCAGGGTGATCCGCTACAGGCTGACGGCGGACACCTCCACGTCGGCGAGGTCCTCAACGACGCCCCGGAGCGACAACTCTCGCGGGAGCAGGCAGGCGAACCGCGACGCGTACCGCCTCACGTTCGTCGCAACGGGCTGAGGTCGTTCCCCTCGGCTGGCGCAACAGCGAGTGACCCTGCCGAAACGGGCCCCGTGACATCGCAGCGCTCGCCGGCGCCGTCGGGAGCCACGCGCCGCCCTGTCGCGGTCGTCGCCCGACCGCCGCGCCGCACCTCGATGCCCGAGCGCTTCCCCTCAGGACAACTGGGGATGGAGTGGCGCGCCACCGCCCCCCCGATCTAGCCTCCCACCGGCGTGGAGGGACGGAAGACCCCGTGGTGGGTGTTCGTCCGTGACCCCGCCGCGGCGTCAGGATTCGGCCATGTCACTCTACGCATATTACGTCTTCCCCGTGCTCTTCATCGCGCTGGCCATCGCCTACATGATCTGGATGAAGCGACAGGCGCAGCAGGGGCTCGCCAACGCGCGGCCCGCCTTCTTCGCCTTCTTCGAGCGCACCGGCTACCGCTACGCGGATCTGGAGCATGCGCCCGTGGAGGCCCAGGTGGAGCGCGCCTATGCGGAGGCGCAACGCCCGAGCCCGGACGGCACGCTACGCCTGGAGTACGTCCGCGACTTCCACGGGCTGCGGATCCACTACACCTCGCGCGCCTGGAGCGAGAAGAAGGGCGCGCAGACGACCTACTACCGGAGTAACCAGTGGGACGCCGAGCTGCCGGCGCCACCCCGCGTGCCGGTCCACATCGCAGACAAGGGGCTGACGGGCTACCGCAAGGCGGCGATGGAAGCGGTTTCCAACACGGTCCGGCAGTTCAAGCCACGGGGTTCGCTCCAGGTCACCACGGGGGTCCCGACGATCGACGACCAGTTCGTCGTCTACGGCGAGGATCCGGAGGCCGTACGCCAGCTCTTCGCCCAGCACTCGAACCTGGTCGCCCTGCTCGACGGCTGGGCCGAGCTCGATGTCTCCGTGACCGCCGAGGGGGCATGCTTCGCCGATCCGGGCTCGAACAACCTGCAGGCGGCCATGGGTGGGATGATCGGCAACATGGCGATGGGGTTCGACTACGGCAAGCGCACCGAGCTCGGTATCCCCGTCCACGACCGAGTGGCGGAGCTCTTGGCGACGCTGGTGCGCGCGACGGCATGACCGGCACGGCGCTCCCCGAGGGGACCCCGATCCTCTGCCGGAGCTGCGGCGGTCACGCGCACCTGCAGGCGGACTCGTCCCTCGCGTGTCCCTACTGTGGCGCCCGCGACGCGCTCCCTCCCGACGAACTCGGACGCGCGCTCGAGATCCGCAGACGCCTCACGGAAGCCGAGCAGCGAGCGGCTCACGTCCGCGGGTTGGACGCCGCCCTGGCGGGCGTGTTCGAGGATCCAATGGCGTTCGTCCGCCTCGCCGGGCTGTACGTCGCGGTGGCCGTACTGGTCGTCGGCGCCTCGCTGGTGAACCTGGCGCTTGGGGTGCTCCCCAACGCGGGCCATCTCGGCCTGGCGGCCCTGGCCGGGACGATCCTCACGCAGGCGATGGCGCCGCTGTTCCTGCTCGCGATGGCGCTGTCGCTGGGCACCGCGCTCTTGGCGGGCCGCATCCACTATCGGCGGGCGCTGCGCCCGCTCCTGCTGGCGCGGCCGCCGCAGCAGGCGGGGGCGCCGTTCGCCTGCCGGGCCTGTGGGGGCGCGCTGCCCCCTTCGCGCTCCGAGAGCACCGTCTGCGTGTATTGCCGCGCGACCAACCTGGTCCCGGTGGCGCTTCACGGGCGGCTGGCCGCGGAGCTGGCGCGCGAGGCAGAGGAAGCCCAGCGACGGGTCCGGCAAGCGAACGTGGTGACCATGACCATCGCCGGCACCATGCAGCGCACCTTTCTCGGGTGCGGCCTCGCGTCGTTCCTCGCGGGGGGCGGCCTGCTGCTGGTACTCCGGCTCCTCCTCGGCTGACCCTCGCGGCCCCGCGCCATCGACCGCGTCCGCGGGCCCCCAGCGCCTCCGCCACCCATCATCGCGCTTGCCTCTGGCGGCGGTTCGGCTAGCGTCCGGCGCCGAAGGAAATCCATCATGATTTGGGGCGTCGTCGTGTTGCTGGTCGTCTGGGGGCTCGCGTATCTGGTGTTTGCGTTCGTCGAACCACCGGGGGTTCTCGGCACCTACTTCAAGGTCCCGGCGATCCTCGTGTTCCTGCCCGACCGCTGGATCGTGCCCGTCGGACGGCTGGTCCTCGGGGTCCTGATCCTGATCGGCGCTGGAGTCTTCGCGTCCCGCCTGCTCGTCGCCGCGTCGCTCGGAGGGTAGCCTCCACCAACCATTGTCGGCGAACGAGCCCCGAGCCCAGAGGCGCTGGGGCGGAGCCCCTGCGACCGGAGAGACGCGCCGCGTTCCGGGACACCCCCAGCTCGGCCGACGAGCTGGTACCGATGGGGGGCGGCGCCACCTGTGTGTGTTCGTTTCTCGCCTGGTTCCGTCTCGGGGAACGGCGAACCGGGGCTCGTTTCCGTTCCCTTGTCTGGTTCCGTGAAATAAAGCGGACTCAAGGAGCCGGGGATTTCATGCACGAACCCCGCCTTTCGGCGCGAGCCGCGGGGAACCCTCGCGGCAGCCCCCCTTGGCATGCCTTTTGCTGAGGCAGCAGCGACACCTCGACAAGGCCGCGAGACTGCCACCGAGACGCCCTGGGGCCCCGCTCACGCGGGGGTTCTCCTGCTTCCTCCTGTGTGCCGCCTCGCCGCCCTACCCCCCCCAGCCGAACTCCGAGCCGGTCCGCACTCTGGAGCCGCTTCTTTCCATGAAGTGGCGCTGCTGTTCCCGCCGGCCCCTCACCGGCGCGTCGCCTCTGGTGCGCCGCCCCGGCCCCCTTCCGAAAGGCCTCAGACTCCGTGTTTCCGACTCGCCACCCACAGGGTTTATTCCTTATCATCGCGCTGACGACTGCCAGTCACGCCGCCTTCGCGCAGGGGCAGGAGCCGGCCCCCGATGCCGACGCTCCGCCCCCCGCAACTCCCGAGGTCGCGGCGCCGGTGGCGGCCGCGGCTCCGGCTCCGAGCGCCACCGCCACCGCTCCGGCAACCTCGCCCACCTCCCCCACGGGCGCTCCGGCGACTCCGCCCCCGGCGCACGCGGCCGCGACCGCCCCCGCTTCGGCCTCCGAGCCGCCCAGCTCGGTCCCGCCGCCCCCCGCCGAGACGGAGATGGAGCCGGCCGGGCCCAAGAAGCTCGCCGTCGGCAAGAGCGGGTTCTTGCAGCCGGGCGTCAACTTCCAGGGCTGGGCCTTCCTGTCCAACACCGACACCGCGGGCGGCCCGGAGACCGCCTTCACGTTCCGCGTCCGCCGGGCTCAGCTCAAGGCGAAAGGCGACCTCATCCCCGATCGGGTGAAGTACGCCATCATGATCGATCCGGCCAAGACGCTGCGGTTCGGCACGGCGGACGTGCCCGTTCAGAATCAGGATCCTCCGGCGAGCGATCCGGACTCGCCGGAGCAGGTGACCGTGGCCACGCCGCCGCGCGACACCTCCATCCTCCAGGATCTCATTCTGACCGTCGTGACCCCGCTCGGGAACGCCTCGATCGGTCAGTTTCGGGCCCCGCTGACCTTGGCGGGGGTCACCTCATCGACGAAGCTCGTCCTGCCAGAGGACCCGCTCGTCACGCGGACCTTCAACGGTCGTCAGCGGGATGGGGGGCTGAAGATCGAGAAGAAGTTCGAGTACGTTGGGTACGATCTGGGACTCTACAACGGCCAAGGCCCCAATCAGCTCGACGCGGATCGCCAGAAGAACCTCGCGCTGCGGCTCGAGGTCTACCCCCTCGAAGGGCTCATCCTGGGCGGCGTCGGTTACGTGGGGATCGGAGAGCGAGACGACGTCGCCACCAAGGACCGGGTGCAGGGCGACATCCGGGTCGATCTGGCCAACGTCCTCTTCCAGCTCGAGTACCTGCATGCCTGGGACGGCCCCGACGGCAACCGCAGGGAAGGCCACGGTGGCAACGCCGTCCTGGGGTACACCTTCGCCAAGCGGCTCCAGCCCGTGGCCCGCCTGGGCTTCGTCGATCCCGACGTCGACGAGGGGGACAGCATCACCCGCCACTACGAGGTCGGCCTGAACTACTTCGTCCTCGGCGACGAGGTGAAGGTGCAGGCATCGTACGGCCTCTTCGACACGGACCAGGACCCGGACGACGCCCGCCACGAGGGCACGCTCGCCATGCAGGTGTCGTACTGACCCTCCACCTCGGGGCGCCCAGCGTCCCCATCGAACCCCCAGAGGCATCGCACCACACCATGGCAAACACTCGGCGAGCACGGCTCTGCTGGCTCCTGGCCTCCACCCTCCTCCTGATCGTCGTCGGCTGCCGCCGGACCGATCCTGCCTCGTCGCAGGGGTCAAGCGCCGCACCGGACTCGAGCGGTGCCAAGCCCGCCGTGTCGCTCCTCAATGTCTCTTACGATCCGACGCGCGAGCTCTACGAGGAGTACAACGCCACGTTCGCCCGGAAGCGCCTGGCCGAGGCGCAGCAGGAAGTGAAGGTCCGCCAATCACACGGGGGCTCGGGCAAGCAAGCGCGCTCGGTCATCGACGGGCTCGAGGCCGACGTCGTCACGCTGGCCCTCGCCTACGACGTGGACGCCATCGCCAAGAAGAGCGGGCTCATCGCACCCGATTGGCAGCAGCGCCTGCCCCAGGCGAGCGCGCCGTACACCTCGACCATGGTGTTCCTGGTGCGGGCCGGCAACCCCAAGAACATCAAGGACTGGAGCGATCTCACTCGCCCCGGCGTCGGCGTCATCACCCCGAACCCCAAGACCTCGGGCGCCGCCCGCTGGACCTACCTGGCCGCCTGGGGCTATGCCCTCCGCCAGCCGGGAGGCAACGCGGAGACCGCGCGCGCCTTCGTCAAGCAAGTCTACGCCAACGTCGCGGTGCTCGACTCGGGCGCTCGCGGCGCCACGACGACCTTCGTGCAGAACAAGATCGGCGACGTCCTCCTCACCTGGGAGAACGAGGCGCACCTCGTCCTGAAGGAGGCTGGGGCCCAGAACTTCGCCATCGTGATCCCGCCGCTCAGCATCCTGGCGGAGCCCTCCGTCGCCGTGGTCGACAAGAACGTCGATCGCCATGGAACACGCGAGGTCGCCGAGGCCTACCTCAAGTTCCTCTATTCGCCCGAGGGACAGGAGATCGCGGCCAAGCACTACTACCGGCCCCGTGACGCCGCGGTGCTCGCCCGACACGCCTCCGTGTTCCCGCCCCTCACTCTGTTCACCATCCAAGAGATCTTCGGCGACTGGCAGAAGGCACAGGCGGAGCACTTCGCGGACGGGGCCGCGTTCGACCAGATCTTCGAGTCCCTCCACCGATGAGCTGGATTTTTCGCTCGCGCCGGGGCTTTCAGCTCCCGGGCCTGGCGCCGACCCTGGGCTTCACCTGGCTCTACCTCGGCTCGCTGGTGCTGCTCCCGCTCGGCTGGCTCCTCCTCCGCGCCGCCGGAGTGCCCTACGGTGAAGTGATCCGGATCGCCACGGCCCCGCGCACGGTCGCGGCGATTCGGCTCACCCTCGGGTGCGCGTTCGCCGCCGCCCTCGTCAACGTTACCTTCGGCACGGTCATCGCCTGGGTCCTCGCTCGCTACGATTTCCCCGGCCGAACGGTGCTCGACACCATCGTCGAGCTGCCGTTCGCCCTCCCCACCGCCGTCGCGGGCATCACCCTGACCTACCTCTACTCCGAGCACGGCTGGTTCGGTCGCGTCCTGGCCCAGGCGGGGATCCCGGTCGCGTTCACGCCGCTCGGCATCGTCATCGCGCTCACCTTCGTGGGGCTGCCCTTCGTAGTGCGCACCGTAGAGCCGGTGGTCGCCGAGCTCGACCCCCAGATCGGCGAGGCGGCGGCGTCGCTCGGCGCCGGGCCGACGCAGACGTTCCTGCGCGTCCAGCTCCCGTTGCTCGTGCCGGGGGTCGTCACGGGGTTCGCGCTCGCCCTCGCGCGGGCGCTCGGCGAATACGGCTCGGTGCTGTTCATCTCCGGCAACCTCCCCTTCAAGACCGAGATCGCACCGCTCCTCATCGTGACCAAGCTCGAACAGTTCGACTACAACGGGGCCACCGTGCTGGCGTCGGTCTTGCTCCTGCTGTCGCTCCTGATCCTCGTCCTGGTCCACTCCTTCGAGCGATGGGTCGGACGGCGCGTCGCCGGCCGGAGGAGCGAGGCATGAGCGGGACAGCCAATGCCCGCAGTCGCCCCCGCGGGTGGTCGTGGCTCGCGGTGGCGGTCGCCGTCGTCTTTCTCGCCGCGTTCCTGGTCGTGCCGGTGGCGGCGGTCTTCAGCGTCGCGCTCTCACAAGGCGTGGCGCCCTTCGTGGCCGCCATCACGGCTCCAGACACCGGCTCTGCGATCCTGCTGACCCTCCTGACGGTTGGGGTCGCGGTGCCGCTCAACACGATCTTCGGCTTCGCGGCGGCCTGGGCGATCACCAAGTTTGACTTTCGCGGCAAGTCGGTCCTGTCGGCGCTGATCGATCTCCCGATCGCGGTGTCCCCGGTGGTGGCCGGTCTGGTGTTCGTCCTCCTCTTCGGCGCCCAGGGCCTCTGGGGGCCCTGGCTCATCGACCACGGGATCCGGATCGTCTATGCCCGTCCGGGGATCATCCTGGCGACCGTATTCGTGACCTTTCCCTTCGTGGCACGCGAGCTCATCCCCCTCATGGAAGCGGTCGGCCGCGACGAAGAGACGGCGGCGGTCGCGCTGGGAGCCAACGCCTGGCAGATGTTCTGGCGCATCACCCTACCCAACGTGCGCTGGGGCCTCCTCTACGGCATCATCGTCTGCACGGCCCGGGCCATCGGCGAGTTCGGCGCCGTCTCGGTGGTGTCGGGTCACATCCGCGGCGAGACGAACACGCTGCCGCTTCATGTCGAGATCCTCCACAACGAGTACGACCAGGTGGGGGCCTTCGCCGTCGCCAGCCTGGTGAGCGTCGTGGGACTTCTGGCCCTGCTGGCCAAAAAGCTGGTGGAGTGGCGCATACGGGGGCAAGGAGCGGCGGAATGACCATCTCGGTGCGCGGTGTCTCCAAGCGATGGGGCAAGACGGTCGGCCTCGACGACGTTTCGCTCGAGGTCCCCTCCGGCAAGCTGGTGGCGTTGCTCGGCCCCTCCGGCTCGGGGAAGACCACGCTGCTCCGCGTCATCGGCGGGCTCGAGGTGCCGGACTCCGGCGTCGTGCTCTTCTCCGGTCAGGACGCGACGCGATCCAGCGTGCGGGAGCGGGGCGTCGGCTTCGTCTTCCAGCATTACGCCCTCTTCCGCAACCTCGACGTCTTCGAGAACATCGCCTTCGGGTTGCGCGTCATGCCGCGAGGGCGCCGGCCCGAGGCGGCCGTGCTCACCCGTCGCGTGCACGAGCTGCTCGAGCTGGTGCAGCTCGAGGGCCTCGCCCGGCGCCTGCCCTCGCAGCTCTCGGGGGGGCAGCGCCAGCGGGTCGCGCTCGCCCGCGCGCTCGCGGTGGAGCCCCGCGTGCTCCTCCTGGACGAGCCGTTCGGTGCGCTCGACGCGCGCGTCCGCCAGGAATTGCGCCGCTGGTTGCGCCGTCTCCACGAGGAGATCCACGTGACGAGCGTGTTCGTGACCCACGACCAGGAGGAGGCGCTCGAGGTGGCGGATCAGGTGGTGGTGATGACACGCGGCAAGATCGCGCAAGTCGGCACGCCAACCGAGGTCATGGATCACCCCGAGAACGCCTTCGTGAACGAATTCGTGGGGGAGGTGAACGCCCTGGCGGGCGAGGTCGTCCAGGGGCGGATCCACTGCGGCGCGCTGGTGCTGGAGGGCCACGAGGTCGCCGAGAGGACGCGCGTTCGGGTTCTCATCCGCACCCACGACGTCAAGCTCTGGCTGGACCCAGAGGGCATCGTTACCATCGAGCGCATGTGGACGATGGGGGACCGAGTCCGCGTCGAGGCGACCATCCACGGTGACGGCACCATCCTGGCGCAGTTCCCGCGGCGGTCGAGCCTGCTTCGCGGTCTGGTGCCGGGCGTCCGTGCTTCGATCGAGGTCACGATGGCGCGAGCGTACGACGGTGACGGCCTGGCTCGCGGTTGGAAGACGCGCAGCCCGCGGGCGATCTCGGCGCCCCCGGAGCGAGGCGTCGACGGCGAGGAGTCGGCGGCGCTCGGGTGACCGATGGCGTCGGATGGCGGCGACGTCGGGGCGCGATGGGCCCGACGAGCCGACGCTGCGCCCCTGGCGCCGGTTTCCCGACGGGGTGCCACATCGTTCCCTGTGGTCCCCGCGAGCCACGAACCCGGCGCGAGCGGCCCAGGGCGACCGTTCTCTCCGGAAGGACGAGCGGAACTGGAGCGGAAGAGCCGAGGCGTCGGAATTCTGGACCGCTACGGCAATAATCGCTGGAACGAAGAAGAATCCGGCCAGGTTTGAACGTCTCGTTTCGCCGCGAGACGGGCACCGCGCCCACGGCGCCATCCCCTTCCTCGGATTGCCTCTTCGGAACCACACGCTAACTTGTGCTCCATGAAGGTTGGCATCGGATCCTTACAGCGTTCCTTACTCGTGGCGGCGGTGGCGGTGGGTGGCGGCGTGGCCGCGTCCTGTGCAGGGTCCGAGGACGGAAACATCCCCTTCGCGAGCGGCGAGTCGAGCGGCGGCGCGGACCCTGGGATCGGAGGGGGAACGCCCCTCAGCGGGGGCCCGGGGGACGGTGGGGCTCCGCTCGGGGGACAGCCGACGGGCGGTGTCCAGAGCACCGGCGGCGTCCAGAGCACCGGCGGCGTCCAGAGCACCGGCGGCGTCCAGAACACCGGCGGCGTCCAGA
>CAYOLF010000012.1:17911-92395 GCA_964404725.1 uncultured Polyangiaceae bacterium
AGCACCGGCGGCGTCCAGAGCACCGGCGGCGTCCAGAACACCGGCGGCGTCCAGAACACCGGCGGCGTCCAGAACACTGGCGGCGTCCAGAACACCGGCGGTGTCCAGAACACCGGCGGCGTCGCAGTCGAGTGCACGGACATCTCTCCCGACGCCACCCCCTGTTCCACCTGGGCCGAATGGGGCAACTGCGGGTCGCCGTGGTTCCGCGACAACGACTACTGCATGGAGAGCTGCGACGAGTGCGGTGGCGGGGCAACGGGCGGGGTGCAAAACACCGGCGGTTTCCAGAACACCGGCGGCGTCCAGAACACCGGCGGCGTCCAGAACACCGGCGGCGGGGGAACCGTCGAGATGCCCCCACCGATCACGAGCCCCAAGCCGGGACATTTCACCCATTACTGGGACTGCTGCAAGCCGAGCTGCGCCTGGCCGGACAAGGGCACGGCCAAGGCCTGCGACTCGAGCGGCAACGTGATCGGCGATCCCAACGCGCAGAGCGCGTGCGTGGGAGGCAGCGCCTACCAATGCTGGACCATGGCGCCCTGGGCGCTCAGCGACCAGCTCGCCTACGGGTTCGCCGCCTTCAACGAGGGCAACTGCGGCGCTTGCTACCAGATCGAGTTCACAGGCACGACGAGCTCCGGCTACGACGACCCGGGCTCCGCGGCCCTGCGCGGCAAGGTCATGATCGTGCAGAAGCTGAACACCGGCGGGATCGGCGGCGGCCAGTTCGACCTGCTGGTCCCGGGCGGAGGCGTCGGCGACTTCGACGCCTGCACGCAATCGTGGGGAAGCTCGGATATCGGCGATCGCTTCGGTGGCTTCTTCCTCCAGTGCCGCAACCAGAACCCGGGCAATCACGACGCCGCCAAGTCCTGCGCCCGCAGCAAGTGTGAGCAGGTCTTCGCCGGCAAGCCCGATCTGCTCGAGGGCTGCACCTGGTGGGTGGACTGGGCGGACCTGGCCGACAACCCGAACTTCAACTACCAAGAGGTGAACTGTCCGTCCGCCTTCCAGGCGGTTTCCGGGATGTAGCCGCGCGCCCGCAGCACCCGGGGCCCGACGGCGCGGGTCGCTACTGCGCCCGGCCGATCTCGCGCGCGGTGAGCGGGCCCACGCCGAGCTCCTCCAGCGTCTCGGGCACGCGCCCCCCGGACTCGGACACGACTCGCCGCCAGGCTACCAGCGCCACCCGTCTATCCTCACGCCCGATGCCCACCCCGCTCCCCCTCGAAGAGCTCCTCCGCGGCTGGACGGCCCCCCCGCTCGGACCCGCGTGGATCGAAGTCGTGCGGCGCACGCTGGAGGCGCTTCGCCCCCCCTTCGGACGCGTGAGCGCGACGAGCCCGCGGCCCCTCGCCACCGTCGAGGCCTGGGCCGAGCTCGGGACGCTCTTCGGCGACAGCGGCGCCCCGGAGCTCTGCGCGGTGGTGCTGCGGCACGGCCTCTCGCTGCTGAGCGCGCCGGACGGCACGGACGCGGCCGAACGACGGTCGGAACGGCTACGAGCGGGCTTGCACCTCGCGCTCGCCGATCTGGGGCTCGCCACCGCCAAGACGCCGAATCCGCTCCGCGGCGCGGGGGCGCCGGTAGTAGAAGTCGAGGAACGTGGGATCGCGCTCGGTGAAGAGCGCCTCGGCGACGCGGTCGGCCTCCTCGATGAAGGCGCCCTCGAGCTCGCAGAGGGTCGCCGTGATCTCGCCGAGCGCCCCGGTGAGCGCGACGTGCCGGCAGCCGCAGTGGCTCAGGCAGCGATCGCGCAGGGCGCAGGGCGCGCAGACCGCCTCGACACGATCCTTCTGCCGCTGTAGCTCGGCGATCCGTGCTCGATCGAGCCCCCGCTCGACGTGCCCGATCGCCAGCCCGTCGTCGGCGTCCTCGCTCACCATCTGCGCGCAAGGGTAGATGCGCCCGGTGGGCGTGACGCAGAGCTCGGTCCCGGCGATGAGGCAGCGCGCCGGACAGGGGATGCCCCCGTGCAGCAGGAGGCAGCGCCAGCGCCCGGCGGGTTGGTGTCGTCGTCGCCGGGCTGCGCGGCGGGAGCTCCGCCGTCGGCGCCGGCGCCGACGTCCGGTGAAGCGTACGGCGTGGGTGGGAGGCCGCCCGTGGTCGTGACCGGATCGGGGTCCGGGGGCGCGTTCGGGGGCGCGTTCGGGGGCGTCAGCGACGGGCCCCCGGTGACCTCGCCACCGCAAGCCGAGGCCAAGATGGCCAGCAGACCGGCCGCCATGAGCCGCGGGTACGCCGGCGATGCCGTGGTCGATCGGGGGCGCGGGGGCTGGTCGCGGAGCTGGCGCATGTCTCCTCCCGACCCTCCTGGGATGCACATTCCAGTCCATACCCGCTGGCACAGGAGGGGGCAGGACGCCCCACCAGGGGACCAGGATCTCGCGCTCGCGCAAGGGACCGAGCTTCGTGTTCGGGGGTCGTGCGCGGAGCCCATCGCCCGTACGGGACGCGCTACCCGGGCGGCGAGGGTACGGTGGAGGCGCGCCGTGATACCCTGCTCGCACGATGCGAGCCCTGGCGTGGACGGCCCTGGTGACCCTGGCGCTGACGAGCTGCGGCGGGAAGCAGCCCCCACCCGTGGCGCCCGAGCGGTCCGACCCAGTGGCTCCGAGGCTTGACGGTCGGGACGCCGAGCCCACCGGACAGGCCGGCACCGTCCAGGACTTCAAGGATGCGTGGTCCGGATGCGCCAGCGGGGAGGGTGCCGATCCGTTTCTCCGGGACGTGCTCGGCTTCGCCCTGGGCATGAGCGAGGCCCAGGCGCGCGCGGCCTGCACCAAGGCCAAGGGCAAGGTCCAGGACCTGCGGCCGCTGCGCTGCACGCTCGACGAGACGGCCTTCCAGGACACCGTGCTCTGGCTCGATGCGCCGGCGCGGGGCTGGCAGGACGGCGGCGTGTCCATCGCCTTCGACGGGAGCGATCGCGCGTGCGGCATCTCGGTCGAGCTGAGTGGGGTCGACTCCGGGTCGGCGGCCCCTCCCTGTGACCTCGGCAGCAAGCTCGGCCTGCCCGCTTACGTGGCCGACGAGGGAGCCGTGCGCAGCGCGCGCTGGTACTGGCCCGGCCCCGAGCACGACGCGTACGGGGGCTGGTCCCGCCACCTGCCCTCCTTCGAGGGCTCCGGGGGCCAGCGACGCTGGGTGAGCTACTGCCAGCACCAGGCGCCGGACTGCCGGACGTTCTGTTCGTATCTCAGCGTGAACTAGCCCAGGCGCGGAGCCCCCCCGGCAGCCCCGCTCGATCTTCCGACGCGCCCGTAGTCTCGGCGCCCCATCGGTCCGGACCGGGCTTTACCGATCCCTCGCGCAGCGGATGCCGTCGGCGATGCCCCGCGTGTCCTCGAAGTCCCAGAAGCGCCGCGACGAGCGCAGGTACCACGGGCTGTCGTTGTAGCTGCCGCCGCGGAAGACGTGCCGCGTGCAGTCGCCGCCCGTTACCCAGGCACTGCCGTCCGCGGGCGCGCCCGTGTAGTCGTCGTGGGAGCAGTCTTCAGTGTACTCCATGATGTTGCCTTCCATGTCGAATAGACCGAAGGCATTCGGCTCCTTCTGGCCGACGGGCTGCGGATGCAACGTCCAGTCGCCGTCGCCGGCGAAGCTGTTCCCGCGGTGCCACGCGATCTCGTCGACACAGGCGTCGTCGTCGCCACAGTAGTGACGGGTGGTCGTGCCCGCCCGCGCGGCATACTCCCACTCCGCCTCGCTCGGCAGCCGTCCCCCGATGGCCTCGCAGAACGCGCTCGCGTCGGCGTGCCCCCGGGCCAGGTACTCGACCGGGCAGTCGCCGCACTTGGCGTGATAGCGGGGCGTCTGGCCCGTCACCTTCCAGTACTGGTACTGGGTGATCTCGGTGCGCGTCATCTCGAACCCCCGAAGCGTCGCCCGGTGGACGGGCACCTCGCTGTGCTCCCCCTCCGTGTCGCACTCCAAATCGTTGGGGGAGCAGCCCATGAGGAACTCTCCCGGCGGGATCGTCACCCATTCCAGCTCGTCCCCGGCCAGTCTCCCATCGCCGCCGCCGCACGACGACGCGGCCAGTGCCACCATCCCCAGCGCGAACCACCCGGCGTTTGCGCTCATCGTCGTTTCTCCTCCTATCTTCTAAGTGTCACCGGCCGCCCAGGCAAGTCGAGCGGGGCCGCCGAGGGGCTCCGCGCGGCCCGCTTCGTCGGCGCTCGCGGACCGGCGGTGCGCTCAGCTCCCGGTTCTTCTTCGAACGCGGAGCGCGACGGGGCGCGGAGTTGCGACTCTGTCCGGCTTCGTGGGCTTGGCGGTGCTACCGAGCTGGCGGTCGGTAGTCCGAAAGTGGTGCGGGACACACGACCAGCCGTGGCGCCTCACTGACCTTGAGCTGCATCGGCTCCGCCCCAGGGCGCCAGCGGCAGCGGGCGCCACCCTCGACGGCTCTGGCCGTCTCATCGTGGCCGGTCGGGCTCGGCTGAGGCACGATACGCGACCGCGACCAACTCGCCGACGATCGGATCGCCCACGACCTGCGAGGTCAGCCTCATGATTTCGCGCTTCGCCCGGCGTGGCCGCCTTCGGCGTAGTGGACGCCGCCTCGCGGCTGCTCGAGGAGAGGCGCTGGGAGCGGCTGCTCGTGACCGCGCCCTCGCCGTTCGGTGCCGCCGCGCCGTCCCTGCACGCCGGCCGCGGCGGCCCCCCGCACGGGGCGAGCTCCATCACCCACGAGCGCTGCTGCCGTCACCCACCGGGAGGCGGCAAGATCGACCTTTCCGCAGCCCGGGGGGAGAATCAGGTGACCCCGCTCACACCACGGGTGTCGATGTCACGGGGCCTGCGCGGGCGACGCGACGCTCACGCGCAGCTCACCGTCGGGCCAGGTGTCCCAGTGGCTCCAAGCCGCGAAGGCCGTGCCGTCCGAACGGAGCTGAACGCTCGGGACGCAGACCCCGGCGCCGCTTCCGGAGGCGGCATCGAGGATGGCCGACTGAGACCAGCCGGTGCCGGGCCGGTACGTCGCCACCCGTGCGCTGCCAATCCCGCTGCCCCAGGCCCAGCCTACGACACCACCGGACGCGGTCACGACGAGATCGTGTTGCCGAGGCGCATCGCCACCCTCAGCGGACTGGATCTCAACCGCGGAAGACCAGCTGCCGTCCGCAGAACGCTCCCAGCCGAGCACTCTCTTGCCCGCCCCGACCATCAGGCCAGAGCCGTCAGGCCGCAGCGCCACGCGGATCCAAGCCGGATAGCCCGGGTCCTCGAGCTCCAAGGCGTCGAGGGCACCCACCCCGGGGACGTATTCGCGGACATACGTGGCAAGCCGCGTGTACGCGAGCACGCCGGACCCGCTCTCGGTGAGGGCGACGTCAGTGGAGTAGATCCCCGCGACACCGACGTCGGCGACCTCGGGCGGTCCCCAGCTCGTACCGTCGTAGTAGGCGCATCCCAGACCGCCCGAAGTCGACGTTTCGCCATTGCGCGAACGCCAAGCGACGAGCGCCCGGCCCTGCTCGTCGATATCGCCCCGAGGCCAGTAGTTGCCGTTGGTGTTCTCGGCGAGCACCACCGGCTGTCCCCAGTCACCGTTACCGTAGCTCGCTGCCTTGATCCGATAGGCCCACGTGCCGGCTGCGGCGTCGAGTTGCTGTTGCTCGTCCCAGATCACGAGCCCCTGACCCGCCTCGTTCAGATAGAGGTGCTGCACCTCCGTCCTGCCGACGGAAACCTTCACGGGTGCCGTCCAGGCCCCAGCGGTAAAGCTGCTCAGCAAGAGGACATCGCCACCGTCTTCGTACAGAACCCATGCCGCCAGACCGAGTCCGCTCGTGTTGAACTCGACCTGCGGCGTGTACCGGGCTTGGGACTCCTCGTGCAAACTGGTGGGGGTGCCAAAGCCAGCCACCGCATCGAACGTGGCAATCCCGTGGCGGGTGCCTTGATAGACGACCCACAACTCTCCGGCGGCGCCGAGCGCCGTATCCACGAACCCATTGGGACTAGCTCCCGCGAGCGTTGTTGGGGACGACCAGGTGACGATCGGGCGTGCGGCTTGACCACCGGAGCCGCCGCCCACCCCAGATCCACCCGACGGGGTCGCCCCGGATCCACCCGAGGCCGAGGTGTTCCCCGTTCCGCCCGACGATCCCGCCGGCGCAGGATCCCCGTCAGTTCCGCCGCATGCCGACAGACACAGGACCAGCACGCACCACGTCTGAATCGCTCTCCCCATCGGGCTCTTAGCCTACCACGTTCTGCACGAGGCGACGCCGCCAACACACCGTGCAGCGAGCCCTGTCCCCCGCCGCAGTCGAACCCCGATCGAGTTCGTCTCAGTGCGCTCAACCGCCTTCGGCTGTGGGTCGTCGAGAGCGAGGACCTCCCCTTCGCCGGGATCCATCGACGCGAAGGCGAGTGCCGGCAGGACGGAGGGGACGTTTCGCACGCTCCCGCTCGATCATGGGAGGTGGTGATGACCGCGAAGAGGCGGAGCCGGCCGCCACCCGCTGCTCGCTCAGCCCCGGGGCGCGCGGCCCCGCGCGGCGCGGGCGGCGCGGGCCGCGAGCTGCTCGGGGAGCCTGGTGCAGCAGACGCCGCCGTCCCGCTCCATCTCGGCGACGCAGCGGTTGCAGGGGACGCAGCCGCTCTCGGTGAGCGCGCCGGCAGCGTACTTCGCGATGAGCGAAGGGTCGTGGACGAGCGCGCGCCCCATGGCGACCAGCTCGAAGCCCTCCTCCATCGCGACGCCGAGATCCGCGCGCGACTTGATCCCCCCGAGCAGCACCAGCGGCATCCGCACGGCGCGCCGCACCTCGCGCGCCAGCGGCAAGAAGTAGAGCGGCTCGAAGGGCGAGGATCGGATCACGAACCACCCGAACAGCGCTAGGGCTAGCTTGAAGGCGGGGTTCTTGGCCGCCACGATCATCGGCCAGAGCGGCCGGTCGCCGCGGAAGAGGTAGAAGGGGTTCTTGCTGACGAACCCGCCCGAGAGAACGAGCGCGTCCGCGCCGCGCGCCTCGAGCCAGCGCGCGACCTCGACGCTCTCCGCGAGCTCGAGGCCCCCGCGGAAGCCGTCGCGGAGATTGACCTTGCAGAGCACGGGCAGCTCCGGCGGTAGCGCGTCGCGCACCCGCGTCACCACGTCGAGGGCGAAGCGCGCCCGGTTCTCGAGCGAGCCGCCCCAGCGGTCGCGGCGGCGGTTGGTGGCCGGGCTGAGGAACTGGCTCAGGAGGTAGCCGTGGCCGAGGTGCAGCTCCACGGCGTCGAAGCCCGCCTCGCGGGCGAGCCGCGCCGCCGTCACGAAGCGGGCGGTGATCGCCTCGATCTCGTCCGCGGTCATGGCGTCGGCCAGCACCCGACCGCTCATCATCCCCACCAGGTTCAGGGCGCGCGAGGGCCCGAACGGCCGCCGCCGGCACTGGTCGGCGTTGTCGGAGAAGGCGCCGCAGTGGCCGAGCTGGAGCGAGGCCGCGGCGCCCTCGGCGTGGACGACGTCGGTGAGGCGCCGGAGCTCCGGGACCACCTCCGGTCGCAGGTGGAGCTGGTCGCGGAAGGTGCGCCCGTCGGGCTCGACCGCGCAGTAGGCCACCGTGGTCATGCCGACGCCGCCGGCCGCGAGCGCGCGGTGGTGCTCGACCAGATCGTCGCTCACGCGGCCGTCCGGGGTCATCCCCTCGAAGGCGGCCGTCTTGATGACGCGGTTCCGGAGCGTGACGCCGCCGAGCCGGAAGGGCGAGAAGGGATCGGTCACGACCGCGCCCCCCGCGGCGGGAGCCAGGGCGCGCGCCGGCGCACGAGATCGATCAACCACTGGGGGGTGAGCGCCGCGCCCCAGGCCATCAGGCGGTTGAGCAGCCCGGGGATGACCTCGGCGCGGCCGGCGAACAGCGCGCGCAGCCCCGCGTCGGCGACGGCGGCGGGCGCCGCGAAGAGACCGAGCTGCTTGCCGCGGCGGGTTGCGGCCGTGTCCGGATCGAATAGGCCCGTGGCCGTGGGGCCCGGCGAGAGGCAGGTGACGTTCACGCCGTACACCCCGAGCTCGCTCCGGAGCGAGCAGGCGAAGCCGCGGAGGTACCGCTTGCTCGCCCCGTAGTGGCTGATACCGGGGAAATCGCGCCAGGCGGAGATGCTGGCGACGACGAGGAGCTGGCCGTAACCCCGCTCGCGCATTTCGCGGCCGAACCGCGCCAGCAGCAGCGACGGCGTCACCACGTGCAGCCCGAGCATCGTCTGCGCCCGCTCGAGCGGCACGTCCACCGTCTCGCCGAAGAAGAAGCAGCCCGCGTTGCTGACCAGCACGTCCACCGCGAGCCCTCGCGCAGCGACCGCCGCGTGGAGCTCCTCGGCGGCCTCGGGGCGCGACAGGTCGCTCACGATCTCGTGCACCTTGACGCCGTGCGCCGCCGCGAGCTCGCGCGCCGTGGCGGCGAGCGGCTCGGGCCGGTTGCTCACGACGACGAGCTCGAACCCGAGCGAGGCGAGCCGCTCCGCGAAGGCGCGCCCGATGCCCGAGCAGGCCCCCGTCACCAGCGCCACCCGCAGGCGCGGGTCACGGATCCGGATCGGGCGACTCATGGGCGGGCAGCCTACACCGGAAACCGCCCGGTTCGAGGGCGGTTCCGGCCATCAACAAGGGCCGCCGAGCGCAAATCTATGCCGGAACTGCCGCCCATGCGGCTCTCACCCCGGGAAGCCGCTTGGGCGGCGACCCCGATCTGCGCGACCGGACTGCGGCGGCGGCGGCAGCGTCCACGCGAGTTCGGGCAGCCATCGATGGGGGGTGCGGTGCGCGCGGCGCGAATGCCCGCTACGCTCGCGGCGTTGAGGCTCAATGGGTTCGCGCTTCATCGCTCCGCTCGCCGCGGTGGCCCTCGTCTCCTGCGGCCGCGTAGGGCCGGGGGGAGAGCCCCGGTCCGTGGTCGTCCAGGTGGCGGCGCGCGGGATGGGCGGCGCCTCGTCGGCGTCAGTCGCCCGCGACGCTCCCCCGCCGAGCGCAGCGCCAACGGCGAGCGCGACCGCGCCAGCGCCCGAGCCGGCGGCGCCGGAAGACGACGGAACCCTGCCCTGGCCGCCAGGCTACGTGCCGCCGCGGATCTGGGAGCGGCGTTCCGTCGTCGTGGACGGGGTGAACGAGCAGTGGTTCCTGCGCTGGCGTGAGGCGCCGAGGTTCAACGGCTGCACGCCGGATGTGGGCTACTGCGCTTGTTTCGGCATGGAGTGGGGGCTCGCGGGCGAGCTGGAGCTCGTCCGGGCGCGCCCCGGGGAGCCTGAGGAGGTCCTGGATCTCGCGGCGATCAGCGACGGCCCGGCGAACATCCCGGGTTTCCGCGCCCTGCCCGACGACGCCCCGGACTACGACGTCCCCGAGGGGCAGCGGCGCGCTGCGGCGACCCTCACCCAGGCGGTGAAGCGACCACGCGTCCGCGTCATGGACCTCGCCGACTACGACCACGATGGTCGCGCCACCGAGTTCGTCTTCACCATTGGCTACCTCGCCTGCGGCCAGCAACCCAACGTCCTGGTGGGGATCAGCCGCGCTGTCCCCACCCTGCACGTCTTCGGCACCGCGGAGGATCCCGCGGCCTGGATCGTGATGACCTACCGCGATACCTGGGGAGAAATCCGGCGCGCGAAGGCCTCGCCGAAGGAGGTCGCGCTGCAGGAATGCGGGGACCACGGCGGCAACGGCAGCTACCTCGGCCTCGCCTGGGACAGCGCCGGGTTCCACGTCGTCGATCAGAGCGAGTGGGATTGCGACTTCACCCAGACCCCGCCGCGTCGCAGGGTGCGACTGCCGCCGGGCCAGCCCCGGTGACCCCGGCGACGGACGCGAAGCGCCGCTGGCCCGCGTTCCGGTGATAGCCCGGCCGGTACGCCTCGAGCCGCCGGCGTCCACCATCTCGGACTCGGGAACTCGCCCCCCTCACTCCGAGGGGTGCTGTCGCCACTCTTCGTAAGGGACCAACTCGGGCCGGGCGATGTCCGCGACGAAGACCCGCTGATGGACCCGGCTGATCCAGACGGTCGCGTAGCGTGACGCATGGTCCTCGCCGATCTCGCCGACGTAGAACACGAACCTGCAATCGGGCTCGTCGGAGCGGCACCCGGGGCGCGGGGGAGCTTCGAGCCAGAGCGCGGGGCGGCGTCCATTGGCCCTGACGTGGCCGAAGAACCGCCGGATCTCCGGCAATTCGGCGATCTTCACGGCGAGCGCCGCCGACGTCGCGTCGATCTCGGCGAGCTCGGTCTCCATGGTCTTCGACCATTCCGCATGCGGGACTGAGCTGCCGTCGGCGCCGATCACCCAGAGCTCGCCGTCTCGTCCCACGACGAACGAGAACAGTACGCCTTCGTCGCCGCTCACTTCGATCTCGACCTCGCATCCGGCCTCGTCGCAGGACGCCTCGGGGTCGAGCGGAGTGCCACCGGAGCGGATCTCGTCGAGCCACGCCAGCTCGGGAGTGGCGCGGACCACCGCCTCGGCCCGCTCGATGGCCGCTCGCTGTTGCGCCTCGTCGGCGTCCGCGTCAGGAGGAGCCGGAGGCGGTGCGGGGGCGGCCGAGGCCGGCGCCTCGGGCGGCGCGAGCACCGGAGGCGGCGCCGCGGTCGGCGCCGCAGGCGGGGCAGCGCTGACTCCACCCTGCCCCCCGCAGGCGCAGAGGAGCGCGCCGGATACCGCGAGGCAGCCGACGCGGCTGGTGAGTCCCTCGAAATCGAGCACGATGCAGAACCCCGGGCGATGCTAGCGCGAACGCCGGGCGCTCCCCACCGGCGCGATGTCTGCGCCTACGGCTCGTACGCCCCGATGGCGGGCGGCTCGCCCCAGCAGCGACCGGTGAAGTCGCCGGGAGCGTTCTCGGCCTGCCGCCCCGCGCCCACGGCGGGGCTGGTGGCGGGGATGCGGTAGTCGCCCGCGCCCGGGTCCAGAAAGCCCGGATCCGCGACCACCGAGCCGGTCTCGGGCGCGATGGGGTCCGGGAGCGTCGGCCCGGCAAAGCCGGCGTCGTCGGTCGCGTACCAGAGGTTATGGCCGAAGACGAAGGTTTCCGGCGCGGTGTCCGGGCCCACGTTCACGAAGCGGTCGGGGTTATTGACCACGCTCGTCTGGAAGACCACGACGTTGTTGACGAACAGTCCGGCGCGGGAGGGCACGAAGCGGGCGTCGACCGTCTCCTGCAGGATGCGCGCGACGCGGGCCTGCGGGTCGACGATGGTGTTGTTGGCGAACACGCACCCGTCGCACCCGACGAACGCGATGGGCGTGTCGCCGCTCCGCACGAAGACGTTGGCCACGACGCGGAGCGCGGCCGCCTCGAAGGGGGCGTCGAGGGGGCGGAAGAACTCGAGGCCCGTCGATCCGCCGGCGTTGATCGAGCGGCCGCCGACGTCCTCGAACCGGTTACCGTGCACGAGCGTCCCGGAGCTGCCGCCCTTGGCCTGGATCCCGCCGGAGCCTGGGGTGTCGTGGATGCGATTGGCTGCGATGACGCCGTCGTGGCAGCCGACCATGTCCACGGCGTCGCCCGCGTCGCAGCCCGAGATGTCGCTCCCGAGCAGGAAGAAGCGGTCCACACCGGAGAGCTTGATGCAGTCGTTGTTGCCGCCCGTGCCCACCGCGCGGACGGTCAGGTCCCGCAGCACCACGTGCTCGGCCGGGGTGTCGTAGCTGCCACCGTCGTCGATGTTCAGGCCGTTGACGCTCGCGTTCTCGAGCGTGAGGTGCTCGAGCACGAGGTAGCGGGCCTCGGCGATGTGCAGCACCTCGGCAGCGCCGTCGGCGTCGAGCACCACCTCCCCCTCGCCCACCACGGCGATCGGCTCCGATGCGGTGCCTTCGAGGCCCTCGGCCCAGGTGCTCCCGACGTAGGTGCCCGCGTGCATCAGCACGCGGGTCCCGGCGCTGGCGCGGGACAGGGCCTCCTCGAGCGTCGCGAGGGGAGCGGTCTCGGTGCCGTCGCCGGCGTCGTCCCCATCGGGATCGACGTGCAGGACCGTCGAGTAGATCGCGTCGACGTCGAACGGCGCGGGCGGGGCGCAGATCGAGGTGTCACCGCCGGAGCCGCCGCTGCCCGCCTCCCCCGCGCCGCCGCCGCTGCCGCCACCGCTCGCACCGCCCTGGGAGGTGAAGCTCCCAGCCGCGCCGCCGCCACCATCGCCGCCGGACGCGCCCCCACCCGTGCCGCCACCGCCTCCGACCGCATCGCCGCCGGTCGAGCCGTCGCCTCCACCACCCTCGTCGTCCCCGCCGCAGCCGGCGAGCCCCATCGATAGCCCCGTCACCAGCAACCAGCCGAACCATCCCCGCTGCATGGTTTCGACATCGTAACACCGGGCGCCGCTCGGACGGCAGGACACCCCCGCCTCAACCGCGCCCGGACGACCACCGCGAGCGCCCTGGTCACGACGCTCCGGGAGGCGATCGATACCGAGCGGCAGGGTCGCGTCACGCCGGTCGCGGCGGAGGAGCTCGACGCGGTCGAGCTCGTGCGGCGAGCGGCAGCGGTCGCCGGTCGCCCGCTGCCCGTGCGGCCCCTCCGCCCCTGGCTCTTCCGCTTGCTCCGCGGCCTGGGCCGGTGGCTCCGGCGTCGCGAGGCGAGGCTGCTCACCGCGCTCGCGCCCCTGCTGCCGGAGCTCGCCCCGCCTCCACGGCGGCGCGGGCCCCGCCCCCTGCCCACGCCCCGGGATGAACGAGCCGCCGCCCGATAGGGACCCCTGGGCTGCGCCCACCCCGGATCCCTGCGCTGCTCGGCCCATTGACGAGGCCTGTCCCCGTCACGCCGGGTCCACCCGGTCCTGGCGATGAGCTCGGGCAAGGCGGGCAGCAAGGGGGTAGGCTGCCTCCGTGAGGAAAGGGGGTAGGCTGCCTCCGTGAGGAAAGGATTCGAGCCGGGCGCCTCCCGCCTCCCCTCGCTTCGGGGTGCGCTCGTCCTGCTGCTCGGGCTGGTCCCGCTGGCCTGTGGCTCGAGCGACGACGACGACTCGAGCCAGGGCGGAGCGGGCCCGGCGGGCGGGGCCACGGCGGCGACGGGCGGCGCCTCGACCCACGACGAGAGCGGGGGCGCGCCCGCGAGCGGCGGCGCTGCCGCGGGCGCCGGAGGAAACGGAACCGTCGCCGAGCTCGAGGCGCTGGTGGCGACGGCCTGCAGCAACTGGCACGCCAACGGCCTCGTGCGCGGCTGCACCGCCGTCTTCGCCGACGGCTACGTCGCCGCCTGCGAGGCCGAGCTGCTGACCGCGGCGGAGCCCTGTCCGAACGAGGTGTCGGCGCTGCTCGACTGCGGCACGGTGCTGAGCGTCACCGAGTACGCTTGCGACGAGAACGACGACATCGCCTTCGCCGCCGGGGTCTGCACAGCGGAGGTGGCGGCGCTCGCGGACTGCGCTCCTTAGCGCCCTCCGGCCAGACGAAGCCTGGCCGGATTCCAGAGCGGGCGCCGACACCGGCACCCCTTCGGCGTGGTCAACGGCGACCACGCCTGGTAGAGGGAACGCGACGATGAGCGGCGCCGGGGACGGCGCCGCCACGATCCCGGAACACCGATGGCAAAGCTTCCTGCAACGATCCTCGAGGCCTGGACCGATCGCGACGGCCCGGTCGTGTTGACGACGGTGAGCCCGAGCGGCATCCCTAACTCGATCTACGCGACCTGCGTCGCCAGCTACGAGGACGAGGGGCTGCTCGTCGCCAACAACTACTTCAAGAAGACCCTGGAGAACCTCGCCGGCGAGGGCAAGGCCACGCTGCTCTTCCTCCGCAAGGGCGGCAAGTCCTACCAGATCAAGGGGAGCATCGAGTACTTCACCCAGGGTCCCGTGTTCGATCACATGAAGACCTGGAATCCCCCGCAGCATCCCGGGCAGGGGGTGGCGCTGCTGCGGGCGGAGCAGATCTACTCGGGAGCCGAGCAGCTCTTGTAGCCCCGGTCGCCGCCGCGGGGCGCAGGGGACGAAGTGCCGTCGCGGAGAGGACGCTCTGCGACGCTCGTGTCGTTAGAGCGGCGGTGAGCAAGGTCGGGGCACTAGCTGCCGAGGTACCTGGCGACGAGGCTCCGGGCCTCGGAGGGGTCGGTGGTGCCCATGACGAGCACGCGGCCGTCGGGGAAGAACACCAGGCGGTGTCCCTCCCCGGTGAGCTCGAGCAAGAGCCCGTTGTGCGCGATCGCCCAGCGCGGCGCGAGCCGCCGGCTCAGCGCGGCGAGGTCGCGAGGGCTCGGTCGCTCCGGGGTGATCTGGACCGCATGGCGACCGCAGAGGACCGTGGTGGAGGTGCCCCGCTCGCCGCTCAGGAACTCGAACCGCCCCGCCCCGCAGCAGGTGCAGGCGGGGTCGCGCTCGACCCGGATGGACCGGACCGTGCCGCGCCGGACGTCGAGCGCGCAGAGTCGGGGCTCGACCGTCGGATCGCGGACGAGCAGCCGGAGCGCCTCGGTCACCTGGAGCGCCGCCACCCAGGCCACCGCGGTGTTGAGCACGCCCCGCGTCTCGCAGCTCGGCAGGCGGAGCGAGTCGGGCGGGTCGGGCAGGACGCAGCGCAGGCAGGGGCCCTCGCCCGGTCGCACCGCCATTACGGTGCCCTCGGTGCCGAGCACGCCGCCGTAGATCCACGGCTTGTGGGCCCGGACCGCGGCGTCGTTGAGGAGATAGCGCGTCTCGAAGTTGTCGGTCCCGTCGAGCACCAGCTCCGCAGGCTGCAGCAGCTCCGCG
This sequence comes from uncultured Polyangiaceae bacterium, assembly GCA_964404725.1. Taxonomy (GTDB): domain Bacteria; phylum Myxococcota_A; class Polyangia; order Polyangiales; family Polyangiaceae; genus JAFGBI01. The sequence goes on from CAYOLF010000012.1 coordinate 32,591, forward strand.
ACGTTGGCCGCGGTGACGTCCGTGACCCGGGCTTCGAGGACGAGCTCGGAGTCGATGGCGCGAAGCCGGCGCGCGGCCGCGACCGCCTTGGGCATCCGCTCGCGGGCGTCTCGCTCGTCGAAGAGGAGCTGGCGCGGCAGGTTGTCGAGCTCCACGACGTCGCGATCGACCAGGATGAGCCGGCCGATCCCCGCGCGCGCCAGGAGCTCGGCCTGAGCGCTGCCGAGGGCGCCGCAACCCAGGACCAGCACAGTGCTGCGAGCGAGGGCCGCCTGCCCGTCGGGCCCGATCACGTCCAGCGCGCTCTGGCGGGCGAACCGGGCCCGGCGCGGCGCGTCCCGCCCCGACTCCGGGGACGGAGTGCCACCGCCCCCGAGCGCATGGTCGCCGTCGCGACGGGCCGAAATCGGCCCGCGCGGTACGGCGCGCGGGGGCGGCTGCCGGTCCTCCCGCATCCGCGCCACGGCCGCGGCGACGAGCTCGACCGCGCGCCCCACGTCGTCGTCGCGCTGCCCGCGGCCAAAGGAGAAGCGCACGGACGCGCGCGCCTGGGCTTCGGCGAGACCCATGGCGAGCAGCACGGGCGAGGGCTCGTGGTCCGCGCTGCTGCAGGCGGAGCCGGTCGAGGCGGCGAGCCCCATCAGATCGAGGTGGAGGACGAGGGCCTCCGCATCCAATCCCTCGAAGCTCAGGTTCGTGGTGTTGGGCAGTCGGGGCGCGCCGCGGCCGTTGACCGTGACGCCGGGGACCCGGACGAGGACGGCCTGCTCGAAGGCGTCGCGGAGCGCCGACGTGCGGACGGCGTCCGCCGCGAGCCGCTCGCGACCGAGCTCGCAGGCCTCTCCGAACCCCACGATGGCCGCGACGTTCTCGGTGCCCGGGCGGAGCATCTGCTCCTGGTGGCCGCCGAACAGGAGGGGGGAGATCCGCGTGCCCCGGCGCAGATACAGCGCCCCGATCCCCTGCGGCCCGTGGAGCTTGTGCCCCGACAGCGAGAGGAGGTCGACGCCGAGCCGACCTACGTCGACGGCGAGCCTCCCGACCGCCTGCACCGCGTCGGTATGGAAGAGGACGCCGCGCTCGCTGAGCCGGCTCGCCAGCGCCGCCACGGGCTCCACCGTACCGACGTCGTTGTTCGCCAGCATCACCGAGACCAGGAGCGTGTCGTCACCGAGCGCGGCGAGGAGCGCCTCCGGATCCAGCAGCCCGTCTCCATCGACCGGCGCCAGGGTGAGCGCGGCGCCAGTGCGCTCGAGGTGACGACAGGGGTTGAGCACCGACTGGTGCTCGATCGCCGTCGTCACCAGGTGCGGCCGCGCGCGCCCGGCCGCAGCGACCGCGCCGAGGAGCGCGAGGTTGTTCGCCTCGGTGCCGCCACTGGTGAAGACGAGCTCCTCGGGCTGCGCCCCGATCAGGCGGGCCACCTGAGCGCGAGCGCGGTCGATGGCCCGACGCGCCTCCCGACCGAACGCGTGCACGCTCGATGCGTTGCCGGGCCCGTCGCCGAGCCAGGGGAGCATCGCGTCGCGCACGCCAGGATCGAGGGCCGTCGTGGCGTTGTGGTCGAGGTAGATGCGACTCATCCGTTCACCATCGCCGTCCCGTCGAGCGCCGCCGCGGGAGCCTTCGAACGCGCGAGTCGACCTTCGCCGGGCGTCACGGGTGATGCAAGGTGGCCGCGCGGTGATACAGGGGGGCCATCACCTCGATGGGGACCTGCGTCTCCCAGCGCCCACTCAGTCGAGCCCCGGCCCAGCCGAGGGTCATCAGCCCGACCGCGAGCAGCGGGACGACCCAGGGGGAGAGCGCGCGCCGCTCCGCGGCCCGCACGGTGAGGGTGCCCGGGACCGGGCAGCGGGCGACGCAGGTCAGGCACCCCGTGCACTCGGGGCTGCGGACCTCCCTTGCCGAGTGGACGAGGATCTCGCTCGGGCACCCCCGGGTGCAGCGGCGGCACCCGGTGCAGCGGTCGGATCGCCGGTGGATCCGGAGGGGTGATAGGGCGCCGAGCACCCCGAGCAGGGCCCCGTAGGGGCAGAGGAATCGACACCAGAAGTTGCGGACGAGCAGCGAGAGGCCGAAGAGGATCGTGAGCACCGCGACGGTGAGCGCCGACGGCTCCAGGAAGAACAGCAGCATCTTGATCTCGGCCACGTAGTTGTACGGCGTGTGCCGGAACGCCTGGATGGCGCGCTCGTCCAGCCCGAGCACGATGACCCACAGGAAGAGGCCGAGCAGGAGGTACTTGGGCAGCGTGAGCGCCACGCCGAGGCGGCTCGAGGCGGGGATCTCCACCCGGCGTCCCAGCCAGCGCTCACCGAGAGCCGCGACCCCGCGTGAGACGGCTCCGACCGGGCAGATCCAAGAGCAAAAGGCCTTGCGAGCCACGAGGGAGATCGTCAGCGCCGCGAGGAGAATCGTCAGTCCGGCGGGATGCACCGGATCCCACTGCCCCGACAACACCAGGCTCTTGAGCGACATCAGCGCGGAGATGGGCAAGAAGCCCTCGACCACCGGGGAGCGATGCACCGTGAGCGGCCCCCCCGCGATCACCTGCCGGTAGAGCAGGAGCAGCTCGAGCCCCGCGAGCAGCACGATCACCAGATAGGCCGACTGCACCAGGGCCCGCAGCGCGGGCAGCCCGAGCCGAGTGCCGGGCGCCGGGAGCTCGCCGCCCCGACGCGTGGGGTCGGGCGACAGCACCGAGAGGCGACGCTTCGCGGGGTCGCCCGGGAGGCGGGAAGCGAGCTCGGCTTCGACCGTGGCACGGACCGTCGTGGCGCGCATGAATGGCTTCCCTGGGCGCCGCGGCCGTCGCACGGATCGGCCGCAGCTCGTTGGGGGTCGCGGCGCGGCTCCCATCGGCGCCCGGACCCGCGGCGTGGCGGCGGGTCCGGGGGCCTCGAATCGCCCTACGCGCGTGGACGTAGGGACACCTTGACGCAGGTCAACCCCGCGCGTCGCCGCCCGCGAAAAGCCGCGTTCGCGACGCCCCGGTCAGTGAATGGTGAAGGTGGCCACGAGCCCCGCCTCGACGATGAAGCACCGGGTCTGATCGTCGAGCGAGCGCCGGAAGAGCACCTCGGCTGCGGTCCCGCTCCGCGCTCCCGGACCGCCACGCCGCCCCGATCACGGCACCATCGGGAGGTCCGCGTCGCTCGCGGCGGCGGCGCGCAACCGGTCGCGCAGGTCCGGCGCCAGCGCGGCGAGCCCGAGCTCGAAGGAGGCGTTCATCCACCCGAAGCCCTCGGGGGTGATGTACGCGAAGTCGGTGGCGACATTGCCGTACTCCGCGTAGACCCGGTGGCTCCGCGCCACCACGTCGAGCTTCTCCGGCACCGTCCCGTGGTAGTCGCGCGCGTTCTCGACGATGGTGGAGAGCCACCGCCAGGTCAGCCGATCCGCGTCGGCGGTGAAGCCGTGCTGCCGCAGCGCCGTCCAGGCCAGGATCTGGTGCGGCGCCCAGCCGTTCGGGTGCTCCCACTGCCGCGCCGGGCTGCGCGCGGTCGCGGGCCGGGCGGTCGCGGCGAGCCCGCCCGGCTGCTCGAGCTCGCGGAGCAGGGTCACGACCAGGCGGTCGACCCGTCGCTCGTCCTCGAAGAGGCCAAGATCGCACGCATTCTCGCCGACCGCCCAGAGCGGGTAGAACGCGGTGGCGGAGACGAAGCCGCTCGGCTTGCCGGTGCGAAGATCGAGATCGGAATAGAGGGCCCGCTCGTCGTCCCAGAGCCGCTCACGCAGCAGGGCGAGCCGCCGCCGCGCCCGCGCGCACCAGGCCGCGGGCGTCTCCCGGCAAGGGCCGCCGCCGGCGCAGCGGTCGCGCTCGAGCGCGCCGCCCGCCACGCGCTCGAGGAGGAAGGCGACGTCGAGCTCCGCCTTCAGGAGCAGGGCGTTGAGATCCACGGTCGCGAAATCGGCGCAGCGATCCTCGCCCGTGGTCGGATCGAACCAGCGGTAGGTGGTGTCGTGCCCGGACTCGCGCATGCAGCGGTCGTGAGCGAAGGCGGCGTCGAGGGCGCCCAGCTCGGCTGCCGGCAGGGCGCGGGCGCGGTAGCGCGCCTCGACCTCGTCCACCGACAGGCCGGCGGCCCGCGCCCGCGGGGCGTACAGCCAGTCGAAATGGCCTGGCTCTACCTCCGGCGGCGGCCCGACCGCGGCGCCGTGGTAGCGCGACAGGCAGGTCCCCTCGCGGCACACCTCGGTCCGGCGGGGGCCGCTCGTCCAGACGCGCTCGTACTCCTCGATCACGGTAGCGAGCAATCCCCGCACCCAACCCCTCCCCTCTGGACTTGGGTCCTGGGCGTGGACCGCACGCAGCATCGAGCTCAGAAACGGCGGCTGCGAGCGCGTGAGGTAGTAGGTGCGGTTGGCGTTCAGGATCTGGCCATAGTGGCGCACCTCGTAGGCGAGGTTGTCCACCACGGCGCGCGCGAGCTCGAGGCGGCCGTCGGCGACCAGCCCGAGGACGTGGAAGTAGCTGTCCCAGCCGTAGAGCTCGTTGAAGCGGCCGCCGGGGACCACGTAGGGGAGCGGCCCCTGCGGACCACGGCCGAGCGCGAGCAGCCCGTGGCGGCTGCCCCGCTCGCCCCCGCCGTCGAGCGCGGCCACCCACTCGGGGGTCACCCGCTCGGGCAGGCGGCACACGATGAGCCGGGGGTGCTGCCGCGCCAGGGCGACGCCCTGCTCCCAGGCCGCCGGATCGGCGGGCGAGACCCAGAGGAACCAGGGCACCCGCGCCGGGTCGTGTGTGCCGGTGCAGCCCGCGAGCTCGCCTGTGTACTCGTGCGCCGGACGGCGGCGGCCATCGAGCTTCTCGTCGGGCAGCACCGTGTCCAGCGACGCCGCGTCGATGCGGCGGGTGAGCGCGTCCCAGTACCGCTCGCGGATCAGCCGCGAGAGCCGGTCGACCGGGTTCTCGGTGATCCGGTCGACCCGGATCTCGGCCGAGCCCGCCCGCTCCGCGAGCGTGAGCTCCTGGACGAGGTTGGCCAGCAGGGTGACCCCCGTCACGCGGTAGGCGCCGCCGCCCGCGAGCGGCAGGTCGAAGGCGAAGTCGGCCTGGTCCAGCACGGTGATCCGGCGATCGCCGTCCCGATCCACGGCCGCCAGCAGGGCGTCGAGCGCGCCCGGCGCCGGGCGCAGGGTCCCGTCGGTCGCCGGTGCGGCCGCCACGATTGGCTCGAGGGGCACGCCGCCGCGCACCGGGGGGCGCGCACAACGGACCGTGGCCACCGCGCTCGCCACCAGCAGCGTTCCCGTCAGCATCCCACGCCAGACGCCGTGCCGTCGCATGGTGCCAACGTCGGTACCTCAGCCCGCGGCGTGTGGCCACCGCCCGTCGCCGGGCGCGGCGCAGCGCCATCGACGGTCCCAGTCGAGCGCGCTCCGCGAGGAGCCGGTGGCGGTCCCCGCCCCCGCCCGCGACCGAAACCTCTCCAGTCGAGCGGCGGCCGCTCGGGCAACCGGGTTCGGGCAGCGGAGCCCCACAAGCCCCCGATACGACGCCCTTTTTAGCCTCAGCGACAATCTTTCTCGCGCGGCGGAGCGGTTTGGGGTATTTACCGGCCGCACTGGTTCCCAGAGTTGTCGCCTGTTCGGTTCGGTCCGCTGGCTCCGCTTCTGTGTACCGGAGGGCCCTCGATTCCCCGGGGGCGTCGGAGTGAGCTCTCGCGCCAGCGTTCGTCCGATCCACAAAAAAAGAGGCGCATCAACCAGGGATCGCTCAAATGACTACCAAGCTCTTCGTCGGAAACCTCGCCTACTCGACCATGGATCACCAGCTCAAGGACGCCTTCTCGGCGTTCGGCACGGTGTCCAGCGCCTCGGTCGTGCTCGATCGCATGACCGGGCAGTCTCGTGGCTTCGGCTTCGTCGAGTTCGATAGCGCGGAGGACGCCCGGCGCGCCGTCAGCGAACTGGACGGCAAGGAACTCGACGGCCGCAACATCAACGTCAGCGAGGCGCGCGAGCGCAGCGGCGGTGGCGGGCCGCGCGGCGGCGGCGGCGGCGGCGGTGGCTTCCGCAGCGGCGGCGGCGGCGGCGGCGGCGGCGGCGGGCGCGGCCGCGACGGCGGCGGCGGCGGCGGCGGCGGGCGCGGTGGCCGCGATGGCGGCGGCGGGCGCGGTCGCTGGTGAGCCCCTCGGGGGCCTCGGCCGCTCTGGCTGGGGCTCCCGTCCGCTCCTCCCCCTCGCTCCCTCGCGGAACGCGTGAGTTTTAACGACCTCGATCTGGTACCGCCGCTGCTCGACGCCGTCGCAGCGGCCGGCTACCGAGTCCCCACTCCGATCCAGGCGCAGGCGATCCCGCCCGCACTGGCCGGGCGTGACGTGCTCGGCTGTGCCCAAACGGGCACCGGCAAGACGGCGGCCTTCACCCTCCCCATCCTCCAGCACGTCGACCGGGTCGCCGGGCGTAATCCCCGGCTCCGTGCGCTCATCCTCACCCCCACCCGGGAGCTCGCCGCGCAGATCGACGAGAGCTTGACCGCCCACGGCAGCAAGCTCCGGGTCTGGCACACGGTGATCTACGGGGGCATCTCCGACAAGCCGCAGATCGCAGAGCTCGCGCGCGGCGTCGACGTCTTGGTCGCCACGCCCGGACGCCTGCTCGATCTGCTGCAGCGCGGCCACGTGCACCTCGACGACGTCGAGATCTTCGTCCTCGACGAGGCCGACCGGATGCTCGACATGGGTTTCATCCACGACGTCCGGCGCATCACCCGGATGCTGCCCCGCGAGCGACAGACTCTGCTCTTCTCGGCGACGATGCCGCGCGAGATCCGCGAGCTCGCCAACGGGCTCCTGCGCGACCCCGTGTACGTCGCCGTCACGCCGCCCGCGACGACGGCCGACCGCATCGAGCAGCGGATCTACTTCACCGAAAAGGCCCGCAAGCCCGAGCTACTGGTCAGGTTGCTCCGCGGACCGGACGCTCGCCGCACGCTGGTGTTCAGCCGGACCAAGCACGGCGCGAACCGCGTGGTCAAGCTGCTCGAGCGTGACGGCATCCGCGCCGCCGCGATCCACGGCAACAAGTCCCAGGCGGCGCGCACCAAGGCGCTGGACGGCTTCCGCAGCGGGTGCGTACCTGTGCTCGTGGCGACCGATCTGGCCGCCCGGGGCCTCGACGTCAGTGGCATCACCCACGTGATCAACTACGAGCTCCCCGCCGACCCCGAGACGTACGTGCACCGCATCGGACGCACGGCGCGCGCGGGGGCCGCCGGCATCGCGCTCACGCTCTGCGATCGGGACGAGCAGGGGCAGCTCGCCGGGATCGAGCGGCTGCTCGGGCGTTCGATCGAGCGAGCCTCGAGCGAGGGCTCCGCTCCGGTGAGCGCGGCTCCTCCGCCTCCGGCCGCCCGGCGCCGCGCGCGGCCCTCCGCCGTCCGGAGCCGACCGGCCCCCTGCTGAGCGGACGGCGCCGATGCCCCCGGTTTGGCGGCGCCGCCTGGCGCCGCCGATCACTGGCAGGACAGCTCGAACTGCACGCCGATGCTGCCGCCGCTCGGCGACGTCGGGATGGTGCCCGTCACCTGGTGCCCGACGACGTCGGTGAGCGTGACCTGCTCGCCCGCCACGATGGCCCCGAAGTCCCAGAAGGCGTTGTTCATGGTGGCCGAGTGCCCCGCGGCCACGGCGCTGGCGATGGGGAACGCGAGGTTCTGGAAGTAGACCTGTCCCTGGTAGCCGCCGTTGAAGGTGGCCATGATCTCCCCGGTCGCCGGGCAGCCGACGGCGCGCCAGGTCACCCCGCTCTTGGGGTTGCCGTTCCACCCGGTCATGCCCAGCGCCTCGGCCGCCGACAGGCTCAGATCGATGTGCCCCGCGTTGCAGCTGCCGCAAGCGTCGACCACCGTCGCGACGACCGTGTACCCGTCGTACGAAACCTCGACGCACATGCCGCAGTAGGCGCCGGCGGCGAACTCCCCCAGCGGGAAGGCGGCGAAATGGACGGTGGGGATGTTCTCCACTTGGTTCTGGATGAAGCCGACCGGGCAGGGATCCTGGTTGTCCCCCCGCTCGCCCGTCTCGGTGCCGCAGTAGCCGCAGTAGGTCTTGAACTCCGGACACTCCGGGGCGCGCGCGGTCCCCTGCCCGAACCAGTAGCAGGTGAGCTCGCCGTCCGGGGAGGACGGTCCATCGCTCCACACGCAGGCGTCGGTCCCCCCGCTCGCCGGGGTGCCGCCCGTCGGCGGAGCGCCCCCGCCCGGCTCCGTCCCACCGGTGGGCGGTGCCCCTCCCGGCTCGGCCGCACCCGTGGCCTCGAGCCCGCCCGTGACGGTGCCACCGCTCGTCGGTGCTCCACCGGTGGGAGCCGCTCCGCCGGTGACGGCGCCGCCCGCGGGCGGCGAACCGCCGGTGTCGACCCCGCCGGTGGGGACGAGCCCACCACCGGTGCCGGCACCGCCCGTCGTCACGAGTCCTCCCGTCGGCACGGTGCCGCCCTCGGGCGCGCTCCCGCCGCTCGGGGATGCGCCGCCAGTGGCCGAGCTCGCGCCGGTGGCCTGACCGCCGGAGGGGCTGCCGCCGGAGTTGACTCCACCGGCGGGGGCGCCACCGCTCGCGCCGCCGCCGCTCGGAGCGGCGACGGACCCCGACTCCTCCGGCGCCGCCGAGCAGGCGACCAGGCACGCGGCCCCGATCACCGCGCCACGAGCGCGATCCCGCCGGCGACTCACGATCCTGCTCCTGACCACGCTGGCATCGACGAAGTGCCCCGCTGCTCTCTGATGACTCTCTAGCACGATGGCCCGCCGCCGAGGACGGTGGCCACCGGGCGACCGCGCTCAGCGCCGCCGCTTGCCCTTCTCGTAGCCCTCCCCCGGGGGCAGATCGAGCTCGTTCCGCGGCAGGCCCCGCCAGCGGACGACCTCCCCACCGAGGGTGAACAGCACGGTGCTCACCGGGTCGTCCGGGAGGAAGCGCAGGGTGGCGACGGGCCGGATCGCCCAGCCGCCGCTCAGGCGCCGCGGGCGCGGGAACCAGTCGTAGCCGACGCCGAGCGAGTACGACCCGCCGTAGGAGCCGCGGCGAAGCTCGTCCTGATGCTCTAGATCGACCAGTCCCACGAAGCCGAAGCCAACCCCCGCGTGGAGGGCGAGGTTGGTGACGACCTCCCACTGCCCCTCCAGGCCGAGGCCGCCGATGGTGGCAAAGTCCGGATCGCGACCGGCGCCGCCATATTCCAGGAAGAGCCCGAGCCCGAGGTGGCTCGTCAACATCTCCCCGGTGCGGAGCGTGAGCATCGAGCCCGGCCAGACGCCGAGGCTCTCCCCGCTCTCGGTGACGTGGGCGAGGGCGTTGTGGAAGCCGCCGCCCAGGTAGTAGCCCTGGCGCGGTCGCGGCTGCTCCAGCGTCTGGGCGGCGACGGCGGGAGCCCCAGCCAAGACCAGCAGGCCCAGCGCCGCCGAGACGGTCCGGGACCCGAGCGTCGCCAGCGGGAATCGATCGCCCATGATCAGATCTCCCCCCGGACGCCGATGATCGGGATCAGCGGCAGGCCCTGCTGCGGTCGCGACCGCCTGTAGTCGAAGTTGTACTCGGTCCCCGCGGAGTTCGCCTGGTTGTAGACGTTCTGGATGTCGAGGTACGCGCCGAGGATGAACGCCTTGTGGATCCAGCGCTTGTCCACCCTGAGGTCGAGCTGGTGGAAGCTCGAGACGCGATCCGAGTTGAACGCGCCGTAGGTGGGCCGGTACTCGTCCTGGCTGGCGTCGAACACGGCGCCGACGATGGGCGTCTCGGGGTTGCCGGTCGTGTAGCGGAAGCGGCTGCTCACCTGCCAGTTGCGGGGGAGCGCGTAGCCGGCCACGACGTTGAGGATATGGGTCTGGTCCCAGTCGAAGAGCCGCTCCACCGTGTCGGGTGGGTTCTGCCGTCGGGACTGGGAGAGCGTGTAGGCGACCCAGCCCGAGAGGCCCTCCCAGAGCTCCTGCCGCAGGACCAGCTCCAGACCGCGGACGCGACCGCTCCCCAGGCTGTCGTAATTCATCGGGCGGAGCTCGCCGTCACGCTCCACCAGGCGGTCGGTGGGGTTGGCGAGATGGGTCAGCCGTTTGTAGAAGAGCGTCCCGTCCACCGACAGGCGATCGGTGAGCTCGTGCTCGAGCCCCACCGAGTAGTGAATGGCGCGCTCGAGGTCCAGATCCGGGTTGCCAAAGCGCGGGTTCGCCTCCAGGAAATGCGCCTCCATCTGGTACAGACCGAGCCCGCCCTTGAGGGTGGTGTCCTCGAGGAAATCCCAGCGCGCCGCCAGGCGCGGCTCGAGGCTCGCCCGCTCGGCGAGGCCGTGGCGAGTGACCCGGAGGCCCGGCAGGAAGAGCCACCCGCCGCCCGGCGTGATCTCACCCTCGGCGAAGGCGCCGCCGTAGTAGGCCTCGTCCGTGAGGTTGACGGTGTCGGTCTGCGAGATATCGGGCTCTTCGCCCGCGCCGCCCGTCGCCTGCTGCGCCGTCATCCCCGGCATGACCAGCCGCACGTCGTAGGCGCTGACACCCACCTCGAAGCCGGTGTTGACCGCGAAATGGTCGGTGACCTCGTAGCGAACCTTCTCCCGTGCCTCGGCCACGTTGAAGGTCATGTCGACCAGGAACTGCGCGATGTTCATGTTCACCATGTCGCGCCCCAGCGACAGGGTGAGGCGGTTGTGGAGCCGCTCGCTCGGGACGTAGTCGTCGGTCAGGATGGCGCGGTAGAAGGTCGTCGAGTACCCGAAGTCGTTCTCGGTCAGCTCCGGATCGAGGTCGGCGGGGTTCTCGAACAGGACCTCGAAGCGATCGTCCGAGCCGAAGAGGAACGCGCGGAGCTCGTGCGCCGGGCGGGGGCGGTAGCTCCCGAGCACCTGGAAGTCGTAGTACCGCGGCGCGGTGACGATGTTCACGCCCGCGTCGTCCGGGACGGCCGCGTTGATGATGGTGTCGATGTAGCTCCGCCGGCCACCGACGGCGACGGCGGCCTTCTTCCCCACGGGGGCCTCGAGGTAGAGGCTGGTGTCGAGGATGCTCACGTCCGCGTAGCCGCCGATCTTCTTCGGCTGGAGCTTCTTGAGCCGCACGTCCACGACCCCTCCGGTAGCGAAGCCATACTCGGCGGAGAAGTTGCCGGGGTAAAACTCGATGCTCTCCAGCATCCCGGCCGGGATCACCGTCCTGAGCCCGCCGAAGTGGTAGAGCATGGGGACGTAGGTGCTCTCGACGAGCGTGACCGACTCGTTCGGGTCGGAGCCGCGCACCACCAGGATGGCCGAGTTCTCGGTCCGCGCGACGCCGGCGAAGTTCTGGATCACGGCCAGCGGATCCCCGATCCCGCCCGGCACCCGCTCCGCCTCGGCGGCGGTGATCACGGTGCGGCTCACCTCCTTCTTGGGAAGGACCGCGGTGACGGTGACGTCGAATGGGTTGTAGGTGCCGCGCTCGACGTAGTAGCGCACCTCGACCCGTTCCCCCGCCACGATGGTCTCGCTGGTCCGATACGGGTAGTAGCCGGGCGCCTCGATCAGGAGCTTCCAGGGGCCGGGCTCGAGATCGACGAACTGGAACCGCCCCTCCGCGTCCGCGGTGGCCTCGAAGCCGACGGGCTCGGGACCGTCGTCGCGAAACACGGTGACGATGACGCCCGCCATCGGCAGCCGCGTGCCGCGCTCGAGCAGGACACCCCGGAGGTTGACCACCCCGGGCGCGGTCGCGGCCGGGTCCAGGGCGGCGGCTGGCGCGGCGGCCTCCGGTGCGCGTTCCTGCGCGGCGGGGGCGGGCGCCGGCGCGGGCTCCTCCTTGGGCGCGAGCGTGAACCGATAGCGATAGCTCAGCTGCACGGCGACCGGCTTGCCATCGAGCTCCGCTGGCTCGAACTCGAACGCCTGCGCCGCGGCCATGGCGGCCTCGTCGAAGCCCATGCCCGCGGGCGTCGCGGGCTCGACGATGCCCACCGCCTCGACCTTGCCCTCGGCGCTGATGTCGAGCAGCAGCACCACCTCCGCCTCGATCCGCTGCTCCTCGGCCGCCTTGGGGTACTCCGCCTTGACGAACTTGGTCTGCTTGGGGACCTTGCTGAGCCGGGTCGCCTGGATTTCGGCGGGCCGCTCCGCCTGGCCGAGCCCCTCGGTGGTCTGCGCTCGCGCCGGGGCGGCCAGCGCGACGCCGACCGCCAGGGCGAGCAGGAATGGCCGAGCCCACCTCATGGCGCCTCCACGAGATCGAAGGTGTGACGCCACCAGCTGACGCCCTCGCGGTCGTCCCGGAGCACCAGGATGAGCTCCGCGGTGTCCTCGGGGTAGTCGTCCTCCAGCGCCGGGAACCAGCGGTTCTCGCTGAGCACTTCGATCGGGGCGACCCCCTCGATGTAGCCCGTCCTCCCGGCCCACGTGTCACCGGACTCGACGAACCAGCTGATGGTGAGCCGCTCGCGCGCCAGGGCCGGCACTCCGTCGGGGCCGACGAGCTCGTAGGACTCCGCCTGGTCCTCGCCCACCAGGGCGCGCAGCTCGTTCTCCTGGTCGCGCCTCACCTCGCCCGGGGCGTCGTCGGTCGCGGCGATCCAGTCGCGCCCGACCTTCGCCTCCAGCCCCGCGAGCTCGGGGATCACGTTCGGCGCCCGCGTCGGGTCGAAGCCGAGGTGGAGTGTACGGACCGCGAACACCTCGTCCTCGTCGGTCCTGGCCCGGAGACGCACCTGCACGGGAAAGCCATGGCGGCAGTCGAAGCCCAACCCCAGACCGGACAACTCCGAACCTTCCAGCCCCAAACCGTCCAGCCCGGCACAGAGGCCGGCGAGCAGCAGCGGGTCGAGCGAATTCGTGAAGCTCGCCGTGGGCTCCTCACCGAGATCGAGCGGCGGCAACTCCAGGGGAACCCCCAGCTCGGCGAGATCCGCGAGCTCGGCCGACGACTCGACCTCGCAGGGATAGCCGTCGCTGGCGCTGCCGGGGAACGGGCACCAGCTCCACTCGAGCTCCGGCTCACCCTGCCCCTCGGGGACGTAGAGCAGTGGGGTCAGCGTCGTCGTCTCGCCGGGGAGCGGGGCGACCGGATCGCTCTGGATCGCCAGGACGCGCAGCGAGGTGAGCCGCCCGTAGGGTGCCATCTCCTCGCCGGCGCAACCCGCGAGGAGCAGACAGAGTACGATCCGGGTGCAGCCACGGAGCGGGATTCGCGTCATCGTTCCTCGATGCGGAAGCGGTAGGTGTAGCTCAGCGTGTAGGCGACCGGGACGCCATCGCGCAGCGCGGGCTCGAACTCCTCGGCGAGCGCCGCCGCGCGCGCGGCCTCGTTGAACTCCGCGTTGGGCGCCGGGCTGATGATCTTCACGTCCGTGACCTTGCCGGACGCGTCGAGCGACACCATCACCGTGACGTCCGCCTCGACGCCCTGGCTCTTTAGGGTCGCGGGATAGGCCGGCAGCCGCGGGCGCTTGCGCTTCGGCATCTGGTAGCTGACCTTCGCGGTCGGGATGCGGCTGGCGACGCGGTTGGCGCCGATCGCGGTCGTCGGCGCGGGGGCCGTCGGCTCCGCGATATCGGCCGTCGGCTCCGTCTTCCGCTCCGGATCGGCGGCGCGACGGGCCGTCTCCCCCATGCGCGTCTGGCCGACCGCGAACGCCGGCCCGCCACCACCCTCGACCGTCGCCTCCAGGCTGAGCCCCACGACGCGCAGGGGTTTCGCCTCGAGCGCCTCCGGGGGCGGGGCCTCCGCGGGCGCGGGCTCTGGCGCCACGGCCTGCTCGACGGCGGCGGCCCGCGGCGCTTCGGGCTCCGGCTCCGGCTCCGGCGGCGGGGGCTCGGGCTCGCTCGCCTCCGGCTCCTTCACAGCGAAGACGACGGGCCCCTCCTCCGCCCGCTCCACACCGAAGCTCAGCGCCGCAGCGACCAGACCGAGGCCCACGATCCCGCCGTGGACCAGCGCCGAGCCGCCGACGGCGGCGACCGCGGCGAGGGCGCGCGCGGCGGCCGATCGCCGTCGGGGCAGCACGCGCGCCCGCTGCGCGGACGTCAGCGGACGGGTGACGTGCGCCGCGTTGCGCTCCCGCGCCGCCGCGCGCGCCTGACGGCGACGGCGAGCGAGCCGCGGCCGGCAGGGGGCGCGCCCCGAGGCGGCGCGACCCGCCGCCAGCTCCGTGGCCTGCGACGCCGACGCGGTCACAGTGCTTCACCACCCAGAGCCGGGTCCTGGGCCTTGCGCTCGAGGTCGAGGGCGAAGGTCTTGACCCCGTTGCCTTTCACCATGTCCACGATGTCGATCACCTTGCCGTAGTAGACGCCCTCGTCGGCGGCAATCACGGCCTGTGTCGTGGGATCCTTGCCCAGCTCCGACCGGACGACTCGCGCGGCCGCCGCGAGATCCGGCACGCGCTCACCGTTGACGAAGAGCTCCTCCTGCTTGGTGTAGACGAGGTTCAGGGTGCTCTGCACCTTGGCGCCCGCGCTGGCGGCTTTGGGGAGCTCCACCTTGAGGCTGGCCTTCACGATCGCCGCCGAGGTGAGCATGAAGATCACCAGCAGCACCAGCACGATGTCGACGAAGGGGACGATGTTGATGGACGCGAGCAGCCCCTCGTCGCCGCGGCCCGGGTCGTCGAGCTTGGCCATCGTCCCCTAGCCCTCCCGCGCGCCGAGATCATCGGCCTTGAGCTCCGCGAGCAGGACCCGCGCCAGCGACTGGGAGTCGGTGACCGAGCGCTGCACCCGCGCCTTGAACACGTTGTAGGCGATGACGGCGGGGATCGCGACCACGAGGCCCACCGCGGTGGCGATCAGCGCCTCCGCGATGCCGGCCATCACCGCCGAGCTCGCCTCGGCCATGTTGGCGGCCAGGTCACGGAAGCTCCGGACGATGCCGAGGACGGTGCCGAACAAGCCGATGTACGGCGCGTTGCTCGCCAGTGTCGCCAAGAACCCGAGCCGTCGCTCGTACACGGCCCGCTCGCGGCCGAGGCTGCCGGCGATGAGATCCTCCACCGACTCGGGCCCCTTCTCGTACTCGCGAAGCCCCGCGAGGACCACCCGCGTCTCGAGCACGTCGTGCTTCTCAAGCGTCTTCGCCGCCAGCTGGAAGTCCCCCTCGTCCAGCGCCTGGGAGAAGGCGTGCTGCACGGTGTCGACGTCGATATTGCGACGCAGATAGAACAGCCACCGCTCGACCATGACCGCGATGGAGGCGAGCGAGAGCCCGAGCAGGAGGTAAAGCACCCACTCGGAGTGGAAGATGGGCAGCCCGAGCAGGGTCTCGACGATGGCGCTGTACTCGTTCGACATCTGGGTCCTCTCGCCGTGGTCACGCGGCGGCCGGCACGCAAGGGGCCGGGCCGCACCCGACGCGCGAATCCTCTAACCGATCGGGGGCGGGCGCGCGCGTCGAATGCAACGTCCGCGCCAGGACTCCCGACCCGGGGCGGCAGAAAAAAGGTGACGCAACGACACGAGCGTTCCCGGCTCGTAGGGGAAACTGGGCCTCCGGCGAGGGGGCGGCCGAATTGGCGGCTGTCGCGCGATCCGTTCACGGACGGCGGAACTGGCGTTCACGCCTGCCGTTCGCGCGCGATGAGAAGCATCGGGCCGCTCCTAGCACCTCGCCGAGGCGGCGGCGGCGAGCGACGACGCGAGCGGGCGGCGCCACCGCTCGGACGTCCGCGGGCGGGCGCTCACGGCTGGAACTCGACCGCGCCGGCGTCGCAGGGGCCGACCCGCTCCTGGCCGAGCTGGTCCGTCTCCGGGCAGTCCGCGGCGGCGTCGATCGCCGGGCTGCCGTCCTGGAGCGCCATCGTCGGAGTGAGGGCGCCGTCGGCGGCGAGGTCGGCGAGGCGCGGATCGGCGAAGCGGATCCCCTCCACGCAGGGCGTGTCCGCCGAACCGCTGTTACGGGTGTCCGGCCACTGCAGGTTGCCGCCGCCGTCGGCGAAGCTCTCGTGGCAGGCGAGGGCGCTGTACTCGTTCTCGGTTCGGTTGTCGTAGAAGATGCTGTTGGTCAGGGTGACCGTCGCCGCCTGTCCCTTGAAGATGGCCGGCGCGTAGTCGGCCTGGTTCCGCGCGAAGGTGCAGTTGGTGACGGTGACGGGGCTCGCACCCGAGAAGATGCCGCCCGCGTTGCCCACGGTCACGTTGTCGAAGAAGGTCGAGCTGGCGACGTGCGCGACGGTGCCCTCGGTGGAGCCCACGAACAGCGCGGCCGCGTGGCCATTGCTGCGGTTCCCCGAGAAGGTGGAGTTGGTCAGGTGAAGCGGCACCGACTCGTGGTAGAGCCCACCGGAGCCCGCCGGGCTACCCGCGAAGTCGTTGGCGTCGAAGTGGCAGCGATCGATGTACGCGGTCGAGCCCGGGTAGAAGTAGCCGAAGAGGGCGCTCCCGTGTTGCTGGGCGTGGTTCTGCTCGAACACCGTCCCGCAGAGGTGGAGATCCCCGGCGGGACCGACGTCCTCGTAGGCCATCCCGTCGATGTACAGGCCCCCGCCGTTGCCGTACTGCCCGTTCTCGGCGTAGCTGGTGGCGGCGTTGTTGCGGAACACGCTATCGACGACGGTGAGCGTCGAGCCCCGGTTGAGGACGGCCCCCCCGTTCGAGGCCGCGTTGTCGATGAACTGGCACCCCGAGATGACGACCTCGGCCAGCCCTCCGGCGAAGATGGCGCCGCCGCCGATCTCCCCCGTCTCGAGGTCCGCCTGGTTGTCCTCGAAGACGACGTCGATCGCGTGCAGCGTCCCGTACCAGGGGTGGTGGATCGCCCCGCCCGACTCGTCCGCGCGCCCGTCGCGCAGGGTCAGGCGCTGAACGACGAGCTCCGAGTAATGGTCGAGGTTCAGGATCCGCGTGGCCCCGCCGCCGCTCAGGGTGATGAGCCCCCCACCGTCGATCAGCAGCGTCCCGTCGACGCCGAGCTCGCTCGTCAGGGTGATGGTGTGCGACGCCTCACCGCAGGAGAACCGCACCGTGCCGCCGCCCTCGGCGGCGGTGGCCTCCGCGACGGCCGCCGCCAGCGCGGCCTCGGTGCAGCTCTCGGGCGACCCGTCGCCGACCACCTCGACCTGCCCGCGCTCGGCGAGGGGCTGGAGGCGCTCGCCGCACCCGCTGTCGGCGACGGCTCCGGCGGCGCCGCCCGAGTCATCGCCGCCCGTCGCCGCGCGGCCACCGGTCGCCGCACGGCCGCCGCTGGCGCCGTCACCGCCGCCGTCGTCCGCGCCCCCCCCGCACCCGATCGCCGCGCCGCCGAGCACGCCGCCGAGCCACCACGCCGCCAACCAAGCACCGGAGTTTCGCGATTTCCGCACGTCTACCCTCCGCGATCGATTCTCGCACGATCGTCCGGTCGCTCACAACGCGACGCGACCGAGCGACGGGCCCCTCCCCGGTCCCCGCCCGGTCGGTTCAGTAGCGCCCGAGGATCTGGCGGATCACCTTGTGCACGACGTGCGGGAAGCTCCCGTCGAGGTACTGCACGGCGCAGGTGCCGGTGCGTAGATCGATGCCGTGGTCCCGCGCGAGCGCGATGGCCTCGGGGGTGTCCGCGGACTGATGGAGCCACAGGTGCTTCACACCGGCGGCCACCACCTGCTCCACCCAGGACCGGGTCTGCTCCCGGGGCACCTCGATGACGACGCCCTCGACCGGTGCCGGCAGGCTCGATAGGTCGGGAAACGTGGGATCGCCGTCGATGGCGGGGACGCTCGGATCGACGGCGTAGACGGTCTTGCCCTGGCGCCGGAGGCCGCCGTAGGTCAGGCGGGGGAAGGGCTTCTCCGCGGAATGCCCGATGACCGCGTAGGAGTTGAGGGTGAAGAACGTCTCGTAGTTCGAGGGCATGACCGACGATCACCCGGAGCGGCGGCGGCCGCAAGGCTCGTCCGCTTCCCCCGCGGCGTCCGGCGCCGCGCGACGGGCAGCCTCGAAGCGGTCATAGAGCGCGAACAGCGCCTCGCGAAGGTTGCCCCCGCTGGCCGCGAGCAGCGCGCCGAGCTCGGCGTCGGAGGGGACGGGGAACGCCTGCTCCCGGAGCAGGTAAGCGACCACGGCGCGGGCGCTGGTGACCGTGACGCGGGTGTCGCAGAGCGTGGCGAAACCCAGATCGTGGTGCGCCGTCACCAGGAGCCGGCGGTGGAAAAGCCGGGCGAGGGTGACGCGGGACCGGGAGCGGACCGTGGCGTCATCGAGGGCGGCGACCGGGACCCCATCGCGCCGCGCCCGCGCGACGAGGTGGGCGAGCAGGGTGCTCTTGCCGCTCCCGTGCGGGCCCAGGATCTGCGCCCGGTAGCCGAGCGTGCGCCAGCGGGCGTAGAGCGCCTCCAGATCGCCGAGCCACGGCACCGCGCCAGGTCGGACGTGGCAGGCGCTGAACGGGTTGTGAGCAGCGCCGCCAGGAGCCTGTCCTCGGCCGCCGTCTCCGGGCGCAGAACCAGCCACCAGCCACCGCGCGTCACCGCGTCACGGGAGCGCGAGCGCGATCAGCACGCGCTCCAGCCGCTCGCGCACCTCGCGCGCGAGCTCGGCGAAGGCGGGCTCGGCCGCCGCGGCCGGCGACGCCGTGGGGTCCACCGCCGTCACGACGGCCCGACCATCGTCCTTTTCCCACAGCACCACGTTGCAGGGGAGCATCACGCCCACCATGAGGCTAGCCGAGAGCGCCCGGTGCGCCAGCTTCGGGTTGCAGGCCCCGAAGATCCGATAGCGACGGAACGGCTGCCCGAGCTTCTGGGCGAACACGGCGTCCACGTCGATTTGGGTGAGCACGCCGAAACCCTCGCCGCCGAGCGCCGCCGGGAGACGCGAAACCGCCTCGTCGAAGCTGACCTCCAGCTCCCGCTTGATCGCAAAAGACTCCGTCATCGTGCCCTCCTGGTGCCTTGGGCGTAGGAGCCACCGCACCCCAAGATGGGTTCGTAGCACCGTTCGCTCGCTACGGCGCAATCCTCGCGCCATGACGGCCCCCGATCCCGACCGCCTCCTCGCCCGGGTCCGTGCCTTCACGGAGGCGCGAGTGCTGCCGACGGCGGCCGGGCTCGACCTCGTCTCCGACCTCGCCCGCAACGAGTCTCCGAGGCGGGGCTGGAGCGATCGCTCGAACCCCGGTCCTCCCCGCGGAAGGGAGTTGCTGCGTCCGAGGCCGAGCGAGAGGATCTCGCCCATGTCCAAGCTCACCCTCACGCTAACGATCCTGCTCGCCGGCCTCGCCGGTTGCTCCACCCGCTCGAGCCCCGCCGAGACGCCCGCCGACGTCGAGACCGAAGTAGACGAAGAAGGCGACCCTTCCGAGGAGGCGGAGCCCGCCATCGACGAGGTGGAGCAGGGCGCGACCGGCACCGCCGCCATGGAGGCGGAGGAGCAGGCGGGCGAGGAGGAGGCCGGAGCCGCCCAGGCCGACGCCGGCGCGGAGGCCGCACCCCCCGCCAAGAAGCCCTGTGTCGAGCTGGCCGAAGACCGCTGCAAGATCACCTCGGGATGCGCCTGGTCCTCGGACAAGAAGTGCGTCGAGCAGTGAGCGGCGGCTCGAGTGCCGGAGGCCCACGCGGAGGAGCGTATCTGCTGGCCTCCAGCGGCGTCACGCTCCCGATCGAGCGCGCCACCCGCACCGCGGCGCCGCACGGCGCCCTGCGTCAGCCCCGCAGCCAGGTCGCCCCGCCCCAGAGCATCAGGGCGACGACCGCGACGAGCCCCGCATAGCGACGGAAATCGTCCATCGTGGCCCGCCCCCCGTTGGCGCGTTGGCCCTCGAGGCGCGCGATGTCGAGGTAACGCAAGGCCACCATCGCCGCCGCCACGCCGAACAGAGCGAGGTCGGTGCCGAAGTGGTGGGGCCCGCGCCCGTCGGCGATCATCGCCGCACCGAGGAAGAGAGCGGCAGGGCCGAACAGCAGCCAGGCCAGCCGCACGAGGCAGCCAGCGGGTGAGCCATGCTCGCCTGGTTCGTCGGTGGAGCCCGCGGGGGACACCCTCGCGTCACGATCGTCGGACATCGGTCGTCTCCGAACGGGTCGCCAACAGAGCAACCCGCTAGAGCAGCAATCAGGTTGATTGCCGCGCCAAATCAATGACCTAAAGCACCGAACCGGGAGCAGATCTCGCCAGAGGAGGCCTGGAGAACGTCTCCTCGCCCTGCACGGAGACGTTCTCCAGGCCTCCGTGGCTGTCGGCAACCTGATCGGTGCTCTAGGGACGGCGGCCCGACCATCCGCTCTGCCTAACCTGACGGGGTGCCCGGAAGTGGGCCCACGCCACCCGCTGGATTTCTCGCGGCAGTCTAGGCTCGACGGGGCGGACCGCGACCGCTCCCGAGCGCCTCCTTCGTGGGTCAGGCCCGCGGCGAGTGAACCCGGCCGCCTCGCGACCAGTCCGGTCGAGGCTCTTCTCCGGAGCCCACGACTTCAGGGCCTCGTCGGGGGCTCGCGCCCGGTGCTCGCGGTCCCGGGGACGACGACGGACGGGGGCGAGGTTGCGGCCCGGCCTCGCGTGGCCAGTATGAGCACGGTGAAGCGGAGGGCTCGTCCACGAGCCGAGGTGCTCGGGTCGCTCGTCGGGGCGCTCCTGCTGTCGTTGGCGGTCGTGCTGTTCCTGCCGCCGCCTCCCTCCAGCCCCCGGCTCGTCGATGCCACCGGGGAGGTGGTCGTCCGGCGGACGAGCGCGCCCGTGGAGGCCGGCGCGGCCGCGCGCCGCGCGACCGTCGGCGGTGGCGTCGCGACGCCGGCGCGCCGCGCGCGCCGTGGCGCGCCCGCCGCGCGCCGCGCGAGGCGCGCCGCGCCAAGGTGCCCTCGTTTTCTCCGGTTCCGCAGGCTCCTCCGCTGAGGGGGTCGTCCCGAGTCGATCTCGACTGGACCCCCCAACGGAAAGGAGCTCCCGGATGCTGAGATCCCAGCGGCCACGTCGCGCGCTGGGGCGAAGGCTCCTCGGCGTGCTGCGCCGAGCGGTCTGGCTGGCGAGCCGCGTGATGCTCGCGGCATGCGCCGCGATCGGTCCCGTGCCTCCGCCCCCGCCCCCTCCTCCTCCCCCGCCCGTCGAGCAGCGCGACGCGGACGGCGAGGAGATCCCCCGCGAGTAGCGCCGACCAATCCTCGCGCCGGTTCGGCGGCGCGCTAACCCCGCGCAAGCGGCCGGAGCGAGAAGGCGCGCTGATTTCCGGGGAGTGGCGCGGTTGTTGCTTCGTTCTCCGCCAGCTGTGCCAAGATCTGTGCCGCGGAGCCTGCCATGAGCCATCGCCACGCCGCGTTCCGGTCCGACCGAGCCCCCTCGTATCACCGCCGCGCAAGACGCGCGCGCGGCCGTTCCGGGCTGGGCGCCGTCGCCCTGGCGCTCGTGTTCGCGGCGTGCGGCGGGGTCGTGCTGGAAGCCCCCACCGAAAGGGAGACGGGGACGACCGGCGGCGCCCGCACGGGCGGCGCGCCCGGCACCGGCGCGCAGGCCGCGTCGGGAACGGGCGGAAGCGGCGCGACGGTCAGCTGCGCCACGCTCTGCGACGACGGGGCCAGCATCGCCTGCCCACGCGCCGATCCCGCGGACTGCCTGGATCTCTGCGCCAAGGTGGCCAGCGTCCCGGCCGCCTGCAAGAGCGACTTCGAGCGCTACCTCACCTGCCTCGTCTCGTTGGGACCCGAAGCCTTCAACTGCGCGCTGGACGGCGCGGCGCAGATCCGCGCCAGCGTCTGCCCTTCGGACCAGACTGCCCTGCTTGCCTGCGTCCTCGACGCCTCTTGAACGAGCGGGCACCCAGCGCGATGGCCGGCGCCGTCACCTCGAACTGGCCGCTGAGGCTCGCGGGGGTCCTGCCCCGGCGTGCCGGCCCCGCCGGCCCCGCGTCCCGGGGGCGACGCTCAACGCAGCGGGATGGCGGGCCGCGGGCGCGGAGGGGGCGATGCCCCCGTGCGCTCGAGGACTGGAAGAAGCGCGAGGTAGAGCGCGGACCGCGCGTCGGCGCGGTCGCTGGCCACGGACACCCGTACGCGGACCCCAGCGGCTTCGATCCCCACGACCTCCGCGCGCGGTTCCTCGCCGACGCTCGCCGCCGCCTCCCGGAGCTCACCGAGCGCGGCGGCAGGCGCGGCGGCGGCACCGAGCGTCAGGCGCACCGCCACGCGCGACCGATCGCCGAGCACCCGGATCGGCCGCCAGGCGGCCGCCAGGTGCGGGACCCGGAGGTCGCGCCCTAGACGGTCGACGAGGCGGACCTCGAACAGGTCGATCGACGTGACCCGCCCCACCCGCCCCCCGATGGCGACGAGCCGCCCGACGGGCAAGCGACCCGTGAACAGGTGGATCGCCCCCACCAGGGCGCCGGCGACCAGGGGTGTGCAGGCGAGCCCCAGCGCCGCCACCGCCACGCCGCCGATCAGGGTCAGGGGATTGGAGGGGTCGCCGGTGACGACCGGCCCCAGGAAGACCAGCGCCGCCACGACGACCCCGATCTGAACGAGCAGGCTGGTGGGTCTGGCCAGCTCCGGCCGGAGCCAGGCAAGCTCCGTCTCGCCGCGCCCGACCGCGGCGAAGTAGAGCGTGAGGAAGCGCAGCAGGACGAGCAGGGCCGCGGCCAGGAAGAGCCCCACGATCGTCGGGGGAACCACGGTCGCCAGCCGGTCGAAGAGGGCGGAGAGCGGCGACAGCACGAAGCCCGCCATCCGTGACGTGTAGCCCCGCGTGCGATCGAAGCGGCTGAGCGCGAAGACGAGCCACGCGTAGGCGATGCCGAGCTCGACCAACCAGCGGATCACCGAGAGCCCGAGGTAGAGCGAGCCGCGAACCACGCGCGCGTTGACGACCTCGATCGATCGCACGCTCAGGGCCGGCACTCGATCGGCGCTGGCGTCGAGCCACCGGCGCGCCCTCCCCGCGAGGCCCCGCGCGAACCGCGCGAGAAAGAGCGCGACTAGGCCGGAAACCAGCACCAGCGAGAGCGAGAAGACCGTCCGGATGGTCGCGGCCCGTCGCCGCTCTGCGTCGAGCGCGGCGCGGACCTCGGCGGCGACGTCGGCCGCGAGCGCATCGACCGAAACCGCACCCGCCGCGTCCGCGTCCTCGCGGCCGAGGTGGAGGACGGGCACCCCCCCTACCAGCACGATCGCGGCGTCACCGCCGCGCTCGCTGACGACGTCCGCGCCACGGGCGCGTGGCGCCGCCTGCCCGAGCGCCTGGCTCGCCTCGGCCGCACGCTGACGCGGGGTGCGCCCGTCGCGAGGCACCTGGAAGGCGAACACGCGCTTCCCGAACACCTCGACGGCCTCCTCGCCTGCTGGTGCCGGGCGCGGGACCGCGCTCGCCGCCGGCGGCGCGCTGGGCGCCGCCGCGACCACGGATGCGCTCGCCGAGGGCGCGAGCGCACCGACCACGGACGCGCTCGACGCCGTGCTCGCCGCTGCGCTCGCCGATGCGCCCGCCGATGCGCTTGCCGACGCGCTCGCCGACGCGGTGCCGCCGTCGGCGCCGCGGCGCGGCGCGGCCCCCGCCACGCCGACGCTCACCACGGCACCGACGAGCGCAGCGAGCCCGAGCGCTGCCACCCCCGCCCAGCGGCGCGACCGAGACGGATGCGTCGAAGCCGCCATTACCCGCGGTCAGCATAACCCGGGGCGGAGCCGCTCAGCCACCGCTCCGCGTCCGGGCGCGTGAAAGGGGCCGACGCGCTGGTCACCGCGACGCGCGGAGGGGCCGCGACGAGGCCGGGCCACCCATGCTCTCCGGATCGGTGGCCAGCGGTGGCGAAGGCGGCGGTGGCCCCCTAGAGCACCGAACAGGTTGCCGACAGCAACGGAGGCCCGGAAAATGCCTCCGTGCAGGGCGAGGAGACATTTTCCAGGCCTCCTTCGCCGAAGTCTGCTCCCAGTTCGGTACCCCACGCCCTCACCCACCCAGCGGTGGCTGGGTGGGACCCGGAGGACGCGGGTCCCTAGGTCGTTGATCTTTCGCAGCAATCAACCTGATTGCTGCTCTAGCCTCAGCAGATCCGCTCGGCGATCGCGGCGAGCAGCGCCACGTCGTGGACGTCGGTGGGCAGCGCCGGGATCGACACGCGCACCGGCGGCGCCTCGCCGGGCCTCACCGGGAGGGCGTCGAGGGCACGCAGGTTCTCGCGATCCCGCGCCGCCAGCGCGGCCTCCTCCCGGGCGGCGCGGACCACTCGCTCCGCCAGCGGCGTCGCCCCCGGCGCCGAGGGAGCCACCGACAACCCCGCGGCCGGGAGAGCGGCCGCAACGGCCGCGGCATCGGGCACGGTCTCCGGCGGCGAGTGCACGCGATTGACGACGATGGCGTCGCGACGGAGCCCGTGCTCCGCCAGGCGGTCGGCGAAGAAGCGCACCTCGCGGAGGCTCGCGGGCTCCGGCGACGTGACCAGAACGTAGACGAAGCCGTCGCTGCGGAAGGCCCTCGACACCTCCTCCGCCCGGCGCTTGAACCCACCGAAGAGCCCGTCGAGCTCGGCAAGGAAGCCGGCAACCTGCTCGATGAAGCCGCCACCAGTGAGGCGGGCAACGCCGCGGAGGGTGAGCGCCGCACCCTGCGCGACGACGCCGAACCGGAACCGCCGCGGCGCCAAGAACGCCCCCTCGAGCCAGCGCGCCATCGGGCTGTCGAGCGTGGCGATCAGGCGCTCGGGGGCGTCGAAGAACTCGAGCGCGTGGCTGGTCGGCGGCGTGTCGAGAACAACCAGATCGTAGCGGGGGTCCCGAGCCACGGCGAGCAGCTTCTCCATCGCCATGTACTCCTGCGTCCCCGCCAGTCGCGACGAGAGGTGCGTGTAGATCCGGTTCGCCAGGATACGGTCGCGCACCTCCGCGCTGGGCGCGTGCCGCGCGACCAGCTCGTCGAACGTCCGCTTGGGGTCGAGCATCATGAGCGTGAGCGTGCCCTTGACCTCGATCCCGGCCGCCGCAAACACGGCCGGGTCCACCTCGCGCGCCTCCGTCTCCATGCGCTCGAGGCCAAGAGCACCGGCGAGGCGGCGGGCCGGGTCGATGGTCAGGCAGAGCACCCGCCGCCCCTGGCGCGCCGCCGCCAGCGCGAGCGACGCCGCGATGGTCGTCTTGCCTACACCGCCGCACCCGACGCACAGGATCACGCGGCTCCCGTCGAGCAGGTGACAGAGCCGGCAGCGATCCACCTGGGCCCGTTACCACGCGGCGGCGCGCGTTTCCACGCCGCCGCCAGCCGCGCCGTCGCCAGCGTCGCGCGGGGTGTCGCTCGCGAAAACTTGATCCTCGGCGCGCACCCGCGGCACCATGCGCGGCGACCATGCACGCTGGGTCGTCCTCCGACGTCGCCGCCGCCTCCGTGACCGCCACGACGGGGGCCCCCTCCGCGTGGCTGGCCAGCCTGGCACGGCTGCGCGCCGCGGCCTGCCCGGCCGCCGTCGCCGATCGAACGGACGCGCTCGACGCGGCCCTCGCGCCGGTCCCGACGTGGCTCCGCCCGGCGGGCGCCGCTGGCGGTGCCGCCAACGACACCCGGCCCGACCGCTTGGACGTGATGGCGCGCCGCCGCGAGACGCGTCACTTCCGCATCGACAGCCTCACCGTGCTGCTCGCCGAAGGGGCACCGCTTCCCGCCGCGCTCGACCTGGCGTCGTGCGTCGAGCCGGGTGGGCGCGACGGGTTCGGTCCCGCGCCGCGCTGACCCCCCGCGGAGCGAGCGAGGGCGGCCGCGGCGGGCTCGCGACGGCGGCAGGTGACCCGCGGCGCGGAACTCCCGCCGCCGCCGGCGGTTTCGGGGCACAATCCGGGCCGTGGACATCCCGCCTGGCGAACCGCCACTGTCGTACCTCGCCCACACGCTGCCCCCGCGGCCCGAGGAGGTGACCGGCGACGAGGTGCTCGATCGCTTCCTCACCCACGTCGATCACCTCGGCCTCGAGCTCTACCCGGCGCAGGAGGCGGCGATCCTCGAGCTCTTCGCCGAGAGCAACGTCATCTTGGCCACCCCGACCGGCTCCGGGAAGTCGCTGGTGGCGGCCGCCCTACACTTCTACGCCCTGGCCCGTGGCCGTCGTTCCTTCTACACGGCGCCGGTCAAGGCGCTGGTGAACGAGAAGTTCTTCGCCCTCTGCCGCGACTTCGGTCCCCAGAACGTGGGGATGATCACCGGCGACGCCGTGGTGAACCCGGACGCGCCCATCCTCTGCTGCACCCAGGAGATCCTCGCGAACTTCGCGCTACGGTCGGGGGCGGAGCTCGACGTCGGCCACGTGGTGATCGACGAGTTCCACTACTACGCCGACCGCGATCGCGGCACCGCCTGGCAGGTGCCACTGCTGGCGCTGCCACAGCCGAGCTTCCTGCTCATGTCGGCCACCTTCGGCGACCCGACCTTCTTCGTGGACGACCTCACCCGGCGCACGGGGCGACCCACCGTCGTCGTCACCGGCGCCGAACGGCCGGTTCCCCTCGACTACGAGTACCGGGAGACGCCGCTCCACGAGACGATCCAGGCCCTGCTGCGCGAGCAGAAGAGCCCCATCTACGTGGTGGCGTTCACGCAGCGGGCAGCCG
This sequence comes from uncultured Polyangiaceae bacterium, assembly GCA_964404725.1. GTDB lineage: Bacteria > Myxococcota_A > Polyangia > Polyangiales > Polyangiaceae > JAFGBI01. Next base: position 59,032 of record CAYOLF010000012.1, read on the forward strand.
CCGAGGAGGCGCAGAACCTGCTCAGCGTGGACTACCTGTCGCGGGAGCAGAAGCGCGCGATTGCCGACGCGCTCCGGGGCGTGCGCTTCGACAGCCCCTACGGCAAGGATCTCGCTCGCACCATCCGGCACGGGGTGGGGCTGCACCACGCCGGCCTCCTGCCCAAGTACCGGCTCCTCGTCGAGAAGCTCGCCCAGCGCGGGCTGCTCGCCATCGTGGTGGGGACGGACACGCTGGGTGTCGGCGTGAACATCCCCATCCGGACCGTGCTGCTGACCCAGCTCTGCAAGTACGACGGCCAGAAGACGACCTTGCTCCGGGCCCGCGACTTCCACCAGATCGCCGGCCGGGCGGGGCGCCGCGGCTTCGACACCCGGGGTTCGGTCGTCGCGCAGGCGCCGCCCCACGCGATCGAGAACCTCCGCCTCGAGGTCAAGGCCGGCAACGACCCCGTCAAGCGCAAGCGCATCGTCCGCAAGAAGCCGCCGGAGCGCGGCTACGTGCACTGGGACCGCGCCGTGTTCGAGCGACTCATCGCGTCCCCGCCGGAGCCGCTCGTCTCGCGCTTCGCGGTCAGCCACGGGATGCTGATCCAGGTGCTCCAGCGCCGGCGCGGCTGCCGGGCGATGGCCCGCCTCGTCCGCGATTGCCACGAGCCCGCGAGCCGGAAGCGGCGCCTCCGCACCACGGCACGCCAGATGGTTCGGTCTCTGCTCGACGCCGAGATCATCCGACCCGAGCCAGACGGAGGCGTCAGCATCCACGCCGATCTGCAGGAGGACTTCTCGCTGAACCGGGCCCTGTCGCTCTTCCTGGTCGAGCTGGTGGAGGCGCTCGACCCGGCGCACCCCGACCACGCCCTGGACGTCCTCTCGATCGTCGAGGCCATCGTCGAGGACCCCGAGATCGTCCTGTTGCGGATGCTCGACCAGCTGAAGACCCAGCGGCTCGCCGAGCTGAAGGCCGCGGGCGTCGAGTACGAGGAGCGGATCGAGATCCTCGAGAACCTCACCCTACCCCGGCCCCAGGAGGAGCTCCTCGGCGCGACCTTCGCGACCTTCTCCCAGCACCACCCCTGGGTGGTGGGCGAGCGGATCCGCCCCAAATCGGTGGCGCGGGCCATGATCGAGCAGTTCCTGTCGTTCGGGGAGTTCGTCCGCGAGTACGGCCTGGAGCGGAGCGAGGGCGTGCTCCTGCGTTACCTGTCGTCCGTCTACAAGACGCTGGCCCAGACGGTCCCCGACCGGGCCAAGACGGCGGCGCTCGACGACGTCGAAACCTACCTCCGCGCGGTCGTGCGCTCGACCGACACCAGCCTGCTCGACGAGTGGGACAGCTTGCAGCGCGGCGCGCCGGCAGAGCCGGACGATGCCTCGGCGGCCACCGCGGCGGATCTGGTCGACGTCACCCGCGACGTCCCCGTCTTCACGGTGCTGGTCCGCAACGCCGCGTTCGCCGTGGTGCGGGCGCTGGCGCGCGGCGACTGGGCCGCGGCCGCGGCGCTGCTCGACGGCAGCTCCCCGGACGAGCTGCGGCGTGGCCTGGCGGCCTTCGAGGCGGAGCTCGGCGCCGTCCGGGCCGACCCCGAGGCGCGCTGGCCTCGCCATTTCCAGGTCGTCTCGCGCGACGACCGCGCGTGGGTGGTCGAGCAGCTCCTGCTCGGGAGCGCCCGGGGCGGAACCGACGGGGAGGAGCTCCTGGAGAGCGACTGGCTGCTGCGCCTGCGCGTCGACCTCGACGCGACCCGCGAGGCGGGGCACCCCGTGCTCGCCCTCGAGCACTTCGGGACCTGAGCCTCGACACTCCGGCGCTCGAGCCGGCACCGGCCGAGCGCCGCGCGCTTCAGCGCGGCGAACCAGCCGGGGCCCCCTAGAGCACCGATCAGGTTGCCAATGGCAACAGCGCCGCTGAAGACGCACCCCCTCAGGGCGAGGGTGCGTCTTCAGCGGCGCCTGGGGCGAGATCTGCTCCCGGTTCGGTGCTCTAGGTCGTTGATTTTTCGCAGCAATCAACCTGATTGCTGCTCTCGAGCACCGACCGGTTTGCCAACTGCGTCGGCGCCCTGACAAACGCCCCCCTGGCACCACTGGTTGCCAGGGGCGAGGGGGCGTGTCCCAGGGCGCCTTTGGCGAGATCGGCTGCTCGCTCGGTGCGCTAGGTCGCTGATTCTTCGCGGCAATCAAACCGATTGCCGCGCTGGCAATCGTCACGCAATAGTCACATCCTCCGTACTACCCTGCGGCAGTGAGTCCCCCCGTGGCCCCGTCCAAGTCCCGATCCTCCGAGCGAGTTGCGCCGGCGCGCGCCGCGAAGGCGTCAGTGCCGTTGATCCCCAAGGAGATCACCTGGCTCTGCTTCAACGAGCGCGTCCTGCAAGAGGCCGAGGATCCCCGCAATCCGCTGCTCGAGCGCCTGAAGTTCCTCGGTATCTTCTCCAACAACCTGGACGAGTTCTACCGCGTGCGGGTCGCCGCGCTCCGGCGCGCTGCCCAGGCGAAGACACCGCTCGAGGACGGCACGGGGATGTCGGCGCGCCGGCTCCTCCGGGAACTCCAGACTCGCATCGTCGGTCAGGCGTCTCGCTTCAACGCCATCGCCGTCGAGCTGTTTCACGCCCTCGAGCAGAGCGGGATCCACCTGATCGACGAGCAGCACCTCGACGAATGGCAAGCGCAGAGCGTGCGCGAGTTTTTCCAGAGCCAGGTGCGACCGCGCCTCGTGCCCATCGTCTGTGACCGCCAGCGTGAGCTGCCCGCCCTGCGCGATCACTTCATCCACCTCGCCGTCGAGGTCACCACCGAGGGGAAGAAGGCCCCGACCTATGCCTTCATCGAGGTCCCCACCGACAGCGTCCCGCGCTTCTTCATCCTCCCGCCCCGCGGCGAGCACGCCTACGTCATCCTGCTCGAGGACGTCGTCCGCTCCGGCCTCCGCGAGATCTTCTCCCTCTTCAACCCGACGAGCTGCCGCGCCTGGACGGTGAAGATCACCCGCGACTCCGAGCTCGACATCGAGCAGGACACCGGGGAAACCTATGTCGATCGCGTGCACCGCGGGCTCCGGCGGCGCCGCTCCGGGGCGCCCGTGCGGATCATCTACGACCAGAGCCTGCCCGATGCCTTCCTCAAGTTCCTGCTCAAGAAGATGAAGCTCGCCCGCGACGACAGCGTCATCCCGGGGCAGCGCTACCACAACTTCAAGGACTTCATCCGCTTCCCGGACCTCGGACGCACCCACCTCGCCCGGACCCTCCCCCCCCCGCTGCAGCACCCGGCGCTGGTCGGCAGGCACAGCGTGCTGGAGGCGATCGCGGAAGGTGACGTCCTATTTCACTACCCGTACCACAGCTTCGGCTCCTTCATCGATTTCCTCCGCGAGGCCGCCATCGATCCACACGTCACCCACATCCGCCTGACGGTGTACCGGGTGGCTCCGACCTCGAGCGTCCTCAACGCCCTGAGCAACGCGGCGCGCAACGGCAAGCACGTCCTCGCCGTCATCGAGCTATTGGCGCGGTTCGACGAGGAGAACAACCTCGAGTGGGTGGACCGCCTGCGCGAGGAGGGCGTCGAGGTGATCACCGGCGTCCGTGGCCTCAAGGTCCACTCCAAGCTCTGCTTGGTGACCCGGCGCGTCCGGCAACAGGTCACCCACTACGCCACCATCGGGACCGGCAACTTCAACGAGGAGACGGCGCGCCTCTACACCGACCACTGTCTGATGACCGCGAACCTGCAGCTCACGGGCGAGGTAATGCGCGTGTTCGATTTCTTCCGCAACAACTACAAGGTTTCGCCCTACGAGCAGCTCGTCGTCAGCCCCTTCCAGGCCCGCCGACCCTGGCGCCAGCTCATCCGGCACGAGGCCCGGGAGGCGCGGCTCGGCCGCCCCGCGTTCATCTGGCTGAAGCTGAACAACCTGGTTGATCCGAAGCTGATCGAGGAGCTCTGCGCCGCGGGGCGCGCCGGTGTACAGGTGCGCCTCATCGTCCGGTCGATGCAGGCGCTGGTGCCCGGCGTCCGGGGCGTCTCCGAGAACGTCGAGGCCATCAGCTTGGTCGGTCGCTACCTCGAGCACGCCCGCGTCCTGATTTTCGGCAACGGCGGCAAGCCGAAGGTCTTCATCACCTCCGGCGACTGGATGTCCCGCAACTTCGACGGCCGGGTCGAGGTCGCCTGCCCGATCCACGATGGCGCCCTCGCCGAGGAGCTCATGGCCACTTTCCGCCTACAGTGGGAGGACACGGCCAACGCCCGCGTCTGGGACCCGGAGCTCTCGAACCGTCGCCGACTCCCACCGCCCGGCGGCGAGGCCCGGAACAGCCACGACGAGATCCGCACCCTCCTCGCCGCGCGGACGGCGCCGGCGGGCCCCCCGAGGACCCGCGCGGGAGGGGCCGAACCCGGCGGGTGAGGCGGGCCGAGGGGTGAGGCCGGCTGCCCACAAGTTGGCCCACCGGGCCCACCGGGGCTACCGAGCCAGGGTCGTGGCCCGTGTCCGCCTCTTGATCGCCTCGGCTCTCCTGGCCTCCGCTGCGGCCGCGCTCACGGCGCGGCCCGCGATGGCCCGCGTCGAGGTCGCCTCCCCGTACACGAAGGCGCAGACCTACTCGGGGGCGCTCCGCTACCTGCGCGTCGACCTCGGCTTCGAGATCGTGGAGCGCGATCCCGACGCCGCGTACCTGCTGTTCCAATTCGTGCCGAGCGGCAAGTCGGACCCGACCCGCGGCTCCGTCGAGGTCATCGAGGTCAAGGATCAGATCCGCGTCATCCTCCAGCTCCCGGAGCTGCCCGAGTACCGGGAGGCCATGCTGCGCGATGGCCTGCTGGCGAAGCTCGCGGGGGAGTACGGCGCCCCCCCGGAGCGCACCAGGCCGGCGGAGCGAGGAGGGGACCAGCCCGAGGAGGGCGAGGAGCCCGCCGAGCCGGGCGACGAGGACGATGGCTCGGCGCGAGACGGCGAGGCGAACCCGTCCCAGTCGCGCGAGGACCGGGACGGCGACGCGCCGGCCGGCAGCGCCGAGCCTCGCCGTGACCCGCGGCGCCGGGAGAAGCGGCCCCGCCGCTGATCCCGGTCGCTGTCCCGCGGCGAGCGGGTCGCGGCGCCCCGCCGCCGTCGGCGCCCCCACTCAAGGGGTGACAACCCTCCGCGGTCGGGGATAAGGGTGGTTGCAGCCCATGGATCCCGAGCGCCCCCTGCCGACCGAGATCGGGCGGTACCACATCGTCCGACTCCTGGGCCAGGGGGCGATGGGGCGCGTGCTGCTGGCGCACGACTCCGTGCTCGACCGCGACGTCGCCGTGAAGCTGCTCCGCGACGACCTCGGGCTCCCGGCCGAGCACCGGCGGGCCCTCCTGGATCGAATGCGCAACGAGGCGCGCGCGTCGGCGCGGGTGAGCCACCCGAACATCGTCGCCCTGCACGACATGGGCGAGATGCCGGACGTCGGGCTCTTCCTCGTGTTTGAGTACGCCGAGGGCGAGACACTGAAGGAGCGTCTGGCGCGTGGGCCCATCGCGCCGGACCTCGCGGCCCGGATCGCCCGGCAGGTGGGCGACGCGCTCACGACGGCGCACGACGCCGGGGTGCTCCACCGGGATATCAAGCCGGAGAACCTGATCCTGACGCGCACCGGACCCAAGATCGCCGACTTCGGGATCGCGCGCATTCCCGACTCGACGCTGACGCGGGACGGAGGACTGCTGGGGACGCCGGCGTACAGCGCTCCGGAGGCGATCTCGGACGGTTCCTTCTCGTCGGCGAGCGACCAGTTCTCGTTCGCGGCGTCGCTCTGGGAGGCGCTCTCGGGGCGGCGGGCCTTCCCCGGCGACGACGCCGTGGCGGTGGCCAGCCGCATCGCCACGGACGAGCCGCCGAAGATCGCGGAGATCTGCAGCCTCGACCCGCGGGTCGACACAATCCTCGCCCGTGGCCTCTCCAAGAACCCCCGCGGGCGCTTCCCGACCTGCCGCGAGTTCGGCGCCGCCCTGGCCGACACGCTCGAGGGCGCGCCGCGCCCCACGCTGGCGACGGTCCCCGACCAGTACCACCGCACTGCAGCGGTGGCGCGCGAGCGCAATCGCTGGCTCCGAGTCAGCGTCGGAGGCGCCGCCGTCGGCGCGGTGGGGGTGGTCGCCGTCGTCCAGGTGTGGCGCGGGCTCGACCCGCCGGAGCGACCCCTTCCCATCGTCCCGAGCGCGCTGTCACTGGCGCCGGACGCGGGCGCGAGCGCCGCCAGGCCGCCGACGTCCACCCCTGCCCGCACCACCATCCCGCGTGCCGTCAGCGCGCCCACCGCGACCAGCTCCCGCGTCGAGCCTCGGGACGCCGGGGCGGCTCCGCTCGACGCCGGCGAGGACGCGGAGGCGATCCCGTCGGCCGCCCCCTCGACGGCCGCCCCGGAGGGCGCTCCGGATGCGGCCACCCCCTGAGCTCGCCGCCGATCGATCGCGGAGAGCCTGGCCGACCGCCGGGTGGAAGATGCTCGGTGCGCCCTGGATCCTCGCGGCAGCGGCCGCCGCCGGGCTGACGCTGGGCGCGCCGACCGCGGGGACCGCCCGCGTGCAGTCCGCGGGCGATCCCGGGGCGGGTACGACCCCCGTGTCGGAGATCCTCGGGGGTGGCGTGGTGCGACTTCGGGCACCCGTCGCCGAGATGATCCGGGTGCCCCGCTCCACGTTCGCCATGGGCTCGGACGAGATCGAGATCATCGAGGCGGCCGCCGCCTGCCGTCGCTCCTCCCCGTCCCTGCCCCGCTCCCGGACGAGGACCGACGAGGATCCCTGTGGCGAGGCCGTGTTCGCCGTGGAGCTCGCGCGCCACCGGGTGACCCTCTCGGCGTTCTGGCTCGATCGCGTGGAGGTGTCCGTCGGCGCCTACCGTCGCTGCGCGGAGCTCGGACGCTGCTCGCCCCTGCCGCTCCGCTCGGGAGGCCGGCGCTTGGACCGACCCGATCTCCCGGCCTCCCTGGTGCGCTGGGAGGATGCCCAGGCCTACTGCCGGTTCCGCGGCGCCCGGCTGCCGACCGAGGCGGAGTTCGAGCGCGCCGCCCGCGGCGCCGAAGGCCGGCGCTTCCCCTGGGGCGAGACGTTCCACCGTCGCGCGGCCAACCACGGCCGCTTCGGGTGGGATCGCAGCGTGAGCGTGGACGGCTACGCCGAGCTCGCTCCGGTCGGGAGCTTCCCCGCCGGTCGCACGCCGGAGGGGTTCCTCGATCTGGCAGGCAACGTGGCCGAGTGGGTGAGCGACCTCTTCGCAGCCCCCTACCCCGGCGGCCCCGTCACCGACCCCCAGGGACCGCCGCACGGCTTCGCGCCAGGCGCCACGACCTTCCGGGTGCTGCGAGGCGGGAGCTACGAGCTGCCCGCCTCGTTTCTCCGCGGAGCGGCGCGCCTGCCCCAGGATGGCGCCACCCGGGACCCCTCGATCGGATTTCGCTGTGCTCGCTCGGCGACCGCGACCGGAGCGTCGTCCCCGTGAAGGAAGCCCCTCCCCGCTCGGCGATGCTGTCGCTGCCGATCCACGAGCGCACGGAGTTCGTCCTCGTCACACCCCATTACCCGGAGAACGTCGGCGCGGTCGCGCGCGCGATCAAGACGATGGGCTTCACCCGCCTCACGCTGGTGAAGCCGTCCCGGATCGCCACCCCGGAGCACGAGATGGCGCGCAAGATGGCGGTCAAGGCCGGCGACGTCCTGGACCAGGCCCGACGGTGCGCGACGCTCGCGGAGGCGCTCGCCGGGCTTGAGCTCGTCATCGCGACGACCTCGCGACGTGGCACCTCCGGCGCGCTCCCACCGCGGGTCGCGGCCCCCGGCATCGAGGCCGCGGCGCGCGCGGGACGCTCGGTGGCGATCGTGCTCGGCAACGAGAAGAGCGGCCTCACCGTCGAGCAGCTCGCTCTCGCGCACGAGCGCGTGCGGATCCCGATGGCCGCCGACCAGCCGTCCGTCAACCTGGCGCAGGCCGCGCAGATCCTGGCCTACGAGCTCTTCGTGGCGGGCCTCGACGCCCGCGCCCGCGAGCGGAGCGCACCCCACCGATGACGCGGGCCCCCGGTCGCGCCACAATGGCCGCATCCGCGCGCGCCCGGCCCCCCGCCGCCGCCCCGATGGCTCCATGACCACGGCGCCTCGCCCCGCCCTCCCTTCCCGACCTGCCAGGTCGTCCATGCCGCGCCCTCGACCGCTGGTTCCGGCAGCCGTCGCCGTCGTGACGGTGCTCGCGAGCCTCGGCCTGACAGCGAACTGCGCGCACCGTCGGGACGCCGACTTCGCGCGCACCAACGCGGCAGCCGGCCGGGCCTACGGCCACGGGCGATACGGCGAGGCCGCCGAGCTGTGGCTGGCAGCGGCCTCCGCGGCGCCTCACCGCCGCGACGCGGACGAGGCGCGCTACCGTGCCGCCGCGAGCCTCGCCCGGGGCGGCCGCGGTCCCGACGCGGCGCGGCTCTACGAGGAGCTCGCCGCGGACCCCGAGGGCGAGCGGGCAGCCCGCGCTGCCTTCGAGCGGGCCGAGCTGGAGCTCGACACTGGCCGCGTCGACGCGGGGATCGCGCTGCGCGACCGGGCCCTGCGCACCTTCCCCGATTCTGGCCTCGCCGGTCGCGCGCTCCGCCGACAGCTGACCTGGCACGTCGAGCGCGGAGGAGCCGCCGCCGCCCTCGCCTACCTCGACTCGCTCGACGCCGAGGTCGGGGAGAGCGAGCTCGCCGAAGCGATCGACTACGAACGCGCCGCCCACCTCGAGCTCGCCGGGGACAGGGAGGCGGCGCTCGCCGCCTACCTCGCGGTCGCGCAGCGCTTCCCCTACCCGTTCGGGGTCTACTGGGACGACGCGATCTTCCGCGCTGCCGAGCTGGAGGTGGCGCTCGGTCGTCCGCGCGACGCGATCGCGCACCTCGAACGGATGCTCGACGAGCGCGAGGCGAAACCGATCGCAGGCAGCCTCGAGCGCCCCCGCTTCGGCCCCGCGCGCTTCCTCATCGCGGAGATCCTGCGCGACGAGCTCCACGATCCCGCCGCTGCCCGTCGAGAGTTCCTCCGCCTCGTGGACGCCCACCCCACCAGCCGGCTCCGCGACGACGCGCTGTGGTCCGCGGCGACGCTGGGCGCCAGCCTGGGCGACCCGGAGGGGGCCTGCCGCGACGCGCGCCGCCTGGCGCGCGATTTCCCCGATTCACGGTACGTCGGGTGCCTCCGGCGCGCTTGCCCCGAGCTCGGCGCCACCACCGCCGACTGCCCGAGCTACGTCCCGACCCCCACTGGAGCGCCAACCGGTTCGCCAGCTGCTTCGGCGCCCTAGGCCGCCGATTCTCCGCAGCAATCGAACCGCTTGCCACCTTCCGGAGCGACCGCCCCGACCCCCCAGCTCGACGAGCCACCGCGCGCCGCAGCCGCTGGCAGCGTCACTCGTCTTCGAACTCGTCCTCCTCGACCTCCTCGTCCTCCTCTTCGTCCTCCTCGACCTCCTCCTCTTCCTCCTCCTCCTCTTCCTCTTCCTCGCCCTCCTCCTCGCTCTTCCCGTCGATCTTGAGATCGATCCCGACCTCGCCGAGCTGGGTCTCGAGCAACTCGAAGAGCTCGTCCATGTCGTCCCCGCTCCACTCGTCGAGGATGTCGGTCAGAAACTCGAAGAAGTCGGCGTTGTCGAGGCGACGCTCGATCTCCTCCACCTGTTCTTCGGTGAAGGACTCGAGGATGTCCTCGCGAAGGGACTCGGTGTCCCCCTCCTCGATCGCTTCCTGGGCGGAGAGCCGGATCTGGCGAACGGCACGTCGGTCGAGGTAGATATCCATCGAATCTCGCTTCCGGAACGATTACGCCCCGCCTTTAAGCGAAGCCTCGGGGCGCCGTCAAGCCCGCACGGCACTGGCCGTCCTATGCCCAGAGGGAGTACTTTCTGGGCGATGCGGCCGCCGTTGGGGGTCTTGATCGCGCTGGTCACCGCGTCCGCGACCGGAAGGGCCGCGCCCCCGGAGAACGGGACGCTCGAGGGAGTCGCCAAGCCGCCGCCGATCAACGTCCATTACCTGCAGTCGGGCGTCGGCCTCGCCGCCGAGCTGGTCCCGTCCGCCGGGGCGGTTTGTCCCACCGAGGCCCAGGCCCCGTGCATTCTCGGGGGAGGCCCCGGGCTCGCCATCCGGATCGGTTACCGCGCGCGCCGGCCCTGGTTCTGGGGGGGCGCCTACGAGGTGACGCGCCATGTGTCGTCGAACCTCCTCCGCCTCGCCATCCTCCAGCAACTCCGGGCCGAGGGGCGCCGTTACTTCGACTTCGGGTCGCGGCTGGTCCCCTACGGGCTCGGGGCCGTCGGCGCCGCAGCGTATGGCAACGAGTTTGGGGCCGAAACCTACGGTCTGCTCGGAACGCTGGGGATGGGCGCAGAATTTCAGCTCAATCGCGCCGCCGTCGTCGGCTCAGCGCTGGGATACCGCCCACTGTTCGTCCGGCGCTGGACGGACAGCACCGGCGAAGAGCGCGGGGACGGTCCGGGGGGCTTCGGCCTCGCGCACGTGATTTCCGTCGAGTTCACCGTGGAGATGCGCCGGCAGCTGCCCCGTTGGTGAGCGGGCGGACCACGGCCGAGGCCGAAAATCGCGCCAACTGCGCGCATCTCGGCAGTGCACCCTTGACGGACGACCGCTGGCCGGTTCCTCTTGGCGGGGTGCGAAAGTGCGAACGGTGTGGGGCGGACAACCCCGACCACTTGAGGTTCTGTCAGGACTGCGGCAATCGCCTCGACCGCGCGCAACCTCTCGCCGCTCCCACGCCACCGCGCGGGGTGCCGGCGGCGAACGCGCCGCGGAGCGTCGAGCCTTGGCCACCGACGCGAGTGGAAGCCGGCGCGCCTTGGGCCGGTGAGCCTCCGCGGTCTCGACCCGAGGCGCCCATCTTCGACTTCTCGCCGCGCCGCCCCGAGGATCCGCCCGAACCGTGTCGGCACTGCGGCACCACGAACCCGAGCGGCAGCCGCTTCTGCGCCAACTGCGGCCAGGCCCTGCCCGGGGACGCGGGGCCGCCGCTCTTCGCCCCGGCGGGGCCCGCAGCGGCGCCGCCCGGGACCCCCACGCCAGGTGACCTCGGCAGACCGGGGGCGCCAGGCGTCGCCGCCCTGCACCCCGCCGCCCCGCCGGCGCCGCTGCCGCAGTACTCCTTGGCGATGGACGGGGCCTTGCCGCAGGCACCGGTGCTCGGGATCGCCCCCGCCGAGACGGCGGAGCCGCGCCGCGTGTCCTGCGGACGGTGCGGGGGCGCCAACGCCACGGACATGGCGTACTGCCAGTTCTGTGGCGCGCCCCTCGGCGCGCCCGCCGGGACGCCCCTCGCTCACCCGCCGACCCCCCTCGCTTCGCCCGCGCCAGGCCCGCTGACGGGGCCGAGCGCGCTGGGCGGGCCCTCCGCGCCACCGCCGCCGCTGGTTCCCTCAGTCCCGCCGGCGCGGGCGTTGGAGCCAGCCCGGGCGGTCCTGGCGACGGAGGATCCGCTGCGCGCGCGGCTGGTCGTCATCGGCCAGGACGGGACTCCCGGCCGTGAATACCCCTTGGCCGCGGATTCGATCGATCTCGGGCGCGAGGAGGGCGACATCCACCTCCCGAACGACCCCTACATCAGTCCGCGACACGCGCGGGTCCGGCGGCGCGACGGGAGGTTCTCCATCCAGGATCTGGACTCGGTCAACCGCGTGTTCCTGCGCATTCGGCGCCCGGAGCCCATCCAGAACGGGGACTTGCTGCTGATCGGGTTGGAGGTGTTAAGGTTCGAAACCGTGATCGGAGCGGAGAAGGGCCTCGGGGCGGCGACGGAGCGCGGCACCCGGGTCTTCGGCTCGCCCGCGGCCCCACGCCACGCCCGCCTGGTCCAGCAGACGGTCGAGGGTATCAGCCGGGACGTGGTCTACGTGACCCGCGACGAGCTGACCATCGGCCGAGAGCAAGGCGACCTGGTGTACACCGCCGACCCCTTCATGAGCCGCCGCCACGCCACCCTCCGGCGTGACCCGGCCACGAGCACGTTCGAGATCCGCGATCTTGGCTCCTCCAATGGCACCTATCTCGCCATCCGGGGGGAGATCCCGCTACAACCGGGCGATCACGTCCGGATCGGCCAGCACCTCTTCCGCCTCGACGTGGACCGGAGACAGTGAGCGACCCATGAGCGAAGCAGGGCCCAGCTCGGATCGAGAAGTCCGCCTTCACGTCTTCGGTCGCACCGACGTCGGACAGATCCGGGAGCACAACGAGGACAACTTCCTCGTAGCCGACCTGACTCGGCGAACGCGGAGCCTCAAGGAGGACGACCGCGACCAGGTCGTCGGCCCCTGCGGGACGGTGCTCGGGGTCTGCGATGGCATGGGCGGGGCCGCCGCCGGTGAGGTGGCGAGCCAGCTGGCGGTGGACATCATCTTCGAGCGGCTCACCGCCGAAGAGCGGGCGCGGAGCCACGACGACCTCGCCCGCCGGCTCGTCGCCGCCGTCGAGGACGCCGGGGCCCGAATCTTCAGCGACGCCCGCGCTGATCGCACCCGCCGCGGCATGGGCACCACGGCCACGATCGCGGCGCTGCTCGACACCCGCCTCTTCGTCGCCCAGGTCGGCGACAGCCGCTGCTACGTGCTGCGGGAGGGCCGCCTCTACCAGATCACCCGCGACCAGTCCCTGGTGAACCAGCTCATCGAGGCCGGACAACTCACCGAGGAAGAGGCGGAAACCTTCGAGCACAACAACATCATCCTCCAGGCGCTGGGCACCTCCGAGACCGTGCAGGTGGACCTCACCTTCATCGACCTCTGCCAGGGCGACACGCTCCTGCTCTGCTCGGACGGACTCTCGGGGATGATCCGCGCCGACGAGATCCGAGAGGTGGTGACCGCGGTGGAGGATCCCCTGGAGGCCTGCCGCTTGCTGACCGATCGGGCCAATGCCGCGGGAGGACACGACAACATCACGGTGATCGTGGCCCGCGTCGAGGGGGCCGGGGCGCCGCCCGTCACCCCCGACACGCCCCCACCCGCCTACCGAAAATATGCGCTCCCGGAGCACCCTTCGCGGGAACAGACGGTGCGGGCGGGGCCGTCACTGGTGAGCCCGTCGCAGTCGCCCGCCGAACCGCTCCCAGGCGAGCCGGGGCTGCCCGACCCAGAGGAGCCCGGCGCGCCCGCGGCGGCGCCGGGAGAGACGCGCCGGGACGCCCAGGTTCCGCCAACCGACCCCGACCCCGCGCCCACGTCGCTGCAGCGGCACGACGATCCCGTGAGCATCCCGACGAACGGGCTGCCCCCCGCCCTCGTCGGCTTGATCGTGTTCGGCACGTTGCTCCTCGCCGCCGTGGCCGGATTCGTCCTGCTCGGCGTCGTGCGCTGATCGGGCCATGCGCCACGCGCTCGGGCGGATCCTGTGGATCGTGCCGTCGCTGGCGCTGGTGAGCCTCCTCGCCTTCGTGATCCTGGTCGGCGCCAGCGCCAGCGCGTCCGGGTTCGGGGGGGACGTGCTCACCGAGCGGCGCCTGCGCGCGCTGCCGCTCTTCTTGAACCCGACGCCCGCCGACGTGCGGAGCCTCGCGCTCGACGCGGCGGCGCTGATCGCGCGGGACGACCCGGACACGGCGACCGCGACGGCGACGCTCGTCCGCCTCGGGGGGGCCGCGCTGCCGCACCTGCTGCCAACGCTCGAGTCCCTGCCCCCGGCGGGGCGCGCCCGCGTGGCCCTGGCATTGATGCCGATCGCCCATCGCATGGGCATCGCGAGCGCCGAGGAGGTGCTGGGCCCCGACGCCGCGATCCTCTTCTGGCAGCGCTTCTGGGAGGACCGCGGACTCGACTTCCGGCCTGCCGTGGTGCGCCGCGCGGTGCGGCGGGCGGCCCGAGAGGCCTCGGCCGCGCGCCGCGACGAGATCCGGGAGCTCGACACCTACGCGCTTCCCGAGCTCGTGGACGCGCTCGGGCCAGTCACCGCGACCGGGGACGTCGGACGGATCGCGCGGCTCAGCGCCCTGCTGGCTCCCCACTCGAGCGCCTGCGCGACGGTTGACCCCGCTGCCTCGGTCGCAGCCGCGCGAGCCGCGGTGGCCCGCTGCCGCCGCTGGTGGTCGGCCACCGGAACCGACTACGTCGAGCTCGACGGCCCCTCGCGCATGGCCGCGATGATCGGCGAGACCCGGTACGGCAAGTGGTTGGGTGACGCCGCGTGGTTCGGCCTCGGCGCCACCGCCGACGGCACCCAGGTGCTCGCCGAGCTGCTCCGCCGGGGCCGCTGGACCTGCCTGCTCCTGCTCGCGGGGGTGCTCGGCGGGTTTGGCGGCGGGGCTCTGCTCGGGAGCGTCTCGGCGGTGGGCGGCTCGGGTCCCCGAGACTGGCCGGTCACCGCGCTGGCGGTACTGGTCGCGGCGACGCCCGGCGCCGTCCTGGCGACGTGGCTCTTGGCCCCGTCCGGTCCCTGGCCGCGCGGGGTCGCGGCTACCCTCGCCATGGTGCTCCCCGGTCTGGCGCTGGTGTCCCGACACCAGCGGGCGCTCGCGCGGAGGGCGCTGCGCGAGGAATCCACCCGCACCCAGATCGCCTTCGGCGCGAGCCCGCTCGGCCTCGCGCGCGTCCACCTGCGCCGAAGCAGCACGGCCGCGGCCGCCCTGCTGGGGTCCGACTTGCCGATCCTGCTCACCGCGGCCTTCGTCGTCGAGCGCGCGGCGGGGATCGAGGGGATCGGCGCGGCGACCGCGGCCGCCATCGCGCGCCGCGATCTCGCCTGGTTGATGGCGATCGCGCTCGCCTCCAGCGGCCTGGTGGCGCTGGCGCAGGTCCTGAGCGACGCGCTCCTCGGCGCCCTCGATCCGCGCTTGCACGCGGCGCTATCCCCCCGACGGGAGGGCTTCGAGTGAGCCTCGCGTCCGCCGAGGCCCGCGCGAGGCGCCCCGCGGGCGCCCTGAGGCGCGCGCTAGCGCGCCCGGGCGCGCGCGCCAGCCTGCTGGTCCTGGGCGGCTGGCTCGTCGCCGCAGCGCTGGGCCCCTCGCTGGTGACGAGCGACGGCGCTCACGCGACGGGGCTCGTCGCCGTGACCCTGCTCGGCGCGCGCGAGTCGGCGCTGATCGTCGCCCTGGCGCTCGTGCTCGCGCTGCCCGGCGGCTTACTGCTCGGGGTAGTGGCCGGCGCCGGGAGCCGCGAGCGCGATGGGTTGCTGGCGCGGCTGCTGGAGATCGCGAGCTTCTGGCCCGCCGTGGTGCTGGCCCCCTTGCTCGAGGCCGCGCTCGCGCTGCCACGGCCGCTGGTGCTCGGCATCGCCGTCGCCCTCGGCGAGGGGTGTCGCGTCGCGCGGCTGGTGCGGAGCGAGGTGCTGAAATCTCGCGCCGCGCCCTGGGTGGTCGCAGCGCGCGCCCTCGGCGCGACCCGGTTCGACCTGTTCCGCCAGCACGTCCTGCCCCACGCCGCCGGGCCCTTCCTCGTGGCAGCGGCCTTCGTCTCCGCCACGGCCATCGCCACCGACACGGCGGTCGCCTTCCTCGGGCTCAGCGAGGCGTCCCCACTGACCTGGGGCGGGGCCATCGCGGCCTCGCTCCACGGCGGGGCCGATGGGCTCGGCCCCCTCCTCGCCGCGCTCGCGACGACGGTCGCCTGCTACGGGCTCGGCAGCGTGCTCGAGGCCGAGCTCGACCCCCGCCCGCCACTCTCGCCCCCAGCGCGCGCCGGCTGAGCGCGCGTCCACGCGAACCGGGGCTGCCCGGTGCGCGCCGGGCGCCGTCCTGGCAGCGGTCGCTACGGACGGGGCGGAGAGCCCTTGCGGCTCGCCGCGTTATGGGTGAAGTACGGGCTGCCATGGCCGCTGTCGAAACCGTCACCGAGCGCACCTTCGAGCAAGCCGTGCTGATGAGCGAGCTGCCCGTGCTCGTGGAGTTCGGCGCCGAGTGGTGCGGACCCTGCAAGCAGGTCAGACCCGAGCTGGAGGGGCTCGCGAGCGAGCTCGCGGGCAAGGCCAAGGTGGTGACGGTGGACATCGACCGCTCGCCGCTCCTGGCGCAGCAGCTCGGGGTGCAGTCCGTGCCGACCTTCGTGGTCTTCCACCAGGGCCGGCCGGTCACCGGCAAGGTCGGGGCGCTGCGCCGCAAGCAGCTCCGCGAGTTGCTGGATGCGGTCCTGCCCCGCGCCGCCGGCGCGCTGAACGCGGCCGAGCTCGCGCAGCTGCTCGGGGCGCGCGGAGCGACGGCGGTCGACACGCGGGACCGCCCCGCCTACGACCGCGCCCACCTCCCGGGCGCCGTCCACCTGCCGCTCGACCAGATCGAGTCTCGCCTCGCGGAGCTACACATGCTCCCGAGCGAACCGGTCCTGTACTGCCGCAGCGGCGACCAGACCAAGGAGATGGCCGAGCGCCTGGCAGCGGCGGGGGTCCCAGTAGCCTTCCTGGAGGGGGGGCTCCTGGCCTGGGAGGCCGAGGGGCTCCCCATCGAGCGCCCCGACTGAGGGCCGGCGATGGCGGCGGCGCCAGGCCCGCGCGCTCCGCTGCTCCCCGGACTGGACGAGCAGTCCGCGCGGCTGCTCGAGGCCCGGGTGGTGCGCCGGGTGGTCGGCGTCGGCGAGGTGCTGATGCGGGAGGGCGAGCCCGTCCGGGAGCTGCTCTTCGTCACGACCGGAGAGCTCGAGGTGGTCAAGCGCGAGAAGCACCACCGGCAGCGCGAGCACCGGATCGCTCGCGTCCTACCGGGGGAGGTCTGCGGTGAGCTCGAGCTGACCGACGGGCAGCCCGCGGCGGCGACGGTCCGCGCGGCGGCGCCGAGCGTCATCTACGCCCTCCCCCTCGACCCGCGGGATCCGGGGCTCGACCGCGTCCTCCAGCGCCACTTCGCGCGTCTGCTCGCGGCGCGCCTGCGCGGCAAGGCAGAGGAGAGCCTGGCGACCTCGATCCAACGCGCGGCGACCGGCGAGTTCGTGGTCGACGTGCTGGTACTGCTCGCCCTCTACGCCGTCCTGGTCTCGGCGCTCCCGGTGTTCAGCAAGCGACTCTCCTGGGACGTCGCGCTCTTGAGCTTCCCGCTCCAGGCCGTCTTCGGGATCGGGGCCTGGCGCTTCATCCGAACGAGCGGGTACCCACTGGCGGACTTCGGCATCGGCTTTCGATACCTGCTCCGGTCGCTGCTCGACGCGATCGTGTTCACGGCCCCGGTGCTCGCGCTGGTCACCGGACTCAAGGCGGCCTACCTCCTCGTCAGCGGAGCGCCGGCGTCGCTGGCGCTGATCGAGCACCCCGACCTGGCGGCGCAGTGGGCCGATCCCCAGGTGCGCCTCTGGTTCTGGATCTACGTCGTCTCGTGCGTCGTGCAGGAGCTCATCGTCCGCGGCGCGCTCCAGAGCAGCCTGGAGCTGTTCCTGGTGGGCCCCCACCGCCGGCGCCGCGCGGTGCTCGTGTCGGCGCTGCTCTTCTCGATCAACCACCTCCACCTCTCGGTCGCGTTCGCCGCGATGACGTTCGTACCCGGCGTCTTCTGGGGGTGGCTGTTCGCGAGGCACCGGAACCTGGTCGGCCCCACGCTGTCGCACGTGGTGGTCGGCGCCTACGTGTTCTTCGTCATGGGGGTGCCACTCGCAACCTGACGTCGATCACCCGAGTACGTCGCGCGCCGCCGCGAGCGCCACCGCGATCACCTCGCGCACGGGGACGCCGTGACGCTCGGCCGCGGCCGCGCAGGCGCCGAACTCCGGCTTGATGGTGGGGGGACCGAACGGACCCTCGCTCACCTTGACCGGCAGGGCTCCGAAGGCGGTCACGACCTCGATCGTGCGCCGAGGCCGCTCGCTCCGGGAGACTTCGGTGCGACGGACGCCCAGGGTGCTCGTCTCCCGGAGCAGGACCGCGGCCACGGAGTCGCCGAGCTCGCGGGGAGCGAGCGCGGAGAGCGTGAAGGCTGGGCGCCCCTTCTTCATGGTGATGGGCGTCGCCCACGCGTCGAGGGCCCCCTCCCTCATCAACCGCTCGATGGCGTGGGCGGCCAGCTCGCCGGTGAGGTCGTCGACGTTCGCCTCCAGCACCACGTGCGAAGGGAACGGCGCGGAATCCACCGTGGCCGTCCCCAGCACGACGCGGAGCGCGTTCGGCCGGTCGGGGAGCTCGCGCGTACCGGCGCCCCAGCCCACTCGCTCCGGCGTGAAGTCCGGCCAGCGCGTGAACGCGCTCGCCACGGTGGCGACGATGGCCGCCCCCGTCGGCGTCACTAGCTCGGCCTCGATCCCCGCTGCGTAGGTGGGCACCCCGGCGAGACAGGCAACGGTCGCCGGCGCGGGGAGCGGCAGGACGCCGTGCCGACAATGGACGGTCCCGTGGCCCATCGGCAGGGGCGACGCGATCACGCGCGCCCCCAGGTGGGCGAAGCCAGCCGCAGCGCCGACGACGTCCACGATCGCATCGACCGCCCCGACCTCGTGGAAATGGACGGCATCGAGCGGGATCCGGTGCACGTCCGCCTCCGCCTCGCCGAGGCGCCGGAAGATCCGGCGCGCGAGCGCGCTCACCTCCGGCGCCAGGGGCGCGGCGGCGAGGAGGGCGTCGATGGCGACGTAGGTGCGCTCCGGCTGGGGATCGGGATCCAGGACCTCGAAGCGCGTGGCGCCGATCGCGCCGCAGCGCACGGGGTGGCTCCGCACGGAAACCCCTGGCAAGCCCAGCGCGGTGACGGCTCCCTCGATCACGGAGCCGGGCACCCCGAGATCCACCAGCGCGGCGATGGTCATGTCACCCGCGACGCCGCTCGCCGCGTCGAGGAAGAGCAGCCGCCCCTCCCCGGCGCCGCGCGGCAGCGGTTCGGCCCCGCCGCGCTCGACCGGCGGACTCGCCAGGAAACCCTCGTCGTGGTCGTGGCCGTGGTCGTGGTCGTGGCCGTGGCCGTGGCCGTGAGCGTGGTCGTGGCTCACGGGCTCACCCCCGCCGGCGCGGCGACGATCCGGTGCACCGCCATCGCCGCCCCGAAGCCGTTGTCGATGTTCACGACGGTCACCCCTGCCGCGCAGCTGGCGAGCATGCCGAACAGCGCCGTGAAGCCGCCGAGCGACACGCCGTAGCCGACCGAGCTCGGCACCGCGATGACCGGGTTCGAAACCAGCCCGCCGATGACGCTCGCAAGCGCGCCTTCCATGCCGGCCACCACGATGATCGCGGGAGCAGCCGTGAGCGCGGCGCGCTCCGGCGCCAGCCGATGGATGCCAGCCACCCCGACGTCCACGACTCGGTGGGTCGGGATCCCGAGCGCACGGAGCGTCGCCAGCGCCTCCTCGGCCACCGGCAGATCGCTGGTGCCCGCGGTCACCACGACGACCGGAGCGATGGCGAGCGGCTCGCGCGGCGCCGGCTCGAAGGTCGCCACCCGCGCGATCGGGTCGTAGCCGAGCTCGGGGACCAGCCCGGTGACGGCCGCCGCCTTGTCGGCGTCGAGCCGCGTCACCAGCACGCCCTGGCCGACCCGGATCTGCTCGCGCGCGATCCCGGCGATCTGCTCGGCCGTCTTGCGCTCGCCGAGGATCACCTCGATCATCCCCTGGCGTAGCGCGCGGTGGTGATCCACCCGCGCGAACCCGAGGTCCCCGAAGGGGAGGTCCCGGAGCTCCGCGAGCGCCTCGGTGATCGGGAGCGAGCCCCCCTGCACGCGCTCGAGCAGCTCCCGCAGCGTGGCGCGATCCATGCCGGCGGCTTAGCACAGTCCCGCAGGCACGGGGCGGACCGACCGCGCAGCGCCACGGCGTGCGACCGCCCGGCTCAGCGCGGCGACGCAGACGCGACCGGGGGCGGCGCGGACGCGGCAGCCGGCGTCGCCGAACCCGGACGCCGGGGCTCGGCGGCGCCCCGCGGCGCCGGCTTGGCCAGCGCGGCGCGCGCGAACTCGTGCCCCGGATCCTGCGGGAGGTACCGGAAGCCCTTGACCAACGGCCGCGCCTCCTCGGCCCGACCCGAGAGGTGACGGGCGACGGCGAGGTGGAGCTTCACGTCCGGGTGCTCGAGGCCCAAGCTCGCGCGCTCGAGCAGGGGGAGGGCTCGCTGGACGTCCCCGGGCCGGCCCCGCCGCACGAGCGCCCACCCCAGCGTGTCCTCTACCGTCGGCGCGTCGGGGGCGAGCTTCAGGGCCTTCTCGGCGAGCTCGACGGCGCGCGGCGCGTCGCCGAGCCGGTCGGCGTAGAGGACCGCGGCGTTGTTGAGCGCCGCCACCTGGGCGCCGTCCTGCTCGAGGATCGCCTCGTACACGGCCGCCGCCCGCCGCGCCTCGCCCTGCCGATCCCAGTGAGCGGCGAGGCGAAGCCGCGCCTCGGTGGCGCTCGGCTCGGCGGCGATGGCCCGCTCCAGGGCCGCCACCGTGCCCGCCGGGTTCTCCGACACCTCCTCGAGCCGTCCGAGCGCGATCCACGCGGCGGCGCTGGTCGGCACCCGACGCGTCAGGTCCTCGAGCGTCGCGCGGAGCTCTACTTTCCGCCCCAGCCGCTCGTAGGTGGCCGCCAGCAGGAGCGCGAGCTCGACGTCGTCCGGAGCACGCTTCACCCGCCGCACCAGGGCCGCGACGGCCTGGTCCGGCTGCTGCTGGGCGACGTGGCCGTCGGCGAGCGCCTTGACCAGCCGATGCTCGCCGGGCATGCGATCCGCCGCCGCCTCGAGCACTCGAGCCGCCTCGCCGTGCTTGCCCTGGAGCGCGAGCGCGTGCGCGAGGAGCTCCGCCGCGCGCGGGCTCCGCGGCGCGAGCTTCGCCAGGCGGCGGTAGGCCGCCTCGGCGCCCGGATGATCGCCGACGCCGATCGCGATGGCGCCGACGTACTCGAGCACGGTGGTGTCGTCCGGGTGCTGCCGGTGCAGACGTCCCAGGCGCTCCAGCGCCGCCCGAGTCCTCCCCGCCTGGCGCTCGACGCGCGCGAGCAGCAGCTGCCCGGGGACGAACGCCGGGCTCCGCGCCACGAGCCGGGAGACGAGCGCCTCCGCCTCCTTTGCCTTGCCGTCCTCCAGCAGCGCCCGCCCGAGCTCGGACTCGGCGCGATCCCTGAGCTCCGAAGGCGACGCCGCCAGCAGCGCGACGCTCTTCTTGAGCGCCTCGATGCCCTGGTGGCGGTTACCGACCAGAAGCTCGTAGCGCCCCAAGAGCAGCAGGTGGCGCGGATCCGCCGGGAAGAGCGGGAGCTGGGCCGTCGCGAGCTTCGCCGCCGGGGCGAGCTCGAGCTCGAGCGCGAGCTCGGCGACGTCCCGAGCCAGCGCCGCGTCGAGGCTCGACGCGGCGAGCTTCTGCGCCAGTGACCGCGCCAGCCCGTCCTGGCCGAGCGCGCGCCCCAGCCGCGCCAGGGCGAGCGCCCCCGGCGGCGCCGCGAGCTCCGCGCCGCGGGCTTGCTCCAACGCGGTCCGCGACGCCCCCACGTTCCGCGCCGCGCCCTCGAGCTCGGCCAGCGTCAGCAGGTACTCGGCCGGCAGCGGCCGCTGCGCGGTCTCGGCGTCACGCCGGCTCGGCCAGTCGCGGAGCGGGCCCAGCGCCTCGACGAGCTGCGGCTCGTCCGCCGCCAGGATGGCGAGGAGCAGGACCGCCGGCAGGTGGCCCGGCGCGTCGCGCACCACGGCCGTGAGCTCGGCGCGGCCTCGGGACGGGTCGCCGCGCAGGATGCGCACGCGCGCCAGGGCCGTCCGCGCGGCGACGGCGTCGGGCCGGCCGGCGACCGCGCGCTCGTAGGCCGCCGCTGCGGGCTCGTAGCGACCGAGCGCCTCGTTGGCGACACCGACGCCGTATGCCTTGAGCGGGCTCCCGTCGCCCGGCACCTGCTCGAACTCTGCCAGCGCGCGCGCGGGATCCGCCGAGGCGAGCTCCAGCCCCCGCCGCAGGTGCGGGTTCAGCTCCGGCGGCTTGCGGCAGGCCCCGAGCGCGCACGCGCACAGGAGCGTGAGGACCACCGCGACCCCGCGGCCAGGGAACGAACGGCAGGCAGGGCGGCGCGGAGGGAGCCCGATCATGGATCTCACCAATGATGCCAGGCCCCGGTCGCGAGGGTAAAGGCCGCGATCACCAGGTTACTCACGGCGTGCGCCGCGACCGCGTCCACCAGCCGCCCCCGCTGCCGCACCAGGAGCGCGAACGCGAGGCCCGTGGCGACGCCGAGCACCCAGCGCTCGTGCAGCAGGCCGAACGCCACCGAGGAGGCGACGATCCCGATCCAGGACAGGTCCTGGTAACGCACCGCCACGAAATCGCGCCCGGTGAGCCACCGCGCGAGGAACCCGCGGAACGCCAGCTCCTCGCAGATCGGGACGACGATCACGGAGCCGACCACCCGAGCCACGAGCCAGACCACCAACAGCGCGGCGGACCAGCCCTCGCCGGGGGCGACGGCGGTCCCTTCGACGGGAACCGCGAGCCACACCGCCCCGACCAGGAGCCCGAGGAACCAGGCCGCGAGCGACGGCCGCTCGAGCCAGGTGCGATGAACCGCGCGGTGGCGCCAGAGCACCGCGCCAGCCGCCACCACGGCGAGCCCGTAGAGCGGATCGTACGCCTCCGCGAGGCTCGAGGTCACCAGACCCACCCCGAGCCAGGTCACCAGCGGGAGGACCCAGGGGGTCGCGGGGCTCGAGAGCAGCTCGCGGGGCGCCTCTCGGCGCGACAACAGGGGCGAGGAGCGGGCGAGGAGCGCCATCCCGACGGTGATGGCAGAGAACAAGGCCCAGCCGGCCTTGGAGTGGAAGCTCCCGACCGCGACCTCCGCGTTCACCCGCGCGCCGAGGACCATCAGCCCCGCGATGCGCAGCGCGTTGCCGAGCCACACGACGCCCACCCCGAGCGGCAGCAGGACGAGCGCCCGGGGCAGGCGCAGGGTGGCCCGATCGTGGACGATGAAGCCGGTCATGAGCACGAGGTAGAGCCCGATCCCCTCGACGCCGCTGCAGACCGGAGCGACCGAGACGTAGAACCCCTCCAAGCCGATGACGCGCGCCGCGTAGTCGACCTCGAGGGTGAAGCCGAGGCCGTCGAGGACGATCGATGCCGTGACGAAGGTCGCGTCGGCGAGGGGCTCCCAGAGCAGGGAGGACGCGAGGCCGGCGAGCCACGCGGCCACACCGAGCGCGCCGCCCACCAGCGCGACCCGCGGCAGCGCCCGCCCGAGCCACCGGAAGTCCCCGACCAGCGCGTGGTAGAGCGTCAGGGCTCCCCCGAGCGCCGTGCCCCCCAGGGCGAGGAGCCAGAGCAGGGGCGGACCCGGCGGCGCTTCGCGCCGGCCGAAGGCGAGCCAGGTGACGGCCCCGAGCGCCACGGCGAGCGCGGCGTGGACGAGGACCGGACCGAGCCGCACGGGCCCGGTCGCGAGCGGCCCGAGCCCCTCACGGCGCCCCGCCGAGGACAGCACGAGCGCGGCCGCCACCACGAGCAGCAGCGGCCCTACCGCCCCCGCGTGCCCAGCGATCTGCCAGGCGCCGCCGCGACCGAGGACCGACTGGGCGTCGACCGCGAACGACAGCAGGAGGTATTCGCCGAGCAGCAGCGCGCCCGCGAGCGCCAGGCGACCGAGCGCGCTGCGCGCCGGGGGCGGGGCTCGGTCGGCGCTCGCGCTCACGGTCCTACCTCCGCCCGTCCCCCACCCGCGTCTGGACCCAACACGGCAGTGGCCGCCCGGAAGGGGCGGCCACTCTCGTCAATCCCGAAGCTGGGTGGCGCGGCCCTACGCGGACCGCCGGCGGCTGGTCGTCAGGAGGATCCCGAGCCCCGCGAGGAAGGCGAGCGCCGGCGCGCCGCCGCTCATCGGCAGCTCAGGCACCGCCGTGACGTAGTCGGCGTCGTGGGAGGCCGGAGCGACCGCGACGATCCGGTTGCCGAAGTAGCCGACCGCGTCGATGTGGACGGAGCCGGTGATCCCGCCGATCACGACCGTGTAGCTCCGCACATCGCCCATCGCGTCGGTTTCCTCCGCCTCGGCGGTATTCCAGAGCTCCGCCGTCTCGAAGAGGAAAGACCCGAGCGACAGGGTCCGGACCACGTCGGTCGTATCGAGCGGCGCGGCGTTCGGCAGTCCGGACGGGGCCATCAGGCCCTCCACGGCCGCCACGCTGAGCGCGGCGCTGGCCTCGCCGACCAGGCTCCCATCGGCCCCGTAGAGCTGGATCACCGCGTCGGCCGGCCCCTGGCCGGGGTCGTAGGAGAACACGAGCTGCACGTCGTCGAAGTCCTGCCCGTGGCGGCCCGCGTCGTCGGCCGTATCGACCACGACGACGAGCGGCTGGGTGCCGGTGAGCACCGAGGTGTCGGTGGTCCCGTCGGGGAGGTCCCCCGCGACGTAGGTGCCGCCGCCGAGCTGGAGGACCGGCAGCGCCAGGGCCGAGTTGCTGACGGTCAGACCGGCCAGCGCCATCCCGATGCCAGACAGTACGGGGATGAGTTGCTTGAGCGAATGCTTCATGGTGGGACCTCGTCTTCCCCCATGGGGAATCATCCCATCGTGTAGGCGAAGACCCACACCCCGGTCAAGAGAGATCATCGGACCACAATCGCAAGTGTTTAAGATTGCTAGAGAAAGAATTTTTGGGCGCTCTCCTGACTGACCTCAGCCAGCCGCCGCTATCGGGCGGGGTCCGGCTGATCTTTGGCTCCGGACCATGACGACGCCGGGATCGTTACGGCTGTTTCATTGGGGGGCTGGCGTCGGGGGGGCGGGCGGGAACCGACCGCGCGACCGATCGTTCGCGGTCCTTGCTCCCGTAAGGGCCGAGGCCAAACGGAGCTAGCACCGGCCAAGGAGCCGATGGTATCCCTGCCTCGTGCCCGCCCTGGTCCTGCCGCTCGTCGCGCTCACCGTCGGGATCGGGCTCGCCTGGGCGGCCGCGGACGAGATCGCGCGTCTCGGCGGCTCGGCCATCGGCACTCGGTCGCTCCTCCTCTCGGCGCTCTTCGGCGGCCTCGTCACCGCGCCCATCGCCGCCTACCTGGTCGCGTTCTACCCCGACTGGGCCTACGCCTTCGTCGTCGACAGCTCCCGGCTCCCGGGCGTCGTCCCGGCGGCGATCGTCCTCGCGAGCACGGCAGCGCCGCCCGTCGGCTTCTTGCTCGCGGCGCCGTTCGCGGGCGAGCGCCGGCTCGGGCGCGTCCTCGAGCTCGGCGCGGGGGCGGCCGCGATCGCGCTCCTCACGCTCCTGCCCGGGGCCCAGCGACTCGGCGTCCAGGCGACCTACCCGCAGTTCCACGGCGACTTCGGCGTCGTCCCCATCGTCGGCAGCCGCCTCGGGCTCGGGCTCGTCTGGATGTTCGCGGTGCTCGTCGGCGCCGTCGTCTGGACGGCGACCTCGATGCGGCAGCTCTCCCGCGCGCAGTCGCGAGGCTGAGCGCCGCCGCGAGCACCGGGGGGCGCAGGGCGGTGACCGCGACGGAGCGCTCGTGCGAAGATGCCGGCGTGCTCCTCGACGCTCGGCGACGACGGCGCCTGCGCGCTCTGCTCGAGGCCCTCGTCGAACGCCATGGACCGCAGGGGTGGTGGCCCGTCCGCACCGAGCGCGCTCACTTCACGACGGGAGGGGGACCGCGCCAGGAGCGCGGCTACCACCCGGGAGAGGCCGGCTTCCCACGCACTCGCGCCGGGCGCTGGGAGATCGTCGCCGGCGCGGTGCTCACCCAGAACACGGCGTGGTCCAACGTCGAACGCGCCCTCGACGCGCTGACGGCCACCGGAACCGAGTCGCCGGAGGCGGTGCTGGCGCTCTCCCTCGACGAGCTCGCGAGGCTCGTGCGCCCCGCCGGGTACTATAACCAGAAGAGCGGGTACCTCCGCGCCGTCGCGGGGTGGTTCCTGGCCGCCGACCCCACCCTGAGCGGAGCCCCGCGCACCCGCGCGACGCTGGAGGCGGCGCGTCCCGCGCTCCTGGGCGTGCGCGGCGTCGGGCCCGAGACGGCGGACAGCGTCCTGCTCTACGCGTATGCATTGCCGACGTTCGTGATCGACGCCTACACGCGCCGCGTCCTCGGCGCTCGCGACCTGGTGGCGCCGGACGCGCCCTACGAGGTGCTCCGATCGAACTGCGAGGCGTCGCTCCGCGACCCGACCGACGCTGCCACGGTCGAACGCTGGCAGGAGTTTCACGCCGTGCTCGTCGAGGAGGCGAAGGCCGCGCGCGCGGGCGCCCGCAGGAAGGACTGACCGCCCGCGCGGGCGGTGATAGGCTCCGCCGTTGGGGAGCCCCGTCTCGCGGGTTCCCGGGACGGGAAGACGATGCGACTCCGAGGGCACTTTGGGCTGTTGTTGGGAATGGGCTGCTCGCTCGTCGCCGGGGGGCACGGCTGCGGCGAAAGGGACCGCGCCGGCACCATCGAGACGACCCCCAGGGACAACCGCCCCGGCGACGCGGGCGCGGGCGGAGAGGCCGACGCCGGCGCCACCCGGGCGGGCGCGGGTGGCGCGCCCCCCACGGCTGGCGCCGGTGCGGGCGGGGCCGCCGGGGCCGGTGCGGGCGGGGCCGCTGGCGCGCCCCCCGGCGGCGGTGCGCCCCCCGGCCCGGCGGGCGCGGGCGGCGAGGCCGGCGGCGGCGAGGTACCCCGCGGGCCCGAGGTGACGATCACCCACCCGGTCGCGACGACCGATCCAGCGAGCGGCGACGTGCTCACGGCCGACTCGGTCGAGGTCCGCTGCCTGGCCCGGCCATCGATCTCGCCCGGCTCGTCCCCAGTGGCGCCGAGCACCGTCAAGATCGGTCTGTTGGACGCGATCGGGGAGGTCGTGCAGGAGCTGCCTGGCCTCGCGACGGGCCTCGCGGACGAGTACGCGGCGTCGTTCGTGGTCGCGACGCTGCCCACGGCACCCGTCTCCTTCCGGTGCACCGCGAGCGACACGGCGACCCCACCAATGCTAGGGACGACCACCATCGGCTCGTTCGTCGACAATGGCCCCACGGTCACCCTCCTCCTGCCCGAAACCGGTGAGGTCGTACCGCTGCTCGGCGCGACCCACGTCGAGTTCGAGGTGCTGCCGGCGCCGCTCACCGACGACGACGAGCAGGCGGAGATCGACGCCATCACGCTCACGCTCGCCGGGGTCGGCATCCCCCCCTGCAGCGCCGCCAGCGAGCCCTGTTTCGCCCCCAAGCCCGGGGCGGACGGGGTCTACGTCGCCGACGTCGACTTCACCGACGGGCTCGTGTTCTCCCCGACGCCAACCCTGGTGAGCGCGATCGTCTCGGCCACGAACGACCGCTCCCCCCGGGCGGCGACGCGCGCCGCGGAGGGGCAGTTCACGCTCGACGGTGAGGGGCCGACGATCACCCTGAAGCAGCCCAACCTCGCCGGGGGAGCCGTGTTCGGCGGGGAGATCATCGTGGAGTTCACTCTCGACGATCCCGCGGGCGTGGACCCAAGCTCCATCGTGGTGGAGATCGACGGCGCCCCGTACCGCTACCCGTCCGAGGGCGCCTGGGCGTTCAGCAACGGCACCTACCGCTTCCGCTTCGACACCTCGAACGTCGTGGCCCTGTCCCAGCTCTCGGTCCGCGTGCTCGCGCGCGACGCGGTGCAGAACGACGCACCGGGCGGCGGCAGGACCGTCCTGGTCCCCATCGACAACGTATCCCCGATCGTCGATCTCGATCCGAGCAACGTCCGCGAGATGGCGTGGGCCAACAAGGCGGCGGGGACCACCAAGTGCACGGTTGCCTTCGATCCGCTCGGCTCGGGGAGCGTCTTCTCCCCCCCGGACGACGGCGACGTCCTGACCGAAACCTACGGGACGATCTTCCGCGCGCTGGTCGTGGATCGGTCGAACGGCAGCCCCGGCGACCCGACGGTTTCCTTCGCTCACATCGATAGCGCCACGGTGTGGCTGTACGCCAAATCGGCGGCCGCCGCGGCGGAGGCGCCCCTGGTCTACGACGCGAGCGGCGACGGGATCTGCGACGCGGTCGATGAAGCCACCCCCGCCTTCGTGCAGCTCTCTCCGCTCCCCCCCGACACGCGCTCGTACTACCCGGACGAGGCGCACTTCATCGACGCCGAAGTGGCGCCGGCCTCGGTCTGCAACGCCTATGGCACCGCGACGTCGCCACCCGAGAACCTCTGCACGCCGAAGTCCCCCGACCTCTACCACGTGGTCCGTCACCCCTGCCCCACGTCGAACGAGCCCGCCGTCTACGCGATCCCTCCTCTGTCGGGGGGTGACTGCACCGGACAGACCTGGCTCGTCACCAACGAGGCGTCGGTGCAGGAGGGCTGGATCTGCCTCGCGGCGCGCGCGACCGACCGGGTCGGTAACGGCGCGGTGTCGGCCCCGCTCCGGGTGTGCATCGACGCCCCGGGCGGGACCACCCCCGACTGCTCGCCCGGGGCGATGCCCTCCTGCACCGATGGCTGCTCGCCTCCGCCCCGGTTCGAGGCGCAGATCCTCGACCGCCTCAACTGACTGCGCCGCGGCGGGCTCGGCCGCGCTCGCCGTCGGGGACGAAGTCGCTTGACGCCGCGGGCCACGATGCCCGAAGAAGCCGCAGTGACGCGCGCGGACGATCCCACCCTGCCCCCCGTCGACCCGTTCGTGGACCGGCACCTCGGCTCCCGACCGGCCGAGATCGCGGCCATGCTGGCAGCGGTCGGCTTCGCCTCCCTCGACGAGCTCGCCGACGCCGCGGTGCCGGAGGAGATCCGCCTGCGCCGCCCCCTCGACCTCGACGGCGCCCGCGGCGAGCGGGAGGTGCTCGACGAGCTCCGGGCCATCGCGGGGAGGAACCAGCGCTTCCGGTCCTTCATCGGGCTCGGCTACTACGGCTCGGTCACCCCCGCGGTGATCCAGCGCAACGTCCTCGAGAACCCCGGGTTTTACACCCAGTACACGCCGTACCAGGCCGAGATCGCGCAGGGGCGCCTGGAGGCGCTCCTCACCTTCCAGACCCTGGTGGCCGATCTGACCGGGCTCCCCCTGGCCAACGCCTCGCTGCTCGACGAGGGCACGGCCGCCGCCGAGGCGATGACCGCTTGCCGCGCCGTGGCGCGGAGCGAGCGGCGGACCTGCGTCGTCGCCCCGAGCTGCCACCCGCAGACGCTCGCCGTCGTGCGCACGCGCGCCGAGCCGCAAGGGATCACGGTGCGCGTCGCCGAACCCGCGACGGTGGACCCCGCGGCGGAAGGGGTCTTCGCGGTCCTCCTGCAGTACCCGGCGACCGACGGGACGATCGCTGAGCTCGGGCCCGAGATCGCGCGCCTGCGCGCGGCCGGGGCCCGCGTTGTGCTCGCCACCGACCTCCTGGCGCTGACCCTGCTCACCCCACCCGGCGAGCTCGGGGCGGACGTCGCCGTGGGGTCCACGCAGCGGTTCGGCCTCCCCCTGGGCTACGGCGGGCCGCATGCCGCCTTCTTCGCGGCACGCGACGAGTTCCGGCGCTTTCTCCCCGGCCGCATCGTGGGCGTCTCGCACGACACCCGGGGGCGGCCCGCGTACCGCCTCGCCCTGCAGACGCGCGAGCAGCACATCCGGCGTGAGCGCGCCACCAGCAACATCTGCACGGCGCAGGTGCTGCTCGCGGTGATCGCCAGCCTGTACGCCGTCTACCACGGCCCGGAGGGGCTCCGCGCCATCGCCGAGCGGGTGCGCCGGCTGACCCATGCCCTGGCCGCCGGGCTCCGCGCGCTCCACCTCGACCCCACCGCGGGCCCCCTCTTCGACACGCTGGTGGTGCGGCTGCCGCCGGCCGAGCGGGCGCGGGTCCTGGCCGCGGCGCGCGCCGCGCGAGTCAACCTCCGGGAGCTGCCGGACGGGCTCGGCGTCTCGCTCGACGAGACGACGACGCCCGACGACGTCGCGCTCCTTCTCGGGCTCTTCCAGCCCCCGAGCGCGGCGGCCCTGGACGCGCGCGCCCTGGTCGCGGCCGCTCCCCCGGCCCTGCCCGTGGGGCTCTCCCGCCGGAGCGCGTTCCTGACCGCGCCCGTGTTCCACGCCTACCGCACGGAGCACGAGCTGCTCCGGTACGTGCGGCGGCTGGAGGCGCGCGATCTGTCGCTCACCACCAGCATGATCCCGCTCGGCTCCTGCACCATGAAGCTGAACGGCGCGGCGGAGATGCTCCCCATCACCTGGCCCGAGCTCGCCGATCTGCACCCGTTTTGCCCCGTCGAGCAGGCCGCCGGCTACCACGAGCTGTTCCGTCAGCTCTCCGGGTGGCTCGCCGAGATCACCGGGATGCACGCGGTTTCGCTGCAGCCAAACTCCGGCGCCCAGGGCGAGTACACGGGCCTGCTGGTGGTGCGCGCGTACCACCGCTCCCGCGGCGACCCGCGGCGCGACGTCTGCCTCATCCCGACCTCGGCGCACGGGACCAACCCCGCGAGCGCGGTGCTCGCCGGGCTGCGCGTGGTCCCGGTCGCCTGCGATCCGGAGGGCAACGTCGATCTCGACGACCTACGGGCGCAGATCGCCGCGCACCGCGACGCGATCGCGGCCCTGATGATCACTTACCCTTCGACCCACGGGGTCTTCGAGGCGAGGATCCGGGAGCTCTGCGCCCTCGTCCACGAGGCGGGCGGCCAGGTGTACATGGACGGGGCGAACATGAACGCCCAGGTGGGGCTCTGCCGCCCTGGGGACATCGGCGCCGACGTCTGCCACCTGAACCTGCACAAGACCTTCGCCATCCCCCACGGGGGCGGCGGCCCCGGGGTGGGACCCATCGCCGTGCGCGAGCACCTCGCCCCGTTCCTCCCCGGGCACCCCCTCACCGCGCCCGCGAGCTCATCGGCGCTGGGTCCGGTGTCGGCGGCGCCCTGGGGGAGCGCGAGCATCCTGCCCATCTCCTGGGCCTACATCCGCATGATGGGTGCCCAGGGGCTCGTCCGCGCCACCGAGGTCGCCATCCTCAACGCCAACTACATGGCGCGGCGCCTCGAGCCCCATTACCCGATACTCTTTCGTGACCCCCGGGGCCTAGTCGCGCACGAGTTCGTGCTCGACGCGCGCGGACTCAAGAAGGAGGCCGGCATCGAGGTCGATGACGTCGCCAAGCGGCTGATGGACTTCGGGTTTCACGCGCCGACGATGTCGTGGCCTGTCCCCGGCACGCTGATGATCGAGCCGACGGAGAGCGAGTCGAAGGCCGAGCTCGATCGCTTCTGCGCGGCGATGATCGCCATCCGCGAGGAGGTGCGCGCCATCGCGACCGGCGCGGCGGACCCCGACGATAACCCCCTCCGGAACGCCCCGCACCCGGTCGTGGATCTCGCCGGGGACTCCTGGACGCACCCGTACAGCCGGGAGCAGGCGGCGTTCCCGCTGCCGAGCCTGCGCGAGCACAAGGTCTGGCCGGCGGTGTCCCGCATCGACAACGCGGCCGGCGACCGGCACCTCGTGTGCACCTGGGCCCGGGACGACGAGCCCCCGGCAGGTTGAGCGCCCAGCCACGCGGCGAGCGCCGTGACCCGTCACTCGGCGAGCTCGTTGGGACACCCGGGCGACGCGCCGGGCGGGGCGTGCCTCCCAAAGGCGTCCGCCACGTCGTCCGCGAGCCAGGGCGCGCGGCGGGCCACGCTGACGCCGGCGTCCGGCGCGGCGCGCGCGGGGAACCGAGAGCGAACCAGACCGTCCGGGGAGCGCAACCGCAGGAGCTCCCCCGCGTTCGCGAGCCCGCTCTGACCGAGCGTCGGGACCCGGATCAGGAGGGCATCGGCGGGGGGCGCGACGTCCACCTCGGGATCGGGCGCGAAGCGCTCGCTGACCACCAGGGCGAGCTGCCCGGGATCGAGGGTCACCGCGGGGAGGGCCGTCTCTTCGCCCAGGTCCGCGAGCGTCCAGCCCGCGAGATCCACCGCCGTCACGCCGTCATTGACTAGCTCGACCCACTCTCCCGCCGGCTCGGCGCCGACCGCGTTCGCGAGCACCTCGTTGACGACGACGTGCGGCTCGGCGGGGCCCGTCACCGTGGCGAGCTCGACCTCGATCAGCGTGCCGTCGGACAGGGTGATCCGCGCCCGGAACGCGAACGCTGCCTCCGGCTCGAGCCCGGGGACCACCAGGGTCTCGCCCGCGAGCAGCGGCCCCCCGCCGCCCCCCGGCGACAGGGCCCAGTGGCTGGCGGGGCCGGGCCCCCGGAGCGCGAGTCGGTCGTCGAGGACGCGCAGGCAGCCGGGCCCCAGCGGCGCCTCCGGCGCGGCGCACTCGACCGGCAGGGGGGCCGCTTCGGCGTGGACCAGCGGCGCCGGCGGCACGGCGAAGCCGCCGAGGACCGGCGGCGCAACGACCACGTCGCCCGGAGCGAGCGCGTCCTCCACCTCGACGCGCGCGCAGCGAGGCGCCGCCTCGTCATCGGGCCAGGGCCCGACCCGCATCGGTCCCCGAGGTCCCTCCACGGTGGCCTCGGTCACCTCGAGGACGGTCCCCGGCTCCCCGCAGAGGATGGCGCGCCGCGCCGAGGTGGCGACGTTGCGCGGGGGCCACTCTCGCTGCAGCGTGGGGCGCCCGGCGTCCCGCACCGAGAGCGTCGCCAGCACCCCAAGGTCGGCCGTGGCGAGCGTATAAGTCGCCGAGAGCTCGAGGGGCGCCGACGGCGCGACGATCACGCCACCGTTCCCGCTGGGGAAGCGGACCGCGGGGATCTCCCGATCGAGCAGCGTCTGCGGCAGGTCCCGGCGCGCGAGCCGATCGAGGTGGTAGGCGGACAGCTCGCCGACGAAGAGGAAGATTTGGTCTGCCACGGGGACCGCACGCCCCTCGGGTGTCAGGTGGATCCACGACACGGGCTCGGCCGCGTCGTGGGGCGCGGCGGGCTCGAGGCTCACCCCGATCCCGCTCGGATCGCCCGGGGACCCCGGCGCGCCCGCGGCGGCAGCCCGGCCCCCCTCCGGCGGCCGTTGCGGCAGCGGATCGGCGCAGGCGAGCGCGAACGACACCAGTCCGAGGACGCGCGCGCGGCCGCCGGGTCGTCGCATACGGGCTCATCGGCCACGGTAGACGGGAGGTTTCCTGCTATCTTTCCCGGCGTGACCCCCGAGGCCATCCGGCAGCTCCGCCAGGAGCTCGATCTCTCGGAGGCCGATCTCGCCCGGGCGCTCGGCGTCGAGGCAGCCCTGGTGCGAGCCTGGGAGAGTGCGGAGCAGTTCCCCACGCGGCGCTGGGTCGCGGCGATCGAGCGCCTCCGCGCCGCGACCCCGCCCGAGGAGCCCCCGGCGCCCAACCGCGACGCCGCGCGGGCCCCGCCCGGGCTCGCGGCGCTCGCCCGACCCGAGCTCTGGGAGCTCGTCCGCAAGCTGGCGGCGCACCCGGAGCTCTTCGAGCGCGCCCGCGAGTTCGCCAGCGGCTACGACGATCCCGCCGACGAGGGCTGATCCCGCTCAGTCCTCGTCGTCCTCGTCGTCCTCGTCGTCCTCGTCGTCCTCGGCGTCGTCGTCCTCGGCGTCGTCGTCCTCGGCGTCGTCGTCCTCGGCGTCGTCGTCCT
>CAYOLF010000012.1:92495-93801 GCA_964404725.1 uncultured Polyangiaceae bacterium
CGGCCGGCGGCGGCTCCGACGCGGTGACGGGGTCGAGCTCCCCCGGCTCCTCTCCGGCCGCGCTCGCCCCCTCGTTCACCTCCTGGCTCGGCTCCTCCCCGGGCGCGACCGCCGGCGGCCCGCTGAGATCGACGGGACCGTCGGGAGCGTCCTCGCCCAGCTCCTCCTCGAACTTGCGGCGAGAGTCGTCGCTCAGCTCGGTGAACTCCCGGAGTGTCGGGAGCTCCCGGAGCGACTGGAGGCTGAAGAGCTCGAGGAACGCCGTCGTGGTGCCGTAGAGCATCGGGCGCCCTGGCTCGTCTTTTTTGCCGAGGATGCGGATGAGATCCCGCTCGAGCAACCCCTTGAGCACGGGACCGCTGTCCACGCCGCGGATGTCGTCCACCTCCGGGCGCGTGATGGGCTGACGGTAGGCCACGATCGCGAGCGTCTCGAGCTGCGCGCGCGAGAGCCGCACGGGGCGCTGCGCTAGGAAGCCGCGGAGATAACTGGCGTAGCGGGAGTGACTGCGGAAGGCGTAGCCACCGGCGACCTCGTCGAGGCGGACACCGGAGCGCTCGCGCTCGGCGCGGAGCTCGTCGATGAGCTCCTGGGCCCGGCGCCGGTCGATCCGCGCAGCACGGGCGACCTCCTTGACCTGGAGCGGACGGTCGCTCACGAACAGAATCGCCTCCACGAGCCCCTTGAGGTACTCGCGAGTGTCGGCGAGCTCACCCTCCTCCTCGGCTCCCTCCTCCGCGGCGCGTTCCCCGATGAGGGCCTCGGTGGGGGCGATACCGAGCTCCTCCTCCCCGAGATCGCCGAGCAGGCCGACCGAATCCGCGTCGGGATCGGCCTCTGAAACCTCGGCCGGATCCGCTTCGTCCCGCGCGATGGCCGCGATCGCGGCGTCGACCGCCGCATCCTCGGCGTCAGCATCCTCGGCGTCAGCATCCTCGGCGTCAGCATCCTCGGCGTCAGCATCCTCGGCGTCGAGGTCATCGTCCCCCGCGGACGGCCCCGGTGCTTCGGCCAGCTCCGCCGCCGGGGAAGCCGCGGCGATCTCATCCGGTTGCTCCGCGCTCGGCAGCTCCGCGCTCGGCGAAACCTCCTCCGCGACGACCGCGGCGCGCTCACCGTCGCCGGCCTTCCTCCGCCGGGAACTCGCCGCGGCGCTCCGGGGGGAGGGGCCCGTCCCGCGACGAATCTCCGTCGCGGCGCCTCGTGCCACGGTCACGCCGTTGCTCGCCGCACCCTTGCTCGCCGCACCCTTGCTCGCCGCGCCCTTGCTCGCCGCGCCCTTGCTCGCCGCGCCCTTGCTCGCCGC
>CAYOLF010000013.1:0-89837 GCA_964404725.1 uncultured Polyangiaceae bacterium
TTGACCTCGATTATCACGTCGGGATCGCTCGCGTCGACCTGATCCGGCGGTGCGCTCCCCGGCTGCACGCTCCCCACGGTGAGGGGCGATCTCGGTCGAGGCGACCGACTGGCGACGGCGTCGAACCCCGACGTCGGCGACGGCGCGGGCGCGCCCACAGTGACGGATTCCGCCGCCGGCCGCGGCTGCCAGTGGTGACGGAAAAGCAGCGGCTGCCGGCACCGTGACAGCCTTGCGCCAGCGAGTCCGCACCGCCACGATCCCGCGTCATGAAGCCCGCGAGATCGCTCCGATCGGTCTACATCCCCGCCGCCGCCCTCCTGGGCGCCGCCTGCGGGGGCGGCTCGGTCGACGGGTCGCCGCCTGCGGCGGGCGCCACGGGCGGTGCCGACACGGGCGGGACCGGAACGACCACGGGGGGCGCTGCGGTCGCCGACGACCCCACGCTGCCGCCGGCGGCGAGCTGCCCCGCCGCCGTGACGCCCTGCGCGCCCGCCGTGCTCGACGAGGGGGTGCCAGGCCCGGGTTCGTTCCATGTCCAGGACGGCACCCTGTACTGGCGCAACATCTCGGCGACCGGGATCGGCACCGATCGGGATCCGAACTCGATCCTGCGCGTGCGTCTCCCCGACGGGGAGCCGGAGGTGATCGCCGCGGTCGGCGCGGGTCGGGTCACGAGCCTCGCGCCCGACGAAACCCACGTCTACTTCGGCGACTCGAACCTGGGCGTGGGCCGCGTCCCGCTCGCCGGCGGGGACGTCGAGTACGTTGCGACCGTGCCCTCCTACATGGTGCAGGTCGACGCGACGCACGTCTACTTCAGCGAGGCCGCGGCGACGGGGGTGAACATTGCTCGGATCCCCAAGGCGGGAGGCGAGGTCGAGCCGATCGCGGAGGCGGCGAGCCGGGTGCTGTTCGCGCTCGACGCCGAGTACGTCTACTGGATCCTCCCGGCGGATGGCACCAACGTGCTCGTGCGTGGGCCGAAGGCGGGGGGCGAGGCCCAGATCCTCTCCAACACGGTCCCGGTCAAGCCAGAGCGGATCGCCGTGGTCGACGACTTCGTCTACGTGGTGGTCAACGTACCGCTGCCGACGACGGGGCCGCGGGGGCTGCTCGAGCGGTACCCGGTCGCCGGTGGGCCGCAGGTCGAGATCGCCTC
Organism: uncultured Polyangiaceae bacterium; assembly: GCA_964404725.1. Lineage (GTDB taxonomy): Bacteria > Myxococcota_A > Polyangia > Polyangiales > Polyangiaceae > JAFGBI01. Next base: position 1,163 of record CAYOLF010000013.1, read on the forward strand.
GTTCGACGTCCCCATCGGGTCGCTCGCCATCGACGCCGCGAGCTTCTACATCGGCACCTGCCCCGGCGCGGAGGGTGAGGCGACCGTCCAGAAGCTCTCGCACGACGGCAGCACCTCAACGGCGATCGCGGGAGGTGGTGTCTGCTACGCGGGTGTCACGGTGGACGCCACCCGAGCCTACTTCGCCGACTGGGGCATGGCGGAATACACCGCGAACGGCAATGGCCGCGTGCTCGCCGCCGACAAGTGCGGCTGTCAGTAGGGTGCGCTGCCGGGTTTGGCGCTGGGTTCGCCGGGCGCGGTGCCGTGCCCCCGGGCGGCGCGCGGTGCCCGGTGCGCTCTCGATCGTCCAGGTTGGACCGCCGCCCGGGACCCCGTATGATGGCCTAGGGACCCTCCATTGCCATGAGTGCCGACTCACCATCGTCGCCGCACCGCGGCGGTACGCGTGTGCGCCCCGTGCTGCGCCCGGTGCTGGAGGCGTTGCTGGTGGGCACGCTGCTCCTGTCCGCGGCGGGCGGGATCGCCCGGGGGAGCCTCACCCTGTTGCTGTCGCTGGCGGCTGCGGTGAGCCTGGGCGTCGCCCTGGTCCTGATCCGGTTTGGGCGCACCACCGCGGGCTCGATCGTCGCCCTCGCGGTCCCGCTCGCCTGTACCGCGGTGGCGATGTGGGTCGGCGACGGCCTCCGGGACGTGGCCATCATGGTCCTGCCCGCCGTGATGTTGCTCGGCTGCTTGGTCTTCGAGCGGCCCGCCTCGACCGTCCTGGTGATGGTGACCGTGGGCATCGCCGTGGTGGTCGGGATCGCGCAGGCCGCGGGCTGGCTGCCGAAGGAGGCCATCCCGAGCACTAGCCCGGTCGACTACCTGCTGGCGCCGCTGATCCTCGCGGCCCTGGGGGCCGTCGCGGAACTCATCGCCGGCGAGCTGCTGCGCAGCGAGGGGAGCTACCGGGAGGTCTTCAACGCGACCCAGGAGGGGATCTGCATTCATGACGCCGCCGACGGGACCATCGTCGACGTCAACGACCGCATGCTCACCCTGTATGGCTACCGGCGCGAGGACCTGCCCCGGCTGGGCTTCGGCGAGATGACGGCGCCGTCGCCGGAGCACGGCCCCCCGCGCGCGCTCCGCCTCCTGCAGCAGGCCGCCCAGGGGGAGCCGCAGTTCTTCGAGTGGCCCGGGCGGCGGGCGGACGGGCGAGAGTTCTGGGTCGAGGTCACGCTCCGTCGCTCGGCTATCGGCGGGACTCCGTGCGTGCTGGCGGTGGTGCGGGACATCGACGATCGCAAGCGGTCCGCGGCCCAGGCGCTCCAGTCCGAGAAGCTGCGCTCACTCGGCCTCCTGGCGGGGGGGGTCGCCCACGACTTCAACAACCAGCTCGCGGTGATCGGCGGCCTAGCGCAGCTGGTGACGCTGCGCGCGCACGAGCCGGCGGTGGTGGCCGCGCACGCCGGGCAGATCCTGGAGGCGACCCGTTGCGCCGCGGATCTGACCGGCAAGCTGCTGGCCTTCGCGCGCAAGGGCGCGTCGCGCGACGAGGCGGTCGACGTCAACGCGTTGGTGACGGACACGGCGGAGTTGCTCCGGAGGAGCCTGACGCGCCGGATCGACGTCTGCTTCGAGGTGGGCGGGGATCACCTCGTCGTGCTCGGCGATCCGGCCCAACTCGCCAACGCGCTGCTCAACCTGGGCATCAATGCGCGGGACGCGATGCCGGGGGGCGGCGTGCTCACGATCCGGACGGAGGCGGTCGAGCTCGATGGACCGGCAGCGTCCACGCTGGAGATCGAGCCGGGGCCCCACGTCGCGATCACCGTGCTAGACACGGGCGAGGGGATGACCGAGCGGACGCTCGCCAGCGCCTTCGAGCCCTTCTTCACGACCAAACCGGATGGGACCGGGATGGGCCTCGCACAGGTCTACGGCGCCGCTCGGGCGCACCGCGGCGGCGTCCGCGCGACGAGCCGGCTGGGCGTCGGCACCGAGGTGACGGTCTACCTGCCGCTGGTCGATCTCCCCTCGACGTCGAGCTCGCGCGGCGTCCTGCCGGGCGAGGTGCGCCTCGGCCTGCGCGTGCTGATGGCCGAGGACGAGGAGCGCCTCGCCACCGCGACGCGGCTCTTGCTCGAGCAGGTGGGGTGTGCGGTCGAGGTCTGCGCGGATGGGCTCCAGGTGGTGGAGGCTTTCCGTCACGAGCCGGCGGCCTACGATGTCGTGCTGCTCGATCTCGCGATGCCGCGCCTCTCTGGCGCGGAGGCCCTCGCCGAGATCCGCCGTGCCGATCCCGAGGCGCGCGTGGTGATCACCTCCGGGTACGCCACCGGCCCCGCGGTGGAGCGGCTCCTGGCGGACGGCGCCGTCGCCTTTGTGCCCAAGCCGGCGACGCTGTCCGCGCTGGTGCGCGCCCTGCGCAGCGCCGTCGCCGGGGAACGCCAACATGGACCTAGCAGCAGCCGGTGAGGTGAGCCTGGCCTACGAGTCCGTCGGCCCAGCCGCTCGCGGCGGAGCCGGCGACGCGGCCGGGGTGCGGTTCCCGCTCGTCCTCTTGCCAGGCCTCGGCATGCGGGTCGAGCACTGGGCGCCGCACCTGCCGATCCTGGCCGCGCGCCGACGCGTGATCGCCCTCGATCTGCGCGGTGGCGTCGCGTCCGACGCCCCCCCCGGCCCCTATGCCATCCCCGAGCTCGCCGGCGACGTCGTCGCGGCTCTCGACACGCTCGGACTCGAGCGCGTGGACCTGCTCGGGCTCTCCATGGGCGGCTTCGTCGCCCAAGAGCTCGCGCTCGCTCGGCCCGAGCGGGTGCGGCGGCTGGTGCTCGCCCTCACCGCCCGGCGACCGAGCCCGCGCGGGCGGGAGCGGCTGCGCGTGAGCCAGGAGCTGCGGGAGCGGCCCGAGCTCCGGGAGCTGTACTTTCGCGACCTGTTCCTCTGGCTCCTGGACGAGGCGACCTACGCGCGCCCCGGTGCGGTCGAGCGGTTGGTTCGCGCCGCGACCGCCGCTGCCGAGGAGGAGCCCCCGGCGGGGGTCCGCGGCCAGGTGGCGGCCTGTCTCGACTACGAGGGAAGCCCGCGGCTCGCGGAGCTGTCGGTGCCCACGTTGGTGGTCGGCGCGACCGACGATCTCGTCTACCCGCCGGTAGAGACGCGCGCGCTGGCCGCCGCCATCCCCGGCGCGGTCCACGCGCTGGTGGAGGGAGCTCACCTGCTCAGCGGCCCCGCCGTGCGGCGGTTCGACGAGGTGGTGGTGGAATTCCTGGAGGGCGAGTGACCGGCACCCCTCCCGCGGGTGCCGGGCGGCCGAGCGCTCCGACTGGTCGCCGCGTCGCCGCTGGGGTACGGCTCTGCGCGTGCGGACGACGCGGCGTCCTCCCTGGTCGTGGATCCTCCTCGGCGGCGGGGTGCTGGTGGGGATCCTCTGGTGGCGTGGGGCGGGAGGTGGGCCCGGCGCGGAGCTCCGCGCCGAGCTCGCGGAGCTCGCCCGCGTCGTGTCGGCGCCGCCCGGCGACGATCCTGTCGAGCGAGAGCGCCGGATCCGCGCTGCCGTCGAGCGCTCGGTGTCGCCGGACGCCGTCCTCGACGTGGAGGAGGCGCCCGGGCTCCGCGCGGAGCCCGGCGCGCTCACCCGCGCGCTTTCCGGGCTGGTCGCGCCCGGCGAGGCGAGCGTGGTCGAGCTCACCGCGGTCGAGATCGAGGCCCGGGGTGACGCCGCGGACGCCGCCGTCGACGTGCGCGTGGGGGGCGACGTCGGGCGGGACCTGCACGCGCGGCAACGTCGGCTGACGCTCCGTCTGGTTCGACGCGGCGGTCAATGGCGCGTGGTGGCGGCCGGGATGCGCGCGGCGACCGATCCGGAGCCCGAGGCCCGGCCGTGATCGTGGTCACGGCGCGGGAGCTCGCACCCGGCGGCGCCCGTCTGGCTACGGCGTCGCGGGCGGCGTCAGTCGATCGACCAGCGCCACGTACTGCTCCATCGCAGCGTCGTGGGTCTTGCCGCGCTGGCTCGCCCAGGCGTCCCACTTCGCGCGGCCCTTGAAATCCAGCAGCCCGGGGCGCGCGCCGCTGACGTCGCCCGCCGTCGCCTGCTTGAACAGCCCGTACAGCTCGAGCAGCGTGGCCGGGGCGGGCGTGGTCGCCAGGCGGCGGACGCGCGTCTGGGACTCGGCGAAACGTTCCGCGAGCGTCATGCGCGGAGTGTAGCGGAGCGGCTCGGCACCGTCCCGCCGCGGCCGACCGGGGACGCCGCTCCGGCACCACCCCGCGTTCGTCGCGCCGCGGCGTGGCAGCGGCCGCTTCGGAGGCCGCCGAACCCCGAGCGGACCGGGGAAGAACCGAGGAGGTCTCGCGTGAAATCCGTGCAGAGGGCGCGAAAGTCCCGCCGCGACACGGCCCGAAACGCCCCGATCGGCGCCAAGTCGCGCCGGGCGGACTCCGAGGAGGTTGTCTCGGGGTTGGCAGAGGAGCCACGTTCTGGCAGCGTCCGCCACGTCGCCGTGTCCGCGTGACGCTGGCGGGTACGATGATGCAGCCGATGAAACCCTCTCGCGACGTGGGCATCGTGGGCTACGGAGCCTACGTGCCCCGGTATCGACTGCCGTCGAGCGAGGTGAGCCGGGTCTGGAGCGGCGGTGCCGGTAGCGCTCCGGTGGCGTCCAAGTCGGTGCCCGGCCTCGACGAGGACGTGGTCACGATGGCCATCGAGGCCGTACGGAGCGCGCTCCGACGAGCCCGGGTCGCGCCCGAGGCCGTCGGTGCCGTTTGGGTCGGCAGCGAGAGCCACCCCTACGCGGTCAAGCCGACCGGCACCATCGTCGCCGAGGCGATCGGGGCGGTGCCCGCCACCCTCGCGGCGGATTTCGAGTTCGCCTGCAAGGCTGGCACCGAGGCGATCCAGGCTGCCATCGGCCTGGTCGGGTCGGGGATGACGAGCTACGCGATCGGTGTCGGCATGGACACGGCGCAGGGTCGCCCCGGTGACGCGCTCGAATACACGGCCGGGGCGGGGGGCGCAGCGTTCGTCATCGGGCCGGCCGCAGAGAGTGTCGCCGTGCTGGAGGCGTCGCTTTCGTACGTCACCGACACGCCGGACTTCTGGCGACGCCAGCACGCCCATTACCCCGAGCATGCGGCGCGATTCACCGGGGTGCCGGCCTACTTCCGGCACGTGGGCGCGGCCGGTCGCGCCCTGATGGAGTCCCTCGGCGTCACCGCCCGGGACTACACGCACGCAGTCTTCCACCAGCCGAACATCAAGTTCCCGGCCAAGGCCGGCCGTGACCTCGGCTTCTCGCCGGACCAGCTCCGGCTCGGCATGCTCGCGAACGAGATCGGCAACACCTACGCCGGTGCCGCGATCCTGGGGCTGACGGCCATCCTCGACGAGGCGCGGCCGGGCGATCGGATCCTGGTGGTGTCGTTCGGCAGCGGCGCCGGCAGCGACGCCTTCAGCTTCCGGGTCACCGAGCGCATCGAGGCGCTGCCGCGCGACGTGCCCACGACGCGCCTGTACGTGGGTCGCGCGGTGCCGCTCGACTACGCCGGCTATGCGCGGAACCGCCGCAAGATCGCGGTCGACTGAGCGGGTGATGCGGCCATGAGCGAAGTCTTCGCGGTGGGTGTCGGGCAGACCGAGGTCGGCGAGCATTGGGATCGGTCGCTACGTCAGCTCGGCGCCGCCGCCGCGCGCGCGGCGCTGAAGGACGCGGGGACCGATCGGGTCGACGCGCTCTTCGTCGGTAACATGCTGGCGGGCGACCTTTCCGGTCAGCACCACCTCGGCCCGCTGATCGCCGAGCATGCTGGGCTCGGCGGCGTCGAGGCGATCGCCGTCGAGGCCGCCTGCGCCTCCGGGGGCGCCGCGTTCCGCGCTGCCACCCTGGCGGTCGCGAGCGGGCTCGTGGAGTCGGCGCTCGTGGTCGGCGTCGAGAAGATGACGGACCGTCCGGGCAAGGAGGTCACGCAGGGGCTCGCTTCCGCGGCGGACGCGGACTTCGAGTCGCAGATCGGGCTCTCCTTCGTGGCCATCAACGCGCTCTTGATGCGGCGCTACCTGCACGAGTACCGGCTGAGTCGCGATGACTTCGCGCCCTTCATCGTCAACGCGCACGCCAACGCCGTGCACAACCCGAACGCGATGTTCCGCTTCCCGGTGACCGCGGCCGAGTTTGCGCGACAGCCCATGGTGGCCGATCCGATCTCCGTACTCGACAGCTCGCCCGTGTGCGACGGGGCAGCGGCCGTGCTTCTCTGCTCGGCGGAGCGCGCGGGGAGCCTCCGCGGGCGGGCGGCGCGGGTCCGTGCGTGCGCCGTCGGCACGGACACCATGGCCCTTCACGATCGGCGCGACCCGCTCGAGCTCTCCGCCGCGGTGCGGAGCGCGCGCCTGGCCTTCGAGGTGGCCGGCGTCGCCCCCGGCGACATCGACCTGTTCGAGGCCCACGACGCCTTTTCCATCATGACCGTGCTGGCGCTCGAGGCCGCCGGCTTCGCCGAGCGCGGGCGCGCGGTCACGCTCGGGTCGAGCGGCGCCATCGCCCGCGGCGGCGAGCTGCCGCTCAGCACCATGGGTGGGCTCAAGGCGCGGGGGCACCCCGTCGGCGCCACCGGCGTCTACCAGATCGTCGAGGTGATCCTGCAGCTCCGGGGCGACGCGGGCGAGAACCAGATCGCCGGCGCCACGCTGGGGATGGCCCAGAACATCGGCGGCAGCGGGGCGACGGTCGTGACCACCATCCTCGAGGCGGTGAGGTAAAGGAGCGCCATGGAAGTGCCCCGGAACTGGCGGACGCAGCGCGCACGCTACGCGCTCGAGGGGACGGTGTGTCCGAAGTGCGACGCCGTCTCCTTTCCACCCCGCGACCTCTGCTCGCGCTGCGGCGCGGAGGGGGTCGAGCCGCGCCGGCTGAGTGGTCGTGGCGAGATCTACTCGTACTCCACCGTGTTTCAAGGGCCGAACGGCTTCGCCGAGTACGCGCCCTACCTGGTGGCCCTGGTGCGCCTCGTGGAGGGGCCGCTGGTCGCCGCGCAGCTCACCGAGGTCGAGCCCGACGCCGTCACCATCGGGATGCCCGTCGAGATGGTGACCCGTCGCCTGCGCGAGGATGGGCCGAAGGGGATCGTCGTCTACGGCTACAAGTTCCGGCCTCCGCTGATCACCGGCTGACGCGGTGTCCTCGCGGAGGGGCGTTCGCGGGAGCGCAGCCCCCTCGCACCGGCGCCGCGGAGCTCGGCGCTCACCCGACGCAATCGCAGCCCGCCCCGGCGACCCGGTCGCGGGCGGCCGCGACCCGCTCGCGCGCGTCCACGCAGGACGTCGAGCCATCGCCGGCGAGGGCGCAGATGCGCTTCGCGGAGCGGTTCATCGAGTCGAGGGCCCGGCAGGCGACGGCGCAGGGCGGCTCGTCACGCTGCGTCCGCCCGGCGCGCGGCGGGCCCTCGCCGGAGGCGGTGGACGTGACCGGAGGCGAGGTGGCTGGCGCCTCGGCCTTCGCCCTGGCCTGCGGCTCGTCGGCGGACTCGAGCTCCGCGTCGGCGTCGCCCGACTCGGAGGGGTAGACGCCCCCTTCGGTCGGCATGGCCGCGGCGGGCGCGGGTGGGAAGGGGAGCGCCGCGAGGAGCTCGCCCTCGCTGTCGGCGAGGCTGCGCTCGAGCTCGGCCAGGCGTTGCCCCTGGCGCTCGCTCGGCTCGCCCGGGGGCGGCGCTGCGAAGGACGGGCTCGCCGGGCTCGAGATTGCGCGCGCGCAGCCTGGCGCGAGCAGGAGCAGGAGGAGCGCGCCGCAGAGGCGGGGTTCGAACCAGGCAGTCATCGCGCGAGGGCCCTCGGGACCCGGCTGGACAACGGTGGGGTCCGGCCCGAGCTTACACGAGCGCCGTCCGGGGCGGGCCGTGGCGAGTCCGCCAACGGGCTGCTATCGGGAGATCCGGCCCCAGCGGCCCTCGCTCGAGCCGAGCCATGAGCCCACACCCGCTCTCCTTCGCCAGCCTCGATTTCGCCACCACCCCCTTCCTGGTCATCTGGGAGGTGACGCGGGCTTGCGCCCTCGCCTGCCAGCATTGCCGAGCGGAGGCGATCGAGGCGCCCGATCCCCTCGAGCTCTCGACCGAGGAGGGCAAGGGGCTGCTCGGCCAGATCCGAGCGCTCGGCGCGCCGGTCTGCGTCCTGTCCGGCGGCGATCCCCTCGAGCGCGCGGACCTGGCCGAGCTCGTGCGGCACGGCAAGTCGCTCGGGCTTCGGATGGCGACCATCCCCGCCGCGACCCCGCGGCTGACCCGGGACCGGCTGGCGGAGCTCGCCGACGCCGGGCTCGACCAGGTGGCCTTCTCGCTCGACGGCTCGACGGCGGCTCGCCACGACGGGTTCCGCCAGGTCCCGGGCACCTTCGCGCGGACGATGCAGGCGGTGTCCTGGGCGCACGAGCTGGGGCTGCCGCTGCAGATCAATACCACCTTCGCCGCCCACAACTTCGACGACGTCGAGCCGATGACCGCGCTGGTCGAGTCGCTCGGGGTGGTATTCTGGGAGGTGTTCTCCCTCGTCCCGGTGGGGCGCGGGACGGTGCTCGCGCCGCTCAGCGCCGCGCAGCACGAGGGGCTCTTCGCGAGCCTCTACGCCACCTCGCTCCGCGTCCGGTTCCTGATCAAGGTCACCGAGGCGCCGCACTATCGCCGCTACGTGCTCGAGCGGCGGGGCAGGGCGGGCGCCACCGCCCCCGGCGGCGGCCACCCCGCGGGGATGGGCCGCTCCGGGTCGGCCATCCCTGCGCAGCTCTCGCGGGAGCTCTCGACGCACGAGTCCTTCGGCGCGCGCGCCAAGGGGATCAACTCCGGCAAGGGCTTCTGCTTCGTCTCCCACCTCGGCGAGGTGTTCCCCTCGGGCTTCTTCCCCGTCGCCGTTGGGAGCGTCCGCGAGCGGCCGCTGGCGGAGCTCTACCGCGACCCGGAGCTGATGCGGGCGCTGCGCGAGCCGACGCGCCTCGGCGGCCGCTGCGGTCGCTGCGAGCACGCGGACGTCTGCGGCGGCTCCCGCGCCCGTGCCCTCGCCGTCCACGGCGACCCGTTCGCCGAGGACCCGGCCTGCGCCTACGATCCGCCCGTCCGCGCGTGACGGCGCCCGCTCACGGCCGTGGGCGGGGCCGCGCCGGCGCCTGTGGCGGCGGTGCCACGGGCCGGCCGTGACCCGCGGTTCACTTCGGCGAGGCTCACTCCTGCCCGCCGTCGGTGTGGTCGGGGGCCTCGTACACTCCCGGATGACGGGTGACCTCGGTGCTGGAGTAGCAGGTGGTGCCGTAACTGGGCCCGGACTGGCAGTAGGTGCCTCCCGATGGACCACAGGCGCCGAGCAGGAGGGCCACGACGGCGGGGAGCAACGCGAGGAGCCGGGGCTGGTCTTGCATGGGGGTGACCTCCGCCCGCCGGCAATGCAACGGCCGTTCCACCCGCGTCGACGCCCCGGCCCCCTCCCGGTGGCGGAGCGTTGGCGACCGCGTCCCGGTGGGCTCAGGCCTTCGGTCCGAACGACACGATCAGGTACCCGCCCGACTTCTGATCCTTCTCGATCTCGAGCATCCCCCGCTGCTCCGCGTCCTCGAGCAGGGCGTTGAAGCTCCGGTAACCGTGGAACGACTCGGAGAACGTCGGGCGCTTGCGCTTGATGGTCTGCTTCACCATCGAACCCCAGAGGCTCTCGTCGCGATCGCGGAAGAGCGACTCGACCGTCTCCAGGACGAGCTCCAGCCCCTCGAGGCGCCGCGCCTCCACGTCGTCCTCCTTCGACCCGTCGGCCTTCGTCTTGGCCTTGGTGGAGCGCGGCTTGGCGCCGGCGCCCTCGGCGCGATCCAGCACCTTGCCCCGCCGCGCGACGGACTCGCTGGCGGCGCGCTTCTCCCGCACCAGATCGTCGTAGTAGATGAACTCGTCGCAATTCGCGATCAAGAGGTCACTGCTCGAGTTCTTCACCCCGAGCCCGATCACGCGCTTGTCGTTCTCCCGGAGCTTGCTCACCAGCGGGGAGAAGTCGCTGTCGCCGGAGACGATGGCGAACATCTCGACGTGGCTCTTGGTGTAGCAGAGGTCTAGCGCGTCGACGACCAGCCGGATGTCGGCGGAGTTCTTGCCGGAGTACGAGACGTGGGGGATCTCGATGAGCTCAAACGCCGCCTCGTGGAGCCGCCGCCGATCGCCCTTGTAGCGGTCCCAGTCCGCGTACGCCTTCTTGACGATGATCTTTCCCTTGTCGAGCAGGCGCGCGATGACCAGGCCGACGTCGAACCCGTCGAGCTTGGCGTCCCGCGCGCCGAGCGCGACGTTCTCGTAGTCGCAGTAGATAGCGATGTTGGGGGCCGAGCCCGTGAGTGGAGTCACGGGCCCACGCTTATCACGAGGCCCCGGCTCGGGGCCATGCACGGCGCCCGCGGGGGCGGGAGCCCGGGGTTTTTTGCCGCTTTGGGTCGTCGCTACGGCTTGGGGTCGAAGCGGGGCGCCGGCGTTCGGCGGGCGCGCTCGAGCGCCTTGGGGAGGTCCGACTCCGCGCGCAGGCACGCCCAGCAGTCGACCTGGCGGAACGAGAAGCGGCCACCTGCCCGGCAGAGCTCCCGCTTCGAGAGCTTGGCGAGGTAGGGCTCCGCTCGCGCGTCGGCGTGCGCGACCGCCTTCGGCATGAGTTTCTTGTACTCGAGGCAGGTCTTGCCGGGCCGGAGCTCGAGGGCGACCGCGAGCGCGTCCGACGCCTGGGAGCGCACCTCCGGCCGCCCGAGCCGTTCGTCGGCGAGCGTCGCCGCGGTCCGTCGCGCGGGGTCGCCCAGCGCCGCGCTCCAGACGCCGAAGAGCACGTCGGCGCCGGGGGCGCCCATGGTGGCGGCGAGGTCTAGGGCCGTGGTCATCTGCTCGGGGTCGTCGGCGGCGCGACGGACCAGTGCCACCAGCGCGGGGTCGTTGGCCAGCTTTCGTTCGCCCGCGAGGGCGCGGCGCAGGGCGGTGAGGGCGCTGCCGAGATCCTCGTTCGCCGCGTGCTCGAGGGCGAGCGCGCGCCAGTCGCTCGCCGTTCGCTCCGCCTCCGGGCGGGCCTGGATGATCGCGATCGCTCGTGCGCTCGTGGCCGCTCCGGACGGATCGTCCGACAGCGCGGCGCCGAGCCTCGCGCCGTCGCGAGCGGGCGAGAGGAGCGCCGCGCCGAGGACGCCGCCCAGGACCAGGGCGAGCGCGGCCACGAGCAGCGTCCAGCCGGGCAGCTGCCGCGGTCCGACCCGGATCTGGCGGAGCAGCGCTGCTCGGACCGAGTCGCGTGTGGGCCCGAGCGCGTCGAGCGCGCGGTCCACCGCGGCCCGGACGGCGAGCATCCAGGGCGCGCTCGCGGCGCCGTGGGCGGACACGATCGGCGCCGGCGCCGCGAGCGCGACTCCCGTCCGGGAGAACGGCGCGCCCCACGCGCCCGCGATCGGTGCCAGGCCGGTGACGACCGCGTCGGCGCTCGGGGGCCGCTCCTCGGGCCGCTTGGCCAGGAGCTGGTCCACCACGGCACGGAGCGCCGGCGGTACCGACGGGGGCAGGGGTGGTGGCGGCGCGGTCATCTGCCGGGCCAGCACCGCCATCAGGTCGTCGCCGTGGAACGGTGTTTCTCCCGCGAGCATCTCGTGGAGCAGGATGCCGAGGGCGTAGAGGTCGGCACGGTGGTCGACGGCGGTTCCCATCGCTTGCTCGGGCGACATGTACTCCGGCGTGCCGAAGACGGAGCCGAAGCGGGTGAGCGCGGGCTGTCCCGCCAGATCGCTGGCCGCCACCTTCGCGATCCCGAAGTCGAGCACTTTGACGTGCTCGGGGTTCTCCGGGCGCTCCACTAGCATCACGTTGTCGGGCTTCAGGTCGCGGTGCACGACCCCTTGGGCGTGGGCCTCGGCGAGCGCGCTCGCAATCTGCACCGCGATGCGCGCCGCGCGGTCCGGGGCGAGCGGCCCCTCCGCGTCGAGCAGGGCGCGCAGGCTCCGGCCCTCGACGAACTCGAGCACGAGGTAGAACCCGCCCGCCTCGAGCTTGCCGAAATCGGTCGCCGCGACCACGTTCGGGTGGTCGACGCGGGACGCCGCGATCGCCTCGCGCTCGAAGCGGGCGACCACCTCGGGCACCAGCGTCATTTCCCGGTGCAGGACCTTCAGCGCCACCGTCTTTCTCATGTGGACGTGCTCGGCGCGGTAGACGGCCCCCATCCCGCCGCTGCCGAGCAGGCGATCGATCCGGTAACGACCCGCGATGGTGGCTCCGACCAGATCTGGCGCTCCGTCGCCCGCGTCGGACCCCGTCGCGATCGCGGGAGCGCCGTTCCCCGTGGGGAGCGGCGCCTCGGGGGCCGGCGCGCCCGCGCTGGGGCTCGTCCCCAGCGTTCCGGGGGCGACCGTGGGTAGGCTGGCGGCGGCGAGGACGCTCCCGGCGTGCGGTGGCGGGCGTCCCGCGCGCACGGCCCGCACGTCGCGCTGCATCGTGCTCGCGTCCGGGTACCGTGCGTTGCGGTCGAACCCGAGCGCGAGGTCGATCACCGCCGCGACGCCGTCGGGGGCCTCGGGGCTGACGGTCGCGAACGCGGGGGCGGGGCGGGTGGCCATCGCCAGGACGAGCTCGCCGTCGGTGTGGGCCTCGTGGACGCGCCGCCCCGAGAGGAGCACGAAGAGGATGGCGCCGAGGGCGAAGAGGTCGGTGCGCGCGTCGACCTCCTCGTTGCGGCCCAGGGCCTGTTCGGGGGACATGTATGCGGCGGTGCCGAGCGTGAGCCCGGCGCGCGTGCCTGGGCCACGGCCCGGGCCGAGCAGCCGCGCGATCCCGAAGTCGAGCAGCCGGACGCTCCCCTCCTCGGTGACGAAGACGTTCTCCGGCTTCAGATCGCGGTGGACCACCCCGACGGCGTGCGCCGCGGCGAGCGCGTCGAGCATCTGATCGGCGATCCCGAGCAGCTCGTCGAGGGGGAGGGCTCCGAGGCGCTGGGCCCGCGCCCCCAGCGTCTCCCCTTCGAGCAGCTCCATGGCGAGGTAGGTTGCCGATGGGTCGTGGGTGTCGTGGTCGAGCAGGCGCACGATCCCGGGGTGATCGAGCCGGGCAGTCAGATCCGCCTCGCGGAGAAACCGGGCGCGGAGCTCGTCGTCGACCGTGACCCCGGCGTGGAGCACCTTCACCGCAGCACGCCGTCCGGTGGGGTCTGAGGCCGCGAAGACGGTGGCGCTCGCCCCCACGCCGATGACGCGCTCGAGGCGCCACCGGCCCCCTACGGTCGTCCCGACCCGCTCCGTCGATGCCCGTGCTTCCAGCTGCAACCCTCGTCCTCCGCCGCGCGCCGGCGCCGCTCTCGGCAGCCTACCGCGGTCCCCCTCCGGGACCACGCCGGATCCCCCGCCCGCGGCGCGCCGGTCCCGCGGGCTCGTCGGCCACCCGGCCCCGCCCGCTGGCCGCGCCTGCCGAGCCCGGTCAACGTCGCCAACGGCGGAGAATTGTCACGCGGCGGCAGCTAGGGTCCAGTGGTCGGGCCTCTGCCGTCGACGCTGAACGTCGGCGCACCCTGCGACGCCGAGGCGATCAGCCCGGGGGCGCCGCGCCCGGCGTGCCCGCGCGATCGGGGGCCGCGTTGAGCCCCGCCGGCACCGCGCGCTTGCTCCGCCCGGCGCGCACCACTATTACGCGCTCCGTATTCCGGGTACGGGCGGCGTCGCCGCCCCCGGCGTCTCGGAGGTCCGAGCCAGCCGCTGCCCGGTGTCCGGATCGGAGCCCCCTCCGCCCAGCCCCCCGATAGAAGAGGTACTCGAGATGACCATCAAGGTAGGTATCAACGGCTTCGGACGCATCGGCCGCCTCGTTTTCCGCGCCGCGCAGGCGCGCAAGGACGTGGAAATCGTCGGCGTCAACGATCTGCTCGACATCGGCTACATCGCGTACATGCTCAAGTACGACTCCACGCACGGCCAGTTCCAGGGCACGGTCGACGTGAAGGACGGCAAGCTCGTCGTCAACGGCAAGGCCGTCCGCGTCACCGCCGAGCGGGATCCGGCGGCCCTGAAGTGGAACGAGGTCGGCGCCGAGTACGTCGTCGAGTCCACGGGCCTCTTCCTCGACGACGCCAAGGCGCGCAGTCACATCACGGCGGGCGCCAAGCGCGTCGTCATGTCCGCCCCGTCCAAGGACCAGACCCCGATGTTCGTGATGGGGGTGAACCACACCAGCTACGCCGGCCAGGACATCGTCTCCAACGCGTCCTGCACCACGAACTGCCTCGCGCCCCTCGCCAAGGTCGTCCACGACCAGTTCGGCATCCTCGAGGGCCTGATGACGACGATTCACTCGGTCACCGCGACGCAGAAGACTGTCGACGCCCCCTCTGCCAAGGACTGGCGCGGCGGTCGCGGCGCCAGCCAGAACATCATCCCGTCCTCGACCGGCGCGGCGAAGGCCGTGGGCAAGGTGATCCCCTCCCTCAACGGCAAGCTCACCGGTATGTCGCTGCGCGTGCCGACCCCGAACGTCTCCGTGGTGGATCTCACCGTTCGGCTCGCCAAGGAGACGAGCTACGATGCCATCGCGGCGGCGCTCAAGGCCGCCTCCGAGGGCGAGCTCAAGGGCATCCTCGGCTACACCGAGGAGGACGTGGTTTCCACCGACTTCATCGGCGATCCGCGGACCTCGATCTTCGACAAGAAGGCGGGCATCCAGCTCAGCCCGACCTTCGTCAAGCTCGTGGCCTGGTACGACAACGAGTGGGCCTACTCGAACAAGGTGCTCGACCTCGTCGCCCACATGGCGACCAAGTGAGGATCTAGCCGTCGCCCGACGGCGCTGCCCGGGCCTGGACGTCACCGTCCGGGCCCGGTCTGTTTTGTCGCGTCCGCCCCGGGGCGTCAGGGGTCGTCCGCCCCGGGGGGGCGTCGCTTCGCCTTGATCGCGGCGCGGCGCTGCTTGTCCGCGAGCCGGGCCCGCACGGAGGAGCGCGTCGGCCGGGTCGCGCGGCGAAGCCGTGGTGGCTGCAGCGCGGCCCGGACGAGCTCGGCGACCCGTTCGCGCGCGTCGTGGAGGTTCCGGAGCTGGTTGCGGCTGGTCTGGGCGACCACCACCAGCGCGCCGTCGGCGTCGAGCCGGTGGCCCGCGAGCGCCCGGAGTCGCGCCTTGGTGGCCTCGTCGAGGGCGGCGGTCGTCGCCAGGTGGAAGCGGAGCTCGACCTTGCTCGCCACCTTGTTGACGTTCTGACCACCTGGGCCGCTCGACCGCACGGCGGTCCAGGTCAGATCGCTCGCCGGGATGGTGACGCGAGGGCTGACGACGAGGTCGCGGATCATGATCGCCCGCCACTCTACCCCGGAGACCGCCCGGTTCGAGGGCGGTTCCGGCAATGAACGACGACCGCCGGGCGCAGACTTCACCGAGCGGCCACGGGCGGGGCTTGCGCTGCGGGGAACTCCTGGCGGGGTCCTCGACCGTCGCACTCTGGGGCGGCTCGGGTGCGGCGGCTTCGGGTGGCGTGGAGCGGGGCGCGCCTCCTGGCGCGAGCCTCGATCGTGCGCCCCCTTTACAGCATCGGCGCCGGTGGCAAGACTGGCGTCGGTTTGCCCCCATCGCTGATCACGGCGGCTGCGGCGGGTGCGGCGTCGGGGAAGAACCCGTGGCTGCCGTTCGGGGTGCTGTTCCTGATCGCGGCCTTCGGCCAGGTGCCGCGCTTCCTGATGGATCCGGAGCTACATGCCGGGATCCACGGGCTGGCGCCACCCTGGGTTCTCCTCGCCCTCGCTGCCGTCTTCCTCGTCCTGGCGGTCCTCGACTCGTTCGCCGACAAGGTGGGCTGGATCGAGTCCTGGTTGACCCCGCTGTCGGTGGCCTGGCGCCCGTTCGCCGCCGTCGGCGTCTCCGCGCTCATCGCGCACGCGGTCTTCGCCGGCGAAGATCCCGCGCTGCTGGCCGGAGCTGCCGCGCCCGATCTGGGCGCCATCGGCGCGGGCGCCAGCCCTGGCGGCGCCTGGCTGGCGGCGCCGCTCGCGCTCGCCGCGGCGGTCCCCGCCGACTGGGGCACGGCGGCGCTCGGGGTCGGCGCGGAGTCGGGGAATACGGGGACCGCGATCACCGGTGGCCTGCTGTTCGTCGTGACCCTGGTCGTGGGGACTCTCTTCGGGCTCCTGGCGACCATTGGTAAGATCGGGACCCGGCTGCTGCTGGTCCTGGTTCCCGTGCCGCACCTCAAGCTCGCGCACTCCTTTCTCGACGACCTGTTCGCCTTCTGCGTCACGCTGCTCGGGCTCCTCCTCGACAGCGGGCCGCTCTCGTGGCTGGCCATCGGCGCGGGCGCCCTCTACCTCCTGGTGGGGCTCGTCGTCGCCCCGACGCTGGCGCGGCTGACGTACATCCAGTTTCGGACGGCCTGGGCCCTGGTGGGCAAGGCGCGTCGCTCCTGGCTCGGCGAGGTCGCTGGCACGGCGCCGGTGCCAGCCTGGATCGCGCGGCGGTTGGCGGAGCGCGGCGAGGACCGCGAGCGGATCGTGGCGTTCCCCGCCTACACCTACCGTGCGCCGGGCATCGGCTTCTGCCGGGTGGGCTACGCGGTGTGGTCCCCGACGGGGTTCCGTTTCTTTGCGCGCGCCTGGTTCCGCCCGCGCGAGCTCGCGGTGCCCACCGCGCGCCTGCTGCGGATCGGGGTGGCCGATACGGCCACCGTGCGCCAGTTCGTGGTGGTCGAGGAGGTCGCCCCGGGGGAGATGCGCGAGTATGCGTTCACCCTGTTCCCGGCGTTGGCGGCGGAGGTGGACGCCGCGGTCAAACAGGGAGCGGTGGCGGCGGGCTGGGACCGTGTCCGGCCGCGCTCCGACTCGGCCCGGCGCGGGCTACCGGGGGCTCCGGGCGTCTCCCTGGGGCGGCGATACGTGCCCGCTGCCAAGGCGGGCAGCCTCGAGCTCCAGGGGTTCGTCACCGTGCTCGTCGCCGCCGCGGTGGGCGTGCTCACGGTCGGGGCCTGCGTCCCCGTCGGCGCGGGGTACCTCCTGTCCCCGTTCAAGCCGCGGTTCTTCGCCGGGCTCGCGGTGACGGCTTACCTCACGCTCCTCGCCCTGACCGGCGCCGGCTGGCCCGTCGCCGTGCTCTACGGTGTGCTCTTCAACGTCGTCGCGCTCCGCGATCTGACGCGGCAGGCGATCAAGGCCCACGTCGACGGCTACGTCGACCGGCGGGCCTTCGTGCCGCCCGTGTGCGGGGCGGTCTACGTCCCGCGCGAGCGCGTGCTCAGCGCTCAGGACCGAGGTGAGGGGGAGTCATTCGCCGATGCGATCGACGGCTCGTGGCGGACCGCCGTCCGGATCCTGCGCGGCGAGGCGGTCGCCGCTGCGGTCGCCGCGGGGTGACGGCGTGCCGGCGCCCGGGCCCCCCAGCGGCGGGCCGCGTCCGGCGCGAGCGCGGGCGAGACAGCCCGGGATCGGCGCCGGGCTTCAGTACGCGTGTCGTTGGTAGGTCGCGTGGCGGACGAGGAAGTCGCCGGCGTCGAACTGGGTCGGTGACAGCTCCCGGACCCCGTCCTCGCCAAACTCCAGGATCCGGGTCGCGACCTGGCTCACCATCTGGCGATCGTGGGTGACGAAGAGCACCGTCCCCTCGTAGTCCATGAGGCCCTGCGTCAGCGACCGGATCGCCTCCAGGTCGAGATGGTTGTTGGGCTCGTCCAGCAGGAGCACATTGGCCTGGAGGATCATCAGCCGCGCGAGCAGGAGACGCACCGTCTCGCCGCCGCTCAGCACGCGCGTCGGCTTGAAGCACTCGTCGCGCGTGAACAAGAGGCGCCCGAACAGTGCGCGCAGCTCCTCCTCCTTGGCCGTCTCGTTCCAGCGCCACACCCAGGCGTGGGCCGTCTCGTCGCTCCGCTCGATGAGCTCCCCGTGGTCCTGCGGCATGTAGCCGAGGTGGGCCTCGTGGCCCCAGTCGATGCGCCCGGCGTCGGGCTCGAGAGCCCCCACGATCATCTTGAGGAGCGTGGTCTTGCCGATGCCGTTCGGTCCGACGATGGCGATCTTGTCTTTGCGGAAGACGTTCAGCTGGAAGTCCTCGCAGATCACCTGCTCGCCGAAGCGCTTGCTGAGCCCGTCAATCGTGAGGAGCTGCCGACCGCTCGGGCGACGCTGCTCGAAGCGGATGAAGGGCCGTTGGATGTTGGAGCGCTTCAGATCGAGCTGGAGCTTCCGCTCTCGCTCCAGCGCCTTCTCGCGCGACTTGGCCTGGCTGGCGCGGGAGCCCGAGCGGAAGCGCTGCACGAACTCCTGCAGGTCCACGATCTTCTTCTGGCGTGCGGACTGCGCCAGCTCCAGCGACGACCGCGCCTCGGCCTTCGCCTCGACCATGTCGTCGTAGTTGCCGTTGTAGAGGATGATCGTCTCGTAATCGATGTCCGCGATCTTCGTGCACACCTCGTTGAGGAAGTGCCGGTCGTGGCTGATGACCACCAGGGTGCCGCGGTATTCGAGCAGGAACCCCTCGAGCCAGCGGATGCTGGCGATGTCGAGGGCGTTGGTCGGTTCGTCGAGGAGCAGCGCGTCGGGCTTGCCGAACAGGGCCTGGGCGAGCAGGACGCGCACCTTGTAGCCGCCCACCAGCGTCGACAGGGTGTCGGCGTGCCGCGCCTCGGGGATGCCCAGCCCCTCGAGCAACTGTGTCGCCTCTGACTCCGCGGCGTAGCCGTCCTCCTCCGCGATGATCCCCTCGAGCTCGCCGAGGCGCATCCCGTCCTCGTCGCTCAGGTCGTCGCCGCGTGCGAGGAGCGTCTCCTTCTCAGCCATCGCCTCCCACAGCGCGGTGTGCCCCATCATCACGACGTCGATGATGCGCACGCTCTCGAAGCGGAAATGGTCCTGGCGTAGGATCCCGAGGCGCTTCGGCCGATTCACGCGCCCCGATGTCGGCTCCAGGTCGCCGGAGACGATCTGCATGAACGTGGACTTCCCGCTGCCGTTGGGGCCCGTCAGGCCGTAGCGCTCACCGTCGTTGAAGGTCACGTTGACGTTCTGGAACAGGAGCTGTTCCCCGAACCCCATGGATAGGTCGGTGATGGTGAGCATGCCGGAATCCTTCGCGCAGCAGAGGGCGTGGGCCGGGCGCGATGGCGGTGCGGGCTCGCGCGGCGCCGGAACCTAGCAGACTCGCCCTGCACGCGCCACGCGCCGTGCGCTCCCTTGACGGGCCCTCACCATCGCGCTAACCGGCCCCGCAATCGGCCCCCTCAACTGGAGATTGCACCATGACGATCCTCCCCGGAAAAGCCCTCGTCGCGCAGGGCGGCGGTCCCACCGCGGTCATCAACCAGAGCCTCGTGGGCGTGGTCCTCGAGGCGCGCAAGTTCCCGGAGATCCGTCGCGTCTATGGCGCCCGCCATGGCGTGCGGGGGATCCTGAACGAGGACTTCGTCGATCTCACGCAGGCGACGACGCACAATCTCGAGCAGGTTGCCAAGACGCCGGCGTCCGCGCTCGGCTCCACCCGGGACAAGCCCGATCAGGAGTACTGCCGGAAGCTCTTCGACGTGCTCAAGGCGCACGAGATCCGGTACCTCTTCTACATCGGCGGTAACGACTCGTCGGACACCTGCCGGATCGTGAACGAGCAGGCCAACCAGGCCGGCTACGAGCTTCGCACCGTGCACGTGCCCAAGACCATCGACAACGATCTCGTCGGCACCGATCACTGCCCCGGCTACGGGTCGGCGGCGAAGTTCGTCGCGCAGGCGTTCGCGGGCTGCAACGAGGACAACCGCGCGCTCCCGGGGGTGTACGTCGCGGTCGTCATGGGGCGCCACGCGGGGTTCCTCACCGCCGCCGCGGCGCTGGCGAGGAAGTTCCCCGACGACGGCCCTCACCTCGTCTACGTGCCGGAGCGCACCTTCGATCCAGAGCGGTTCGTCGCCGACGTGGAGGCGGTCTACGCCAAGTACGGGCGCTGCATCGTCGCGGTGTCGGAGGGGATCCAGGACAAGAACAAGCAGGCGATCGTCACCTCGCTTGCCCAGGGCGGTTCGGTGGAGAAGGACGCGCACGGCAACGTGCAGCTCTCGGGCACCGGGGCGCTCGGCGACCTGTTGGCCGGATACGTCAAGGCGCACACCAAGATCAAGCGGGTGCGGGCCGACACGCTGGGCTACCTCCAGCGCTCGTTCCTCGGCTGCGTCAGCGCCGTCGACCAGCACGAGGCACGCGAGGTGGGCGAGAAGGCCGTGCAGTTCGCGGCGTGGGACAACGTGGACGGCTCCGTCGCCATGGATCGCGTCGGTGACTACGCCATCGAGTACAAGCTCATCAAGCTCGAGGAGGTGGCGGCGAAGACCAAGCACATGCCGGACGCCTTCATCAACGAGGCCGGCAACGGGGTGACGCCGGCGTTCCTCGCCTACGCCCGACCGCTCGTCGGAGAGCTCGCCACTACGGACCGGATCGTCGCTCCGGGCGTCAAGAAGATCCTGGGCCGGGGCTGAGCCGGGTTCCGATCGCGCGGCCGCTCGCCCCCGCCCTACGGCGGGGGTGAGGGGGGCCGTCGCCGCGGGCTCGCTCGGGGCGCGTGGGCCCGGGCGGCGGCGGTGGCCGGCCGCGACGGGAAGCGGCCAGGGGGCCGCCGCGGGGGAGCGGCGGCTGGCTCCGCGGGCGGGGGACCGCCGCGGAGGCGTCGGTGCCGTGCCTACGGCGCACTTGCCCCGCGTGCAACGCCAGGCTAGTCGAAGGCCCGGAACGATCCCGCGCCCCGGTCCCACCGCCGCCCGGGTCAGTCCCACCTCCCCACCGCCCGCTCCCCCCTGGAGCGTCGGTGCGGCGCGCGGCGCTCCGGCGCGCGCTCGCCGGGGTCCACTCCAGCCACCCGGGAGCGTCCGTCACCCTGGGGTCCTTCGGCCGCGGCCGAAGCCCCGCCTTGCCCTTCCCTCCGGCGCTCGAGCGGAGCGACGTAGCTCGACGCCCGCGATCCCCCCCCCACCCGAGACGAGAAGAACATGACGACCGTCAGCTACAAAGAACTTGGCCTGGTCAACACGCGCGCGATGTTCAAGCACGCGAACGCGAACGGGTACGCCGTTCCCGCGTACAACTTCAACAACATGGAACAGCTCCAGGCGATCGCCATGGGCTGCGCCGAGTCCGACTCACCGTTCATCCTGCAGGTGTCGTCCGGCGCCCGCAAGTACGCCAACCAGACCTTGCTCCGCTACATGGCGCAGGGCGCGGCGGAGATGATCCGGGAGAAGAACCCCCACCTGAAGTTCTCCCTGCACCTCGACCACGGCGACACGCTCGAGCTCTGCAAGTCCTGCGTCGACACCGGGTTCTCGTCGGTAATGATCGATGGCTCGCACCACTCGTTCGAGAAGAACATCGAGCTCACGCGGCAGGTCGTCGAGTACGCGCACGCGCACGACGTCACCGTCGAGGGAGAGCTCGGCGTGCTCGCGGGGATCGAGGACGACGTCGTGGCGGCGAAGGCCATCTACACGCAGCCCGATGACGTGGAGAAGTTCGTGAAGAGCACTGGCGTCGACTCGCTCGCCATCTCCATCGGCACCTCGCACGGCGCCTACAAGTTCAAGCCCGAGCAGTGCACGCTCAATGCCCAGGGCGTGCTCGAGCCCCCGCCCCTCCGCTTCGACATCCTGGAGGAGATCGAGCGCCGCATCCCCGGCTTCCCGATCGTGCTCCACGGATCATCGAGCGTCTTGCCCGAGTACGTGGAGATGATCAACAAGCACGGCGGCAAGCTCACCGCGGCCGTCGGCATCCCCGCCGAGCAGCTCCGCAAGGCGGCCAAGTCCGCCGTGTGCAAGATCAACATCGACTCCGACGGCCGCCTCGCCATGACGGCGATCATCCGCAAGGTCTTCGCCGAGAACCCGACCGAGTTCGACCCGCGCAAGTACCTCGGCCCTGCGCGCGACGAGCTCAAGAAGATGATCATGGAGAAGAACAAGACGGTCCTCGGCTCCGCCGGCCAGGGGAAGGGCATCTTCGCCTGAGGCGACCGGTCTAGCCGCGATCGACCCGGGGATCCGCCGCGGACCCGGGTCGCCGTCGGCCCCCCGCGGGCGCCACGCGAGGTCGCCCGCCGCGCGGGGTCGACCCGGCAAGTGAGGACGGTGCCCCGCCGGTTCCGGCGGCCGCGGGGCGCCCCCGATTTCGCTGTTCTTTCGCCGCCGGGCATCGGCTACACACGCTGCACAAGCCACCCGGGTTGGAGGATTTCCCAATGAACAAGCTCTTCATCGAGGATCTGGACGTCGCCGGCAAGAAGGTCATCGTTCGCGTCGACTTCAACGTGCCGCTGAAGGACGGCGTGGTCGAGAACGACAAGCGCCTGGCCGAGTCGCTGCCCACCATCAAGTACCTGACGGGCAAGGGCGCGAAGGTGATCCTGATGAGCCACCTGGGGCGGCCCGACGGGCAGGTGGTGGAGAGCATGCGCATGGCGCCCGTCGCCGCGCGACTGGGTGAGCTGCTCGGCAAGCCGGTCAAGGCGACGCGTGACTGCGTCGGGCCCGAGGTCGCGGCCGCCGTCGCCGCCATGGCCGCGGGGGACGTGCTGGTGCTCGAGAATCTGCGCTTCCACGCCGCGGAGGAGGCCAACGACGCCGAGTTCGCCAAGCAGCTCGCGTCCCTCGCGGACGTGTACGTGAACGACGCCTTCGGCACCGCGCACCGCGCGCACGCCTCGACGGCGGGCATCACCCAGCACCTCGCCCGTTGCGCGTCGGGCTACCTGATGAAGAAGGAGCTCGATTTCCTGGGGGGCGCGCTCACCACCCCGGTGCGGCCCTTCGTCGCCATCATCGGCGGCGCCAAGATCTCCGGCAAGATCGACGTCATCGAGGCGCTCCTCCCCAAGGTGGACAAGCTGCTCATCGGTGGGGGCATGGCCTACACCTTCTTCAGGGCGCAGGGCTTGGAGATCGGCAAGAGCCTGGTCGAGGCCGACAAGATCGAGCTGGCGAAGAGCCTGCTGGAGAAGGGGAAGGGCAAGCTCATGCTGCCCGTCGACTGCCGCATCTCGCCCGAGTTCGACTTCAAGGCGCGCACGGTGGGCGTGGTGACGGAGGTCGCGAAGGAAGCGATCCCTGCCGCTCAGATGAGCCTCGACATCGGTCCCAAGACGGAGGCGCTCTTCTCGGAGATCGTCCGCGGGGCCAAGACCGTGGTGTGGAACGGCCCCATGGGAGTGTTCGAGATCGACGCCACCGCGAAGGGCACCATGGCGATCGCCCAAGCGCTGGCGGACGCCACCCAGAACAACGGCGCCATCACCGTCATCGGTGGCGGCGACAGCGCCTCGGCCATCAAGAAGGCGGGGCTCAACAAGAAGGTGAGCCACGTCTCCACCGGCGGCGGCGCCTCCCTCGAGTTCCTCGAGGGCAAGGCGCTCCCGGGCGTGGTGGCGCTCACCGACAAGTGAGCGGCGGGGCGAGCACAGCGACGGACCGGGCCGACGCGGGGATCCCCGACGGGCGCCGCCATCGGCGCCCGCGGCCCCGTGGCCCCTGACAGCGAGGAGCACGAGACAGCAATGCGACAGAGGATCATCGCCGGCAACTGGAAGATGAACAAGACGATCCCGGAGGCGATCGAGCTCGCCAAGGGCGTCGTCGCGGCGACCGCGGGCGCGACCGCCGAGGTCGTGGTCTGCCCGACTTACGTGTGCCTCGCCGCGGTCGGTGAGGTCGTCAAGGGCACGCACGTCGCGCTCGGTGCGCAGGACATGCACTGGGAGAAGAGCGGGGCCTTCACCGGCAAGGTGAGCGCGGACATGCTGCTCAGCGCCGGCGTGCGGTACGTCATCATCGGCCACAGCGAGCAGCGGACGTACTTCCACGAGACGAACGAGACGGTGAACAAGAAGGTCAAGGCGGCGCTCGCGGCGGGGTTGCTCCCGATCGTGTGCGTCGGGGAGACGCTGGCGGAGCGGGAAGGCGGGCGCACGCAGGCGGTCGTCGAGGATCACGTGGTGGGTGGCTACGCGGGCCTCTCGCCCCAAGACGCCCTGAAGACGGTGATCGCCTACGAGCCGGTGTGGGCGATCGGCACCGGCAAGGTGGCGACGCCGGAGCAGGCGCAGGAGGTGCACGCCTTCATCCGCGGGACCCTCCTGATGCGCCTGTACGGGGCCGAGGTCGCGGCGGCGATCCGCATCCAGTACGGCGGCAGCATGAAGGCGGACAACGCGGCGGAGCTCCTCGCCAAGCCCGACATCGACGGCGGCCTGATCGGCGGCGCGGCGCTCAAGGCGGCCGACTTCGGCGGCATCGTGAAGGCGTGAGCTAGCCGCTCCGCGCGGCGACTCACGGGGACGCCGCAGCGGGGAGGGGCCTAAGCCCACGGCCTCTCGGCGGGGCGCCTGCGTCCTGATCGCGGGCGCCCCGGTGCGTCCGGCCCTCGCTGATTCGAGATCGAGGGCGTCCGGCCCCTGGATCGCTGCTCGCCGGCGGGGGATCGCGTCGAGCCCCTCTCGACCCCCTGCTCCTTGGCTGGTAACCATCGTCGGAGATGGCGGAACGGAGCTCGCAGCGAGCGCTTCCCCAGGGAGCGCCGGGGGGAACGGAGGGGGGACGGCGTGGCGGGATCCGCCTGCCGGAGGTGTTGCCAACGTGGCTGCGCGTGGAGTGGCCCACGGTGGTGTTCCTGCTGCTGGCGGCCGGGGTCCTCGGCTGGGTGGGGCGCAGCCTCTTCGTGGCGCCGCTCGCCCAGGCGAGCACGCGCTCCGACTTCTGGGAGCACGCCGCCGCGCTGCGCGCGCTGATGGATGCCCCCTTCTCCCCGCAGAACCCGCACCTCGACACGGCCGACCCGTCCCCGCGCTTCATCCCCGAGTTCGTCCTGCTGGCCCTGCTAGCGCGGGTCCTCGGCTGGAGCGCGATCCAGGCGCTGGCCCTCGGTGGCGTCCTGCACCTCGCCGTCTTGATCGCGGGCGTGTACGCCTTCTACCGCCTCTACTTCCGCGATCCTCGCGCGCCGCTCTACGGTCTCATCGTCGCGCTCGGGAGCTGGTACGACGGGTTTCACTACTCGAACGTCTACCAGCTCTCGATCCTGTTCGAGGTCGCCGGCTACCCCTCGACCGCGGCGATCGCCTTCAGCTTCGTCGCCTTCGCGATCGCGGTCCGGGTGCTGCGGGGGCCGCCGTCGCGCGGGTGGCTAGCGCTGCTCGGGCTCTGCGTGACCAACGTGGCCCTGACCCACCCGCTCACGGCGACCATGACGGTGACGGGGGTGGGGGCGCTGTCGCTCCTGGAGCCGGGTGTCGAGCGGCGCCGCCGATGGCTCGTCCTGGGCGTGGTCGGGGTGGCGTGTCTCGTCATCGAGTTGTGGCCCCTCTTCTCGACCTGGCAGACCCTTCGCGGTGGCGACGACGTCGACCTGAGCTGGGTGACCGGCGGGGGCGACGAAGTCCCCGAGGACGCCGAGGGGAAGAAGCCGCACCTGTTCTACCGCCTGGTCCCGCTGGCGAGGACCATCGGCTTTGCCGCCATCGGGGCTTACGCCCTGCTACTGGCCGGCTTCACCGGGCGGCACCGCTTCATGCTCCTCAGCGCGGTGGTGATGCTCCTTCCCTTCGTGGTCAACGCGACGGTGGAGGTGCCGCTCGGGCATCGGTTCATCCTCCTGGCCATCCCCTTCATGCAGATGGGGCTCGTGTGGATGCTCCTGAAGGCGACGCCCGGCTACCACGAGGGGTGGTGGCGCCTCCGGGGCCCGCCCTGGGTTCGTCACCTGTCTGCCCTCGGCGTGGCGGCTGCGCTCGGCACCATGGTGGTGGTGAACGTGGACCGGGCCGACGACATCACGCACTCGTGGCGCGGCACCCGGCGGAGCGTCATCCAGCGCTGCCGCGCCGTGGGTGACGCCGCCGGTCCCGGCGCGGTCGTCATGTCCGACCCGCTCGCTTCCTGGTCGCTGCCCGCGTGCGGCGTCAAGGTGGTGGCTCTCCAGCACCCGAACCCGCTCGTCCCCGACCAGCGCGTGCGCAGCGCGCTCGTAGAGCGGTTCCTCGATCCGGTGACCTCGAACGCGGAGCGTGAGCAGATCCTAGAGCGGTACCGCGCCACGCACGTCCTCACGCACGGCAAGACCCCGCCGGAGGTGATCGAGTTTCTCCGCTGGCGCGCGAGGTCCCGCGAACTCGCGCGGGGCTTCACCCTCCACACCCTGCGGCGCTGAGCGGGCCGCGCGGGGCGCCGGAGGGCCCGCGGCCTCTGGCTCAGGCTCCGGCGGGCCCGATCCGGAGCTCGTAGTACCGGATGAGCTCGTCGAGCGCGCCCTCGAGGGTGACGTCGGGAGCCCAGCCGAGCTCGGCGTGGATCTTCGCCACGTCCGCGAGCAGGAGGGGGTTGTCGCTCGGGCGGAGCCGCGCGGGGTCCGCAACGACGGTCAGGGGCCGGCCCAGCTTGCGGCGCAGCAGCTCGAGGATGTCGGCGACGGAGTGGGCGCGGCCGGACCCGATGTTGTACGCCGACAGGCCCCGCGCCCGCGCGGCGATCACGACGATCGCTCGCGCGAGATCGCGCGTGTCGATGTAGTCGCGCCTCGCCTCCGTGTTGCCGAGGGAGATGGTGTCCGACGCGCGCAGCGACTCGAGCACGTGGGGCAGGACGTGCGGGTTGGTCTCCCGGGGGCCGATGGCGTTGAAGATGCGCATCATGCAGACGTCGAGCCCGGTGTCGGCGTGATACCGCCGCGCGAGCTCCTCGCCCCGGAGCTTGGACTCGCCGTAGACGTCGTTGGGGCCGACCGGCGAGTCGAGCTCCCGGCACGCGGTGTCGCTCGGCGCGTAGACGGCGGCGCTCGACGCGTAGAGGACGCTCGGCACGCGCTGCCGTGCGCAGGCGTCCAGGACGTTCTGGGTGCCGCCGACGTTGATCTCGAGCGTGTCGCGGGGCCGCGCGTTGCAGTCGGGGATGAAGTGCAGGGCGGCGAGGTGAACCACCCGTTCCGGCCCGTGCTCGGTGACGGCTCGCTCGACCGCCGCGCGGTCCCGGATGTCACCCTCGACGAAGGAGATCCGGGGGTCGGCGGGCACGAAGTCGCGGCGCCCCCGCGAGAAGTCGTCGTAGATGACGACCTCGTGCGCCTGCGCGACGAGCTCGCGGACGAGCGCCGACCCGATGAACCCTGCACCGCCGGTGACCAAGAACCTCAAGCTGACCTCCGATCGAGGACCTCACGATAGACCCGATAGTACGCCTCGGCCATCACCTCGACCGAGAAGCGCTCCTCCGCGGCGCGGCGCGCCGCGCGCCGCATCTCCTCGAGCGAATCCCGCCGCGCGAGCAGCTCCCGCAGGACGCCGATGACGCTGTCCACGCTCTCCGGATCGGGGACCAAGAGGCCCGTCTCGCCGGGAGTGATGGGCTCGCGGACCCCTGGCAGATCGGAGACGATGCACGGCACGCCCGACGCGAGCGCCTCCAGCGTGGCGATGGAGAGCCCCTCGCGGACGGAGAGCTGGACGAAGAAATCGGCCTCGGCCAATAGCTCGCGCTTGCGCGCCTCGTCGACGAACCCGAGGAAGCGGGTGGCGGGGCTCCCCTCGCAGAGTCGCGCGATATCCCCCTCGCTCGGGCCGGTGCCCGCGACCACCAGCTCCAGGCGGCGCTCGCCCTCCCGCGCGAGCCTCTGCACCGCGGTGACGAGGACGTCGATGTTCTTGCGCGGCACCACGCGAGAGATCGACACCAGGCGCACGACGTCGGAGGGCGGGTGCGGCTCGGGCCGCAGCAGATCCGTGTCGACGCCGTTCGGGATCGCCGTCACAGGGCCGACGCGCAGCCGCTCGGTGAGGTGGGTCGCGAGATCCGCGCTCACGCTCACGATCGCGTCGGCTTGCCGGAGCACGGCCCGAGTCAACGGCGCGACGGCGGGCGGCAGCTCGTAGATGTCGCCGTTGCCGTGGACGGTGACGACCAGCGGCCAGCGCCGCCGGGGGAGGGCGAGGACGGCGAGGCCGAGCGGGAGCGGGAAGTGGAGGTGCACGAGGTCGGCGTCGCGCGCCAGGCGCCCGAGCTCGGCCGCGCACCCGGCGACGTCGAACGCCCCGACGCAGGCCTTGGCCGGGAAAGAGACGTGGTGCGACCCGGTGGCGTAGTCCTTCCAGCGCTCTGGCGCCGGATTCCGGTAGCGGCGGACCTCGAAATGGTCGTAGCGCTGCCGCGTCGGGCAGCCGGCGTAGCCCCGCGTCAGCACCGTGTTGTCGATGCGCGGGCCGAGCGAGCGCGCGATGGAAGCGAGCACCATCTGCGCGCCGCCCTGGCGGGGCCAGAAGGTCGGGATCAGTGACAGGACGCGGATCGGTTTGGGTGAGCTCATTTCCAGTTCCTCCCCGGCGGTCATGCTAGCGCGGGCGTCGGCTCCGCGCGCGAAACCCCGGGCAGCGCTTGGCGAACGGCCGCGAGGCCAGCCCGGGAGAGGTCGCGGAGCGCGTCGAGGCCGTGCTCACGAAGCAGCCCCTCCAGTCCGAGCATTTTGTGCGGCTCGTGGTTGGACAGGAGCTCGGCGGGCTTGCCCAGGACCGCGGCGCAGATGCCGGGGTGGTAGCGGTCGGAGACGACCCCGGTGGCCCCCGCGATGAGGGCCACGAGCTCGGCGACCGAGCGGCACTCGACCGCGCGCACGCCGAGCGACCGCGACAGCCGGGCGACGAAGCGGCCGTCCCGCGGGGTGTCGCTGGTGGCGACGACGACCTGCTCGCCGGGATCGATCCTGATGACCCGCGACCCGCAACGCAGTCCGTCCGTGCACCACCGGACGCTGCCGACCGGGAGGTTGCGCGCCCGCAGGAACAGGAGCCGATACCGCCCGTGGACCCGCGGCGCGACCCGAGACTCGGCGAGCGTCGCCTGGTAGGGGAAGAGGAAGGCGAGATCGGCCGACCGCACCGCGCGCAGCCCGTGCGTCCGGAGGTACTCGAAGGTACGGTCCTCGCGGGCCACGCAGAGCGTCGCGCGCCCGACCCGCCGCAGCGAGTCCGCGGGGAGCGGTCCGATCGAATGGCTGGCGAGCAGCAGCGGGATCCCGACGTCGGCGGCCACGTCGAGATCGGCCAGAGCGCTGGGTGAGCGCGCGTCGTACTCGGCGAGAAAGGGGCCCGGGGCGCTGACGATCGCGTCGTATCGGGAGAAGAGCGCCGCACGCTGGCGGCGCCAGCGGGGCTCCAGGGCCATCGCTCGGGCCGCCGCCGGGGCGAAGCGCCAGTGCCAGGCGAAGGGCTCCGGGAGGTGCCGGTCGGCGAGGGCGACCAGCTCGCGCGCGCCCTCGCCCGGGGTCGCCGGGTAGCCCGCCAGGTCGAGCGTGGTCGGCCCGAGCTCACGCAGCGACCGCAGGAGGACCGAGCACTGCAGCACGTCGCCCAGATTACCGCGGAGCCAGGTGTGAATGACCAGGAGCTTCATGCGGGCGGAGGCGGCGACGGGACAGCGGGTCGGCGGGGGTGACGGGGCCCAAGGTTGGCGGGGACGGAGCGAAGCGGGGACGGAGGCCGAGCCGAGGGGGAGGGGCGCGCGGATCCCCGGGGGCGGCCCCGCTGACCGTCGCCGACCTGATACTGCCTCGCGTCGCGCCTGTGAAGCCGCGAACGGCACCGCGCGCGGACCCAAGGCACGGAGCCGGCCCGGAGCCGTCGCGGGGCGCCGACCCCCGGTGACCGGCGGGCCCGGTCTGGCTCGCCTGTTCGCGGAAAATCTGCCACGTTCGCCCCGAGGTTCATGGTCGAGGTCCAGCCCAGGGGGAGCACCGGCGAGGCGAGCCCCCGCGCACCGTCCGTGCTGCGCAGCACCGTCGCGGCCCTGCTCGGGGCGGTCTTCGTGGGCTACCTCACCCGACTGCTCTGGCTCCGGCGCGCTGAGCTCTGGCGCGCGCTCGAGCTCGACTGGGGCACCCTCGCGCTCCTCGTCCTGCTCGTGCATGCGTCGCACCTGCAGCGGTCCATCGAGCTCAACTACATGTACCGCCGGCTCGGGGCGAAGGAGCGGCTCGTCGACAACTTCATGATGACGGGCGCCGCGCTGCTCCTGAATTACCTCCCGTTCAGCGCCGGCTCCGTGGCCCGAGCGGTCGCCTTGCGGCAGCGCTATGGGCTCTCCTACGGCTCCTACTTGGCGGCGCTCTCGCTCGCCGCGGTCATGAACGTCGGGGTCGCGTCGGCGTGCGGGCTGGTCGCCTGCTTGTGGCTGCTCCCGACGAACAGCGTCGTGGCGCCGTTCGCCGCGCTGTGCGGGGTGCTGCTCCTGGGCGCGACCGCCGCACTCCTGGCGCCCGCAGCCTGGCTCCCGCGGGGAGACTTGCTCCCCTGGCGCCTCGCGCGGCGGCTCGTCGAGCGCGTCGCGATGATCCGGGGGCGGGGCGTCGGCCTCGTCCTCCTCGCGCTGTCGTCCCTCGTGAAGCTCGGGCTCAACTCGCTGCGGCTATGGCTCTGCTTCGGGGAGCTCGGCGTGGATCTGTCCCTGCTCTCGGTGATGCTCATCGGCTCCACGGCCCTGCTCGCCTCGATCGTGAACCTGGTACCGAGCAACCTCGGCCTGCGTGAGCTCGTGCTGGGCGGGATCGCCGGGGTGATCGGCGGCTCGTCCCTCATCGGTGTGGCGGCTGCCAGCCTCGAGCGGGCGGTCATCCTCGTCTACACGACCGTTGCGGGGCTGCTCGGGCTGCACCACACGCGCCGCGTCCTGCGCGGTCACGCCCGCGCCGACGGGGAGCCCGCCGCGGGTGCCGGCGACGGGCTCGCCGCCGGTTGAGCGCGCGGCGCCGCGCTCCGCCACGGCATCGCTTGGTGCGGCCCGACGACCGCAACGCGCCCGAGGGAGGGATCGGCCCGATGGCCAGGCTTGCTCGCCCAGACGCAGGGGCTCGCTTCGCACATGGGGTCGCAGCGACCTCCCGTTGACGGGAGCGGGTCGGAGGGGGGACGCTCGTCGGGCAGCGATGGAGAGGGCGGGCGAAGAGGCGGTCATCCGGACCCGCGGGCGGGTCCTCGTCGTGGATGACGAGCCCGACGTCCTTTCGGTCGTCACCCGGAAGCTCGAGCGCGCCGGTTTCGAGGTGAATGGCTTCGACACGTCGCCCGCCCTCCTCGAGGCGCTCCGCGCCGTGAGCGGCGAGGTCGACGTGGTGCTCGCGG
Organism: uncultured Polyangiaceae bacterium; assembly: GCA_964404725.1. Classification (GTDB taxonomy): domain Bacteria; phylum Myxococcota_A; class Polyangia; order Polyangiales; family Polyangiaceae; genus JAFGBI01. The sequence continues at coordinate 32,276 of CAYOLF010000013.1, forward strand.
ACCTGCACATGCCGGACATCGGTGGGCTCGATCTGCTCCGAGCGATCCAGGAAGAGTGGCCGAACATCGCCTTCATCGTGATGACCGGGCGCGGCACCATCGGCTCCGCGGTGGAGGCGATGCGCCTGCGGGCCTTCGACTACCTCGTCAAGCCCTTCGATCCGCTGGAGACCGTGGTGGCCGCCGTCGAACGCGCTGTCACCCACAAGCGGCTCGTCGACCGCAACCAGTTCCTCGAGCGCCAGCTCGAGCGGACCGCACAGTTCGAGGGGGTCGTCGGCACCTCCAAGGCGCTGGCGGACGTGTTCGCCATGGTGGAGAGCGTGGCCCCGACGGACGTGACCGTCCTCGTGGTCGGCGAGAGCGGCACGGGGAAGGAGCTGGTGGCGCGCGCCATCCACGCGCGAAGCTCCCGCGCGACTCGTCCGTTCATCGCCATCAATTGCGCGGCGTTGGCCGAATCCATCCTGGAGAGCGAGCTGTTCGGGCACGTCCGCGGCGCGTTCACCGGCGCCGTCGCCAACCGCCGTGGCCTGTTCGAGGAGGCTTCGGGCGGTACGTTGCTCCTCGACGAGGTCGCGGACCTGGCGCCCGCGACGCAGGTGCGTCTCCTGCGCGTACTGCAGGAGGGCGAGATCCGCCCGCTCGGCTCCAACGAGTCGCGTCGGGTCGACGTCCGTATCATCGCTGCCACGCACCGCGACCTCGCCACCGCGGTGCAGCAGGGTTCATTTCGGCAGGACCTTTTCTACCGCCTTCACGTCGTCTCCTTGAGGCTGCCGCCGCTCCGCGAGCGCCAGCAGGACATCCCCGCGCTCGTCCACCATTTCATCAAGAAGGCCGCGATGCGGTTCGAGCGCGCGGTCAGCAAGATCACGCCGGACGCGCTGGAGCGGATCCTCGGGTACTCCTGGCCGGGCAACATCCGGGAGCTCGAGAACGCCATCGAGCGGGCGGTGGTGCTCGCGCACGGTGACACCATCACCCAGGACCTGTTGCCGGCGGAGATGCGCGCGTCGCTCGCGGTGACCGGGAGCGCGCTCGGGGGGGGGCCGAGCCGCCCGCTCGGCGAGGCACGCGCTCAGTTCGAGCGTCAGTACCTGGATCAGGTCCTCCGCCGTGCGGACGGGAACACGGCGGAGGCCGCGCGCATCGCCGGCGTCGATCGCTCGAACTTTCGGCGACTCCTGAAGCGGTATGGCCTAGCGGCCGCGCAGGTCAAGGTTTGACCTTGGGAGGTGCGCCGGGGCCTCGGCGCGACCGCTCAGTGAAAGGAGCTCGCGCGGGGCTCGGGGACCGCGCTCGGCGCGGCGACGGCGGTCACGGAGCGCGCGGCGAGGCGTCGATACAACGTCGCGCGGCCAATCCCGAGCAGGCGGGCGGCCTTGGCGACGCGCCCGCCGGTGGTGCGCAGCGCATGCTCGATCGCCTGCTGCTCGAGGTCGGCGAGCGGGACGACGGTGGTGGTTTCGAACGGGCCCGCGGAGGCCGCCTCGACGACCGCCGCCTGGATGCCGGCTGCTTCCACGAGCGCCTTCACGCGCTGCAACACGATGGGATCCTGGGCCACGATGGTCACCTGGGGGCGCTCGACGTTCGACATTGCTAGGTTGCTCCCTTTCGTTCGGGTCAAGTGAACGTCCCAGGCAGATACAAGCCCCGTGCCAGGCGGGAGCCGCCCGGGGCCGTACCTCCGGCCCGGCCCCGGGTCGCAGGCCGGCCCCGGGGAGGGCCGCGGTTTCTCGGTGTTTCAGGGCCCCGTTGTCGGCGTCGTCGGGCCCCCCCCGCCTCGGGCAACCCGCCCGATGGTGCGGAAATCGTGGACGACGGTCGTCCATAATGATGCCCGACGAACCGGCCCCCAGGCGTCGCCGAGACCGTGGGGTGGTGCGGGCGGGCGGGGCTCCTACGGAAGAGTCGGTTTCTCCGTAAGGGGTCAGCGGCACCCGCGGGTGGCAGCCCGACCCACCCAGCGCCGGATCCGACGGAACGGCGGGCGTCACCTCGGGGCCCTCGTTCGCGGCCCGCGGCGGCCGGCGCACGGACGTTGGGGGGATGATACGCTTGGAGAATGGTCGAGCCGCGCGATCCTCGGAGGTATCGGGCGCGGCTCGACGCGGCGCCACCGCCGCGGGCCCTGGCGCGCGACCCGCGCGACCCTGACGGCCCCGACACGCAAGTCGGGCCGCCACCGCGGCGTGCTCCGGCCGCCTACTCGGTGCACGGGGACACCACTCGGGTCGACCAGCCCCCGTTCACCGCGCTGGAGTCGTCACCGCGGATCCCGAGCGACGAGCTCTTCGACGCGGTGGAAACCGGGGTCACCAGTGGCAGCAGCCTGTGGTTGTCGCTCACCGGCTTCGCCCGCCTGCGTCAGGAGTCGGCCGCGCGCCACGCGTGGGAGCGCGCCCTGTCGCTCCGGAAGCTCGTCCGCCTCCGCATGCGGCTGCTCGGCTGGGTCGTGCCCGCGGTGGTCCCGCTCGTCGCGCTCCTCGTCGGGGTCCTCGCCGTCGGGTTCTGGCTGGGCCGCTCCACCGCGTCGCCTCGCGCTCGGCCGGCCGCGACCCCCGCTGCCGCCGCTTCCGCCGCGGCGTCGGAGGCGCCGTTCGAGCTCGGTACTGCGGCTCGCGCCGCGCTCGGCGATCTCGACGCCATCCGAGCGGTGGAGGCCATCCCGTCCGGGGAGCGCACCGCCGAGGTGGTGCTCGCGCCCCACGCGGGGCGCGTCGAGCGCGAGCGGCAGGCGCTCGCGCTCATCGGGCGGGCCGCCCCCGACGGCCCCGACGAGGGGATGGACCCCCAGGTCCTCGCCCGTATCGATCGCGCCCTGGCCGATCCGCGGCTGGTGGCCGACGCGCTCGCCGCCGTCGTCCGCCTGCCCGGAGTCACCGGGCCCGACCTGCTCCACGAGATCAGCCAGGACGCCGCGCGCGGCGAGGAGCTGCGCGCCCTCGCCGTGGAGCTGCTCCGCGCCAAGGACGTCGCCGTGCGGGCGTCTCGGGCCCTGGAGATCGCACTCGCCATCGAGGGAGCCAGCGACTGCCGCGCCGTAGCCCTCACGTTGCACGACGCCATGCTCCACGCAGACGGCCGCTCGCTGCCGGCGGTGCTCCGGCTGGGGAGCACCGACCCGTGCGGCGAGGATCCGAGCGACGACTGCGCGGCCTGTCGCGGGGCCATGACCGAGATCGACTCTCTGACCGCGGCGATCCGCGAGCGACCCTACGCCACGCGCGTCGCCCAGGCGCCGACGTGGAGCGCGCCGTGGCCAGCGGAGCCAGCGAGTTCGGCGATCGCACCGGCGCCACCGGCGCGCCTCTCGCCGGCGCCGACGGTGCGCCGGGTGACGCCGGCCGTCGCGAGTCCCGTGCGCCCGGTCGCGCGCGTCGCTCCGGTCGCCACGGCCGCCGCGACGGCCTCGACGGCGCCGGACCCTCGCACCGCGCCCCTCCGACCGGTGCCGACGAGCCCCGCGGGGCCCGCGTCCGATCCCGGGTTCTGACCCCACGGCGCCGGCCCGCGACGCGCGCTGTCGGCGGGTCGCGTGGGCGAGGCGCTCAGTCCCGTGTGAAGGCGCGCAGCAGCCGGGCGCGCTTGGCGTGGCGGAGCTTGCGGAGCGCGCGGGCCTCCACCTGACGCACCCGCTCGGTCCCCAGGTGGCACCGCGCCGCGACCTCCTCGACCGTGTGCGACTCGGTCGCGTCGAGCCCGAAGCGCAGCGCGATCACCTCCCGCTCCTCGGCAGTGAGCGCGTCGAGCGCCTCGCGCGTCTGGGCGGCGAAGTCCTTCACCAGGAGCAAGTCGTCCGGGCTCGGGACACCGCGGTCGGCGATCACGTCGCGGAGCTCCAGCGAGTCGTCGGTGCCCAGCGGGGACTCGAGGCTGAGCGCATCCGGGCCGAGCTCGATCGCTGCGTTGACTCGCGCGAGGGGCACCCCCAGGCCGCTGGCGATCTCGTCCGCGGTCGGCGCACGTCCGGCCGCGTGGCGGAACCCGCGGGCGTAGCGGTTCACCGCGGAGGCCGACTCGGTCACGTGCCGGGGCACCCGGATGGTCCGGGTCTGCTCGGCGAGGGCGTGCTGCATGGCCTTCCTGATCCACCAGGCCGCGTAGGTGCCGAGGCGGAAGCCGAGGGCGGGATCGAAGCCGTCGATGGCGCGGAGCAGCCCGAGGTTCCCTTCCTGGATCAGATCGCCGAGCGGGAGCCCACGGCCCGCGTGGCGCCGCGCGAGCGTCACCACCAAGCGGAGGTTGTGCTCGACCAGCGTCCGCTTGACGCGCTCCGCCGCCCGCAGGGCCCGGTGCGCCTCCCGCCAGCGGTCGTCGTTGGCGACCCCATCGCCGTCGCCGCCCCCGCAGGGCTCGTTCCAGGCGCGCTCGAACAGCTCGAGCAGCAGCTCCCGAGCGAGCGGCAAGTCGTGGGCGAGGGCGGTGGCCTCCGCGCGGGCGCCCGCGCCCGGCCCAGCCGCGTCGGGGGTCGTGAGCAGTGCCGACAGGCGGCGGCCGGCGACCTCGAGGCGCTGGCGGAGCTCTTCGGCGGCGGGCTCGGTCGTGAACGGCTCGGTCCCGAGATCGGCCGCGCCGAGCTCCCCGCCTTCGCTGCGCTCGAGCCGTGCGGCGAGCCGCCGCAGGCTGGGAGGATGGGAGAGCACCAGCTCCCGGACCTGCGCCTGGGCGTCGCTCATCACCCGGGCGAGGGCGACCTCCTCCTCGCGCGAGAGCGCGTGCACTCGTGAGAGCTCGTCGAGGTAGACGCCGAGCGCGTCGGCGTCCTTCACGCGGGGAGGCATCGGGAGAGGAGGCTCGAGGGGGGGGCGCCGGGATCGTGACGGGGCCGAGCGCGCTACGCAACGGCGGGTCGAGCGGGCCGCGTGGCGCTCGGCGAGCGATGGTCGCGCCCCGCCGCGGGGGGCACGGTCGGTCCCGCGACCGCTCGATTTGCTGCCGGGGGTAGTCCTGGGTATGAGGGGCGCCTCTCGTGTGGATCCACCGGAGCAACCGCGCCGAGGTGCTGGCTCGTGCGCTGGCCGGGTTGGTCGGGGCAGGGGAGCGGTCGCCGCTCGAGCCGGAGGTCATCGTCGTTCAGAGCCGCGGCATGGAGCGGTGGCTGTCGCTCACGCTCGCCAGCGAGCTCGGCGTGTGGTTCGGCGCGCGGTTCCCCTTCCCCCGGGCCTTCTTCGACGAGGTGACGAGCCGCCTGCTCGGGGCGGTCGGGGCCTCCGTCCTCTCCCGCGAGCAACTCACCTGGCGGGTGGCCACGGAGCTCGCCGCTGCCGCCGAAAGGCCCGCGCTCGCGCCCGTCCTCGGCTACCTCCGCCACGACGGGACGGGGCGCGATCTGTTGGCGCTCGCGGCGCGGATCGCGGACCTGTTCGACCAGTACGCCGTTTACCGCCCCGAGCTCGTCCTCGCCTGGGAGAACGGCGCGGACGAGGACTGGCAGGCCCACCTGTGGCGCGCGGTGATGGCGCGGCTGCGGGCGGAGGGCGGCGGAGCGGTCGCCGCCGCCCCGCACTTCGCGGCTCGCCGAGCGCTCCTGCGAGACCGGCTCACGGGCCCCGGGCCGCTCGCGGCGGGGGTCCCGCGGCGCGTGTCTTTGTTCGGCGTGGCGTCGTTGCCACCGGCGTACCTCGAGCTGTTCGCGCTGCTGGGGGAGCGCGTCGACGTGCACCTGTTCCTGCTCTGTCCGTCGCGCGAGCGCGCATCGACCGGCGCCCCTTCGCCGGGGCTCAACCGCGGGGTCGCGCCTGCCCCACCCCCGCCCGACGCGGACCACCCCCTACTGGCGGCGCTCGGCCACATTCACCACGACCTCGAACGGGTGCTCGAGGCGGTGGCGCCCGGCGCCGAGCTGGCAGGCGAGCCGTTCGTCGATCCGGGCACCGACTCGCTCCTGCACGCCGTCCAGCACGACGTCCTGCACCGGCGGCGCCGTGGCTCGGCAGGGGGCGAGGACCCCACGCGACCGCCCCCGCTGCCCGTCCCGGACGCGGACCGATCCATCGAGCTTCACTCTTGCCACGGACCGCTCCGCGAGGTCGAGGTGCTCCACGAGCTCTTGCGCGCGGCGTTCGAGGACGACGCCACGCTCGCGCCGCACGAGGTCATCGTCATGGCCCCGAGCATCGCCGCCTACGCGCCCCTGATCGACGCCGTCTTCGGCGGCGACGAGGGCGGCGCGGCGCGCATCCCCTATCGGATCGCGGACCGAGCGCCCGCCGATCGTTCGTCGGTCGTGCAGGCGGCGCTCGCAGTGCTCTCGGTCCTCGCCGGCCGCGTCACCCTGGGCGAGGTGGCCGAGTTGCTCGACGCGGAGCCGGTCCGTGCCCGTTTCGGGATCGACGCGGGCTCCGTTCCGCGGCTGCTCGACTGGCTGGGGGAGGCCGGCGTCCGCTGGGGGGTCGACGCTGACGACCGCGCTACTGGCGGTGCCCTGGGGACCGAGGCCAACACCTGGCGGCGCGGCCTGCACCGGCTCCTGCTCGGTCACGCGATGCCCGCCGCGGCCGGGCCCTTCGCTGGCGTCGCGCCCGTTGCGGCGGAGGACGCGGAGCTGCTCGCGCGCCTGGCGGAGCTGCTGACGACCCTCTTCCATTGGCGGGAGCGGCTGCGGGCGCCGCGAACGGTGTCCGAGCACGCTGCGACGCTGCTCGAACTGCTTCCCGCGTGGCTGGCGGCGGGGTCCGCCGCGGAGGGGGAGCTCGGGCTCCTGCGCGACGTCGCTACGGGCCTCGGCGAGGCCGCCGCCGCGGCGGGCTTCACCGCCCCGATCCCGCTCGAGCCGTTCCGCGAGCTCGTCGCCGAACGGCTCCCCGAGGCGGGGACCGCCGCGGGCTTCCTCGCTGGCGGCGTGACCTTCTCGGCGCTCTTGCCCATGCGCAGCGTGCCGTTTCGCCTCGTTTGCCTGCTCGGGATGAACGACCGGGATTTCCCGCGGTCCCGCCCGCTGGCGAGCTTCGACCGCACGCTGGCGGCGCCGCGTCCGGGTGATCGATCATTGCGACGCGAGGACGAGCACCTGTTCCTGGAGGTGCTGCTCTCCGCGCGCGAGCGCCTCGTCGTCTCCTACGTCGGTCGCAGCATGCAGGACGACTCGGTCCGGCAGCCGTCCGTGGTGGTGTCCGAGCTGGTGGACCTGCTGGACGAGGCCTTCGTGGTGGCGCCCCCGGCGGCAGCGGAGGCGGCACGCGAGCTCGGTGGCCGCGGTGGCGTGGGCACGCGTCGGATTGTCACCCACCCGATCCAGCGGTTCAGCCCGCGGCGCTTCGCGACCGGAGCCGCGACGTTCGACGCTGTGGCGGCGGCGGGCGCCCGCGCCCTCGCGGCGCCAGCGCGGGAGCCCGCGAGGCTATTGGCCGCGCCGCTGCCGCCTGCAGCGCCGGGCGCGCTGTCGATCGACGCGCTCGTCGACGGGCTGGCGGCGCCCTCACGGACCCTGGTCCGGGGTCGACTCGGCGTGTCACTCGACGATCGTGGCGCGGTGCTGGAGAACGGGGATCCGATCGAGCTCGACGCGCGCGCGCGCTGGGCGATCGGTGCCGAGCTGCTGGCGCAGTCGCTCCTGTGCCCCGCGGCGCTCCGCGACGAGACCGCCTGGGACCGCGAGCGCGCGCGCGGTCGGCTCCCGCACGGCGCCGCCGGGCGGACCCTGTTCGATGGGATGCTGCCCGAGGTGGAGGCGATTGCAGGTGAGGCGCGGCGCCATCGACAGGGCGAGCGGTTGGCACCCCTGCCCATCGCGCTGGCGGTCGGCGAGGCGCGCCTCGTCGGCGTCCTCGACGAGCTCTGGCCGGAGGCGCACGTCCCGGTTCGGTACGCGCGGGACGGTGGGTCACCGGAGCTCGACGCGTGGGTGCGTCACCTCGTGCTGCAGGTGGCTCGGGCACAGACGACGGCGCCGGGGCTGCCCGCCCGTACCGTGCTCGTCACCCGCCTGCACGAGGGGGAGGGCGCCGCGGTCGTAACCTTCCGTGGGCTCGACCCGGAGGTGGCCCGCACCGAGCTCGCCGCCCTGGCGGCGCTGGTAACGCTGGCGACGCAGGCCCCGTTGCCGTTCTTCCCGCGCGCGGCGCGCCGGTACGCCGCGGTACACCGCAGCCTCGCGGCGAAGGGGGCGCCGGACGCGGCGGCGCGTGCGCTCGCGGCGGCGCGCGAGGTCTTCGCTGGCGTGTCTCGGCGCGGGCCACCCGGGGAAGCGCGGGACCCCTACGTGCGGCGGCTCTTCGCGGGCGCCGACCCGCTGGCGCCGGCCCCCGAGGAGGGCGCTGCCGCGGCCGGAGTGCCGGCCTTCCCGGAGCTCGCGCTCCGCGTCTTCGCGCCGCTGCTGGCGGTCCGCGAGGGCGGCGCCGACGACGAACCCGTCGAGGAGGCCGCCCCGTGACCGCGCTCGTCTGGGACCAGGTCCCGCTCACGGGTCGGAGCCTCGTCGAGGCCAGCGCCGGGACCGGCAAGACCTACGCCATCACGACGCTGGTGCTGCGCCTACTGCTCGAGCGCCGCCTGCGCCTCGGGGAGATCCTCGTCCTCACCTTCACGCGGGCGGCGGCGGCGGAGCTCCGCGAGCGGATCCGGCGCCGGCTGCGGGTGGCCGCGCAGGCGTTCGGGGGCGGCGCCGACGGCGCCGACGTCGAGATCGGGGCCCTCCTTGCCCGCAGCGCCGATCGGGAGCGCGACCGGGCCTGCCTGCTCGGCGCGCTCCGCGAGATCGACGAGGCGCCGATCCTCACGCTGCACGGCTTCTGCTCGCGGGTGCTCGCCGAGCACGCCTTCGAGCTGGGTGCGCCCCTCGCCGCCGAGGCCGTGGCCGACGACGACGGCATCGCCGCCGCGCTCGTCGCGGACTTCTGGCAACGAGAGATGGCGACCGCGAGCCTCCCCGAGGCGCGCGCGCTCGGTCGCCAGGCGCCCTTCCCGTTGCTCCTTCGGCTCGCCCTCGACGCGGTGGCCCGACCGGATCTCGAGATCGTCCCCGCCGCGGCGGCGGCCGTCGACACGGCGGCGCCGCTCGGGGCGCTGGCCGCGGTCGCGGGGCGCGCAGGGGTCGCCTGGAGCGCGGAGCGGGACGCCGTCACTCGCCGGCTGCTCGATCACCCGGGGCTCAAGCGGAACCTGTACCGCGCCGACTGGATCTCGACCTGGTTGGTCAAGATCGACGCGCTGCTCGCGGCCCCGGCCCCGGCCCCGGCCGCGCTCCTGGAGGTGGCGCGGCGCTTCACGCCAGCCGCTCTCGCGGCGGGGACCAAGCAGGGGCACGAGCCGCCTCGACACGCCTGCTTCGAGCTCATCGAGGAGCTCGTCGACGCCCACGAGCGCGCGGGGGCGGCGCTCGTGGCCTGGGTGCTGGCCCTCGAGCAACGCCTCGTTGCTCACGCCCGTGACGCGCTGGGGGACGCGAAGCGACGCGCGGGCGTCGTCACCTACGACGACCTGCTGCTCGGGCTGCTCGGAGCGCTCCGTGGCCCGGTCGGGGGAGAGCTCGCGGCCGCCCTCCGCGTGCGCTACCCGGCGGCGTTGATCGACGAGTTCCAGGACACGGATCCCGTGCAGTACGAGATCCTGGACCGGATCTACGCGGATCCAGCGGCGGCGCTGCTCGTCATCGGGGATCCGAAGCAGGCCATCTACTCGTTCCGGGGGGCGGACCTGTTCACCTACCTCCGGGCGGCGCGCGACGTGGGGCGGGAGGCGCTCACCCTCGACGTGAGCTACCGTGCCGATCCGCGGTTGGTTTCGGCGGTGAACCGACTGTTCGGGCGTGGGCCCGCGCCGTTCCTGCTCGAGGACGTCCACTACCGACCGGTGGCGCCGCGCGCGAGCGCCGCCGAGCGCCTGGTGACCCCGGGCGACGGGCACGGCGCGATCGAGCTCGTGGTCATGGGGGCGCGCGGGCCGGGGGCCGACGTGGCGCCGGTCGCCGCCGCCGCGCGTGACGTGCCCGCCGCGGCGGCCGCGGAGGTCGCGCGCTGGCTTCGCGCTGGGGCGACCATCGACGGCGCCCCGCTCGGGGCCGCCGACGTCGCCGTGCTCACCCGCACCAACGACGAGGCGGAAGAGGTGCAGCGCGCGCTCGCCGAGCTCGGCGTCCCCTCCGTCCTCTACGGGGATCGGAGCGTGCTCGACACGGAGGAGGCGTTCGAGGTGGCCCTGGTCCTCGGCGCGCTCGCCGCGCCGGGACGGGCCGGGCGCGTGCGCGCCGCGCTCGCGACGCGAATGGTCGGCGTGGACGGCGCCGCGCTCCTGCGCCTCACCGTCGACGACGCGGCCTGGGAGGGGTGGATCGAGCGCTTCGAGCGGTGGCACGCGCGGTGGTACACGCGGGGGTTCATCCACGCCTTCCGCGCGCTCCTCGGGGAGCTCGACGTCGTCCCGCGCCTGCTCGGCGAGCCCGGCGGCGAGCGGCGCGTCACCAACGTCCTGCACCTCGGGGAGCTGCTGCATGAGGCGTCGACCACCCGTCACCTCGGCCCGGTGGCGCTCGGGCAATGGCTCGAGCGCGCCCGCCATGACCCGCGCGTGCGGGACCAGGCGACCGCGGAAGCGATGCAGTTGCGGCTGGAGAGCGACGCAGAGGCGGTGCGCGTCGTCACCGTGCATCGAAGCAAGGGGCTCGAGTACCCGGTCGTGGTCTGCGCGTCGCTGGCGACGAGCCGCGGCGAGCCCGCTGGCGCGCCACGGCCCGTGCTCTTCCACGATCCGGAGGCGGCGCACCGGCCCCGCCTCTGCCTCGGGGGCCCCGAGCGGGAGCGCGCGGCGGGGCTGGCTGCCGAGGAGGCGCTCGCCGAGGGATTGCGGCTCGCCTACGTCGCCATCACCCGGGCGCGCCACCAGGTGACCCTGCTCACACGGCCATCGAAGGGGCTCGACGCCACCCCGCTCGGCTACCTCCTGCACGGGAGGCGCGTGGTCGTCCGGGGTCGCAGCGAGCGCGGCGGCAAGCCGAGCGCGGCGGGGCTCCTCGAGGAGCTCCGGCAGCTCGCCGGAGAGGACGCGGCGACGATGCTCGCGCGTTCGGGGGCGCCCGTGACGGGACCGGGTTTCGTTGCTCCGCGAGCGATGCCGGTGGCGGTGACGCTCCGCGAGGCCACGCGCCGCTTCACGCTCGTGCGCCGGGTGACGAGCTACACGGGCCTGGTCGCGCACGCGCCGGTGGCGGCCGAGGACGAGGGAGCGGACCACGACGAGCTCGCCGCCGTGGAGGCGGCGGCCGCCCCGGCGCTCGAGGCGCTCCCCGTCGCGCCGGCGCCGCCACCGATCGCGCCGACCCCGGTGCCGCTCCGCGCCTTCCCGCGTGGTGCCGCCCCCGGGATCGCCCTCCACGCCATCCTCGAGCGCGTGAACTTCCCTGGGTACGACCCCGTGGCGGCGCTCCCCGTGGTGGAGGCGGAGCTCGCGCGCCACGGCCTCGACCGCGCGGCGTGGGGCGAGCCCGTCGCGGCGGCGCTCGGCGGCGTGATCGACACCCCCCTGTCCGAGGGAGGACCGCGTCTGCGCGACCTCGAGCCCGGCGCCTGGCGCTCGGAGGTCGAGTTCACGCTCCCCGTGCGCGCGCGCGCGCCGGGGGCAGAGCCGGTGCGGGCGCTCGTCGCCGCGGAGCTGGCGCGCACCATCGCGGCGCACGGGGGTCCGGACCTGCCCGCGGGCTACCCGGAGCGCGTGGCGGCGCTCGGCTTCCCCGGGCTGGTCGGGCACCTCCGCGGCTTCGTCGATCTCGTCTTCGAGCACGGCGGCCGGTTCTTCCTCGTGGACCACAAGTCGAACCACCTTGGCGATCATTTCCCCGACTACGCCGCGGCGCCGCTCGCGGCCGCCATGGCCGACCACCATTACTTCCTGCAGGCTTACCTCTACGCCGTCGCCCTCCACCGGCACCTCGGCGCCTGCCGTCCGGGCTACGAGTACGATCGCGACTTCGGCGGCGTGTACTACCTCTTTCTCCGGGGCATGGATCCGGGGCAGGGTCCGGGCGCGGGGGTCTTCGCGGCGCGGCCGTCGCGTGAGCTCGTGGCGGGGCTCTCCCGTGTGCTCGAGGGCGATCCGCCGGGAGGCACTTCGTGACCGCGCGATCCGGCGCCGGCGTCTCCGCCACGGACCGGCTCGGGGCGCTCGCGCACGCGGGCGTCATCGGGGCGCTCGACGCGCACCTCGCCCGCGCGCTCGGCGAGATCGTGCCCGGCACGCCGGAGCCGGTGACGCTCGCGGCTGCGCTGGTGAGCCGCGCGTCGCGGGAGGGTCACGCGTGCGTCGCGGTGGAGTCGCTCGGGACGGCAGCCGCGCGCGACGAGGGCGGCCTCGTTCCCGCCCTGGAGCTCCCGGCGCCGCCCGAGCTCGTTGCGATCCTCGAGGCGAGCGCCTTGGTGAGCGACGGCGCTCGCGCGGCGCCGCTCGTGCTGGACCGCGGCCGTCTCTATCTCTACCGCCACTGGACGGACGAGCGCGCGCTCGCTGCCGCGCTTCGCGCCCGGGCGAGCGCGGATCCGTTGCCGCTCGTGGCCCCCGCGGCGCGGGCGAGCCTGGCTCGCCTCTTCGGCCCGTGCCCGACCGCCGCGCCCGACTGGCAGCGGGTCGCCGCCGAGATCGCCGCCCTCCGCCCGCTCACCGTGATCACGGGTGGACCCGGCACGGGCAAGACCTCGACCGTCGTCCGTGTGGTCGCGCTCGTGATCGAGCAGGAGCTCGCGCGAGGCCGGCCGCCGCCGCGGGTGGCCCTCCTCGCGCCCACGGGAAAGGCGGCGGCGCGGCTCGCCGAAGCCGTGGTCGCCGCCAAGCGACGCCTGCCCGTCGACGCCGCGGTGCGCGCCGCGATCCCGGACTCGGCCGCTACCCTCCACCGGGCCCTGGGGCTCGGCGGGTCGCGGTCGACCGCGGCGCCGCTCGCGGCCGATCTGGTCGTGGTCGACGAGGCGTCGATGGTCGATCTCGGGCTGATGCGGCGGCTCCTCAACGCGGTGCTCCCCGGGGCACGCCTGATCCTGCTCGGGGATCGCCACCAGCTCGCCAGCGTGGAAACCGGGGCGGTGCTGGCGGACCTCTCCGGACCGACGCCGCGCCCGCTGTACTCGGGGCGGCTCGCGGGCGCGGCCCTCGGCGCCTTCGGCGAGCCCCTCCCGGGGACGGGCGACGGGCCGGGGGGGCTCGCGGACTCGCTGGTGGAGCTCACGGTCAGCCACCGCTTCGCGGAGCACGGCGGGATCGGACGCCTCGCCGCGGCCGTCCTCAGCGGCGACGGCGACGCGGCGGTGGCGGCCTGCGACGATCCCGCGGTGGCGCTGGTGCCGATGGTTTCGTCCGGGCCGGGCGCTGGCTTCGCGCGCCGGGTCGTCGAGGGCTACTCACCCTACCTGGCAGCGGTCGACCCGGTGGCGGCTGTGGCGGCGCTGGGGCGGTTTCGGGTGCTCGCGGCGCACCGCCGCGGACCGGAGGGGGTCGCCGGGTTGGTGGCGCGGATCGAGCGTGAGCTCGGCGCGACCCGCCGCCTCCGTCCGTGGGGCACGAGCTATCACCGGCGGCCGGTCCTGGTGATCGAGAACGACCCCGCGCTCGGCGTGTGGAACGGCGACGTCGGCGTGACCTGGGCGCCGGACCCCGAACGGCCCGCGCGCGTGTGGCTGGCCGGCGCCGACGGCACCCCGCGGGCGCTCTCGCCATCGCGGCTGCCCGCTCACGAGACGGCGCTCGCGATGAGCGTGCACCGCAGCCAGGGATCGGAGCTCGACGCGGTCGCGGTGGTGCTCCCGGAGCCGGGTTCGCCGCTGCTCACCCGCGAGCTGCTCTACACCGCCATCACCCGAGCGCGCTCGCGGGTGACCCTGTTCGGCAGCGAGCCGAGCCTGCGCGCCGCGGTCGCGAGGCGAATCGAGCGGGCGACGGGACTCGGCGAGCGGCTGTGGTGACGGCGGCCGCGGCGTGCTGCCGCCGCTCGGCGGGGCTCCCTCATCCGGCCGCGGGATCGCCGAGCCCGAACAGGTGGTCGAGATCGTACCGCGAGTAGGCGCGGAACCCGATCAGCGTCTCCGAGTGAGTGATGGCCGGCTCCCGGAGCAGCTTGCGGGTCACCACATCTGCCAGCGCCTCCGTATCGCGCACCCGCACCAGTGCCACGAGGTCGTACCGGCCGCTGACCGAGTAGACCTCGGTGACGCCCTCGAGGGCGGCGATGCGCTCGGCCAGATCGGGGATCTTGTCACGCTGGACGTTGAGCAGGACGAGTGCCGTAACCATGGTTCCCTCGGGTACTCCGGGGGCGAAGCCTAACATCACCGGCCGGGGACGGGGACCCGGGGGTTACCAGAGACCACTCTGACGGTGGTTCAGCGAGAGTTCGGCGGTGGATCGTGTGCCCGAGCGTTTCGCGCTCCGTCAGCGCTCGTGCTCGCGAGCGGAGGGGGGAGCGACGTCTCCCCCCTTGGGTGAAACTATTTTTTCGCGGAGGGGGGAGGCAGCTTGCCCCTGTGGGGCCTGGGCGCGACGTGGCACCGTAAGGGAGAACATGAAGTGTCGGTGCCACGCGCTCCACGCGCCACTCACCTCACTCGGTGTCAGGGACCGAGGCCGTGAGGATCCCGCGGACCCCGCGGAAGCGGGGCAGAGCAGGCCATGACACCGCGCCCCGTTTCGTCACCGTCCTCGGGTACCCCTGCCCGACCTGGCCGCGAGAGGAGAGTCGTCGTCGCATGAACACCCAGCTCGTGATCGACGCCATTGTCCGTCAGTCCATCGTCCTCATCGCGCAGCTCGCGACCGCGGAGGGCGCCCGCTCACCGCTCGCGCGCATCCCCGACGAGGTGCTCGGCGGTCTGGTCCGCGAGCTCGAGCGGCAAGGGCTCGGGGAGAGGGTGATCGCCGATCTCTTCGGGCTCACCTTGCGCTCCTATCGACGCAAGGTGATGCGCCTCCGCGAGTCGGTGACCGATCGTGGAATCACCCTGCTGGGGGCGCTCCACGCCTTCCTCGCCGAGCGCGACCAGGCCAGCCGGGCCGAGATCCGGGAGCGCTTCGCGGCCGACGAGGAGGGGGTCGTCCGCGCCGTCCTCGACGAGCTCGTCGAGAGCGGCCTCGTCCGCCGATACGGTCACGGCGCGCAGGCCGGGTACCGTGCCGCCAACGCGGAGGAGCTCGAGGAGCTCGGTGTCGGCGGCGTCGGCGGGTCGCCCGAGGCCAACGAGGCCCTGGTGTGGGTCCACGTGTGCCGCGCGGGGCCGCTGCGCAAGGAGCAGGTCGCGGCGCTCGTCCCCCTGGTGCCGTCCGCCGTGGAACAGGCGCTGAGCGGCCTGGTGGCCGACGGGCGCGTCCGCTCGGAGGGGCCCCCGGGCGGCGAAACCTTCTCGACGGACCGCTGCCTGATCCCCGTTGGCGACGCGGCCGGCTGGGAAGCCGCGATGATCGATCACCATCGCGCCGTGCTCGCCGCGCTGGCGGCGAAGGTGGGGAGCGGTCTTCGGGGCTCGGCCCCCGCCGACGAGGTGGGGGGGACGACGATTTCCTTCGATCTGTGGCCGGGCCACCCGCGGGAGCGGGAGGTCCGGGAGCTCCTCGCCGACACGCGCCAGAAGCTCGCCGCGCTGTGGGAGGCCGTGGAGGACGAGAACCGGGCTCGCGGCCTTGAGATCACCTACAAGATCACGTTCTACTACGGCCAGTTCCGAACCGACGAGGAGCAGGGCGAGTGACGGGAACCTTCGTCGCGCATTCGATGCGCGCTCTCACGGTGGCGTTCGCCACGCTCGCGGCCGCCTGCGGGTCCAGCGGGGGACCGCGGGCGGGAGGGCTCACCAACTGGCTCAGCGTCTGCGAGTCCGACGCGGACTGTGGCGATCTCCGCTGCCTCTGCGGGGCCTGCACGCGAAGTTGCGGCGACGAGGAAGGATGCCTCGGGCTGTCGCGCGCGTCGTGCGTCCCCGCCGCGGACGACGGGGCGGTCGCGCTCTGCGCGGGCAGCACCCCGGAGAGCTTCGGGATGTGCCTGCAGCGCTGCCCGAAAGAGGGCTGCGCCGCCGGGACGAGCTGCGTCGCTGGCCTGTGCACCCCGAACCCGACGCCGACCGCTCAGGTGACCCTCGACGACTCGCAACGGTTCCAGGCCCTGGTCGGCATCGGCGCAGCCGTCGGCTACTCGGTCGAGCGGATCGTGCAGCACCCGCGCAAGGTCGCCGTGTTCGACGCCATGTTCTCCGGGACCGGGCTCAGCGTGCTCCGACTGCGCAACCAGTATGCGTCGATTGACGGTGAGCTCGAGAGCACCGCCGAGCTGGTGGCGGCCGCGGCCGAGCGGCTGGGGGAGCGCCCCACCATCCTCCTGAACTCGGCCAGTCCACCGCCGGCGCTGAAGGCGAACGGATCGACCTACTGCGAGGGGAACCCGGACACCTGTACCCTCACGACGCTGCCCGACGGGAGCTTCGACTACGCCGGGCTCGCGAGCCACTGGCGCGCCTCGCTCAACGCCTACGCCGTCGCGGGGGTCGAGCCCGACTACATCTCCATTCAGAACAACCCGAACTGGGTCCCCCCCGTGGGGGACGCGAACGAGGCTTGTCGCTTCCTGCCCGTCGAGGGGACCGAGACGGTGACGACCGACGCCGGGGACGTGGAGGTCCGGTACCCGGGCTACGCGGAGGCCCTCGAGGCGATCAAGGGTGAGCTCGATGGTCTCGCCTCGGTTCCCCAGATCGTGGCGCCCGAGACGACCGGCCCCGACGAGGTGGCGGAGTACGTTGCCGCGCTCGACGTCGCCGACGTGGACGCACTCGCGCACCACCTCTACGGCGTCGACCTGACCAACCTCGATCTGGACGCTCTGGCCGAGTTCGGGGAGCTGGGGGAGCAGTACGACCGCCCCCTCTTCCAGTCGGAGATGTTCGCGGACCCCCTCACGACGGCGGTGCTCCTGCACGCTGCGCTCGCCGTCGAGGGCGCGGCGGTCTTCGTCCACAACGGCTTCGTGGCCGTCCCCGCCGACTCCGCGTCGGACGAGGGATCGCTGGTGAAGCTGAGCGAGGACGACTTCGTCGTCGGGGACACCCGACACGTGATGTGCCACTACTCGGCGCATGTCGAGCCGGGTTGGGTGCGCGTGGCCGCCGACTCCGACGCGGACGACCTGTACGCCTCGGCATGGCTGTCCCCCACGGACGACGAGCTCGTCATCGTGCTCACCAACCCCGGGGACACCGGCGTCGCGGTCCAGATCGACGCCGGCGGGGAGGCCCCGGCGGCGTCGGCCGTGAGCCGCACGGTCCTGGGAGGCGTCGAGCGCTCCGCGGATCTCGGCGAGCTCTCGCCCGAGGGCATCCTCACCGTGCCGGCCCAGTCCCTCGTCACCGTGACCCTCGAGCGGTGATCCGGGACGACGGTCGGCGCCTGAGCTGCGGCACCGCGCGTGGTGAACGGCACCGATCAGGGAGTAGCTAGTCTCGGGACTCCGCGGAGCGCGGTCGCTCCTCACGGCGTGCTTGCGCCGGTGGAGGATCCCTCGTTCCATGGCGTGTCATGAAGTCCCTGATCGCCTTCGCCGTTCGCGATCGTGTGGTCATGAGCGCCATCGTCGCCAACACCAGCGTCCTCGTCCTGCGGGGCTTTCCGGAGGTCGAGGCTGGCGCCGGGTACCGGCTGCAGCAGGTGGAGTACGGCCTGACGCTCTTCTTCGTCTTCGAGATGGCGGCCAAGCTCTGGCTCTCGGGGTGGCGAGCCTTCTGGGCGCGCGGCTGGAACCGCTTCGATCTGATCGTCGTCATCGCGACCGCGCCGATGCTGCTCTCGCCCTGGGTCGACCTCCCGTGGTTCGGATCGCTGATGCTGATGCGCTTGGCGCGCCTGTTGCGCCTGCTCCGGGCGTTCCGCTTCATTCCCGACGGCGAGCGCCTCTGGAGTGGGGTGAGCCGCGCCCTCAAGGCCTCCGTGGGGGTCTTCCTGGCCCTGCTCATCTACAACTTGGTCCTGGGTATGGGCGCCCACGTGTTCTTCCGCGAGAGCGCGCCCGAGCACTTCGCCAACCCCATCCTGTCGATGTATTCCGTCTTCAAGGTGCTGACTCTCGAGGGTTGGTTCGAGATCCCCGATGCGATCGCGGCCGGCTCGACCGCCGCGGTGGCGACCTTTGCGCGGCTGTTCTTCGTGTTCACGGTGCTGAGCGGAGGCGTGCTCGGTCTGAGCCTCGCCAACGCGGTCTTCGTCGACGAGATGGTCATGGACAACGCCAACGATCTCGAGGCGTCCGTGGAACGTCTGCGTGCCGAGCTCCGCGAGGCACACCGCAGTCGAGATCACGAGCTGTCTGCGCTGCGCCAGCGCCTCGACGCGCTGCTCGCGGAGCTCCGTGCGCGGCTCCCTCCGCCGGAGGCCGCTTCAGGAGCCGCGGCGCCCGTCGCCTCGCCCCCGCCGTGACGAGACGGGGGGGCGGAGGCGAGCAACACGGCTGGCATTGGGCAGCGATCGGCGGAACGCTGGTGCTCTCCGGAAATAGTTCGGGGGGGACCTCGACAGCCGCCGCTTCGTACCTACATAGACCCTCGCGATGGCGAGCTACAGCGCGCGGGTCCGTTTCGAGCAGGAGGGCACCCGCATCACGTCCGTCCAGATCGTCCGCGCGCGGCGCTCCACCGTCATCGCCGCGCTGCAGCGCGCCCTCTTCGCGCTCGGCGTCGTCGTGGCCGCCTACGAGGCTCGTCCGACCGCGACCGGGGTGGAGGAGCGGATCGTGCTCGCGCGCCAGGACGGCGGAGCCATCGACGGGGACCTTGGCGCGGCGGCGAAGGCGGCGATCCTGCCCCTCGCGCTCGAGCCAGACACCGCGGAGGACGCCTCGGCGTAGCGCCCCGCGGGGAGCCCAGCGGGGATCGCCGGGGTCAGTTCTCGTCCAGCCGGAGCCCGCCGTCCTCCACCGTATCCCGGACTCCGGTCGCGGGCGCGCCGGCGTCAGTGGCCGCCACGTTCCGGGCTCGGCTCGCCCCTGTCGAGTGGCAGGCGGCCAACGCCGCGACGCCCAGCAGGAGCTGCGCCCTCACGCGAGGCAGTCTACGCCCTGTTCCCGCCTCCGCCAGCGGGCCAGCGCCGGATGCTCCGCCGCAAATAGAGCGACGGCGCCGGAGCGAGTCGAGCGGTGTGCGCTCTCCCCGTTTCGACGCCGTCACGGTGGTGGCTTCGCAGGGTCGGTTGGGCGAAACCAGTTGAGTACCTTATGAGCCCTCCTGGCGCCCGAGGGCAGAGGTTCCCTTCCTCCCCCGCCCGCTGCAGCGTTGCAGCGCCGGGGGGATCGATTCCTCCCCCCCGCCCGGCGGAGCCCGAGGGGGCGGCCCGGCGCCGCCGGAACCCACGCCCGGGCAGCAGACCTCGCTCGAGCCCAGCGTCCGCGCGCCGCGGCGGCGCTAGCGCGCGATCCGCCATGTCGCGACGCTCGCTCAGTGCTCGGGCCGCCGCGCGGGACGGCGGTCACGGCGAGGATGGGGCCAGCGCGAGGCGCGGCCGGTCCCCACTCGATTCCCCCGGGGGTCGCGCCCCGCCGCCTCGCCGGTCAGCCGCGGTCTAACGGGCTGTCCGGCGGACGGGTGGGGGCAGAAACACTTGCGCGTCGGTGTCAGCTGCGGAAGGCCGCCTTCACGTCAGCGTTGATGAGCGTGACGATGGCCCAGATGCCGATCGGCATGTTGACGAGGCAGCAGACCGAACAAGGCAAGGAGAAGAGGATCGCCGACACCAGCGAGAAGGTGTAGCTCTCGAGCTTCTTCATCTTGAGGGCGCCGAAGACGACGACGGCGTTCACGATGATGGCGATCGCCGCCGACACGACCCCGGCGACGCCGGAGAACGCCTGGCTCATCGCCACGTCGCTGTCGCCGCTCATCGCGCCCAGGCCCACGCCGAGGACGTTCAGGATGATGTTGACGATCGAGGCCACGATCGCGAGCCCGCTGAGGACGAGCATCAGCGTGGCCGGGATCGCGACCTTCTTGGCAGCGTCTCCCGAACCGCCGCCGCCAGGCACGCCGAAGTTGGGCTGACCTGGCGGGGCGAAGCCGGGCGGAGGCGCGGCGGGGCCGCCGAAACCGGGCGGGGGACCCCCGGCAGGTGGACCCCCAGCAGGGTAGCCGTAGCCGCCCGGGCCAGGAGGGGCGCCGTAGGGGTTATTCGGAGGTTGATTCATGGCGATAGCTTCCGGTTGCGGGCGCTCACGGCACCCCATCCACGGCCGCCATTGGTACGTGCGCACGCTCGCCGCGTCAATCAGGCGCCTCCCGCCGGCGGCGACGCGGCAGGATCCGTGGCAGGATCGGCTCGTCCCATGAGGGTGAGGATCTCAGCATTCCTCGTCGGCGGGGTCCTGTTGGTGGCCGCTTGCGGGGGGAAGTCCACCCGCGACCCCCAAGACGAGGGAGCCGGCGGCAGCATCGGCGGCTCGGTCATCGGGGGCGCGACGCCGGGGGCGTCTGGCGAAGGTGCTGTCGGCGAGGCGGGAGCCGGGGCTGGCGGTGGTGTCGGTGCCGGCGGCGCGGGGACCGGGGCGACGAGCGGCGCGGCGACGGGCGGCTTCGCGACGGGGGGTCGGGCGACGGCGGGGGCGTCTACCGGTGGCGCGGGCACCGGCGGAATGCGCACGGGCGGCACGGGCGGTACGACGACCGGGGGCGGCACCGACGCCGGTGGCGCTCAGGCAGGGGGAGCGCTGGCCGGTGGCGCGGGCGCCGGCGGCGTCGGCGGGGCGGCGTGCACGCAGCCGCCGGTGCCAGGGCATTGCAGCGGGGTGTATTACGCGTTCCGCCACGATCCCGACCTCGGGCTCTGCGTCCCCTATCTGTTCGAGTCTTGCGACATGAGCGCCAACCGCTACGCGACTCGCGAGGCCTGCCTCGCCGCCTGTCACGGGGGCTCGCCCGATCTCGACGCCTGCGCATCGGATCTCGACTGCGTGATCACGTCCGAGGGCTGCTGCGGCGTCTGCGAGCCGGTCCTGGACACGGCGCTGGTCGCGGTGGCCGCGGACCGGCTCGAGGAACTCCGTGAGCTCACCGGTTGCACCGCCGAGTGCGCGCCGTGCGCCCCCCCCACCTGGGGGGAGCAGACGTCGCAGAACTTCTACCCCGCGTGCGTCGACGGTCAGTGCACCGTTCGCGACGTCCGCAATCGGCCCATCGCTGCCTGCGACACCGTCGACGACTGCCGCTTCCGCTGCGGTACGGGCTGCTGCGACGCCTGCGGCGCCGTCGAGGACTTGATCGCCGTGCGGTCCGACGCCGACCTCTCCGCGGAGTTCTGCGGCGGCGACCCCATCCCGTGCGACCCCTGCCTGTGCACCGTCCCCGAGTCCTACCGGCTGCGCTGCGACGGCGGCTTCTGTGGGGCCGAGTTCTTCCCTATCTGCGAGGTCGGTGTCGACGCGACCTGCAGCGAGGACCACGACTCGAGCCTCCCCGCCGGAACCTGCGACGAGGACGGCACCTGCACGTGCTACGTGGACGCGGGGTTCGAGCTCGATCCGGTGACGCACCTCTGCCAGATCCCCTCGGGCTAGAGCACCGACCGGTGCTCCAGAGCACCGATCAGGTTGCCAATGGCAACAGCGCCGCTGAAGACGCACCCCCTCAGGGCGAGGGTGCGTCTTCAGCGGCGCCTTTGGCGAGATCTGCTCCCGGTTCAGCGCTCTAGGTCGTTGATCTTTCGCAGCAATCAACCTGATTGCTGCTCTACGTCGTTGAATCTTCGCGGCAATCAAACCGATTGCCGCTCCAGGGATGGTTCGGAGCGCCCCGGCCCGGGCGATCCCGGAAGCGCGGCCTACTCCCCCGCGGGGCGCAGAAAATCCCACACCAGGTCGGCGGCGTCGAAGTCCTGGTTGCGGAAGCCGTACTGGCTGATGACCCAGTCCTCCGAGAACTGGACGGGGTTCGGCCAGAAATGACCGGCGCGATCCATGATCAGCACCCTGACCCCGCGTCTGCCATCGGGCGCCACCAGGTCGAGCTGGGTGACGTGGCTGTCGCGCGTGGCCAGCGCGACGGCGCTCTCACCCCGATAGCCCGCGCCCTCGACGATCAGGTCGGGCAGCGTGGTCCGCCGTGGCGCCGCGATCGCCGCCGCGGGAAGCCCCAAGGCCGCGGCCCAGCGCGCCGGCTGCTGGGCGATGATCTCGTGGTACCCGTCCGGCATGGCCGGGTCGCCGTGGGTGTAGGCGATGAGGACGCGCTCGAGCCGCGTGCTGGTCGGCTCGGGCACGGGCTCGGGAGGATTGCCGTCGTAGGGCATCAGCGCAGCGACCCCGCTCAGGCGTTCTGGCATGCGCCGCGCCGCCGCCAGCGCCATGCCGCCGCCGTTCGAGAGCCCCGCGAGCAAGACGGGGTTCGCGCCGTCGATGACTCCGCGCGTCGCGAGGTCGGCGAGGACCCGCTCGAGGTAGTCGACGTCGTCGACCTGACCGTCGCGGAAGTGGGCCTGGCGCCAGGCGCCCGAGTTTGGCACCAGGGGGTTCGTGTGCGCGCCCGGCGCGGCGCTGCCGTAGACGACGACGAAGCCGTCCCGCGTCGCGAGGGCGTCGAAGCGGCCGCGCGTCTGGTGGCTGTGCGTCCACTCCGCGTTGCCGCCGCGCCCGTGCAGCATGATCAGCACCGGCGCCGAGGAGCGTGGCGGCAGCGCGCGCGGCACGAAGCTCAGGTAGCGCCGTGTGAGGGGGCCGCAGGATGTCGTCGGTTGCTCGAAGATGTGGACGCTGAGCTCCTCGGTGAGCGTCGCGCTGCTGTGGGCCGGGTCGATGTCGGCCGTGCGCGGGACGAGGTCGAGGGGGCAAGGCCGCTCGCACTGCGGCGCCGGGTCGCCCGGGGCGGCGCGGTAGAAGGCGAGATCGTCCAGCCAGAGCTCGACCGCCGCGCGCGTGCCGACCCGGAAGTGCAGGTCGACGAGCGTCGATGGGTCGACCCGGTCGCTGGAGCCGCCCCAGCCCTCGGGCGAGAACGCGCAGAAGGGCAGCTCGAAGGTCTGCCACCGCTCCTCGAGGACGAGCCACACCCCGGGGAGGTCGAAGCAGCCCACGCCCGGGCGCGCGCAGCGCCCGCCCCGCGCGATCGGGGTGGTCGCCGCGTCGCCGAGCGACAGGCGCAGGCGCCCGCGTCCCCGCGCGCGAACCCGGATGCCGGCGTAGGCGGAGGCGTCGTACGCGCAGCCCCGCTCGCGAGTCGTCTCGGGGTGCAGGGAGGCGCCGAAGCCCGCCCCCCATTTGGCGAACCCCGAGGCGACGACGTGCAGGGCTCGGCCCGCCTCGCCGCCCCCGCCGAGCGCGAGCTCCTCTCGCCGGAGCTGGCCGCCCGAGCCGTCGTCGTAGCTGAACCACCACCCGCGTCGCCCGTCGTTACGGAGGATCTCCCCGGGCGCGGCCTCGAAGTCGTCGACGAGGGGCGCCTCCCCGCTGGCGCGGATCGGCGCACAGGCGGGGTGGGCGTCGCCACCGGCGGCCGTCGACGGGGCCGGGCCCCGATGGGGACCCGTCGGCCTGGCGCAACCGGGGGTGAGCGCCAGGCCCGCGGCCACGCAGCCAGCACTGACGCCATGGATCGCTCGCGCTCGCGACGTTCGACTCATCGGACTCGCTCCAGTTCGCTCCCGCGGCGGTAGGCGCCCGGCTCGCCCGAGGCGGCTACGTATCGCCGAAGGTGCACGTCGCCATTGCCGCGTCGCAGGTGTCGGCCGAAAACCAGTAGGCGTCGAGATCGCGCACCTCGCCCTCGATGACGGTTTCGATGGTCGCGTGCAGGGTGGAGCCCCAGCGGCCTCCAGCGTCGCCCAAGTCCTGGAAGACGAGGTAGAGGTCGTTCGCCCCGGGGTCACAGTCGGCGGGCTGATCGATCGAGAAGCCGCCCCAGACCGCGGTCATCATGAATTCTCCCGGGCCCGAGCAGGGGAAGAGGGGCTGGTTGTTCGGGATCCCGGGGTCGGCGAGGAGCTCCGCGACTCCGGCGACGGCCGCGTCGACGCCGGAGGGGAGGCGGAGCGCGGAGAAATGCCTCGCCTCATCCTCCCAGCCGATGAGCCACACCCCCTCGAAGACGGCGGGGCCAGGCCCGTAAGGGGCCGGCATGCACTCCTCGACGGGGACGCAGGGGCCCCAGCATCCACCGGTGACGAACGCCGTCTGACCTTCGGGACAGTTGGGCTCCGCCATCGCGCAATCCACCTCTTGCCCGTCGCACGCGAGGGCGAGGGAGCAGCGGCCCCGCAGGCAAGTGACGTTCGCCTCGGTGACGTCGAGCTCCAGGCAGGGATCGGCTTCGCAGAACCTCGGCTCGAGCGCCCGCGGGTCATCGACGGGGAGCGCGCGGCAGACGCAGTCGGCGATGGAGAGCAGGCAGTCGGCAGGGTCGTCGCACTCGACCTCGCTCGCGGGCGCGCCCGCGCTGCCGCCCGTGCCGGGGGCGCCGCCACCGCCGCTCGTGCCGCCGAGAGCGCCCGTAACGCCCGCACCGGCGGCCGTGCCGCCGTCGCCGTCCCCGGCCCCGGCCGTGCCGCCGTTTCCGCTCGCGCCGCCGACGGACGGACCTGCCGCCTCGCCTCCGCTCCCCGGCGCGCCGCCGGACGGAGCGCCTCCGCTCCCGCTCGCGCCGCCGGTTGCGGTGCCGCCGGAGCTAAGGCCGCCGGTCGTCGCGTCCCCGCCCTCGTTGGCGCCACCGGACGGGACGCCGCCGCCCTGCTGGGCGCCACCGGTCCCGGGCGCGCCCGCGTTCGCGGTGCCGCCGGTGGTGGTTCCCGTCGAGCCACCCTCGTTGCCCTCGCTGCCGCCGTTCGGGCTACCCCCCGTGGTTCGGCCGCCGGTCGGCGCGTCGTCCGCGGTCGGATCTTCGTCCGTGTCTCCACCGCAACCCACCAACAGCGCTCCGAGGAGCAGCCAACGCACCCAGCCCATGCCAAGAGAGCTCATCATTCAGCCTCGTCTCCTCGATCCGGTCTCCCGCCGGGCCAGGGGACGGAGGGTGACGGCGCGATGGCACGGTCTCGGGAGCTGCTGCCTCTGCACCGAACCCGCTCCAATCCTCGCCGACCGCCACACCTTGCCGCGTCCGCTCGGCGCCGTCAAAGCGCTGCTTCGTCGCGACCAGTCGCGGGCAACTGCCCCCGCTCCGCGGAGCCGTGAACGGCTGTCGAGCGGGTGCTACGATTCCTTCGCATGTGGTCGGAGGGGAAGGTCGCGAGGGTGGGGGCTCATCGGGGCTGTATCGGCGCGCTGCTCGCGGTTGCGCTCGGGGGGTGTGACGCTTCTGGGCCAAGCCATCCCCCGGGGGTGGGCACTGCCGGGGCGACGGGCGGCGCGGGTGCCGGAGGCGGTTGTCGCACCGTGCAGGTCTACCTGGACGCCGATGGGGACGGGTTCGGCATCGGCTCGGACGCGATCGCGGTGGCGGACTGCGGTGACGGCGCGGAGCCGCCCGCGGGGTACGCCCGGGCGGGGGGGGACTGTGACGACGCGGATCCCGACGCGCACCTCGTCGTTGCCCTCGACGCGGACGGCGACGGCCGCGGCCTCGCCTCCGAGGCGCGCTGTGGCTCCCTCGACGACGAGGGCTACGTCGTCGCCGCGCTCGCCGAGGACTGCGACGACGCCGACCCCGATCGTTGGGAGCTCCTGTACGTTGACGCGGATGGTGACGACTTCGGGGTGCCCACCTCGACGCGCTGCGGCGGCGAGGATGGAGAGGAGGGCTTCGCCGTGGCGCGCTGGGGCGAGGACTGCGACGACGCGGATCCCGAACGGCACCCCTACGCCGTCGAGAACTTCGGCGACAGTGTCGACTCCGACTGTGACGGGGCGGACGGTGCCGAATGCTTCGCCACCTGGACGGCGAGCGGCGACGTGGCTCCGGCGGCTGGGACCAGCGCGTGCGCTGAAGCGATCGACCTCGCCGTCTTGCGGCTGAGCGACTGCGACGCGCTCTGCTCGGTGCAAACCTACGTCCAGCTCGTCAACCTCGGCGGGATCGCCTTCCAGGGCGCCGTCACCCTGCGTGTGTACGAGATGGCCCGTGGGCTGAGCGAGGTCGATCCGCCGGTCGAGCTCGAGCACCTCCGTCAGACAGTGGAGCTCGCCCTCGATCCCGGCGAGGCGACGCTCCCCATCCTGGTGGGCTACGTGAACAGCGGGGGTGGGGGAGCAGGGTTCCTGATTCGGGTCGATCCAGGGTTCGGCGACTGCGCGCCGGAGAACGATGAGGCGGCGTTCCTCGGCACCCACGTCGACTGCTTCTAGTTCCGGCGACGACGCGCGCGGGCGCCGTTCGCGTGGCCGAGAGAAGGCCTCCTGCTGCTCGGAGTAGCCCGGTCGCCCGCGGTGCGCGGGCGTGGCACAGCGGACCGGCACGTTTGATGCAGAACCCTGGCTCCCGACGCGCAGCGTTCGCGGCGGTGGCACAGTCTGTGCCTCGCCCCGCGTCCCTCCCACGGCGAAGGACCGCCCCATGAAAGAGATCTCCACTCGAGGCAGCTCACTGATCGCGCTCCTGCTGGGTGCGCTGGCCGTCACCACCGCCTGCAGGGACGACGACGACGTGGACGGCACGGCCGTCGGGGGCACCGGCGCCAGCACCAGCGGCGGAACGACCAGCGGAGGAGCCCGCAGCGGGGGCTCGCCAAGCCGCGGGGGCGAAGCGGGTGACGAGGGTGGTGACGCGGGCGAGGGCCCCGGCGCCGGTGGCCTCCCTGCGGTGGGTGGCACGAGCGGTGGCACAGTCACGGGGGGGACCGGCGGCCTCGCGCCCACCGGTGGCACGCCGGGAAGCGGCGGCGAACCCGCCGTGGGCGGCGCCAGCGGGGGCGCGACGACCGGTGGTGCCGGCACCGGGGGTATCGATGGGACCGGCGGCCTCGCGCCCACGGGCGGCACCGCGGGCGACGGCGGCGCGCCCGCGGGCGGCGGCCCCGCGGGTGGGACCGCGGGCGCCGTGGGTGCCGGCGCGCCGGGCAGCGGGGGCGATGCGGCCGGCGGCAGCGCGGGCAGTGGTTTCGGCGGCGGGGGCGCGGCGGGCTCGGGAGGGGGCGGCGGCGCGGCGACGGGCGGCGCGTACGGCGGGACCGCGGGTGCCGCGGACTGCCTCGCCGCCGACGACGGCACGGACGGCGCGGGGGGAGGGACCTGCGAGGGGACCCGCTGCGGGGACTCGGACTCCGCGACCTACGCGACCTGCAACTGGCTCTGGCAGAACGCTCGCTTCAGCGTGTTCCAGGCGACGCGCCTCTGCATCGTGGACACGCCCGACTACTGCGAGAACCAGGCCGCTACTATCGCCGCCTGCGAGGCGTCCGTCTTCCCGCGGGCCTGCGCCGCTCCCGGCGCGATCGTCGGCGATGAGGAGATGGACTGCGCGGACGTGGCCGCGAGTTGCCCCAACATCAGCGAGCAGGACTGCAGCGAGCTGATGAGCATCCTGAAGGACGAAGCTCGCGATGAGGCCTACGCTTGCTACTTCCTCACCCCGCACCCCGCGATGGCGGACTGCTCGGAGGTGCTGCGCGACTGCGTGGGCTTGCCCCAGTGAGGCCCCCGTCACGTCGACCGTCGCGCGTCGCGGCTCCGGCATCGGGGTTGCGGCGACCCCCGATGCGCAGGGAAGCACTCACCGCCTGATGCCGATGAACAGCTCGTACCCGTTGAGGTAGAAGGCGTTGTTGCCTCCCCCTGCCCCGAGTTCGAGGAGAGTGCGCGGTCGAGCCGGGGCGTGCTCGAGCAGCGCCGCCTTGAAGATGGCCGCCTCCTCGACGTAGTCGTCAACCGCCGACAACAGACGCCACCAATCGGCAAGCTCCGCGTACATGAGTTCGGTCATCGCGACTCCACTCTGCCCGAGAACGCACCGTCGGGGTATCCCGACCGGCCGGGGCGTGGCCAAGGTCGCAGGTATGGCGCAGTAGCGGAGGCGAACATGGCCGCCCCGGGCCTTGCCGTGGCGCTCCCGTGAGCTGCCGTCCCGCGGTCGGGGCTCCGCAGAGGTGCGCTGTCAAGGCGCGCGACGGCATGCGAGTTGCTGTTCAACGGCGGGGAGAGTTGACGTTGCTGACGTCGATCAGCGGGACAGAGCGCGTCGCGAAGACGGACTGCCGCGTATCCGGTTCGTGGCCCGACCGTGACGCTGGAAGGCCGGCGGCGGTGAGCGTCTGCTCGCTCGCTGGACCCGGGCCGGGCGCGGGGACGCTGACTCTCGGGGCTTGGGCCGATGCTCAGTGTCGGGCGGAGGCCTCGATCTGCCGACGAAGACAGTTCGTGTCCGGTCGCATCTGCTGCTACCATCGCGGCAGCATGGCTCTTGGCAGGGTGATCCACGCACGCCCGGGTTTCGCGCTGCTCGGCGCTGGTCTGCTGGTCTGCGTCGCCTGCGGCACCTCGGGGTGCCACGGCGATCGCTCGCACGACGGCCCCGAGGGAAGCGGCGGCAGCGCCACGGCCACCGGCGGACAGGCCACCGGCGGTTCCGTCGCTGCTGGCGACACCGGGGGACAGGCCACCGGCGGTTTCATCGGCGACGCGGGGGCGGCGGGGGCCGCGGGCAAGATGCCGATCGCGCAGATCGGCGACGACGTGTTCGACGAGGACGAGGTCAAGTCGTACTACCTGACCTTCTCGGACGAAGAGTACGAAAAGCTGACGGACCTCTCGACGCTGCTCCTGGATCCGTACACCCTCAACAAGGATCGCTACGTCCAGGCCGCGCTTCGCGTGGGAGACACGGAGCTACCCTCGATCGGAGTGCGGTACAAGGGCAACTACTCGATCTGGGGGTGCGTGGACACTGTCACCAAGCAGCGAGTCGTGCGCGTGGAGCCGTTCTTCGGCAACATCGACGTCTGCCAGCGCTTCTCGCTCAAGCTCGACTTCGACCGGTACGACGGCGAGGCGCGCCTCGATGGCCTGAAGAAGCTGAACCTGCACGCGATGGCGGCGGACCCGAGCCGGCTGCGCGAGCGGCTGGGATACTCGCTGTTTCGCGACATGGACATCGTCGCGCCGCGGGCGGTGCACGCGCGTGTGTACATCAACGGCGAGTACCAGGGACTGGTCGCCGTGGTCGAGAACATCGACGGCCGCTTCACCGCCAACCGATTCGGTGACGCCGGCGATGGCAATCTCTACCGGGACCTCTGGCCGTCCGCGGACGTTACCACCCAGGACGCCGAGGCCGCCCTCAAGACCAACGACGATCCCGGGGTCATGGATGTGTCCGACTTCATTACCTTCAAGGACGCGATCGCCGCGTCCACCGAGGCCGACTTCGCGACGCGGATGGAGCCCTACCTCGACTTCGATTTTCTGGCCCGCTACGTCGTCGTCGACCGGGCGATCGCGAACTCCGACGGTATCATGGCGTTCTACTTCGGCACCGGTTGGGGGCCGGAGAACCAGAACTACAACTGGTACGACGTCGGGGGCGGGCGGTTCACGCTCATTCCCTGGGACCTCGACAAGGCGTTCTGGTACCCGGAGCCGAACTTCTGGTCCGACAACGCTCCCCACGACGACGGCCCCGTGCCGAACTGGAACGTGAGCACCCAGCATTGCGCGGGATACCTCTGCGACTTCGACTCCGTCACGGTCAGCAACGGCGTGGCCCTACGCGGATCCTACGGGGTGCGGGAGATCGACTGCGATCCGTTCTTGAAGCTGCTGCGCGCTCAGATCTACGACCGCCAGCAGGCCATCGCCGAGGCGTTCATCGCGGGACAGTTCTCGGAAGCCAGCGTGGGCGCGAAGGTCCAGGCGTGGCGAACGCAGATCGCGGACGGTATGCAAGAAGACCCGCTGGTGGACAGCGCTCAGTGGCAGAGCTCGGTCGACGCGCTGCTCGCCGATGTACCGAAGTTGCAGAACAACCTGAGCCTGATGATGAGCGGGCTGATCTCCCAGTAGCGCCGACGCCTCGGGGACCCGCTGCGAGCGCCGTTGCCGGGGCGGAGTCAGCCCGAGTCACGGGATCGAGGGGCCGTCGATCCTGGTCGCCCGCTCCCAGCACTTCAATCCCCCAGCGGCTCGATCGCCACCAGGGTGGGCTCCCCGCCGTACACCAGCGCCGGACGCAGGCGAACGCGGGCCGCCGCGCAGCGGGCGCGGTCGATCGAGCGCCCCTCGCGGGGGTGCACGAAGTGCCCCGCGCGAGCCCCCGCGCCCTGCAGGGGGGCGTTATTCGGAGCCCCGGCGCAGTTGGCGAGCTGATTGGTGATCGGTGCTCGAGGGGGGCTGACTACCTAGTAGAGCTCCAGATCGTCGACCAGCAGATCGAACGACGTGTACTCGATCAGAAACTCGAACCCCAGCACGTGCTCCAGGTCGCGGGAGAAGCTGGTCCCCCACCCAACCTGGTAGAACCCCGAGAAGGGGAGCTCATACAAGGTCCAGGTGCTGCTGATGGTGATGGAGTCGGCGTAGTGGTCCGAACACTCGATGCTCGTGCTGTCGACACAGGCACCGCCCTGGCTGCTGTTGGCCGTGTTCTCCTGGACGATGTGCACGCTGACCGTGCTGGGGTAACTCGAGGCGGAGCCGCGCCGCGCCCAGAACCGGAGCCCGGTGTAGCCGGACACGTCGTAGGGCAGGCGCGTGGCGAGGTCGACACCGAAGAGGCTGACGCCCATGGTCGCGCCCCAACCCGAAATGCTGCTCCCGATCGTCTCCACTGCAACGATGCTGTCCTCGCGAGGGGGGTTGAGCAGCACCACGTCGAGCTCGTGGGAGGTGCTGGCGCTGGTGCTTTCGTTGTAGGCGTACCACTGACCGGTGCGTCCACCGGTTTCACAGATGCTGAGGTCACCGTCCTCGAAGTCGTCGATCAGGTTCGGGTTGCCGCACGCGACCGTGGGGTCGTTGTCGATGTTCACCACGATGACATCCGGCGCGTCGAGCTCGTGGTAGGCGGGATCGGAGCTCGCCGCGGGCCCGATCAGGACCGTGTAGGGAACGTCGTCGTCGTCGTCGGTGTCGTTGACTCCCTTCACCGTGACGGTCTGCGGCACGTTCCAGTCGGTGGTGCCGAAGGAGAGATTGACCGCACTGACCGTCCCCTCGCTCTCGTCGCTCGAGGAGAGGGGGATCGTGACCGTAGCGGCCGGCTGGCAGTCGAGCACGACGGTGAAGCTCACCGCGCCCCCGTACTCGGTCGTCTCGAGGATCGTGGTCGCGCTCACGGTGATCCCGACCTCGTCGTCGTCCTCGTTGGTCACGGACACCTCCGGCGCCTCGAGGGCCGCGTAGGTCGCGTCCGTACTGACCACCGTAGCCGAGATGACGTAGGTGACGTCTCCGTCGTCGATCCCGTCGTCGAGTCCAGTGACGGTCACCGTCTGTGGGGTGCTCCAGTTGGTAGTGCTGAAGATCAGCGTCGTCTGGTCGAGCGACCCCTCCGAGGTTTCTCCCACGGTGAGTGACAGTCCCACGCTGGCCGCCGGCTGCGCCCCGAGGAAGACACTGAACGTGGCCGTGCCCCCGCCCTCGGTGGTCTGCAAACCCGAGGTGGGCGAGACGAGGATGGCGGGCAGCACCAGCTCGTCGTCGAGGTTGACGACCGCAACATCGTCGACGGGCAGCCCGTCATACGCCGGATCGTCGCTCGTCGCGGTGGTCACGATGGTGTAGCTCGTGGGGCCGTCGCCGTCGTCGTCGTCGACGCCAGTGACGGTGACGATCTGGGGAACATCCCAGTCATCGGGAGTGAAGACGAGCGAATCGGTATCGAGCGTACCTTCGTCCGGGTCACTGCTGCCAAGATCGATGGTCACGGTGCCGATAGGCTCGGCGCCGAGCACGACGGTGAACGAAGCCGTGCCACCGAGCTCGGTCGTCTGCAGGCCAGACGTCGGCACCACCACCACGCTGGCCCTGTCGACGACGGTCCCCCCACTCCCGCCCCCGCTGCCACCGCCATCTCCCCCCGAACCCTCGCTCGCGCCGCCCTCGGCGCCCGTTCCGCTGCTGGATGAGCCGCCCGTGCTGCTGCCTCCATCGGGCCGGGCTCCGCCGCTGGCCGAGCCACCCGTATCGACACCACCCTCGGCACCCGTCCCACCGCCGGGCGTGCCCCCCGCGTTGGCGCCACCCGCGCCGTCGCCCCCCTCGGGCCGCGTGCCGCCGCTGGTCGCGCCCCCATCGTCCGGAGCGCCACCGTTCGAGCTGTCTCCGGCATTCCCCCCCGAGGCCGGGCTCGCCCCGCCGTCGGCGCCGGCAGCATTGTTGATCGCGCCTGCGGCGCCGCCGAGGCCGACGGTGCCTCCCGTGGTGTTCCCCGTGCAAGCGCCGACCACGGACGTCAGCGCAACAATCCAGGCGAAGAGGGGGCGTGTCTTCATTCAGTCCTGCCTTCCGGAAAGGAAACCGAGACATGCTACCGCCCACCCGGGGGGGACGACAACGTGGGGCCAGGGCTACTTCGCTCCGTGTTGCAGCCTGCCCGGACGCGGTCCAGGTTCGCCTGCAGACCATCCGTTTCCCCCTTGCAGGAACGTGGGAGCTTGTGGGGGCGCTGCGTGGGTCTTCCCACCGCGCCGTGGCTCGAGGCGACAGGGCCAAGGAGAGAGCGCGAAGAGTGCGGCTCGACGCACGGCCAAACCGACCGTATGGCCGCCCAATCCCGAGCACCCGAGCTCCGCTGATCGACGGTGGAACGCCGAGGGTGGGCACTCGACCGAACGCAGCCCCGCGATCTTGTTCCCTTCTACGCGCTTCGTGGGTAGCCGCTGGCGCGGAGGCTGCCCGCGTCCGATCGCGGAGCTGACCTTCGCTGCCGGGATCGGGGGCCCTCCTCAATCGGGCAGCGGCTCGAGCGCCACCAGGGTGGGCTCCCCGCCGTACACCAGCGCCGGACGCAGGCGAACGCGGGACGCCGCGTAGCGGGCGCGGTCGATCGAGCGCCCCTCGCTGGGGTGCACGAAGTGCCCCGCGCGCGCACCGTCCTCGGCCGTGGCCGAGTCGCGAGGGACCAACCAGAGCGACTCCAGCAGCCCGTCGGTGGTGAGCTCATCGTAGGCTCGCT
Organism: uncultured Polyangiaceae bacterium; assembly: GCA_964404725.1. Taxonomy (GTDB): domain Bacteria; phylum Myxococcota_A; class Polyangia; order Polyangiales; family Polyangiaceae; genus JAFGBI01. The sequence goes on from CAYOLF010000013.1 coordinate 65,248, forward strand.
GGAGGGGCTGCGCCATCGTCCGCAGCCGGCCGCGGAGCTGCAGCGCCTTGCTCTCGACCGAACAGAACGAGGCCCCGAGCGAGGTGCGGCGGGCGGCGGCGGCCTCCAGCACGCTCAGGGCGGCCGTGGCGCTCTCCGGGTCCACGCGGACCACCTCCTGGGAGGGCAGGGCGAAGGCGCGCGCGCCTGGGGCATCCTCCTTCAGCACCAGGTCGTGCACGACGAGGTGGCGGACGCCCGCGTCGGTCAGGCGCGGCAACGCCTCGATCACCTGCCCGACGTCCGTGGGGATCATCGGGATCTCCACCGTGACCCGAGGGAAGAGTGCGCAGGCGTCGCCGAGTGCTGACCACACCGCGGGCGCACGGTACCCGGTGGCCGCCAGGTTGATCCGCAGCTCGTCCAGGCCCTCGCCCCGCAGGCGACGCAGCAGGTCGGACGAGGCGAAGAGGCCGCTCGTGTAGCACCAGAGGTACGCGGCCGGTTGGGCCGCGCGGAGCTGCCGCACCCAGTGGCAGAGCCGCTCGGGCTCGAGCAGGGGATCGCCCCCCGAGAAGCCCACGCCGCGCACCCCGAGCGCGGGCATCCGCTCGATGAGCGTCGCCGGTTGGTCGCCGAGATCGCTCCAGGGCGCTCGCGGCGGCGACGCCGGCGCCGAGCAGAAGGGGCAGCGCGCCGCGCAGCGATAGGTCAGAAAGACGCAGACCCAGCCGCCCTCCTTGCAGAGCCGGCAGCCCGGCGACAGCTCGCCGACGCACACCGTGGCCCCGCCGTCGCCGGCGACCAGAGCGGGGATCCGGGCGCTCGCCCGCGCGAGCGCCGAGCGCCGATCGGCGGACATCGGCAGCGCCGGCTCGACCCCGCCGACGGACGGTAGGGTCGGCAGCAGGCGCGCGAAGGTGGGGTGCAGGGACATGGGCTATCCTTGACCGGTGGGCGCGGAGAGCGCGGAGGTCACGGGGCGAGCGCGGAGCCGCAGCCAGCCGAGGCACCCGCCGTCGCAGGTCCCGCGGGCGCGCAGGGCGCAGCCGACGCAGTCGGCGAACAGACCGATCGGGAGGTAGAGCCGTGACAGCTCCTGGAGCCGCCGGACCAGATCCCGGTGGGTGACGCCCGGCTCGGTGATCCGGCCGAGGGACGGCCAGTCCGCGAGCGGGTAGCAGGGGTGCACGGTGAGGTCGGGCCAGACGTCGATCGACGGTCGACAGCGAAAGACGAGCCGGGCGCCGAGCGCACTGAGCTCCGCCATCGCCGGTTCGCTCAGCATGCAGCGGCAGAACCCGCAGTCGAGGTGCAACTGCCCGCCCGCCTCGCCGAGCTGCCGCCCCAGCCGGACCAGCTCGCTGCCCACCCGCGCCAGGCGCGGCAGAGGGATGGGGGGGCGGCGAGCGCCGGCGTGGGGCAGCGCGAGGCCCACCCGCACCGCCGGTCCCGCGCCGCGGCGGAGCAGCTCGAGGTGGACCGAGGCGTCGATCGGCACCCGCTCGATGGTGATGCCGAGGGTCACTCGGTCGGTGAGCGCCTCGACGACCTCGCGCTGGCGGTCGTGCTCGGCAGACGGTCCCTCGGATCCCGGCGAGTTCACGTTGAGCACGATGCGGGAGCCGCTTTCCGCGAGGGCGTTGAGCGGCTCGCCAGACATCAGTCCGTTGGTGAAGACCAGCGGCTCGAGACCGCGCGCCCGGCAGGCGCGCACCATCCGGGCGAAGAGCGGGTGGCGGGTGGGCTCCCCACCCAGCAGCCGCGCCTCGGTGAAGCCCGAGCGCCCGAGGTAGTCGAGGTAGGCGGAGAACCCCGGCCAGGACACGCTCCCGTGCACGAGCGGTCCCTGGTCGTCGCGGCCAAAGCAGTAGGTGCAGCGGCGATTGCACTCCCCGGTGACGATCAGGTTCGCCAAGCGCCCTCCTCGGGCCCGATGGATTCCTCCGCCTCGACGAAGCCCTCGGCCACGAGCTCGCCGACCAGCGCCCGCAGGGGTCCTCGCTGGCGCGGGTCCGGGCCGAGCCCGTGCACGAGCTGGCGCAGGAGCGCGGCCTGGTCACCGGTGAGCAGCCGGGAGATCCGCCGGCGCTCGTTCACCAGGAGGCATCGCGGACCCGAGTGGAGCAGCGTGGTGTCCTCGGTCCACCTCATGGTCCTGCTCCCGGCGTCGTGGCCTCGCTCGAGGTCGCCTCCCGGTCGGGGACGTCGGCGATGTGAGCGAGGACGTAGTCCGCGTCCTCGCGGGTGAGCCGGCCGCGGGCCTGCCGCGCCAGGAGCGCGGCGCCGAGGCGGCGATTCCGCGCGCAACGGACCGGATCGCGGGCGAAGGGGCGCACCAGGGGGCACTCGTCGGGGCAGTACCGCGCGCAGCACCGAGCGAGGAAACAGCGCTCGCAAGCGGGGTCGGAGCTCGAGGTCAGTCGGGACAGCTCCTCGATGCGCGCCGCGTCGAGTCGACATCCGGTGGCGGGGGACCACGCGCCGATGGTGAGCGCGTCGTCCGCGAAGCAGGCGCCGATGCTGCCGTCGCTGCGCAGGGCGAGGTTGTCCTGCCAGACGAGGCAGTGCCGACCGTGCTCGAAGCGGGGGCGGGTCTGCGCCGTCTCCACCACGGCGCGCCGGCTACCGAGCGCCACGAGCACGTCCAGGAAGCTGCGGGTGAAGGCCTCCGGGTTGGGCGCGTCGGGGGGGGCGCCGCCGCCGCGCACCGCGGCGAACCGCGGCTCGAGGTGGAACACACGCGGCGCCCCGGGGGTCGGGAGCGACTCGTCCAGCGCGACGACGGCGTCGGGGACTGCCCGGTGGGAGCTCGCGAGCAAGGTGCTGCGGAGCCGGAGCCGGCCCCGCGACGCCGACGCGTAGCCGCGGATCGTGTCCATCACCGCGTCGTAGGTGCCACGGCCATCCCGTCCGGGTCGCTGCCGGTCGTGGATCTCGCGGGGGCCGTCCCAGGAGACGGTGAGGGTCGACACGTTCTCGACGAGCCAGCGTCGCGCCGCGTCTGCCACCACGCCCGACGTGGTCGCGGCGATCCGCAGGGACACCCCGACCCGCGCCGCCTGCTCCCGCACCGTGGCGGTCGCACGCTCCACCCACGCGAGCTCGCGCAGCGGTTCCCCGGCTCCGTGCAGCCCGAGCAGCATCGGACGGCCCTCCTGGCGCGCGTGCTCGGCGACGCGCCGCGCCGCGTCGGCGATCGCTGCGTCCGCGGGCACGCCGTCCCCGGCGCGCCGGGCCCGAGCGTAGCAGTAGCCGCAGGCGAGCGCGCAACCGGGTCCCGTCTCCAGCGTCAAGGACACCGGCGCAGGTTCGGCCGCGGGCCGCGGCCCGGCGTCGAGCTCGAGCCAGCCGTCGTGCCACCGGATGCGCCGAGGGCGGGTCACACCGCGCGCTCCTCGACGTCCACCGGCGCCCGCAAGAACTGGTCGAGCTCGTCCTCCAGCCCGAGCCGCGAGAGCAGGCGACCCCAGGCGATGCCCCGGGTGATCCGGCAGCGATCGCTCCGCCTCGGCGAGCAGCCGGGGAAGGTGTCCTGCACGTGGCAGGCGCCGGCGCAGTGCCAGCGGGCGAAGCAATCCCGACATCGCGGCTTGGCGTGCACCGTGAGCGCGCGGGTTGCGGCCACCCGTGCGGGGTCGAACGAAGGCTCGCCGTCGTCCCCCAGCGTCCCGATCTCGAGGTCGAGCCCCCGAGCTTGCCAGGTGGCGGGGCGGAGGTAGCAGGCGCTGAGGGTCCGACCCGGGCTCACGATGCAGCCGTCGTTGCCCACGGGGCAGAAGCTCGAGACGATCGACTCGAGGGTCGCGGTGGCGTGGATCGCGCGGAGCCCGGCCGGCACCAGGCGGAGCTCCGCGCGCAGGAAGCCGGCGACGAACGCCGTGGGATCGGGCGGGGCGAGGCCCCAGCGCTCGCTCTCGGGGCTCGGCTGCAGCGGCTCGAAGGACATCTCGGTCGGGTTCGCCTCGGCGAGCAAGAACTCGGCGATGGCCTCGAGCTGTCCGACCGACTCCGACGTCACGCAGGTGCGCGTGACGACCTCGGCCTCCCCGGCGCTGGCCCCATGGATGGTGCGGAGCGCCGCGTCGTAGCTCCGCCCGCCGTGGGCGCGAGGTCGGAGCGATTCGTGCAGATCCGGGGGACCGTCGAGTGACACCACGACGCGGGAGAAGTGATCGGCCAGGAGCGCCCGGACCGAGTCGGTCGTCGCGCCGCTCGTCAGCACCCCGAGTCGCGGGGACAGGCCGAGCCGGGCGCCGAGATCCACCGCGTGGAGCGTGAGCCGCTCGACGAGCTCGGGCATGATGAGGGGCTCGCCGCCGAAGAGCTCGATCGCGAGCTCACGGCGCCCCTCGCGCGCGCAGAGCCGCGCGAACCAGTCGAGCGCCCCGATGGCGTCAGCGGGCTCGAGATCGGCGCCGTCCGGAGCCTCGGCGGCGAAGCCGCAGTAACGGCAGGCGTGGTCGCAGCGGCGCGTGGGCACCAAGCCGAGCAGCTTCGGGCTGAGCTCGCCGCGGCGGGGCGCGGGCGGTGGGGCGACAGCGGGGAGCACTCGCTCCAGGCTGCGCGCCGAGAGCTCGGCGAGGGGCGCGTCCAGCAGCAGCGCCGCGCCGTCGACGGGCGCGTAGGCGACGGTCCGCTCGCCGAGGGGAAGGAGAAACCGGGTCGGACCCGGATCGGTTGCGGGAGTGTCGGTGAGCATGCCGCTGCCGCGCTGCCCGCGGCCCGCGGGCGATGGTAGCTCGCTCGTCGCGGCGCACGCGACCAAAGCGCTCTCCTGGGGGGCGTCGCCTCGGCCCGCGTTCGAGCCGGGGGGTGGAAGCCGTTGACTTCCCGCGGCCGCTCGGACAGGTTGGGCGCGCTCCACTCATCGAGGAGGGCACATGACGGCTGGGGACGACTCGGGGAAGCGCTCCGATATGGGCCAAGGGGAAGCGGCAGAGGACGCGGCGGAGGCCCCGCGCATCCTCCGCGCCGTCGCGACCCGCCAGGACGACCAGAGCTCGCGGCGGTCGTTCATGTTGCAGGCGTTGGCGGTGAGCGCGGGCGCCATCGGCGGGGCGGCGACCGCCTGCAACGCCGAGGTGGACATCGAGGTGGACGAGAACGGCAACTGCCGGTGCCACGCCGTCTGCACCTGCGACGTGGACAACGGCGAGGACGGCTCTCAGTACACGACCACCTGGGAAGGCACGGTCTGCACCTGCAACACCGTCTGCTCGTGCGACACGGTGAGCACCGGCAGCAGCGGCGGCGGCTACACCTACTACTACCCGAACTGAGGGAGACCGCCGATGCGACGCCGAAGCCTGGGCCGGACGGGGTGGCTGTTCCCCTGTGCGCTGGCCGCGCTGTTCCGGCCATCGATCGCCGCGGCGCAACCGCTCGAGGGGGACGCCACGGGACGGCTCCCCGACGTCGAGGGCGAGGCCGTGCCCGCCGAGGGAGCCGAGCCGGCCGCGCCCGGGGACGCGGCGGGTGCCCCGAGCGAGCCGAGCGAGGGCGCCGAGGTGCCGACGCCCCCGACGGCGGCGCCCGCGACCGGGAGCGAAACCGGGGAGGACGCGGCGCGCGAAGGGGACGGTGAGCCGCCCGTCGTCGACGGCCTCGAGGGAGAGGCGGGAGTCCCACTCGAGCCGGCATACGAGCCACCGTCACCGCCGCCGTCGTCCCCGCCCGAAGGCCGCAGAGGCGCGGGAGGCGGAGCCAAGTTCCGTGACGAGGGTGGGTTCGGCCTCGTCTACTGGGGTGGGGGATACCCCTGGGGGGTGAGCGAGGGGAAGGGCGGAATCCGCTTCGAAGGGCGAGGCTCCTTCACGCTGGGTGGCCAGGTGTCCTTCGGTCTGAGTCCAGGCTGGGGCTTCGTCGTTGGCGGAGAGTTCTCGACGCTGTTCACCCAGAGCAAGGTCGGGGACAGCGAAGTGCCCGCGCAGTTCGTGGAGAGTTTTGTGCTCCCCTTCGGCGCCTACTTCAGAATGGGGGACGGGGCATTGCTCGAGGTGGAGGGCCTGTTGGCCCTCGGCGGCATGCGCTTCGAGAACGTGGGGAAGATGGAGATCGTCGCCGCCATTGGCGGCCGGATCGGGGCTCTGATTGCGGTCAAGGAGCTGAGCAGGTCCACGTTCTTCGTCAACCCCCGCGTGGACGTCTTGGCACACCAGACAGAGAACATCGAAACGGTGGCGTTCGTCGTCCCCACGGTGAACCTGGGCTTCTCTTCCCGATGACCGACGCGCCTTCGGCGCTCTTCCTCGATCCCGACGCCTTCCTGCTCCCGGGGGACGCCGAGGAGACGCTCCTCTACGCGCCGCTCCTCGGCTTCGCTTGCAGCTTGAATCCGGCCGCCGCGCGGTGGCTCCGCCCGGCGGCGGCGGGAGCCGCGCTGCCGGTCCTGCCCGAGGTGAGCACGCTGGCGGCGCAGCTCACGAGCCTCGGCGTGCTCCGCCCGCAGCGCCCCCTGCCGCGCCGGCCGCTCGTCGCCGAGGCTCGCGGGTTCTCGCCCACCCAGGCGTCGCTGTTCCTCACCTCCGCCTGCAACCTCCGCTGCGTCTACTGCCACGCGGAAGGGGGCGAGCGTTCGCTCACGCTCGAGCCCCAGGCGGCGCACGACGTGGTCCAGATGCTCATCGAGCATGCGCGCGCCCAGGCGGCGGATCGCATCGGACTGTCGTTTCACGGCGGCGGCGAGCCGACCGTGGTCTTCCCCCTGCTCCGCGCCGTCAGCGAAGCGGCCCGGGCCGACGCCACGCGGGCGGGCCTGGGGCTCGAGCTGAGCCTGGGGACCAACGGGGTGATGCCTCGCGCGGCCGCAGAGTGGCTCGCCGCCCACCTCACCAGCGCCACGGTGTCGCTCGACGGCCCCGCGTGGCTGCACGACCGGCAGCGACCCGGTCGCGACGGCGGCGGCAGCCACCAGGTGGTTCTCGGCACCCTCGCTTGCTTCGACACGCGAGGGTTCAAATACGGGCTCCGCGCCACCATCGCCGCCGACGGGGTCGATCGCATGCCCGAGATCGTGGCGCACCTCTGCGCGAGCTCGCAGGCACGGTGGATCAAGCTCGAGCCCCTCTTCGCCCAGGGGCGCGCGGCGCGCCATGGCATGGAGCCGCCCGACCCCCGGCGCTTCGTGGCGGGGTTCTGGGAGGCGCGCGAGTTGGCCGCCGCGGAGGGTCGCCAGCTCGTCTACTCGGGCCTGCGGCTGGACGTGACGACGGACCGCTTCTGCGCCGCGGCGGGGCGCTCCTTCTGCCTCACCCCCGACCATCACCTGACCACCTGCTACGAGGTCACCGACGAGCGCGACCCCCGCGCCGAGCTCTTCTTCTTCGGTCGCTACAACCCGGAACAGCGTAGCTTCGACGTGGATCCCGCGCGGCTCGAGCGGCTCGGCCAGCTCACCCTGCTCGAGGCGGAGGACTGCCGCCGCTGCTTCGCGCGCTGGCACTGCGCGGGCGACTGCCCCGCGAAGACCGCGGGCGTCCCTCCCCCAGACCCGGCCGGGCCGCCCCGGCGCACCTTCCGCTGCGAGATCACCCGCGAGCTGACGCGCCGGGAGCTGCTCGAGCGCCTGCGCACCGGTCAGGATCTGCTGCCTCAGCCCGCGCCGCCGCCGCCGCGATGAAGCTCACGTGAGCACCCGAAGCCCCGCTGCGGCGTCGACCGCGGTACGCCCCTCGATGCGGGCGGGCGTCGTGGCCGTGGTCATCTCCCATGACTCGGCATCGGCCCGAGCCTTGACGTCGGGCTCCTCGCCGAGGGGTGGCTCGCGGAGTCGGCGAGCCGCCAGGGGGCGAAGGGCGCCGCTGCCCCGGCGCCATCGGGTCGAGCACCTCGACCGGACCCATCCCCTACCTGGGCTTGGCTAACGCCTGACCGTCCACAGGCGCGGAGCGCGGGGGCCCCTGTCGGCTCGACGCCGCTCCTGTCGCGCAGCGGCTTCGTCCAAGCTCATTCGTCGGCGTCCTCGCGAGTAAGCTGGCTACTCGATGATCCCGCACGCGCCTTCGGGGCTGCACTCTGCCGCGGTCCAGGGCAGACACGCCCCGCCCATCAAGCAGATGCTTGGCTCCGTGCATCCCCCTTCGGAAAACTCAATCTTCAGAAATGCCAGTCCCTCTAGGGCAAACGCGTTCTGTCCGTTGACGGGCACCTCGCAGCCGCAGGCGATGTTGTCGTAAACCTGCTCGAGGCACTGCGGCGCGCTGTACGTCGGACCACACTGCTGGGCCTCGGCGAGCACATCGCGGTACTGCGCTTCCAGTGCGTCGCATTCCGCCTGCGTGAGCTCTCCCCCCATTTCTCCGGTGCCCCCCGCCGCGCCCGCGCCACCCGTGCTCGTACCGCCAGTGCTCAAGCCGCCGGTGCCTGAGCCAGCGACGCCGCCGGTGCCTGTGCCGCCGGTGCTTGAGCCGGCGATGCCGCCGGTGGCCGAGCCGGCGGTGCCTGAGCCGGCGACGCCGCCGGTGGCCGAGCCGCCGGTGCCTGAGCCGGCGACGCCGCCGGTGGCCGAGCCGGCGGTGCCTGTGCCGGCGACGCCGCCGGTGGCCGAGCCGCCGGTGCCTGAGCCGGCGACGCCGCCGGTGGCCGAGCCGCCGGTGGCCGAGCCGCCGGTACCTGAGCCGGCGACGCCGCCGGTGGCCGAGCCGCCAGCACCCCGGCCACCCGTACCGCCATTTCCACCGGAATTCGGTTCGGCCCCGTTGCCCCCGAAAGCGTCCGTGCCTCCGTTGGCCGCCTCGCCACCGCTTCCGTCCGTCCTGACGTTGCCCCCACCGAGTCCCCCTGACTCATCGGACGCCCGGTCATCGACGTCAGCGTGGCCACCACAGGCGCCCAGCATCCCGGCGGTCAATAGCGCTCCAACGAAAGAGCCAACGCGATGTGCCATAGAGATCTCTCGATGGGTCACCGACGGCCCCGCTGCAATCCCCATGCCACGTTCTGGAAGGTGACCAATGCTGCGAAGCACCGATCAGGTCGAAACAGCGACGGGGCCTCCGGCGTCGAAAAGGTTTCGGCTTCGGGCGTTGTGGCACACTCTGAGCCAAGGGCAGCGGACCGCGTCGGCGGCGGAAGCCAGGTCATCCAAACTCGCGCCGAGGCTTCGGCCGGCGGCGGGCGCGCCCCGGGGAGCTAGGGAAGACGACCCGCGACGCCCCCTACTCGCAGAAGTAGGGCGCGGTCGCGGCGCACAGGCCGAGGGCGCGGCCGGAGCAGGTGTACGCGCGGCAGGCCTCGCCGTTCTCGCAGTCGCCCGCGTCCTTGCACACCCCGATCTCGGAGGACGCCGGGCCGCACTCGTCGACACAGAGGGTGGCGAACCTCACGCTCGCGAAGATGTTCACGAAGCAGCAGAGCTGGCCCGGGCAGTCCACCGCGTCGTCGCACTCCATGCTGTAGGTGATGCCCGTGCACTGCGACGCCTCGCACCGGTAGGACGACTGGTCGGCGCAGCACCAGCCGGCGTCCCCGTCGCAGGTCGTCTCGCCGCAGGGAACCCCGGGGGCGGGTGGGTCGAGGCCGACGGTGCCGGCGCCGCTCGTGCCGCCGGTGGTGGTGGCGCCGGAGCCCCCGCTGCCACCCTGGCCGCCCGAGGTCTGGCCGCCCTGGGAAGCAGTGCTCCCAGCGGCACCGCCCGAGCTCCGGCCGGCCTCGCCGTCGTCGTGGCTCGAGGTGCTCCCGCCACAGCCCGCGGCCGCAGCGAGGGACGCGAGGATCGCCATTGGGCGCGCCAGACGCGGAAGCATGGCCCCCCGGATACCACTCGACCCATCGCGCGACAATCGGTCGAGCGGCCACCAGACTGCGGTATCCCCGGGCAGGCACGGCTGCGGAGACCCCCGCGGCGATGGGACGGTGGGCGCTCACGCGATCGGAGCGGAACGCTCCCGCGGTTTGACCCTGCCCCTCCGGCCGGGCAACGTCACTGTCCATGACCCCGCTCGTACCCAGGCGCCTCTTGCTTCGTCTCGTTCTCTCGCTGGCGACGGTGGTCCTCGCGGCATCCATCGTCGCCTGCGGCTCGGACTCGCCCGGCGAGTCGACGGAGAGCGGAGGCGCCGCCTCGGGGGGGGCGACGACCGGCGGTGGAGGCAGTCCCGGCGCCGGCGGGGCGACGGGAGGCGCTGCTGGGAGCACTGCCTCCCAGGGCGGCGCCGTGAGCGGCGGTTCGGCGACGGGCGGTGCGACCGGCGGTCGCGCCACGGGCGGCGATGGACCGGCGACGGGAGGCGCCAGCGGCGGTGCGCCCCCGACCGACGGCGGCAGCGGCGGCGCGGTCCCGACCGGCGGCAGCGGCCCGAGCGGCGGCACCGGCGGCGTGGGTCCGACCGGTGGTGTCGGCGGCTCGGAGCCCAGCGGGGGCGCCGGGGGCGATGACCCGACGGGCGGCAGCGGCGGCGATCCGAGCGGCGGCAGCGGCGGCGATGGGCCGAGCGGGGGCGCGGGCGGCGCGCTGACCGGGGGCGCCGGCAGCGGCGGCAGCGGCGAGGGTGGGGTGGTGCCCGGGGGACCGAGGTGGCTCGGTCGGGTCGACGCCAGCGATCCGGACGCCGTCCGCTTCGCGTGGCAGGGCGCCGGCGTCATCGCCACGGTCAGCGGCTCGGAGATCGCGGTGACGCTCCGCACCGAGGGCACCGACACGGTGTTCTTCCAGCCCGTGATCGACGGCGTCGAAGCCGAGCGCTTCGAGGTGCGGTCGGGCGGCGATGAAACCGTGACGCTCGCCACCGCTCTGCCCGCGACCGATCACGTGGTGGAGCTCCTGCGCGACACCGAGGGGATGTACGGCGTCAGCACGTTCCTCGGCTTCACCAGCGGGACGGTGATCGGGGCCCCGGCGCCGAGTGGGCGCTTGGTCGAGGTGGTCGGCGACTCGATCAGCGCGGGCTACGGCAACCTCGGGTCCGAACCGCACCCGAACTGGGTGGCCACCCCCGCCTGTCACTGGACCGCGGAGAACTCGTCGTACTACCTGACCTACGCGGCCATCGCCGGCCGCGCCCTCGATGCTGAGGTGAGCACCCTGGCGCGCTCGGGCTGGGGGATCTGCCGGGACGCGGACGGCGATCCGAGCGGCGTTCTGCCGGCGGTTTACGACCACGCGGTGGGGACCGACGACGCCGCGCCCTGGGGCTTCGTGCCGGAGGCGTCGGCAGTTGTGATCAACCTCGGCACCAACGACATGGCGCCGGGCGACCCCGGAGACGCCTACGGGACCGCGCTGCTCGCCTTCCTGGAGGAGGTCCGGTCGCGGTACCCCGGGGCCTGGATCGTCCTGGCCGCGGGCTCGATGCTCGGCGACGCCGAGCGCGGCGTCATCCTCGGGTACCTCGCGTCCGTGCGCGACGCCCGCGCGGCGGGGGGTGACGAGCGCGTGAGCGTGCTGGATCTCGGCGCGCAGGATATGGGCGCGGACGGCTCGGTGCCGACCGGGTGCGACTGGCACCCGAACGTCGCCGATCACGAGCGCATGGCCGCCCTGCTCGAAGCAGAGCTGCGCGACCGGCTCGGTTGGTGAAGGCGGGCCCCTCCCGGGGGTCGCACCTTGTCGCACCTATTTTCACATCTGACCACGCGGGGACGAATGGGGAGGGCCGTGGCCGGGAATAGACGGACAGGTTTGCGTAGTCGGTTCGCAAGCCTTCGCTTGGCGGAGCTTCGCTCGAAAAGCAGGCTCTGGCTCGCCCTGTGGCGGGCGAGACTGCCCCTGCATCGGAGGCCGGTGCCCATGACACACAGCTCCCCGCTCCTCTGCTCTCCCCTCGTCCTCGTCGCGGTCCTGTCCTGCTCGCTCGAGTCGGTCGAGGGCGAGGGAGGCAACGGAGACGGTCGCGACGGCAGCGGGGGGGCTGGCCCCAGCGCCAGCGGGGGCGGGGCCGCCATCCCCAACGACGGCGGCGCGCCCTCGGGGACGGGGGGGACCGCACCGATTGTCGCCCTGACCGGGGGCAGCAACGTCCTGGTGGTGACCGACACCGGGGGGACGACCGCGCCCGGGGACCAGACCCTCACCGAGGCGGAGACGTGCACTGGGCTCGCCCTCGAGCCGGACTCCATCCAAGTCGAAGAGGAGCTGATCACCACGCTCGAGACCGAGGTCCCCGCTCCGGTCGCGCTCTACGTCGTGCTCGACAACTCCGGGAGCATGCGGGAGACGGGCACCACGGGGACCAAGTGGGACGAGGCCGTCACGGCGCTGACCCGCTTCGTGGAGGATCCGGCTTCGAACGGGATCGACGTCGCGATCCAGTACTTTCACCCCGTCGGCGCCGGAGAGGAGCCCGACGAGTGCGACGGGGTCGCGCACGCGACGCCGGCCGTGGCGATGGGGAGGCTCCCGGAACACGCGCCCGCGATCGTCGGATCCCTCCAGTCGACGGAGCTCGCCCAGTCCACCCCGACCGTCGGGGCGCTCACTGGCGGGACGAGCTACTGCGCGTCGTTCCAGGCGAGCCACCCGGATGAAAAATGCGTGGTGGTCCTCGTCACCGACGGCCAGCCCAACGCCTGCGGGCTCAGCGTGGTCTGCGACGCCCCCGCGGAGGGTGAAGGTGGGGCCCCGGGCTGGGCCTACGGCAGAACCTGCGTGGATCCGGACGCAGCGGGAGTGCTGACGCCGATCGCGGCGGCAGGCCTGGCGAGCGGCGTGGTGACCTTCACCATTGGCATGGCCGGTGTGACCGCGGAGGGCTTCCAGCTCCTCGACCAGGTGGCCGTGGCGGGCGGCTCGGACTGCACGCCGGAGCTTCCCGCCGCCGAGGCGTGCGACGTCACCACCTCGGGCGCCGAGGGCTTCCTCGCTGCCCTCAACGCGATCCGCGACAGCGTCACCGTGGTGGAGACGATCATCGAGACGATCACCACCACCCAGATCGTGACCCTCCCCTGCGAGTGGGCGGTCCCCGCCCCGCCCGAGGGAGAAACCCTCGATCCCACGCTCGTCAACGTCAACGTGATCGACGCCGAGACGAGCCCCATGGTCTACGTCCCCACCGCTGCCGACTGCGCGCTCGCGTCGGGACCGGCCTGGTACTACGACGACCCGATCGCGCCGACCAAGATCCTCGTCTGCCCGGCGACCTGCGACTACCTCGCCGCGCAGACGACCGCGCGCGTGGAGGTGCTGTTCGGCTGCGAGCGGGAGGAGCTGCTGCGTTGAGCTTCGTTCCGGGGCAAGGTCACTCGAGCGTCACGGTCCCCTTCGTGAACTCGACCTCCCCGGTCCCGTTGAACCCCTCCACGAGGAGCATGACCTCGTTGAGGTTGCCCATCGGCATGTCCCTCGCGGCCCACTCGGCGAAGTGCTCGGAGATGGACGTGTGCCCGCACTGGCGCGCCTCCGTTCGGACGCTGAAGTACTGCCTGATGATGGTGGTGCCGGACACCGCGCTCTCGTAGACGTCGTAGGTGCCCCCGTCGACGACGATGGTGCCCTTCGAGGGGTTGAAGGCGGGCCGCGTCGAGCCCAGCCAGTCCTCGATGATGTAGAACTCCACCACCGGGTCGTCGGTTCGCCCGAACAGCCCCAGGTAGGCGCTGCCGCTGCTCCCGGACTTGGTGAACGCGAAGTCCGAGGAGAAGCGCCCGATCTGGTCCGGGGTGCGGGTGGCGTCGTACTTGAGGCCGACGAGGTTTAGGACGTCCCCGGCCTCGGTCCAGTTCGCCCGGAACGTGGCCTCGTCGCCGAAGACGGTCATGCAGGTGGACTCGCCTCCGTTCGTCCAGAACATGTACGAGTAGCCGTTGCCCACCTCGCCCTGGGCGTTGGCGCAGTACTCGGTGCCGCCATCGTGCACGGTCCCGGTGTCGCAGGTTTCGGCGCCGCCGTTGCTCGCTCCGCCCGTCGGCGCTCCGCCCGTCGTCGTGCCGCCGGTAGGAGCGCCGCCGGTAGGAGCGCCGCCGCCTGTCGGCAGCGCGCCGCCCGTGGTTTCCACGCCGCCCGTCGGCAACGTGCCGCCGGTCGTCTCGACCCCGCCCGTTGGCAGCGTGCCGCCCGTGGGGGCGGTGCCGCCCGTCGGCATCGTGCCGCCCGTGGTCTCGATCCCGCCCGTCGGCACGGTGCCGCCGGTGGCCGCGACCCCACCCGTCGGCAGGCTGCCACCCGCGCCCGGCACGCCGCCGAGCGGATCGGCGCCGCCCGCTCCGGGCGTGCCCCCGTCGGACGGCGCGGTGCCACCGCTGCCGGTGGCGCCGCCCGTGCTCGCGCCGCAGTCGCAGGCGGACCAGGCGCCCTCGACGTTGCAGCGCTGCGTGCCGGCGCACCGATCAGGGCCGAAGCAGGTGCGGGTTGCTCCCGGATCGCAGGGCTCGACGGGATCGGCCCCGCCGCTCTCGACGCCGCCGTCTGCGCCGCCGGAGGACGTCACGCCGCCCGTCTCGGCCACCGTGCCGCCGCCGCCGCCGTCACCCGGGGTCGGGTCGCCGTCCGTCGATTCACCGGAGCCGGAGCAGGCGCCGAGCACGAGCGCGAGCCCCACCGCTGCTGCCTTCCACCCATGGTCGTGCATCGCTCACCACCCGAGCTGCGCGCGAGGCCCCGCGCGGGGGCCACCGGCTCCCCGCCGACAACGGCGCGCGCCGGAGGAGTATACGCCGCGCTGCGCGCGGGTAGGGCGGTGGTCGATCAGGGGCTCTCGCCGGTCAGCTTCCCGGAGTCGCCGCGCCCCTCGAGCACGTCCGTCAGGCGCTGCACGAACAGCCGCGCCGCCTTCTCGGCAAAGTCCCGGTTCGGGTGCGAATCGCCAGGGCTCGCGGCGTTCGCGTCGAGCAAGTAGAGCCCGCCCCCGGTTTCGAGCTGCCAGAAGTCCCAGACGAACACGTTGTCGCCTCGCTCGTCCCAGGTGGACTTCACCCAGTCGAAGAAGCCGCGCGCCCGCGCCGCGTCCTCGGGGTTGGTGTTCTGCCGAGTCAGCGCAGCGCCGGTCCAGACGATGAACTTGTGATTGGGGAACGAGCGGAGCTTCCGCTTGAGGGCCTCGTACTGGGCGACGTAGTTCTCGCGCGTCTTGGCGCCCGACTTCGGATCCGGGCGGCCGGTGTCCGGTCCGACGCCGCTCACCGGGAAGCAGTGTTTGAACACGATGACGTCGAAGGACTTGGTGAGATCCTCGAGCGTGGCCTGCTGGCGGTCGCGATTCTCCCCCGAGTGGACGACCCAGAGGTTGTAGTAGTCGTACGGGTAGTTCGCCCAGGGATAGGGGTCGTTGGGGTAGGACCGTTCCTCGATCGAGTAGCTCGTCCCCTGGCGGCGGTTGTGCTCGTCGACCAGCTTCTTCACGCCCCCGTCCCAGACGTTGCCGCCCGTGCTGTGGTGCAGGACCACGATCCGCGCGGCGCGCTGGGCGGAGACGGCCGCGGGGGGCTGGCCTCCAGGGGCGGCGGTGGCGCCCGTCCCCGGCGTGACCGGCGCGGCCGCCGATTGCGCGGGGGGCGGCGGCGAAGGGGCCGGCTCGCCCGCCTCGGGTGAGACGCCCTGCTGGGTCGCGCTGTAGGTCCCGTGGCGGCCGCAGCCCACTGCGCCGAGCGATCCGAGCAATCCGAGCAACGTCATCACTGCCAGCTTCCTCATCGTAGGCTCCTGCATCGCGGCGGGTCCCGGCTCTGACGCGCTCCCCGGCGACCACCGATCGCCCGGGCACCGCCCGAGCGTTCTACCCCGTATAACACGCGGCCGACCCATCGCCAGTGCCGGCGCGCCGCGGCTCCGCCGCCGCGGAACTTGGCCATCGTCATGGCGGCCTACGGCGCCGGACTGCGCATCAGCGAGGCCTTCCACCTGCGGGTCGAGGCCATCGACAGCCAACGGATGATCATCCACGTCCGTCACGGCGAGGGTGATCGCGATCGCTTCACGATGCTGCCGCGTCGGCTGCTCGAGGAGCGGCGGGCGTACTTCAGGGAGGCCGGGGCGATGGACGAGCGTGGCGTGCGCTTTCGCACCAAGAACGGGCAGTCTGTCACGCTCGATGGCGTCACCTTCCTCAGATGATGGCTGCAGCATCGCTTGCCGCCGGGCTTCGGCAAGATCCTCCATTTTGGCCTGATGTCCGCCGCGAACGCGACGACGCGGTTCGAGGTCGCGCGAACGCGGTTCGCGTCAACCCCGTGTCCGGCGGCCACGAGCTCCGTGACCCCGCCCTCGGCGCCGAGCCTGGCGGGCCCTGGGTGAGCGGTTGCCGCCGCGCTCGTGCCGTCGCCGCTATGGTGGCGCGACCTCATTGTCCTGCTCACCGGCATCGACCTCGGGGCCTGTCCACTCTGCGGGAGCCGCGCGCTCGAGCGCTCGCCGACGAGCGCGCCTCCCCCCACCGAATCGCACCTCGCGCGCCTGCTCGAGGTCCGACGACAGGTCAACTTCCGCATAGCGACTGGCGACGACCTCGCGGCTGTCGCGCACCGGCCCCATCCAACCCGCCGACGCCGAATACGGGACCGCGGCGGTACCGCCGCTCAGCCTCGCGAGCCGTCCGCTCGCCGCGGCACTCCCGCAATCTCGCTTCTTCAAAAATGGCCTGGCCCTACGGTCAGGACGGTTGAACGCCCTAGCCTCCGGCGTCCAAGGATCACTGGGCCATGCATTCCTCGACCATCCTTGCCCAGATAGCGTCCCCGCAGTGCTCTCCGCCCGACTCGTTCGGATGGGCGCCGTCGTCGGTGTCGCCGTTCTGCCAGACGGGTCGCAAATCCACCCAATGGCAGCGAAGGCCGGTGGCAGCGGCGCACACCTGTTCCATCAAGGGCATCAAGGTGTCGAGCCTGTCCTTCAGCGAGGTGCTAGAGCCAGGCGGGATTCCCGGTTCCGGGTAGCGCGTGTAGATGACGTCCTCCACGCCGCCAGCGGCCATCTCGGCCAGCAGCGCCTCGAACATGCCGGGGCACGAGGGACACGAATCCGACATACAATCGACGGCGCCGCCGTTCATGACGACGACCTTGACCGGGCCGCCCAGGAGAGCCGCGTCGTATTCCTCCGCCACGATGCCAAACGGCTGCCCGCTGGTGGCCACATTCCGGTAGCTCTCTCCCGCCTCGAGCGCGCTCGCGTTTCTGGCGTTCTCCTCGAGCCGCTGCTGGATGCGTTGGGGGGAGATCGCATAGAACGAGTCTCCCATGAGGATGACCTCCGAGGCAGCGATCTGACCCGTCACGCAGCCTTCGGTACCGCCCATGGACTCGCCGCCGGTGGAAGTGCCGCCGGTGGAAGTGCCGCCGGTGGTTTCGCCGCCGGTGGAAGTGCCGCCAGTGGAAGTGCCGCCGGTGGTTTCGCCGCCGGTCGAGCTTCCGCCGGAGCCGCCGCTCGGTCCGCCACCGGAAGACACTCCGCCCGTTGGCTCGGCGCCACCGGCGCCGCCCGAAGGTGTGATGCCTCCGGTGCCGCCGGTGGGATGGTCCCCACCAGTTCCCCCCCCCGTGCCGCCCGTGGGGAGTTCGCCACCGGTGCCGCCCGCTCCGGTTGCTGCACCGGCGGCGCCGCCGGTGCGTTCATCACGACCTCCGCTCGTCGCGCCGCCCGGAGCCTCTGCGCCGCCCGTGCCACCGGTCGTTGGACCTCCACCCGCCGTGCCTCCGCTCGTGTCGTGTCCGCCGGTATCGCTGGCGGTTTCACCGCCATGGCTCGCGCCACCAGTGCGCGCTCCGCCGGTCGACCTCGCTCCACCCGCGTCTGAGCCCCCCCCACCGCCGCCCTCACCGTCGCAGACGCACGCGGCCCAGGTACGGTCGGCCGAGCAGGTCTGCTCACCGACACATCGCTCCTCGCCGATGCAATCCTTGCGGCTGCCGGGGTCGCAACCGCCCCGGCCCGTCGAGGTTTCGCTCGAGCAGCTCGCCAGCATCCCGAGCGCCATCGCCCCGACCACCGCCTGAGTAATCCGCATCGCCATACCGTCTCGTAACCACCAAGATCTGGCCGGGGAGTGTATCACCGCTTTCTTTCGAGCACCAGCGGCCTCGCGGTTCACCGGCGTGTCACGTCGTGTGCGTGAACGCGACACGCGGAGCGCGACGCGCACGCCGCTCTCGCTGCCAGACGCCATCACGATTCAGGCGTCGTTCGCCACCGGCTGGAGCGGCCAGCGCCCCGTCAGCGTGAGCGGGTTCACCTCGCGGCCGGCGTGGACGACGAGCTCCGCGCCCCGTGCGCGCGCCTCGGCCACCACGAGCGTCCCTTGCGTGGTCATCGTCGCAGCTCTGCCGAGAGTTCCGCGGCCGATGGCTGCTCGCCAGCGACTTCGTGATCGGTATCTGGGCACCGGACGAGACGCGCCTACTCGGTGGCTGCGGCTACCACCTCCGTGAGGGCGCGCTCGAGGTCGGCAACGCCGAGGTTGGCATGTGGATCCGCGCCGATGCGGCGGGGCGCGGTTTGGGTACCGCCGTGCTCCGAGGGTTGCTGCGATGGGGCTTCGAGGAATGGCCGTGGGTGAGGCTGTCCTGGCGCTGCAGCAGCGCGAACGCAGCGAGCCAGCGGGTGGCCGAGAAGGCCGGAATGCAGCGCGAGGGCGTGCTGCGATTCCATGATGTGGAGCCTGACGGCGCGCGTCGGGACACCGTCTGCTACGCACTGCTGCGCGAAGAGCGGTCATCTCCCCCACGCGCCTCGTAGGATGGCACCGTGGCCTTTGTTACTGGGCGTCCCTCGACCCCGTCCCCACGGACTGGAGGCCTCGTCAGGGCGGCCCGGCCTCCCCGAAGCGCTCGGCCTTCAGCACTTCGAGATCACCTGAAGGGACCCGTGAAGGGGACGTGCTTGATGCCGGATGGAAGAGGACCTGCGGCTCGTGGCCCTAAGCCCGAATACCCGTCGGACGTACCTCCGCTGCGCCGCCGTGTTCGTGCGGAACCACGGCAAGGGGATGGCTCAGAACACCGGGTACGTCGATTGGGACCACTTGCTCGTGCTGCTCGTGCGATTCCCGCTCCCGCCGCCGCGCCTCGTGCACCGGTACGTCACGCAGCGAACCCCCGCTCTGACGAGCCGGATGCGGTGGTCCCGCACGTCCGGATCTGTGGGAGCCCCGGGTTACCGCGCAGGCTGGTCGATGGCCTTGGGCGCAGCCTGAGCGATGGCCGTCGCTGGCGCGGCAGGGGGCCACGGGAAACGGAGATGCCCGTCGCCGTGGTGCGCGAGGGTGCGCTGGCGATGGGCGTCGATTTGGAAGCGGGGAGTTGGCCGGTCAGTCGCGCGAAGCCGGCGTTCACGGCGGCCGCTCGAGCTGCCTGCACGCGTGCCTGGACTCCCCGATCGACCGTGATAGACTCCGATGCAGCGCCGGAACGACCCAGCGCAGGGAGGGAGCGATGGCGCTTTCGTCGCAGCTGATCCGAAGGTTCCTGAAGGACGCCGCCCGCCAGCCCGGGCTCACCTTCGCGGAGTGGCGGCAGGGTCGCGCCACGGGGGTGTGGTTGCTCGGCGCGTCCGTCGCGGCGACGGCCTGCGGCGGCGACACGAGCCAGGACCCGGGTCAGGCCGGCGAGGGCGCGTGCACGACCGACGACTGTGCGTCGGAGTGCGGCGACGGGATCGACAACGATGGGGATGGCGCCCTCGACTGCGCGGACGACGGCTGCGTCGAGCAGTCGCCTTGTCTCGATGGGCCCGTGTACGGCGTCCCCTACGAGGCGGATTGCGGCGACGGCGCCGACGAGGATGGCGATGGAGCGACGGACTGCGAGGACACCGACTGCGAGGCGGATCCAGCCTGCGTGACCGGCTCACTCTACAGCGCTCCCGCCGGGGGGGGGACGGGGGGCGCTACCGGCGGCAATGGTACCGGTTCGGGCGGCGCAGCCCTCGGCGGCGCCGAGACGGGCGCGGTGCCGAACATGGGCGGCTCGGTCTACGGGACCGGCGGCTGGATCCCCAGCGGCGGAACTCTCCTGGGCGGCACCGGCGGGTGGGACGACGGCGGCGACGCCGGGTGGGACACCGGCGGCGCCGAGACGGGCGCGGTGCCGAACATGGGCGGCTCGGTCTACGGGACCGGCGGCTGGATCCCCAGCGGCGGAACTCTCCTGGGCGGCACCGGCGGGTGGGACGACGGCGGTGGCGCCGGGTGGGACAACGGCGGCGCCGAGACGGGCGCGGTGCCGAACATGGGCGGCTCGATGTACGGGACCGGCGGCATGATGCCCACCGGCGGAACTCTCCCGGGCGGCAACGGCGGGGTGGACGCCGGCGGCAGCGCCGGGTTGGACGCCGGCGGTGCCGAGACGGGCGCGGTGCCGAACATGGGCGGCTCCGTCTACGGGGTTGGCGGCATCGTTCCGCTCGGCGGCGCGTGACCCCGTCCGCGTAGATCTTTCGCCCGCGGCGGCTCCCTGCGCACCTTCCGTGCGGCGGGACATCCAGGATCATGAGGTGCGCTCGGCCACGCGGGGCTCCCCTCATCACAGCGCGTTGAGGGCTGTCATCTGCCCGCACCCGCTTCGAAAGCGGAGGCGTCGGCTGGACAGAACCGCGTACCGAAAGCGCCACCTCGTCGAGGTCTTCTTTCACAAGCTCAAGCGATTCCGTGCACTGGCAACGCGCTTCGACGAGACCGCTGTTAGCTTCCAGGGTGCGTCTGAACTCGCTTGCGCGGCCATCTGGCTCCTCGAACTACTGCCACCCTGCCGAGCCCTCGCCGCGATGGAATCAGCGGCGGTGATCCCCGACCTCAGAGCGCTGGCGAGCCAGAAGATCTCGCTGCCACCGGCGGGCCAGCAGCCGCCGAGGTCGCCGTCGGAGTGCTTCTCCGCGAGGGCGCTTCGGCTCGCGGGGCTCTGCCTGGGGCTCAGCTGCATCGGAGCCAGAGCACCGACCAGGTTGCCAAGGGCAACAGTGCCGCTGAAGACGCACCCCCTCAGGGCCAGGGTGCGTCTTCAGCGGCGCCTGGAGCGAGATCTGCTCCCGGTTCGGTACCCCACGCCCTCACCCACCCAGCAGTGGCTGGGTGGGACCCGGAGGACGCGGGTCCCTAGGTCGTTGATTTTTCGCAGCAATCAACCTGATTGCTGCTCTGGCCGATGGCGCGGGTGGTGTCGATCGGGGTGCACTCCCAGCGGCGCTCGTGGATGTCGAAGGTGCAGTAGTCCGTGCCGGTGCCGTCCGCGTCGTCGATGCAGGCGTCGCCGAGTGTGTGGCAGTGGCCGGGGTGACGCAGCTCTGGTATGGCTCGGTCGGTGTCCTGGTCGCGGTCGACAATCGTCCGGAACGGGTGGCTCCTCGCCGGAGTCGCCGCGCTCGTCGCTTGCGCCCCGCGTCCGCGCGTGGCCGAGCCGGTGCCGGTCTCCCTGGTGATTCCCCCGCCGCCAGCGTCGGCGCCCGAGGAGGACGAAGAGATGGCGGAGGAGCGGCCCGAGCCCGAGGCGGGTCAGTATGGGGGCGTATGGGAAGGGCAAGGAAGGCAGGACGACGGACAGACCTGGCCCATGCGCCTCGAGGTGCGGGGCGCGCAGGCGGACCCCTGCGCGACGGTCCAGTATCCCGCCCACGACGACTGGGAGGTTTCCTGCACCGGGCAGTGGGAGTGCGACCCGGCGCGCTCCACGCCGAGCCTGCTCGTGGGAACGGAGCAGATCCTCGACAACGAGGGGCGCTGCATCGACGGCTGCAGTTTCCAGGCGGACCTGAGGACGGGGATCGTGGAGTTCGACTGCTCCCACAGGAACGTGATGGGACAGGCGGTGCTCCACCGACCAAGATGATGCCCTGCGCGCGGGGGAGCGTCCCTCATGACCGGCAGCCCCGGAATCCGGGGAGCATTGCCTGCCCCGCTCAGCGGCGCGCCCCCTTGATGAGATCGGCGATACGCTCCACCACGATGTCGTCGATCGGGCTCGAGTGATCTTTGCCCAGCATGAAGTAGGTGGCGTAGACGAACCCGGGGTTACAGTCGCCCCAGAGGGTTTCCACGTTCTCCCCGATCTGGCTCTCCACCGGCGCCCCACAACCGTTGGACGCCGGAACGTCTCCTTGGTCGATGACGGGACCGATATCGTCTTCGGCAGCACTGCTGATCACGGAAATGCGGTCGGCGCAGGTCAGCTGTCGTCCCATGCCGCTCATGGGAAATGCGCCGACGACCCTATCCGCTAGCTCCTCCTTGCATGCGAAGGTGCTGGTGTACATCGCTCCCCACGAGTGTCCTCCTACCCACATCCCTCGAATGTCAAATTTGCCCTCTCCATCGAAGGTCTCGTAGACCCAATCGATAACCGCCATCAAGTGTGGTTCGTCCAAGCCGTCGTCCCCATTGCCCCACTGCTCCACCACCGAACTCGGGGTGACCACGATCATATTGTGGGACTCGGCGTAGTCGTCGATCGAGAAGTAGTCGTAGATGTAGAGGTGTTGCTCCGCTGGGGTCGTACCGTGGAGGTTCAAGAAGAAGGTCATCGGTGCGCCAGCGCCCTTGTTGCAGGGATAGGTCACCACCAGGTCGCGGCCATCGATTTGGTAACTCGGGGGTGCGGTCCACACAGAGCCAACCGGGCCACCACACGCGACCTCGGGGACGGAAACCGGTGCATCTGGGTCGCCGTCCTCTGGACCTGTAGCGCTACCACCCGTGCTCGTGCCGCCGGTGGCCGGTGTGCCGCCCGTGCCTGGCGTGGCGCTACCACCCGTGCTCGTGCCGCCGGTGACCGGTGTGCCGCCCGTGCTTGGCGTGGCGCTACCACCCGTGCTGGTGCCGCCGGTGGCCGGGGTGCCGCCCGTGCCTGGCGTGGCGCTACCACCGGTGCTCGTGCCGCCGGTGGCCGGCGTGCCACCCGTGCCTGGCGTGGCGCTACCACCGGTGCTCGTGCCGCCGGTGGCCGGCGTGCCGCCGGTGGCCGGGGTGCCGCCCGTGCCTGGCGTGGCGCTCCCACCCGTGCTCGGCGTACCGCCTGTTGCCACTTCGGCCGAAGTGCCTCCCGTCGAAACCTCACCGCCGGTCGCACTTGCGCCGGCGGCTCCACCCGATGGCGCAGGAGCCCCGGCCGCTGTCGATTTCTCGACGTCGTCGTTGGCTGCGGAACACCCAACGACTGCCCATGCCAACAGCGGAGCGAGCCGAACCGTTCTCGTGGCGTGATTCTTCACTTGAGGTCCCCTGCAGGAACGGGAGCCATCACACGCAGTGACGAGCTCCACGATGGCATCATCCAACTGAGTGCAGCACGTTGGCGCTGCGAGGCGCATGCCCGAACTTTGACCGTCTGGCCGTCACTCCGGCTTTCGTGAGAACGTCGTTGGCGGCGCTCATCGGTCTTTCGCGCACCCTTGCAGCGATTCGCTGCATGTTGCGCCATTCAGCATGGCCCATTTATGACATGGTCGTCAGCGGTCGGGTAGGGAGGGTACTGGTCCGCCCCCCCCGCGCGTTGGTGCGTGAGCTGAAAATTCCCGTGATGTGCGCGTTCTCGGCAGCGATCACGCAAGTGCACGGCGTTTCGGTCGCGTTCGACCCGATCGTCCTTCGGCGTGAGGCACTCCCGTAATGGGAACGCTGCTGCGGATCACGACCTCCCGCGCATCTCCCGACGCAACCGCATCCCGCAAGAATCACGCTGCATCGCGTGATAGGACCTGCGCTGGCGGCCCCTGCGCCGGACACTCGGTGCAAGCGATCGCCACCCTGGCCGAAAGTCCGGCATCACTGCGCGATCTTGAGCGCATAAGGTGCGGTCATGTTGGCCGGCCCAAAGGCCAGGACGGTTGAATGCCTCATCCTCCCAGCAGGGCCAGGGGGTATGTGACGCCAGCGAGCGCGAACGTCGTCGCGTGGCTTCCCGTGTGCTGCTTGATTAGGCCGGCGCCGAGGTTCATGAAGCAGCCGCCCATCGCGCCCGCCAGGCCGCCGATCCCCACCACGGAGCCGACCGCCTTGCGTGGGAAGAGGTCGGAGGTGAGCGTGAAGGGGCTGGTGCGGCAGCCGTGGTGCCCTGCCGCCGCGACGCCGAGGAGCCCGACGGCAACCCACTGACCGTTCACGTGCGGCGCCAGGGTCACCGGGAGGGGGGTCATGGGCGTGCAGGGCGCCGGGCACGGGCGAGCACTCTCCTCACCGCGACCGCCACCGGCGCTCCCGCACCCCCCGTCACTGTGCCAGACCGTGCCGCGCGTCACCCGCCGTCGTGGCTCAACGCCGTTCGGGGAAAGGGCGAGTCTGCGCGGAGATCACGGGCTTCGTCGCTGGCACGGTGCCTGCAGCGGGTTGGCGGCGGCGATCGATCGCCGCGGGAGGATGGCACGGATGCGACGGCTACTCGGCTGCGGGTGTGTTCTTCTGGCTTCGCTGGTCTTCTGCGGTTGCGACCAGGGTACCGACGGCGACCCCCAGGGCGCGGCGACCGAGCCCACGGGGGGCGACAGGGGGGATGCCGAGCCCGAGGACGACGGGACCTCGGGTGAAGGCGGCGCCGAGAACGAGGGCGGGAGCGCCGGCGACGAGGTGGGGGACGACGAGATCCCGGAAAGCGCCGGCGCGAGCTCGGGCTCGAGCTCGGGCGGCGTGCCGGCGGTCGGCGGCGCGACGACGGGCGCGGGTGGCACGGCGGGGAGCGGTGCGCAGCCCGTTGTGGGCACGGGCGGCGCGTCGTCGACGGGCGGCACGTCGTCGACCGGCGGCACGTCGTCGACCGGCGGC
>CAYOLF010000013.1:89937-92492 GCA_964404725.1 uncultured Polyangiaceae bacterium
GGCGGCACGTCGTCGACCGGCGGCACGTCGTCGACCGGCGGCGTGTCACCGATGGGCGGCTCGATGGCGACGGGGGGTGCCGCCCCGGGGATGGGAGGCCTGGAGAGTGGGATCCCGTCCGCAGAAGGAGGAGCGGGCTCGGGCGAAGGTGACGCCGTCGGCGGCACCGGGGGCACGGAACAGTACGACGCGCCAGGGACGAACCCGTTCGTGCTGGTGGCCTTCGATCCCCTCTCGACCTTCGCCGCCGACACCGACACGGCGAGCTACGACCTGTTCCGGCGCGACATCGAGGACGGCACGCTGCCGGATCCGGACGGGGTGCGGGTCGAGGAGTACGTCAACTTCTTCGAGTACGACTACCCGATCGCCGACGCCGACGCCGAGGTCCCGTTCAGCCTCGAGCTCGCCGCCGCGCCCAACGTGCTGGCGCGAGACACGGTGATGCTCCGCGTGGGGATCCAGGGCAAGGCGGCGCCGCCCGCCGACGAGAAGCCCCCGGCGAACCTGGTCTTCCTGGTCGACGTCTCCGGCTCGATGGGCGCCACCGACAAGCTGCCGCTGGTGCAGTACACGCTCTCCCAGGCCCTCGAGGTCCTCGCGCCGACCGATCAGGTCTCGATCGTCACCTACTCGGACCTGGTGACGGTGGCGCTGCCGCCCACCCCGGTGAGCGAGGCCGCCGCGATCCAGTCCGTCATCGACTCGCTGGTGGCGTCCGGCTCCACCGCGGGCGGCGCCGCGCTCGAGGTCGCCTACACCCAGGCCGAGGGCGCCTTCATCGAGGGGGGCATGAACCACGTCCTGCTCTGCACCGACGGCGACTTCAACGTCGGCACCACCTCCACCGACGGGCTCGTCGCCCTGATCGAGGAGAAGCGGGCGTCGGGCATCACCCTCACCGTGCTCGGCTACGGGAGCGGTAACCTCAACGACGCGATGATGGAGACCGTCAGCAACAAGGGCGACGGCGTGTACGCGCACGTCTCGAGCGCGGCCATCGCCGACGAGTACGTGACCGAGCGCCTGCTCTCCAACCTGTTTTTCATCGCCAAGGACATTAAGATCCAGGTGGAGTTCAACCCCGAGCTCGTCTACGCCTACCGCCTGCTCGGCTACGAGAACCGCGCCATCGCCGACGAGCTCTTCACCGTCGACACCATCGACGGCGGCGAGGTGGGCGCCGGGCACCAGGTGACCGCGCTCTACGAGCTCGTGCTTCCGGGCGGCGAGGTCCCGCTCCCGGAGGGCGCGCCCGAGCCGCTCACCGGTGAGCCGTACAGCGGCGAGGTCACGGTCACGGCGGGCGACCTCGCGCTGGTCAAGATCCGTTACAAGGACCGGACGGCGACCGCCGAGGATCCCGCGTACGAGGTCGATGCGGCCCTCCCCGCGGACGCCGTGGCCGCTTCCGCGGCGGAGACGGACGAGAGCTTCCAGTGGGCGCTCGCCGTGGCCGCTTTCGCCGAGATCCTGAAGGGGAGCCCCTACGGGGATCCGGCCGAGCTCGACGCCATCGAGCAGCTCGTCGTGCGCCCGGTGCACGAGGACTTCCCGGATCGAGCGGAATTCGTGACCCTCTTCGCGCAGGCGCGCGATCTGCTCGAGTAGCGGGGCGGTTCCGTCGCTGGCGGGTATCAACGGACCTTGAGGACCGTCAGTCCCCCTGCCTGTCCGCGCCGCTGGCGTACTCCGCCCGATCCCGCGCCGATCGCGATGCCCCAGATGACGTCTTGGCCGTTCAACTTTCTTGTGTACGGTTCGAGATCATCGAGATCGCCATCGACACACCAGAGCCCGGATCGGTTCTACTGCGCGGAGTCGATCTGGACGGTTCGGGTGACTCCCGGGACGTCGAGCTGCGATGGGCGGGTGAGGGCTTGCTCGTGGGGACCGTGTTTGGGGACCACTACGACCGGCCGTTCCCCGTGCGAGCCGAGAGGGTGCGGAGCTGACCGGGTCGAAGCCCTGCCGGCCCCGCTTCGCCGTCGAGGTCGACGACCGCGGCCGCCGAGGCCTGACCCGCCCCCTCGGCATCCGTCGGTGTCCCGTCCTTCGGCTCCTCCGTGCCGTGGCCCGACCGCAGCTTCTACTTGGCTGATCTCGATCCGGACCTGGGACACTCCTGGCACATCGTCGCGCCTGTTGGGGGTGTCCCCCAACCGGGGGGAGGATCACGCGTCGCCGCCGCGGGATTGCCCGTCGCCCCGGTCGTGTCATCTCGGGCCGGTGACCCAGGGCCCTTCTACTGCTAGTCTTGGCCGGTGGAACGACCGCGCTCGTGGGGTTTCGTTGCCTGGACCGGTCGTTGCCGAAGGACGCGTGAAAACCCAGTGGCTCCGTCATTCTCGCCTGGCCCTCGCCCTGTCCTGGTGAGCTGCCTGCTATCGATGTCGGTTGCCTGCGGCAGTACCACCAGCGATCCGGAGGGCCAAGGTACAGGAGGCGCCGCTATGGGGGGCGCCAACACCGGCGGCACCACTACGGGGGGCACCGATGCCGCCGGCACCGATACCGGCGGCGCCACCACGGGGGGCACCGATACCGGCGGCACC
>CAYOLF010000014.1:0-4113 GCA_964404725.1 uncultured Polyangiaceae bacterium
CGGCGCGCCCGGCGCGCCGTTCTTGAGGAGCACCGCCGACTTGACCGCCGCCTCCTCGGCCAGCGCCTCGTGGCGCTCGTGGGGCGTGATCGAGCCCTCCGTCAGGGTGGAGGTCGCCGGCTTGAGGCCCCAGGGATCGGTGTCCATGGCCGACCCGAACCGGAATTTCTGGGTGAGGACGCGCCGCGCCGCCTCGTCGACCAGGGTTTGGTCGGCGATCGCCAGCGTGTCCACGGTGTAATGCAGGGCCCAGGGCACCTCGACGTCGAGGCCCGCGATCACGGCCTCGGTGGTCACCGCCTGGGCCGTCCCAACGTCGGGGACCACCTGATCTCCGGGCATGGCCCACCAGTCCGTGAGCACGAAGCCCTGGTAGCCCATGCCACCCTGCTCGAGCGGGGCCTTGAGCACGTTCCGGAGCAGGTGCGCGTTCTGCGTCGCCTTGGTGCCGTTGACGAGGTTGTACGACGCCATGATGCAGCCGATGGCCCCATCCTGGACCGTCATCTCGAAGTGACGCCCGTAGATCTCACGCAGGGTCTGCTCGTCCAGGATGGCGTTCTGCTTCGCGCGCTGAAGTTCGATGTTGTTGACCGCGAAGTGCTTGGCGCAGGCCACCACGTACTGTTGGATGCCAACCGTCAAGGCCGTGGCCATGCGGCCGATGTGGTACATGTCCTCGCTGTAGGTTTCCTGCGTGCGGCCCCAGTAGGGGTGGCGGATGATGTTCATGCAGGGGGCGAGCATCATGTTGTTCCTGGAGCCGGCCGTCTCGTCGCCGAGCGCCACGCCGATACGCCGCTCGAGGCGCACGTCCCAGGAGGCCGCGCGCGTCGAGGCGGTGGGGAACACCGTCGCGAAGTTTCTCTTGTCGTCGATCCGGTTGTCCTGGCCGGCGTCGAGGTTCACGCCGCGGCCCGCGTCGCGGTACCGGTACCCGCGGACCTTGCCGAGGCCGGAGACGTCGACGTCGGGGCTCCGCTCGATGTCGCGGTAGTTCCGCGCCGACCCGTCGATCCCCATCATCTGCTGCGCCTTCGCGGCCCCGTCCATCATCCGCATCGCGCTGTCGACCTTGGCCATGACCTCCGCCGACACGCTGTAGGTCTTCATGTTGGAGGGGTCGTACTGCTGCGTACCGGCCGCATCGCAGGTGAACGGCAGGAAGGGGAGGTCGGGCGGTTCTTCGAAGCCCGCGCCGCCTTGGCCCGTCGCAGTCGGCAGGGCCTGGAGCTTCGACTTGTCGTAGGCGTCCAGCGTCAGGTCGGTGTGACCGCAGGCAGTGGCCAGCGCCAGCACCAGCACCGGAGTGATCGAGGAAGGGGTGAGGGGGGCTGACCGACTCATGGGCGGATCTCCTTAGGGGCGGTTTGCTGCTGCTTCAAGAGCTGATGAGGTCGAGGGAAGCCGGTGACGACCCGCGAGTCGCCGAGGCGCGGCGCCCTCGTCGGCGCGGAACGGCAGGGTACCGCGGCACCCCGAAACCTAGCACCGGTACCCTGCCCCCAATCGTCCAGTGGGGACGCGTTGAGGAGGGACATTTTTTCTCCCCCCCCGACTGGCGTGAGCCAACGGCGGCGCCACCAAGGATCGCCCGCCTCTGAACGCGCAGTTCTCTGACGGGTTGGGCGGCAATTGCTGCGTTCGTCATCCACGAGCCAGGAGGTCCTTCAGGCCGGCTGACGGAACGGCTGCGCACCTGCCGCTCCATTCAGGGGTAATATGCCACCTCGAGGCCCTTCCTGATCACAGAACGTGCCGGAAGTGCCTCGTGAGTATCGAAATCCACCCGTGGACCGGACCGGCCCTGCGGCCCGGCGACTCGTTCGCGCTCCCGGCGCCAATGGCGGTGCCTGGCGCGCTGCGCTAGGTCACCGCGGTGACGACGGCCCTAGAGCTCCCCTTCCGGCTCTTCCTCGGTTGCGCGCTCGCGAGCGGGGTCGCCGCCTGCAACCGGCCAGCGGCGACCGAGCCGGGGGCGCCGGCGGTCGCCAGCGCGAGCGCCGCGACCGCAGCGTCGGCGGCCCCCGCGGCCTCGGCCGCCCCCGCACGGCTGGCGCGGCCCCAGCAGCCGCTCAACGTCCTGTTCCTCACCATCGACGCGATGCGGTCCGACATGCCGTGGCAGGGCTACGCGCGCCCCATCGCGCCGAACCTCACCCGGCTGGCCAGCGCCGGCGTCGTCTACGAGGACTTCCGCTCCGTCACCAGCTACACGTCCCAGAGCGTGCCGGTGATGCTCTCCGGACAGTACGCCTCCACGCTCTACCGGAACGGGGTCTTCTTCACCAGCTACCACCCGTCGAACACCTGGATCACCGAGGTGATGCAGGAGAAGGGCATCCAGTCGGCCGGCGTGCACGCGCACCGCTACTACGACGCCGGCAAGAACCTCGAGCAGGGGTTCTCCGTCTGGCGCATGGTCCCCGGCATCACCTTCGACTCCGACACCGACAACAACGTCACCGCGCCGCAGTCGGTGGCGCTCATCCGCGAGATCCTCTCCGGGCCCACGTTCACTCAGCGGCAGTGGTTCCTCTGGGCCCACCTGATGGATCCCCACGACCAGTACGTCCGCCACGAAATGTGCCCGGCGGAATGGGGCCGCAGCAACCGCGACCGCTACGACTGCGAGCTCTACTTCGTCGATCACCACCTGGGCCAGCTCCTCGACTGGATGCGCCAGCAGCCCTGGTGGGACAACACGGCCCTGATCGTCAGCTCGGATCACGGCGAGGCGTTCGGGGAGCACGGGATGCACAAGCACGCGTTTCGCCTCTGGGACGTGCTGGTCAAGGTGCCCGCCATCTTCGTGATCCCCGGCGCCGAGCCCCGGCGGATCACGGCGCGGCGCAGCCACATCGATCTGGCCCCGACGATCCTGGATCTGATGGGGCTCGAGCCCCTCGCGCAGTTCCAGGGCAAAACCCTGGTCCCCGAGCTCTTCGGCGCGGAGGCCGAGACGCGCGAGCCCATCGTGATGGAGCTGGCCGAGACGACCAACAACCCGCACTACCGCGCCATCGTCCAGGGCGACCACAAGCTCATCGTCGAGGGGCGTGGGGCGGGCTGGACCCACGAGCTCTACGATCTGTCTCGGGATCCCGGTGAGGAGCGCGATCTGGCCAAGGAGCAGCCGGCGAAGCTCGCCGAGATGAAGGCGCTCTTCGCCGACACCTTCGCCAAGATCCCCTCGGTCGAGCCCTACGGCGGCAGCAAGCTCCACTACGGCCGCCCCGCGCGGGGCCCGATGGGCCCCGAGCAAGACCCCCGTCGACAGTCCGCGCCCTCGGCCTCGGCCGCGCCGACGGCCGCACCCAAGCCCTAGCCCGCGCCTCCCCCACCGACCCTGCTCGCCGCGACGCCGCGCGCGTCCGTGCCGAGCCGTTCGATGCCATCGAGCTCGACCTCGCCCTGCTCTGGGCGGACGTCGTCTTCCCGGAGTAGCGCCGCCGGTCCGGCCGCGGGAGCTCCCACGGCCAACGCGGGCCTCCGCTGAACGGCAAGAGGCCGTTCGTGGATGACCCGGCGCCATCGCCGGCCTCCGACCGCCCGGTACGGTCATCCTGGAAAATCCCGCCGAGGCCGGGGGGACAAACCTGTCCCTTTGGAGGCGGCGACCGGTCGAGCAAGCTCCTTCCATGCGAAAGAGCAAGGGCGCTTGCGCGGCGGTCCTCGTAGTCTCCGTCTTCACCACTTCGTGCGCCGAGGAGTCCCCGACCTCGCCCGGAGAAGACACGGGTGGTTCGGTCGCCACGGGCGGTTCGGGCACGACGGGCGGCTCGGGCACGACGGGCGGCTCGGGCACGACGGGCGGCTCGGGCACGACGGGCGGCTCGGGCACGACGGGCGGCGGCGGCACCGGCGGCGGCACGCCGACGCTGGGCGGACAAGGGACGACGGGTGGAGCCGCGCCCAGCGGGGGAGCCGCGCCCACCGGCGGCGCCGCACCCACCGGCGGGGTTTCGCCCACCGGCGGAGCGCGACCCACGGGTGGAGCGCTGCCGACCGGTGGCGTTTCGCCGACCGGCGGCGTCGAAGCGACCGGCGGCGTCGAGGCGACCGGCGGCGTCGAGGCGACCGGCGGCGTCGAGGCGACCGGCGGCGTCGAGG
>CAYOLF010000014.1:4213-88464 GCA_964404725.1 uncultured Polyangiaceae bacterium
GCGTCGAGGCGACCGGCGGCGTCGAGGCGACCGGCGGCGTCGAGGCGACCGGCGGTGTCGGGGAAGAGACGGGCGGCACCGTGGGCACCGGTGGCGGCGGTGGCGGTGACACCTCCCCGGGATGCGGCTCGACCAACACCAGCTCACCCTGCAGCTCCAGCGGCAGCCCGTGCAGCCTCGATGTCGACGGGACGCCGCGCAGCTACTACGTGCAGCTCCCGGCGAGCTACGACCCGTCCACGCCCTATCCGGTCATCTTCCAGTTCCACCCCTGGGGCGGTTCGGCCGAGCAGGCCATGACCATGTACCAGCTCAATTCCAAGATCCCGAACGCGATCTACGTGACGCCGCAGGGGCTCCAGGCCGGCGGCGCCGGCGCGGGCTGGGCGAACACCGACGGCGAGGACATCGCCTTCACGCGGGCGATGGTCGCCGACATCCAGGGCAAGTACTGCGTCGACAACGCGCGCATCTTCTCCACCGGCTTCAGCTACGGCGGCATGATGTCGTTCGCGGTCGGCTGCGAGATGAGCGACGTGTTCCGCGCCATCGCGCCGATGGCGGGCTCGCTCTACAGCGCCTTCAACTGCCAGGGCACCGGCCCGGCCATCGCCATGTGGGGCGCGCACGGCACCTCGGACAGCGTGGTGCCGATCGAGGACGGGCGCGCGGCGCTCGCCAAGATCCTGCAGCAGAACCACTGCGGAACCGAGACGACCCCCGTGGAGCCGAGCCCCTGCGTGAAGTACCAGGGCTGCGATCCGGGCTACGACGTGACCTGGTGCGAGTGGAACGGCGATCACGGCATCCCCAACTTCGGCAGCGCCGCCATCGCCGAGTTCTTCTTGCAGTTCTGAGCAGGCGCGGGGACGAGCGCGCGCGACGGCGCGGGACTTTCCTCGGTGGATACGAGAGGGCCGGGCGGAGCCGGCGCGTCCTGCCGGCTCGCCCCCGGGGAGGGGGTAGGAGGTCCGAAGAACCCGTTT
The DNA here is from genome assembly GCA_964404725.1 of uncultured Polyangiaceae bacterium. Lineage (GTDB taxonomy): Bacteria > Myxococcota_A > Polyangia > Polyangiales > Polyangiaceae > JAFGBI01. The sequence goes on from CAYOLF010000014.1 coordinate 5,200, forward strand.
GCATGCAAACTACTTTGCGCACTCGTTCCCCCCCCCACGCCCCCCGGCCCCAACCTCTAGCCCAGCCCCCGGCCCCAACCTCTAGCCCAGCCCCCGGCCCCACCCTCTGGCCCAGCCCCCAGCTCGGGCCTGCGCGGAGGCGACGCCGGGCCTCGTCGAGATCCGCTTCGCTTGCGAGCCGATGAACCCCGGCGAGTAGCGCCGAGCGTCAGCCGCCCCCGCCGAGGCGCGCGCCGACGTAGGCGCCGAGCAGCCCGGCTAGCGCGGCGGCAGCCAGCGTGCCGAGAACATTGAGGGCCGCGAGGGTCCACGCGCCTCCCTTCACCAGCTCGAGCGTCTCGTAGTTGAAGGAAGAGTAGGTGGTGAAGCCGCCCATGACGCCGGTGGCGAGGAAGAGCCGCCACGGTGGCGGGAGCACCTCGAAGTCGACGCCGAGCACCAGGACGACCCCGATCAGAAACGACCCCACGGTGTTCACGATCAACGTGCCGTAGGGGAACCCGGTGCCGAGCGCCGCGGCGGCCCCGAGCCCGACGAGGTAGCGGGCGCCGGTGCCGATGGCGCCACCGAGACAGATCGAGAGGAGTTGTTGCATGGTCCGGACGGCGATGGACGCGGAGCGCGAATTGTCGCACTCTCGAGGGGCGGTCAAGCGACGCTTGGGCGACGGGAGAGCTCCCCATGGAGAGCGGCGAGATCAGCGGCCGGGCGAAGCGGGTGCGCCTCTACCTCGAGGAGGGGCTCCTCGCCGGCCACCGGCCGCTCGCGACGGTCCTGCTCGAGTTGCTCTGCCGCGAGGGGGCCGCCGGCGCCACCCTATACCGGGGGATCGAGGGTTTCGGGGCCTCGGGCGTGATCCACACCGCCCGCCTCGCCGACGCCGGTCAGCGCCTCCCCCTGGTGATCGAGTGGGTCGACACCGCGGAGCGGGTAGCGCGCCTGTTGCCCCGGGTGCAGGCCCTCCTCCCGCAGGGGCTGGTCACCGTCGACGACACCGAGGTCGCCTTCAGCCGGCCCCGCCCGGTCCGCGACGTGGCGCGGTCGCTCACGGCCGCCGACGTGATGTCGCGGACGGTCGTCTCGGCCCGGCCCGAGACGCCGGTGCACGAGGTGGTCGCGAGCCTGGTCGGCCAGCGCTACCGCGCCATCCCGGTGACGCGGGAGGGGAGCCCCGTCGGCATCGTCACCAACTCGGATCTGCTCGCCCGGGCGGGGCTGACGATCCGGGTGGAGCTGCTCGCGTCGCTGGACCAGACCGAGCTCGGCGCCGAGCTCGAGCGGCTGTCGCAGGGCGGCAAGACCGCCGGGGACGTGATGACCTCGGAGCTTGTCACCGTGAGCCCCGCGCAGCCGCTCCCGGAGGTGGCCGCGCTCATGGCCCGCCGCCGCCTCAAGCGGCTCCCGGTCGTCGGCGACGATGGGCAGATGGTCGGGATCGTCAGCCGGCTCGACGTGCTCCGCTCCGCGGCGCGCGCGCCGGCCGGGCCCGTGGAGGCCCCGCTCGCGGTCGGCCTCGCCCTCGACGCGCCCGTGACGCGCTCGATGCGGGCGGACGTGCCCGCCGTCGCTGGGGACACCCCCTTGCCGGAGGTCCTGGCGGCGGTGATGGGCTCCCGCCACGGTCGCTGCATCGTGGTCGACGAGCAGCGCCGGGTGCTCGGCAAGATCACCGACGCCGAGCTGCTGGAGCGGGTGACACCCGCGCTCAGGCCGAGCGCGCTCCGGAGCCTCGTGCACCGCCTCCCCTTCGCCCACCCCAGCCCCGAGGCCGCGCTCGTCGAACGGCACGCCACCGCGCGGAGCGCCTCGGAGCTGATGATCGAGGTGGCGCTGGTGCGCGAGGACACCCCCCTGCACCAGGCGATCACGACGCTGCTCCGGGCCGGGCACAAGGTGCTCGCCGTGGTCGACGCCGACCAGCGGCTGGTCGGTTGCCTCGACCGCGCCGATCTCCTCCAGGGCCTCGTCGCCCCGGACGGCGCCGGCGTTTGAGCGCGCCCACGGCTGCCGAGCGAGGACGGACGGGCACCCCCGTCGAAGGCGCGCGAGGGCTCGAGCCGCTCGCGGGCGTGGGGGACCGTCTCTCGGTGGCGAAGGCCGGACTTGAACCGGCGACACCGCGCTTATGAAGCGCGTGCTCTAACCGACTGAGCTACTTCGCCGAAGGGGGCGTATAGGATAGCCGAATCGGGGGTTTGTCAACCCGGCGACCGGGCTTGGAGGGGGGGTTTGGGGCGGGGATGGGGCGCGGGTGCGGCGAGGGGGAGCAGGCCCACGCTCCGGCTCACGCGATGAAGCGATCGAGCTCCGCGCGCTGCGCGTCGCTGAGCCCGGAGCCGCGGGAGCGGAGCGTGAGGCTCACCTCCGGGCCCTTGCCCCCGAGCGCCGCCTTCATGCGCCTGAACATGCTGCCCGTGGCCACCTTGTACGTGGTGAAGAGCCCCAGCTTCTTCGCTCCGAGCCGGGGCAGGCGCGCGACGTACTCCCTCCACGGGCCGTCGGGGTGCTGCAGGAAGAGGAAGAGGCCGCTGGTCCAGCAGCCCAGGAGCAGGATCTCCGCCGCGGCCACCTCCTCCGCGGGCGCCACGGCCAGCGCGACCGCCTTGGCGTCGAGCCCCCGCGACTTCAGGTGGGCCGCGATGGCCTCGGCCATGGCGCGGGTGGTCCCGCTCACGCTCTGGTGCACGACCAACGCGGTTGTCATCGGGGGAGCCTCCTCGGCGGCGGGTGCACGCCGACGAGCGGAGGCTACCCGAGCTGGCGCCGCCGAGCCAAGCCCCCCGTCCGAGCGCGGCGCGAACGCGGTGACGCCGTCGCCTACCCTCTGCCCCCGTCGGGCCAGTTCGACCAGTGGGTGTTGGGGGCGGCGCTCGGCGCGTAGCCGGCGACATCCCCCGTGGCCAGCACGGCGGCGAGCTGCTGGAAGGTCTCGCTGCCGCTCGGGAGCTCCTCGTTCACCAGATCGGGGTGCTAGCTGGTACCCGCCTCCCCTCGGAGCGTGCGTGCCTGCCCCACAGCTTCTATCCTTCGCGTCACGATGTCGCTTCTGTGGCAGCCGTTCCCCATGCCGGAGGGTCGCCGCGCCCAGGCGTGGCACCACCACCCGGCGACTCGCCGCCCGCCGCACTTCCACGACGAGCCGGAGATAAACCTCGTGGTCCGCGGGGAGGCGACCTTCGCGGTGGGGCATCGTCGCGTGACGATGTCGGCGGGGTCTCTGGTCTGGTACCCGCCGGGGGTCGACCACTTCCTCGAGGACGCTAGCCCAGACCTCGAGCTCTACGTCGTCGGGTTTCAGCCCGAGCTCCTGGCGGCGTATGGGCGACGGCACGGCGCTTCACCCAGCTTCGCCCGGCCGCTCCACCGCCTCGACGAACGGACCCTCCGCACCTGCGCCGAAACCTTCAGCGAGGCGCCGAATGGCGCCGACGAGGGCGCGGTCGAGCACCGGCTGCTCACCGTGCTCGCGGAGCTCGACGCGCTGTGTCCCGCTCCGGCCCTGGGTCATCGGGCGGCGGCCTTGCTGGTCGAGACCCCCTCGCTCCGCCGCGACGAGCTGGCGCGGCGCCTGGCCAGCAACCGCGGTGACATCAGTCGCCGATTTCGCGGCGACCAGGGGTTGTCGCTGGCAGAGTACAAGAACCGCCTGCAGACGCTGAGGTTCTTCGCCCTGCTCGACGCGGGGCACAGTAACCTGACGCGCGTCGCGCTCGACGCCGGCTTCGGGAGCTACTCGCGCTGCCATCGGGTCGTCCGCAGCCTGCTCGGTTGCGCGCCGAGCGCCCTGCTCGACCGTGCCACGCGTCACGCGCTCGCCGAACGCTTCGAGCCGCTCGTGGCCCCGTGACGGGCGAGCCCCTCGTCCCGCGGGCGCACCGGGTGGACGCCGAGAGCGCTCGGGCTCAGCGGGGGAGCAGGGCGTCCACGAGCCGTGCGTTCCAGGTCCCGGCGGCCGAGTCGAAGAGGCTCATGTTCTCCGTATCCTCCCAGATGGCCCAGCCGATGCCCGCGCTCTCGCAGCGCTCGCGCACCGCGACGATGAGGCGAGCCCGAGAGTCGTCGTCGCCGCCGTCCTGGGGCCCCCACTCGCCGTTGTACACGGTGCGCCCCTGGGAGCTGCGGTAGGCCTCGATCAGCGCGACCTGCGCGTCGATGGTCGCCGGTCCCGAGGGGTTCTGCGCGGCCGGTTGCGTGTTGTAGCCCTCGAACCAGTCGGCCGCCCACGCGGCCTCCTGGGCCGCCTGCACGGGGACGATCGGCGTCGCCGGTGGACCGGGGAAGACGACCCCCGTGGTCTGGTACTCCGCCCCCATCCAGCTCTGCCCCTGGAAGCTGAAGAGCTTGGGCTCGTACAGGTGGATGGCGACCAGGAGGTTGGCGTCGTCGGGCAGGGCTAGCTCATCGAGCCGGCTGGGATCGGCCCAGAAGACCGAGTCGACGACCAGCAGCCGGCGCGGGTTGGAGACTCGAACGGCCGCGACGGCCTCGGCGAGGAGCGAGTTCCAGGCGGTGTCGAGCTCCTCATACGGCTCGTTGAGCAACTCGAACGCGACCGTCTCGGGGAGCTCGCGGTAGCGCTCCGCGATTTGCGTCCAGAGCGCGAGGAACCGCCCTCGTTGCCCGTTCGGGTCGAGCGCCAGCTCCTCGTACGCGTGCATGTCGATGATCACCGCCAGGTCGGCGGCGAGCGCCTGCTCGATGACCGTGTCCACGCGCGCGAGGAAGGTCGCGTCGAGCGTGTACGGGGCGCTCTCGGCGGCGTGACCGCTGAAGCGGATCGGGATCCGAACGTGGTCGAAGCCGCGCGCGGCGATGAACAGGAAGTCGCTCGCGAGGATGGTCCCGCCCCAGTCGCCTTCGTTGGGAGCCTCGAGACGATTGCCGAGGTTGATCCCCCGCCGGAAGTACCCCGCAGCCGCGGGAGGCTCGCCGAAGACGAACTCCTGCGGCTCGTCCGCGGCGCCACCCGTGCCGGTACCGCCGGTATCAGCGCCGCCGGTAACGACGCCGCCGTCGCTGGCGCCGCCCGTGACGTTCCCACCGGTACCCGCGCCGCCCGTGGCCTCCCCGCCAGTAGAAGTACCGCCAGTGGCAGCGCCCCCCGTCCCACCACCGCCAGTGGCAGCACCGCCGGTGGCCGCGCCGCCCGTCGCGCTCCCGCCGGTGCCCGCGCCGCCCGTCGCGCTCCCGCCGGTGCCCTCGGTGCCCGTGCCGCCCGTCGCGCTCCCGCCGGTGCCCGCGCCGCCCGTTGCGCTCCCGCCGGTGCCCGCGCCGCCCGTTGCGCTCCCGCCGGTCGTGTTGCTCCCTCCGCCCCCGAGCGGGGTGCCGCCCGTGGCGCTCGAGCCCCCCATGCCCGCTTGGCCCCCGCTCGCCGCGGAGGCTCCACCGGAGCTCGGCGGTGCCCCTCCCGTCGTCGCCGCGGTGTCGCCCTGCTGGCCTCCGCAGCCGGCAGCCAACGCGCAGAGCAGGGCGCCGCTGCACCCCCACCGTCTCCAGGAACCGAGCCTGACCATGTCCCGGCGCTACCGTCTATGCCTGGAGGGATCCTCGCGTTTTGTGCGTACGTCGGTTCGAGCTGGCGAGGGCGACGGGCCGGCTACCGCAGCGCCCATCCACGCCCGATCCAGATCTCCGCGGCGACGTCGGAGCCGGGGGCGCAGCGCGCGGGCCACGGCGCGGTGGCGGGCGGGAGCGGCTCCTCGTGGAGGCCGGCGGGCTCCACCCCCGCGCGGCTCAGGCGCTCGTGGATCGCGCGCACCAGGGCGGGCTCGGCTGCGGCGAGCGGCCGCACGAAGTACGGCCCGAGCAGGCCACCCTCGTGGACGGAACGGCGCACCGCGCGCTCGGCGAGGGTAAGATCCGCCGCCACGCCCGGCCGGACGGGGAAGCAACCGTCCCGCGGCGCCGGCTCCCAGGTCCCGCCCGCGCAGCGGCAAACCGCGCAGCGCGAGGGGTGCTCGAGCTCCGTGCCATCGCGGTAGGTGAACGCCCCGTCGACGCAGCTCGTGGGCGCCGCCTCGGGGGCATCCGGCGCGGGCGCCTCCGTGCAAAGCCGCGCGGCCGTCAGGACGACGGAGTACGGCGCCATCCGCTCGCCGAGCACGACGGGCTCGCCCTCGACGACGACCGGGGCGCCCGGTGGCAGCGGGCAGCAGAGCGCGGACTCGTCGCCGCCGCAGGAGGCGGCCCCGAGGAGGACCGCGCCGATGTCCACCTCTCCCCTCGCGCTCGTCAGCAGCAGATCGGTCGGGGCGGGATCCGACGAGCCTCGCAGCACGAAGGTCCCCGAGCGATCGTTGCAGCAGGGCCGGCCCACCTCGTGCGGAAGCTTCACCGGCGACACGCGCGCGGTGCGGTCCCCGGTGCAATGGACCAGGCTCCCGCGCTCGTGGAGGGCGAGGCGCCCGCGGACGCGGAGCCGCCCCCGAGCGGCCGGTTGCGCCTGGGCCTGCGCGTGAACCTCGGCCACGTCGAGCGCGGGCACCCCGGCGCCGCAGGCGGGCAGCCGAACCGGCTCGAACGGGCAACCCACCGCGTCGAGGCAGGTCGGGGAACGGGCCGTGAGGCGCGCGCGCGGCCCGCGCACGCCCGTCACCGCCTCGAGCGCGAACCACCCGGACGTGTCCACGACGGGTCGAGCATCGCTCGACGCCGAGCCCGCCGGCGTCGGTGGCGCGGGCGCTCGACGGCAACTTCCGCCGAGCGCCGCCGCCACGACGGCCATCACGGCCAGGGCCTTGCCGCTCGCTCGCCCACGCACCATCGGACGGAGGGTAGCACCGCCCCGATCGACGGGCTCGGGGCCCGTCGCGAACGTGCCGCGCCGGGCCTCGACGAAGGGTTCAGTTCACCTGCTGGCTGAAGACGATGTCCTTCGAGGGGGCCCCTGGCGTCAGGCCGTTCTCGACCGTGATCACCAGCTCGAACCGCGTGAGCGGCACGCTGACCTCCTCGAGCTCGCCGGTGCGCGGGTTCTCCTTGTAGCGCAGGGCGCCGATCCGGACCCGCTCGCGCTCCGTCGGGCGGCGGGTCGAGGGCTCCTGCCACTAGATTTCGAGAGCGCTCAGCCAGGGCAGTGCCCTTCGCACGGCCAGCGCCCCCCGATCGGTTTCCAGCCGCAGGTCACCCACCAGCTGCACGCCCGGTAAGCCGTAGCGTTCGTTGAAGAAGCGCAACCCGGCGGTGAGCGTGCCGTCGCTGGCCTTGACCTCCACCATCAGAGCGGGCCTGCCGCCCTCCACCGTGACGAAATCCACCTCGCGACCATCCTTGGTGCGCAGGTAGTGGAGCGTCCGAGCCGTCCCGTCGCTGTCCTCGAGGAAGGAGAGCCGCTTCTGCAAGCACACCGCCACCAGGTTCTCCAGGCGGCGGCCCTCGTCGCCAGTGACCAACCCGACGTCGTAGAAGTAGAGCTTGGGCTGGCGCTGCAGCGAGCGCGCCACCCGGCGGGAGTACGGCTGCACCCGAAACACGATGTAGAGCGCCTCCAGGATCTCGAGGTAGTGCTTGACGGTATTGGGTGAGACGCCGAGATCTTCCGAGAGGCTCTGGTAGCTCAGGGGCGACGCCACGCGCTCGCGCAGCAACTCGACCAGGAGGGACATGGCGCGCACCTGGTGGATGTTCTCGAAGCTCAGGATGTCCTCGCGAATGAGCCCGTCCAAGTACTGCCGGCGCCACCTGCCCACGTCGCGCTCGTCCTCGGCCAGGAAGGGCTCGGGGAACCCGCCACGATGGAGGAAGTGCTCGAGGCCCCTGGCTACGCCCGCGCGCGCAGCCTCGGCGGGGGACAACGGCAACAGGCGATGGAGGAAGTACCGCCCAGCCAGGCTGTCGCCCGAGCGGCGAAACGTCTCCAGGCGCGCGCTCCCCGTCACCAGCATCCGCACGCTCGGCCGGCGCGTGTCGTAGATCCCCTTGAGGAAGCCCTTCCACTTGGGCATCTTGTGTAGCTCGTCGAGCACGAGCAGGTCCGTGTCGCCCGGCCAGGACTGCTCCAGGATCACCGCGCGATCCTGCGCGTTGTCGTGGTTGAGGTAGACCGGTCGCGAGAAGCCGGGCAGGAGCGACCGCGCCAGAAAGGACTTCCCCACCTGCCGCGGACCCGAGAGCAGAACCATCTTCTGGTCGAGATCACGCCGAATGGCGGCAGCCTGCAGACGATCCATCGGCTGCGACCATTCTGCAACCGCCTACGGATCAGTCAAGACCATTCAGCAACCCGTTGCGGTTTGGTCATGACCGGCGCTGGAGCCAGCCCGTCCTCCTCGGCGGCAATGCCCGCGACGCGACCCCGTGCGTCCTCCTCTCTCGGAGCGCCGTCCCCCCGCCCCTCCCCCAACCCCCTATTCTCAAGTCGGCTCCCGATCTCCCCTCCCCCGCTCCGCGCCCCCGCCCCCAATCCCCGCCCCCAACCCCAACTCCAATCCCCCTGAACCGATCCCGATCCCGATCCCCCTCCCCCGCCCCTCTCATCCCCGCTTCACCCCGAACAGCCGCCCCGCGTTCTCCGCCACCGCCTCCGCCAGCGCCGCCTCCCCCATCCCGCGCACCTCCGCCACCCTCCTGCCCGTGTACACCACGTGCGCCGGCTCGCACCCCTTCCCCCCCCGCTGCTTGCGCACCGGCTCCGGCGTCAAATACGGGCTGTCCGTCTCGACCAGGATCCGATCGAGCGGCGCCCAAGCCGCCACCCGGCGGAGCTCGTCCCGCGAGGCGTACGTCACCATCCCCGAGAACGACAGGTAGAACCCGAGGTCGAGCGCCGTGCGCGCGAACGGCAGCTCGTCGTCGAAGCAGTGGATCACCCCGCCCACCTCGCGCGCGCCCTCCGACGTCAAGATCTCGATGGTGTCCGCCGCGGCCTCACGCGTGTGGATCACCAGTGGCAGCCGCGCCGCCCGCGCCGCCGCGATGCTGGCCCGGAACGCCGCCGCCTGCTCGCCGGGCGGTGAGAAGCGGTAATGGTAGTCGAGTCCCGTCTCGCCGACCGCGACCACCCGCGCTTGCCCGAGCAGCGGCTCGATCTCGGGCCAGGTCGCGGAGAAGCCGGAGGCCTCGTGTGGGTGCACGCCCACCGCTGCCCAGACGTCGGCCCTCCGCGCGGCGAGCTCGGCCGCGGCGCGCGCAGAGTCGGGGCCGTCGACGCCGACCACCACGAAGGCCGTGACCCCCGCCGCCCGCGCGCGCTCGAGCACGGCGTCGGGCCCCTCCGGCCAGTTCTTCGCGTCGAGGTGACAGTGTGAGTCGATCCACATGGCCGCGCGTTCTAGCGCAGGTCACGGCGCCCGGCAGCCGCCGCCGGCCCGGCCACCGCGACCCGCCTACCCGCCGAGATCGTGGAAGCGCTGCTGCACCAGCGCCTGCGCGGCGTCCGCGGCCGTCGCCGCGACGTACCCGAACTGGGCGCACAGGCGCGCGAGGAGCCGCTCCGCTTCCTCGCGCCGGTCCGGCTCGAGCCCCGCACCGGCCTCCCGCACCAGCCGGACCAGATCGCGGCAGGCCCGCGCGACGGCGGGGCGCCGCTCGCGGAAGGCGCCGTCGCGCAACTGCCGGAGCAGATCCGCGAACGCCGTCCGCCGATCGAGGGGTGTCCCGGGGTGTTCGATCGCCCAGGCCGCGATGCGGCCGAGCAGCGCGTCGCGCCAGCTGCGCGCGTCGGCGGTGACGCCGAGCAGCCGCTCCACCTCGGTGAGCAGGGCGAGGTCGGGCTCCTCGAGGCGACCGGTCAGTGGGCTGCGGAGCTTCTCCCCCGAGAGCCACGCGCTGACGTGCGCGAGGTACCGATCGAAGAGCTCCTCGTAGCGCGCCTCGTCCACCAGCCCCGTCGCCACCCGGGCCTCGTCCTCCAGCAGGTCGAGCAGCCGCTCGCGCAGCTCGTGCCGGAACCGCTCGTGATCGTGATAGCCCCCGGGCTCCGGGTCCCGGCCGAGCCACGCGTACTCGACGCGGCGCGCGCAGAGCCGGTCGAGCTCGGTGAGGACCGCGAACGGCGACAGCCCCTCGTAGCCGGGGTCCTGGGCCGCATCGAGCAGGACGCCGCGCATCTCGCGCGGGCTCGCCCCCGTCGCGCCCTCGTAGTCCACCGCCCCGTCCGTCTCGTGCAGGAGCGCCGCGACGTTGGCCCGCAGGGCCTTCTGCGCCTCGACGCCGAGGCGGCCGGGCACGGCACCCGTCCCGTAAAGGTCGAGCTTCTCCAGGGCGGTGAGCGACTCCACCGCCTCCCGCAGCGGCCCCGAGTAGCGCTCGGGATCGGGCCGCCGCAGGCGGGTTAGCACGGCGAACAGAGCGGCGAGCTCGACGGCGTGGGGCGCGACGTGGCGGCCCACCTGCGGGGCTACCTGGGCGTCGTAGATCCGCTGCTCGTCGGGGTAGCTTAGGAGGTACGGGACCGGGATGAGCTCGAGCCGGCCGCGGAAGCTCTCGAACTCGTGGTGCTCGCGGAACGCGGTGAGGTGGAGCTCGTTGCCGCTCGCGAGCATCACGCAGTTGGTGGCAAGGTTCTGGGTTTCGAGCTGCACCTCGCCCGTCTCGGCGGTGATCTGCAGGTACTTGAAGGCGTCGAGGGGCCGCTTCAACAGGTCCGAGAACTCGAGCAGGCCGCCCGCGGCGTCGACCAGCTCGCCGTGGGCCTCGAACAGGCTCAGCGACTGCAGCGACGCGGGCAGCGCCCCCAGCGAGCGATCGGAGGTGAGCTGCCGCTCGGCGGCGTCGACGCCGAGCTCGGGGCCGAGCGTCACGGCGCCGACGCGGTAGCGCCGGGAGATGAAGTAGCGCTCGACCCGCACGTGGCGCAGGACCTCGGCGAGCGAGCCGCCGTAGCTGACGAGCAGCGCGTCGAAGATCTGGCGGTTCTTGTGCGACAGGCTCCCCTTGAGGACGTAGTCCGACGGCGGCTCGACGGCGCCGGCCGCCGCGACGAGGCGCGCGAGGAGGGCGCCCCGTTCGGGCTCGGGCAGGAGGAACAGCGGGTGATCCCGGGTCTCGATGAACAGCCGGGCGTCGGTTTCGTCGTCCGGGAGGTGCGCGTAGCTCGTCCCCTCCGCCGCCGGCCGGATGTCGCCCTGAAAGCCGATGGTGCCGCGCCCCCCGGCGCGCCGCGGGAAGACCCAGTGGAAGCGGTAGAGCGCCCCCTCGTCGAGGGTGGAGTAATGCTCGAGCCCGCACAGCAGCGCGTGGACGATGGTGCTCTTGGCGGAGCCGTTCGGGCCGTGCAGGAGCACGACGCGGTTGGCCCGCCCCTCGCGGGCAAAATTCTCCAGCACGCGGCTGAGCTCGCCCTGGACCTGCTCGTGCCCGGCCAGGGCGCGGCGCCGGGCCTCGCGATCCTCGAGGAACTCGAGATCGAACAGGCGATGGCGGGTGACCGCGCCGCTCGGCCGCTCGAGCACCTCGCGCCCGAAGTGCTCCAGCATGTCCCGGACGTAGCGCGCGGCGGGGCGGGAGTGGCGCGCGGGATCGGTCGCGAAGAGCTCCAGGTACTCGCCGAAGGAGAGCACCCGCCGCTCGTCGGCGAAGCGGCGCTGGACCGCCTCGGAGAGGGCAGCGAGGTCCTCGAGCACCGGCCCCGGCATCCCCTCCACCCTACCACGCCCCGCCCCCGATCCCCTCCCGGCGGCGCTGGTGACCGGCGCGAGGGCTTGCTAGCCTGGGAGCGTGCGCCTTCCCCTCTCGCACCTGCGGGCAGCCAGACCGGGCCGGGGGTGGAGCGCGCGGGCGTGCGGAGCCGGGTGGGGGCTGCTGGTCGCCGCCGGGGGCTGCCGTGCGGAGCCGCCGAGGACGTTCGTGCTGCGGTCCCCCGCGCCGGAGACGAAGGCCGATCCGGTCCTCCGGATCCGGGACCTGGAGCTACTCGGGGAACGGCACGCGCTCGTCATCGGCACGTCCCCGAGCCAGGGGGATTGGCTCGCGGAGTCCACCGACGGCGGAGCGAGCTTCCTGCGCCTCGATCGCGCCTTCCCCGAGCGGCCGACCGCCTTCCTCGCGCTGGCGACGGGCGCGGGCGGCCTCTGGCTGCTCACGCGCGGCAGCGCCCATCGGTCCGATGACGAGGGAAAGACCTGGGCGGTATCCCGGGCGCACCGGGATGGTTACGGGCTGTTCGGCAGCTCGAAGTCGATGTGGCTGGCCGAGCGATCGTCGGGACTGAGCGACCTCGAGCTCGGCTACTCCGCCGCGGACGTCGGGGTCGTGACCGACCTGGTCGAGCTGCGCACGGGGGCCCTGGTGGCGGCTTCCTTCGGCCGCGGGGTGCTCCGCTCGGCGGATGGGGGAGCGACCTGGAAGCCCGAAGCGACGGGGCTCTCGAGCCGCGACGTCACCTCGCTCGCCCTGCTGACCGACACCAACCTGCTCCTGGGGACCTTCGGCAGCGGGGTCTTTCGGTCGACGAACGCCGGCGCGAGCTGGGAGCCCGCGAGCGTCGGGCTCGAGGAGCTCGAGATCCAGGACCTGGTGGGGGTCGACGCCCGGCGTGCCCTGGCAGCCTCGACGCGCGGGCTCTTCACCACCGTGGACGGGGGGCTGACCTGGGCCCGCGCACCGGCGCCGATCGGCGCCGAGGACGTGACCGTGGTGCGGGCCGCGGGATCGCTGGCGCTGGCCGGGACCTGGGGCAACGGCCTCTACCGCTCCGTCGACGGCGGGACGACCTGGACGCCAGCGAGCCTGCTGACCCCATCGGGCGAGCTGACGGCGCTGTCCGCGACGCCGACGGGCCCGATGTACGTGGGCTTCGAGGACGGGCGCGTCTACGCGGTGACGCCGGAGACGGGGACCTGGCGCTCCCTGCAAACGCTCGCGCCGAGCGCGGTCCGGGCGCTCGCCGTGGGACCCAAGGGCGAGGTCGCGGGCGCGACGGCGCGGGGCGTCTACCGCCGCGATGCGAGCGGCTGGGTCGAGCTCCCCACGCCCGATGGGGACGCTCCCATCGTCGGCCTGGTCGCGACCAAGACGGGGAGGTGGATCCTGAGTCGATACGCCGGCACCTTCCCGGGCGGGGCTCTGTTCACGGCGGACCACCTCGGGGCCCCCTGGCAACGCGTGGCCGGCGACTGCGGCAAGGTGGCCGATCGGAGCCTGGCCGGAAGCGCCGAGTCGATGGTGGTCATCTCGGGCTGCCGCTGTCGTTCCCTCGACGGCGGCCGGACCTTCCTCCCGCTGGATCGCGCCCTCCTCGCCCCCGGCTGCACCGCCACTGTCAGCGGCGATCGACAGGTCATCGCCTTGAAGGGAGACGGCTTCGACTCGAGCCGGATCGTCCTCCTGCGGGGTGAGCAAGAGGATCGATCGCTGCTGATGACAGACCGGCCCTACTCCGTTGCGCTCTACCCCGACGGGACCGTCGTCATCGGCGGGGCGAACGGCATCACGACGCTCGCGCCGGGCTCGGAGAGCCTGGTCCCGCTGGAAGGGAAGGACACGCCGAGCACGGATTTCGTGGCGCGCCGGGACGGGGGCCTGGTGGCGCGGGGCCGGGGGCTCCAGTGGTCCGCCGACCGTGGCCGGAGCTGGGTGCGGCTCGACCCCGAGCCGACAGCGACGCCTGACGGGGAGGCCGCTCCATGACGGCTCGACGCTGCCCGAGCTGCGGCGCCGAGGTCCCCGAGGCAGGTCGCCACTGCGTCGACTGTGGTCGGCCCCTCGGGCCGCCGGTCGTCCCCCTCGCTCCCTGCGATCGACGGGGCCCCACCCTGGAGGTCCTGCGTCGGCTGCTGCTCTTCGTCTCGCTGCTGGGCGGGCTCTCGGCCCTGCTCTACCAGGTGCCCCACGTCGTCGTGCTCCGAGAGCACGACTTCGCGACCGAGTACCTGCGCGGCGAGACGGCTCAGCCGATCACGAGGTTCATCGACGAGCGGCTGGCGCGGGCGCCGGTCCAGGGGGGATCCGAGTGGGCGGCGCTGCTCGCGGAGGTGCGCAGTTCGGCGCGTCGACTCGATGGCGTGCCGGCCAAGGCCTTCGGGGCCAAGCACCCCCTGGGTGCCGACGGCCACGACCTCGTGATCGTGCAGCAGGGACCCGAGCGCGCATACCTGGGCCAGCGTCGGCTCACGCCGCCGGAGGCGCGCCGGCAAATGGGGGTGTCGCTGTGGACCTGTCGTCCCGCGCTCCCCCTGGCGATCGGCTGCGGCTGCCTCGGGCTGCTGTCGCTCCTGTTGCTGCGCTGGCGGCGCAGGCGCGCCGCGGTGCGCTATCGGGCCCTGGAGATCGCGATGCTCGATGGGCTGGGGTACACGATCGCCGCCGGCAGCTCGTATTTCTTGCTCGAGGCGCTCCGCGGCGCGCGGGGCAACCCGCTCGGCATGGTGCTCTTTCTCTCCGTCATGGGGCTGGTGGCGCTCGGGGTGGCCGCGCACGCCGAGTGCATGCGGGTGCAGATCCTGCCGGACCGACTGCGGTCCTTCACCCTCTACGGAGCCGCTGATTTCCCCTTCGACTCGCTCGTCGAGGCGGGGACGACGAGGGAGCCGCCCCACCGCAAGCTCGGCCTGGCGATGATCGCGCTGGCGCCGCTGCTGGGGTTGTCGTGGCTGTGGGGCCTGCGGTTGATGATGGCCGACGACTGCCTCGTCCTACAGAACGCGGCTGGGCAGCGCGTCCGCATCCTGACCCGCTTCTCCACTGGCATGGACGAGCTCTACGCGGCCCTGCGCGCGGCGGGAGTGTCACTGCCGGCGACCCCTCGCCGCTGAATGTGGAGACGGCGCCCCGGACGCGAAGCACGACCCCCACGCATGACGCCAGCGGGTACCCGGCCCACCCCGGGCTCACTCGGCGCGGAGGGTGAGCGCGAGATCCCGCCGCTCCACGATGCAGCGGTCGTCGTTGCAGACGGAGAAGGCGAGGCGACCGGCGACGCGGTGCTCTCCGGCCGCCTCGGGCGTGAGGCGCACGGTCAGCTTGCCGTGCTTGCCGGCGATCTCCGCCGCGTCCTTGCCCACGACCGGCGCCGGAAAGGCGATCTTGGGCGTGGCCTCGAGCTTGAGCTTGATGGGGTACTCGTCGTTGACGTGGTACGGATCCTTGGCGTCGATCGTCACCTCGACAACGCCCGCCTGACCCGCGCGATAGGGCCCCTTCGGCAGCATCCTGAGCGCGAAGGTGGCCTCATCGAAGCGATCGCTGGCGGGGGGTACCACCGGACCGGCCTGGCCCTGGGCAGCCGCGGTGGCGACCACGCCCTGGCCCTCGGCGGTCGCGCCGCCGTCGCCCTGAGGCACGTTGCCCCGTGAGCAACCGAGCGCGAGCGCGGCCACCAGCGCCGCCGACCCCATCGTCACCGCCGCGAACGCGGCGCTCCCACGCGTTTCCCGTCGAGACTGCATGTTCCGCTCGGGAACTACCACGGGCCGGACCGCTCGGCCACGGGGACCGCCCTGACGGCGGCGCGCAGCCGAGCACCGGCTCTCAACAAGGGCGGGGGGGACCCAGGCCGGATCCCCCGCCAGCGCACCGAACGCAGCGGACCGACTTCGCCATGTGGTCCGCGATCCCCTGCACCTCGGCCGCCTTGGCCGTGGGCCCCCGCACCATCAGCATGAGCACGGAGTCCTTGACGAAGAGGGCGTAGTCGCGGGTCACGTAGGCGGTGCCGTTGTCGAACTTCCCATCCACGCGCCCGGCAACCTGCCGGCTGACACCGCCCTCCGTCTTCGCCGTGACCTCGTACTTGGGCGCGTCGCGCTTGTTCACGTCGATCAGGCTCGCCAGGTACTCGCTGCGCGCATCGGCCGGGATCCCGCCCTGGCTCTGCACCATCACGGTGATGTCCATCTGCTCGTGCTGGACCTGCAGGGCGCGCCCGCTCTCCTTGGTCCAGCCCTCGCCGCTTGGCACCTCGACCGAGCCGACGCCGGCCTCGTCGACACGCTCCCACTTCATCCCCGCGGGGCCAGCCGCGTCGCCCGCCACCAGCTCCGGCTCCGCGCCGACGGACCCCTTGGCCTCGGTCGCGCCGCCGGCCACCTCGGTCTTACCCGAAACCTTCTCGATCAGTTGCTTGGCCTTGCCGCAGCCCCCGATCGTGAGCAACCCCACCGCCACCGCGACCAACCATCCGTGCTTGTTCATCTCTGCTCCTTGATGTTTTGGCGTCGAGGACGCGCCGACCAGACCCCCCGTCGGCTGCGCCACTCGCGCGGCGCGCACGCTAGCACAGGGGGCGTGGGTGCCGCGCCAATCGCGCCGCCAGGCGCTACCCACCGCGTCGGCGATCGAGCGAGAGTCGTTGGCCGGTAGGTTCCCGTCGAAGTCCAGGCAGCGCGCGAGGGCGCGGCGGCTCTTGGTCGGAGACCAGCCACTGGCCCTCCGCCCGTGGCCACGCCGCGCCGGGATTGCGGTGCCTAGACCCTGGCCCCATCTCACGTCTCGTCAGCGGCGGGGAGGGGCAGATGTGCCCGCGACCCCCCACCGCGGAGAGGAGACGCCATGACGCAGCCCATTCCCGACGGATACCACACGGTCACCCCCTACCTCGCGGTCCGGGATGCCGCGAGCGCGATCGGGTTCTACGAGCGCGCCCTCGGCGCGGTGGAACTCTACCGACTACCGATGGACGGAGGGAAGGTCGGGCACGCGGAGCTCCAGATCGGGACGAGCCGCGTCATGTTGTCCGACGAGATGCCGAACTGGGGCAACCGAAGCGCTCACACGCTCGGTGGGACGCCGATCACGCTCTGCCTGTACAACGAGGACGTCGATGCCCTCGGCGCTCGCTTCGTCGCGGCGGGGGGCAAGGTGATCCGGCCGATCGAGAACCAGTTCTACGGCGATCGGTCCGGCCAGTTCGAGGATCCCGAGGGCTACCGGTGGATCCTCGCCCAGCACGTCGAGGACGTCTCGCCCGACGAGATGACCCGGCGGGCGGCGGCGATGCCACCGATGTGAGGGTCCATCCCGGTCACGGGTGGTACGGCGGGGTCGGCCCGCCCCGCTCCCGGCGCCTCCCGCTCGCGCGCTCAGCAGGCGCGGGACGGGGGGTCCGCCCGACGGGACGACGGGCGGAGGGGCGCGAAACGCAGCCGCGGATCGATCGCGTCGGGCTGGCTCGCCGCCTCCGCGAAGCGCCCGGCGACGGGCGCGGAGATCTGGATGGTGGTCGCGTGGGGAGCGACCCGGATGGCGCCGATCGCGCCGCTCGGCACGCCGCCTCGGCGGCACGCGAGCGCCAGGACGCGGTTCGGCGTGGCCCCGTGCTGCGCGCCCCAGTTCAGGAAGAACTCCTTGAAGGTCTGCGGCTCCTGCCGGTCGCGCGGCGGTCGGGCAGCCGCGCGGCGCGGCGCCTCCGGCGAGGCGACGAACCGCCCGGAACGGGGGCGGTCGAGGCTTGGTGCGCTCGGTGGCGGCGCGAGCACCCGCGCGGCACAGGGCCCGTGGGCCTGCGCCTCCGCGAGCAGGGCGGCGACGAGCTCGGTCGCCGGCAACTCGGCCAGGAGCTCGGCCGCGCGGGCGAGCAACGTCGGTGCGACCGCAGCGCCGAGCCGCTCGACGAGGGCGCGACGGAGCATCGCGTCCTCCGCCGCCCGCACCACGTCGGGAGACGGTGCCGGCTCCCAACGGAGCGAGGCGCCGGCCGCGCGGACCAGGGCGGTGGCCCGACCGCGCGCGGCGGGCGGAACCAGGAGCACGCTCCGTCCCTGCCGCCCCGCACGCCCGGTACGACCGCTCCGATGCGTGTAGGCGTCGAAGTCCTCGGGCCCGTCGTAATGGACGACGACCGCGATCTCGGGGATGTCGAGCCCCCGCGCGGCCACGTCCGTCGCCACCAGCACGCGCGCGGTGCCGGCGCGGAAGGCCTCGACCGTGCGCTGACGCTGAACCTGAGCGAGATCCCCGCTCAGGGCCTGCACGGCGAAACCGTCGCGGGTGAGCGCCTCGGCGGTCTCAGTCGCCGCCGCGCGGGTGCGCACGAAGACCAGGGTCCGGGCGCCCACCGCGGCGAGCAGCACGTTGACGAGCGCGTCGTAGCGCTGATCGCCGGCGACGACGTGCGCCACGTGCTCGATGTCCGCGTTGGCGACGCCGAGGCGGGTGCCCTCGATGCTCAGCGGCTTCCGCTGATAGCGCGCGGCCAGTCGCTGCACGCCCGGCGGAAAGGTGGCAGAAACCAGGTGGGTGCGCCGCGTCTCGGCGAGGTGGTCGAGCACGCCCTCGAGCTCGTCGCGGAAGCCCATGTCGAGCATCCGATCGGCTTCGTCGAGCACCACCTGCGCGACGTCTTCGCCCGCGAGCGCCCCGCTCCGCAGGTGATCGAGCAGGCGACCCGGGGTGCCCACGACGACCCCGGGGACGCGCGCGAGGCGCGCTCGCTCGCGGCCCACGCTGGTACCTCCCGTCACCACCGCGACGTCCCCATGCGGGACGCCCCGGAGCAACCACCCGAGCTCGTCACCCACCTGGTTGGCGAGCTCCCGCGTCGGCGTGATCACGATCGCGCGCGGCCCCGCGTTCGGCGCCGTCTGCAGGAGATCCCGGGCGAGCAGGAAGCCGAGCGCCACCGTCTTGCCGGAGCCGGTCTGCGACGAGATCCGGAGGTCGCGGTCCGCGGCATCGGCCGCGAGCACCGCCTGCTGAACGTCGGTGAGCGCCGTGAAGCCGCGCTGGAGGAGGGCGGCGGGCAACGGCGGGGGGACGAGGGAGAAGGGGTCGAGATGGTCCAAAGAAGGCTCGGGGGGCGGGGGGGGCGCACCCTAGTACCGCTCGCCCCCTCGCGCAAACCGCGGGCCAGGGCGGGCTCAGCGCCACACGTCGCCCCAGCAGGCGATGGTCAGGTCCTCCGTCACGCCGCAGCAGCTGGATCCGCAGCTCACCTGCTGCAGGCGCAGGCCATCCGGGGGCTGGGCCGCGCCCGTTCCGTTCCCACAGGTCGCGCTCCCTCCTGCGGTGAGCCCGCAGACGTCCTCCTGGCCCAGGGTGAGCTGCACGAAGCTGCCCTCCAGCGCCAGGTCGGTGAGCCCCCAACACTCGACGTGGCCCTCGTCTCCGAGCGCGCAGCCGTGCTCTCCGCCGACGACCCCAGCTTCGCCGAGGAGGCCCGGATCGCCGTCGCCCCCGTCGTCTCCGCGGGCGTGACGAAACCCTCGCGGTGGGTCATACAGGGCCCGTGCCAACACCTCGGCGTCCTCTCGACGTCGTCTTCGAACCCGTCATGCGGTCCGCTGCGATGCGGGCGCTCGATCGCGTCCTCCGCGTCGTCGCTGGCAAGGACGTCGGGGTAACGCTGATCGGCGAGAGCGGCACCGGCAAGGAGGTCCTGGCGCGGCGTATCCACGAGCTCTCGACGCGCCGAACGGGCCCCTTCGTCCCCATCAACTGCGCGGCGATCCCGGAGTCGCTCTTCGAGAGCGAGCTCTTCGGGCACGAGCGGGGGGCGTTCACCGGCGCCAGCCAGCGCGCGCTCGGCAAGGTCGAGGCGTCCCACGGTGGGACGCTCTTCCTGGATGAGATCGGGGAGATGCCCCTCAGCGTCCAGGCCAAGCTGCTCCGCTTCCTCGAGCACCGTCGCTTCATGCGGGTGGGGGGGACGGCGAAGATCGGCGTCGACGCGCGTCTCCTCTGCGCCACCTCGCGCACCCTCGAGCAGGAGGTCCGAGCCGGACGCTTTCGCGACGATCTCTTCTACCGGATCCAGGGCGTGACCCTCGCGGTGCCTCCGCTCCGGGAGCGACACGCCGACATCGCCCCCCTCGTTCGCCAGTTCGTCGCCGAGCTGTCCGCTCGCCACAGCGTCCCGGCACCCCGGATCGGTCGCACGACGCTGGCGAGCCTGCAATCCCACGACTGGCCGGGCAACGTCCGCGAGCTCCGCTCGGTGATCGAGCTCGTCTGCCTCCTGCGTTCCGGACGCCAGGTGCGCCCCGAGGATCTCCCCGCTGCGCTCCGCGGCGCCGCCGACCCCGCGTCGGCGCCGACCGCGGCCGGGGACGGGATCGCTGGCCGCCACACGCTCACCGTCGACCTCGACGAACCGCTCGATCGCATCGTCCGCGAGGTGCTCGAGGCCGTGCTCGAGCTCGAGGCCGGCAACCGGGCGCAGGCCGCGCGCCGCCTCGGGATCAGCGTCCGCACCATCCAGCGACAGCTCGCGGTGGAGCCCCTCGGTCGCGCCGGGCGCAGGCAGAAACAGCCCCGGTAGACCCAGCCACCAAAGCGCCCGGTCGAACGGCGATCGCCCACACCGGCCCGGACATTTTGTCGCTTTTTCGGGGCTTGTACGCAGCTTGATGGTGACATTTTGACACTTCCGGTGCCGGCGGCTCCGCTGGACGGCCCCGTCGGACCCCGCCCGCGGGGATCCCGCCCACTTCTGCTCCGGTACGGAAGCTGCACAGGGCGGCCGTCGTGCGGCACGGTGCCCACGCCCCCTTCGTCCTCGTGGTGTCGCCGGCCTCTCCGACGACAGAACGACTCTTGGACTACTTCTCCCATTGTGGTGTCCACGCCGAGCTGCGTGAGGACATCGCCCATCTTTGCGCCGACGACCGTGTCACGTCGCTGGTCGTCTTTCCCGACTCGCTCGCGACGCCGTTCGACGCCGAGCGATTGCGCGAGGTGAGGCGCCGCTTCACGCGGGCATCGCTCGCCTTCGTCACCAGCGACACCCGGCGCTATGCCGAGCTGTCGGTGGCGATGTCCCGCTCCGACGGCCGCACCTGCGTCGTGCTGCCCCGCCCCGTCTGGGGGCACGTGCTGCTCGATCACGTGCTCGCCCCACCCCGGCGGCGGTCCAGTCCTCGCGCCGCCCCCCCTCCCCGTTCGGACCCGACAGCATGAGACTTCCCCTGGTCGACGCGGCGGCGCTCCTGTCGCTCCCCGAGTCGGCGCTCGAACGCCTGGCTCGGGACGGGGCCATCCCGAGCCAGCGGGTGGCCGACGAGTACTGGTTTCACCGCGCCGAGCTGCTCGAGTGGGCGACGGAGCGCGGCCTCGGGATCGCCACCGACCCGTTCAGCGAGTCACAGCGGGCCAACGATCCGCCGCGCCCCGGTCTGGCCCGCACGCTCGCCGTCGGCGGCGTCCACTACGGGGTCGGGGGCGAGGATCGCGAGGCCGTCCTCCAGGCGGTGGTCCAGCACCTCCCGTTCACCCACGATAGCGAGCGCGAGCTGCTGCTCTCCGTGATGCTCGCGCGAGAGGCGCTCGGCTCGACCGGGATCGGCGATGGGATCGCCATTCCCCACGCCCGCGCCCCGATCCTGCTCGAGGTGCACGAGCCCTCGATCACGCTGTGCTTCCTCGCCCGGCCGGTGCCCTTCGCGGCGCTCGACGGCAAGCCGGTCGACACCCTGTTCTCGATGGTCACCCTGACCGTGCGCTCGCACCTGCACCTCTTGGCGCGCCTCGCCGCGGCGCTCCAGGACCGCGAGTTCCGACGGGCCGTGCGGGAGCGAGCCCCCACGGCGACCCTCCTCGCCGAGGCGACCCGCGTCGATCGGGCCCTCGGCCCCGACCCTGCCGAGGAGGAGGGACCATGAACGAGCTCCTGGTGCTCACCGCGATCGCGCTCACCGCCACCAGCGGCGGCGTCGCGCTGACGTTCGGCACGCGGCGCGCCGGCGGGGACCGCCTCTTCGCGGCCTGGCTCGCCGCGGGCGCCCTGCTCGGGGCGGTCGCGGCCGTGCGAGCCCTGCTCGGTGCCGCGCCCACGCCGTTCGTCGTGCCTTGGTCGGTCCCCGGCGGCGCGCTCGCGGTTTCGGTCGACGCGCTGTCGGCGGTGTTCGTGCTGCAGATCTGCCTCGTCGGTGCCCTGGGGGCGCTCTACGGCAGCGCCTACTGGTCCGCCCCCAAGCACCCCCGCTCGGGGGCCCAGCTGCGCGTCGCCTACGGCCTCACCGTGGCCGGCATGCTGGCCTTGGTGGTGGCACGCAACGCGGTCCTGTTCCTGGTCGGGTGGGAGGTGATGGCGCTCGCGGCCTTCTTCGCCATCACCAGCGACGACTCGGATCCCGAGGTCCGCGCGAGCGGGTACGTCTACCTCGCCGCCACCCGGATCGGGACGCTGTGTCTGACCGCGGCGTTCGTCGTCCTCCGCGCGATCACGGGCTCCTTCTCGCTCGACGTGCATGGCCTCGACGGGGGCGCCGCGGCGAGCAGCGCCGTCTTCGTGCTCGCCTTGGTCGGCTTCGGGATGAAGGCGGGGCTCATGCCGCTGCACGTCTGGCTGCCCGGCGCCCACGCCAACGCCCCGAGCCACGTGTCGGCGCTGATGTCCGGGGTGCTGATCAAGATGGGGATCTACGGCCTCTTCCGGCTCACCAGCTTCTTCTCCGTGGTGCCGCTGACCTGGGGGCTCGTCGTGCTCGGTCTGGGCATGACCTCCGCGGTGCTCGGCGTCGCCTTCGCCCTCGGGCAGCACGACTTCAAGCGCCTGCTCGCGTACCACTCGGTGGAGAACATCGGCATCATCGCGCTCGGGCTCGGGATCGCCCTGGTCGGAAGGAGCCTCGACCGACCCGGGCTGGTGGCGCTCGGTTTCGCCGGCTCGCTCCTGCACGTCTTCAACCACGGCCTCTTCAAGTCGCTGCTCTTCTTCAGCGCCGGAGCGACCATCCAGGCCGTCAAGACCCGCGAGCTCGATCGCCTGGGCGGCCTGCTCCGGGTCCTACCCCGGACGGCCCTCGCGTTCCTGATCGGCGCCGTCGCCATCTCGGGGCTGCCGCCGCTCAACGGCTTCGTCAGCGAGCTGTTGCTCTACCTCGCCATGTTCCGCTCGGAGACGCTCGCGCTCGGCAGCGCCGGCCTCGCCGTCGCCCTCGGTGCCCCTGTCCTCGCGCTCGTCGGGGGGCTCGCGGTCGCCTGCTTCGTCAAGGTGTTCGGGATCGTGTACTGCGGGCTCCCGCGGAGCCCTCGGCCCGAGGGCGTCAACGACCCGGGCTGGCCCATGCTGGCGCCGATGGCGGTGCTCGCCGTCGCCTGCGCCGCGATCGGCGTCGTCCCCATCTGGCTGGTCGCCCCCCTCGAGCGGGCGACGCGCGCCTGGACGAGCGGGGCGTCGCCCCTCGGCGAGCTCGTGCCCTTGGGGACCCTCTCGGCGGTCAACGTCGCCCTCCTCGGGAGCCTCGCCCTGCTGGGTTACCTCCTTTCCCGCGCGACGGCGCGGCGCGTCGCTCGCGGGCCCACTTGGGACTGCGGCTACGCCGAGCCCACCCCACGCATGCAGTACACGGCGGCGTCCTTCGCCGACGGCCTGGTCGAGCTGTTCTCGGTCGCGCTCCGCCCCGAGCGACATCCCCCCCACGTCCAGGGGCTCTTCCCGGCCCCCACCCACTTCGCGAGCCACGTCCCCGAGGTCGTCCTCGATCGACTCATCTCGCCGGTCATCGGCTGGCTGGCACGCGGCGCCGTCTGGCTACGCTGGATCCAGCACGGGAAGGTCCACCTTTACGTGCTCTACGTGCTGGCCGCGCTGCTGTTGATGCTGGTCCTCTGGCGCTAGGAGGCGCCTCGACTTGCCCGTCTCCGAGCTCGTCCTCCACCTGCTCTGCCTGCTCTTGCTGCCGCCGCTCTTGCTCGGCGTCATCGTCAAGACCAAGGCGCTCTTCGCCGGCCGCGCGGGCGCGCCGCTGCTCCAGGTCTACTTCGACCTCCTTCGCCTGTACCGCAAGGGGACGGTCCTCAGCACCGCGACCACCTGGATCTTCCTCGCGGGTCCCGTGGTGGGGCTGGCGACCGCCCTGCTGGCGGGGCTCCTCGTCCCCTTCGGCTACGCCCGCGCGCCCCTCGCGTTCGCGGGGGATCTCGTGCTGTTCGCCTACGTCCTCGGCCTCGGGCGCTTCTTCACCATGCTCTCGGCGCTCGACACGGCGTCGTCCTTCGAGGGGATGGGCGCCGCCCGCGAGGCCACCTTCTCCTGCCTGGCAGAGCCGGCGCTCTTCCTCGGGCTGCTCGTGCTGGTGCAGCGCGCGGGATCGCTCTCCCTCTCCGTGGTGCTCGGCGCCCCGGTCGCCATGGAGTGGAGCCAAGCGTCAGCGGTGCTGGTGCTGGTCTTCGTCAGCCTCTTCATCGTGCTGCTGGCCGAGAACTGCCGCATCCCCTTCGACGATCCGAACACCCACCTCGAGCTCACCATGATCCACGAGGTGATGGTGCTCGATCACAGCGGTCCCGCCTTCGGGATGGTCTTGCACGGCGCCGCCATCAAGCTCTTCGTCCTGAGCGCGCTGGTCGTGCACACCCTGCTCCCGACCACCCGGGGGGCGACCGTCCTCGGCTGGGTCGGCTTCCTCGCCGCGATCGGCGCGGTCGGCGTGGCGATCGGCGTGGTCGAGTCGGTGATGGCGCGACTCCGACTGAAGCGCGTCCCCAGCCTCCTCATCGCCGCCTGTCTGCTCGCCGGGTTCGGCGTCGTCCTTTGCGCGAGGTAGCCATGATCGCGATCGTCGACAGCCTCCTCATCGTGGTCATCCTCCTGAACTTCTTCACGCTGGGCTCTACCCGGGTGAAGGCCCTGATCCACGCCTCCGCTGCCCAGGGGGTGGTGCTGGGCGTGGTCGCGCTGATCTCGGCCGGGCACTTCACCGTGGAGTCGGTGGTGGTGGCGGTCAGCGCGGTGGCGCTGAAGGGGGTCGCGATCCCGCGAATGCTCCTGCGCGCGCTCCGCGACGTCGCCATCCGCCGCGACGTGGAGCCGTACATCGACTACGTCCCGTCACTGGTCCTGGGGGCGGTCGGCAGTGGCCTCGCGATCCTGTTCGCGAACACGCTGCCCCTCGCCCCCGAGCACGTCGGCTCGCTCCTGGTACCGACCTCGCTCTCCACGGCGCTCACCGGCTTCATCCTCCTCACCACCCGGCGCAAGGCGCTCACTCAGGTCGTCGGCTACCTCGTGCTCGAGAACGGGATCTTCATCCTGGGCCTGACCCTGGTCGGCGCGATGCCCTTCCTGGTCGAGCTCGGCGTCTTGCTCGACCTACTGGTCGGCATCTTCGTGATGGGGATCATCCTCGACCAGATCCGGCGCGAGTTCTCCTCCCTCGACACGTCGCACCTCTCGCAGCTGAAGGACTGAGCGATGGCGCTGGCCTTGATCCTGATCCCCTGGTGCTTCGCGCTCGGGGTGCTTTTCATGAAGACCGCGCCGGCACGCGCCCGGGTCGTCGTCGTCGGCTCGGTCCTGCAGGCGCTCCTGGTCGTGAGCGCCCTCCTGCTGCCCGAGGTGTCGGCGTTCGACGGCTGGCTCGAGCTCGACGCGCTCGGCAAATTGGTGCTCGGCTCGACGGCGGCGCTCCTGCTCGCCGCCGCCGTCTACCTCCCCGCGTACCTCGCCTGCCACCCCGAGAAGTCGGGCCGCTGGTTCTGCGCCGCGATGCTGACCTTCAGCGGCGTCGTGGCGCTGATCGCCCAGGCGCACCACCTCGGGCTGCTCTGGGTCGGGCTCGAGACGAGCACCCTCAGCGTCGCCCCGATGATCTACTTCCACCGCACGCAGCGCTCCGTCGAGGCGACCTGGAAGTATCTGCTCCTCGGCTCGGTCGGCATCGCCCTCGCTCTCTTGGGCGCCTTCCTGCTCGGCTACGCCGTGCTCCACAGCGGCGGACGCCCCTCCCTGCGCTTCGACGATCTGGCCGCCGCCGCGCCGCACATGTCGCGACCGTGGCTGCACGCGGCCCTGCTCGTGCTCATCGTCGGCTTCGGCACCAAGATGGGGCTCGCCCCCATGCACACCTGGAAGCCCGACACCTACGGCGAGGCGCCGGGGATCACGGGAGCGCTCCTCGCCGGGGCGCTGACCAACTGCGCCTTCCTCGCGCTGCTCCGGGTCCATCACATCGCCGTCGCGGCGGGCGAGGGGGCCTTCGTACGGCGGCCGCTGATTCTGCTCGGGCTGCTCTCGATGCTGGTCGCTGGTGTGTTCATGGCGCGGCAGCGCGACTTCAAGCGACTGCTCGCCTACTCCAGCGTCGAGCACATGGGGATACTGGCGCTGGGGATCGGGATCGGGGGCGGCGCCGTCTTCGGTGCGCTCCTCCACATGGTGAACAATGCCCTCGCCAAGGGTTCGCTCTTCCTCGCCGCCGGCAACATCCAGCGTGCCTTCGGCAGCAAGTCGACGGACAAGGTCCAGGCCGCGCTGCGCAGGGTGCCCGTCTCCGGGGGGCTGCTCCTGCTCGGGTTCTTCGCGGTGACCGGCTCGCCGCCGTTTGGCCCGTTCCTGAGCGAGCTCGTCATCGTGACCTCTGCGATCACGACCGGGCAGTGGTGGATCGCCGGGGCCTTCCTGGCGCTGCTCGCCCTGGTGTTCCTCGGCATGAGCGCCACCGTGCTCAGCATCGTGCAGGGCGCCCCGACGCCCGAGGCCACTCCGGAGCTGCCCCAGCGCGAGCGGCTCTCCCTGGTGGCCCCCGCCATCTGTCTGCTCGGGATCGTGCTGCTGTTCGGCGTCTACCTGCCCGAGCCGTTCTCGGCGCTCCTCCACCAGGCCGCGAGTGAGCTGGAGGCCCCATGACGGAACCCGTCACGTCCCCTTCCCCCCAAGCGACGCCGCTCGGGGACCGTGCCCCGACGGCGCCCGTGGTCCCCGCATCGGCGACGGCGTCGCTCCCCGCGCTGGCGACGCTCCGCAACGGGCGCTCGCTGCCACTGGCCGACGTCCCGGCGCTCTCCGTCGCCGAGCTCCGCCAGGCCGTCCTCGGCGCTCGCCGCGCCCGGCGTCGGATCGCCGCGCTCTTCGCCGTGCCGGCAGAGGACGGCCTGACGCTGTACGTGGTGCTGGCAAACGACACCGACGGTCGGCTCCACGTCGGGCGCGCGAGGCTCCCGGGGCGGGAGGTCGAGTCGATGACTCCAGACTGCCCCGAGGTGCACCTCTTCGAGCGCGAGCTCGCGGAGCGCTGGGGGCTCGAGGTGGTGGGCCACCCCTGGCAGAAGCCGGTACGCTTCTCCCCACCTCGCCGCCGCGACGGTGACGCGGCACCCCCGCCGGCACGCGACGTCATCGCCCTGCGCCGCCCCTACCGCGTGGAGGGCGTCGAGGTGCACGAGGTCGCCGTCGGTCCCGTCCACGCGGGCGTCATCGAGCCCGGTCACTTCCGCTTCCAGTGCCACGGCGAGCAGGTCTTCCACCTCGAGATCAGCCTCGGCTACCAGCACCGCGGGATCGACCGTGCCCTCGTCGGCGGTCCCACCCCGCGCAGCGTCCACTACTGCGAGACGGTGGCCGGAGACACCACCATCGGCCACGCGACAGCGTACGCGGAGCTGGTCGAGGAGCTTGCCGCCGCCCCCGCCCCCCCGCGCGCCCTGTCGCTGCGCGCGATCGCCCTCGAGCTCGAGCGGCTCGCGAACCACACGGGCGATCTCGGGGCCCTCGCCGGCGACGTCGGCTACCTGCCGACGTCGGCCTACTGCGGCCGCCTTCGCGGCGATCTGCTCAACCTCAGCGCGCAGCTCTGCGGCAGCCGCTTCGGGCGCGGCCTGGTGCGTCCCGGGGGGGTCGCCTTCGACGTCGAGCCAGAGCGAGTCGCGCGCATCACCGCTGGCCTCGACGCCACGCTCCGCGACGTCGAGAACGCGGTGACCCTGCTCTGGGAAACCGCCTCGGTGATGGCACGTTTCGAGGGGGTCGGCACCGTGTCGCGCGAGACTGCCGAGGCCCTGGGCCTGGTCGGGGTGGCCGCCCGCGCCGCGGGCCTCGAGCGCGACGTCCGCCACGACTATCCCTCGGGGATGTACCGACTCGCCCAGATCCCCGTCTCCGTCGCCCTCACCGGCGACGTCTTCGCCCGCGCCTACGTCCGCTGGCTCGAGGTGCAACGCTCGGGGAGGTTCATCCGCGAGCAACTCCACGCCTTGCCCGGCGGCGACCTCCGCCGCCCTACCGGACCCCTCCGGTGCGAACGGCTGGCGGTGTCCCTGGTCGAGGGGTGGCGCGGGGAGCTCTGCCACGTCGCCATCACCGACCCCGAGGGCCGCTTCGCCACCTACGAGATCGTGGACCCCTCCTTCCGCAACTGGACCGGCCTCGCCCTCGCGCTCCGCGACCAGGCGATCTCCGACTTTCCGCTCTGCAACAAGAGCTTCAACCTCTCCTACTGCGGCCACGATCTCTAGCTTCTTGGCTCTACCCCCGCTGAAAGGCGCCGACCGTGTTCAAGGAGATCCTCGCTCGAGCTCGTCAGGGACACCGGACGATGGCCTATCCCAAGGCCCCGCCCGTCCTCCCCGACCGTCTCCGCGGCGTCCCCGAGCTCGACGCCACGCGCTGCGCCGTCCACTGCC
Source organism: uncultured Polyangiaceae bacterium (assembly GCA_964404725.1). Taxonomy (GTDB): domain Bacteria; phylum Myxococcota_A; class Polyangia; order Polyangiales; family Polyangiaceae; genus JAFGBI01. The sequence goes on from CAYOLF010000014.1 coordinate 33,412, forward strand.
AAGCCTGCGTCGAGCCATGCCCGACCGGGGCCCTCGCGCGGGAGCCGGCGACGGCCGACGGCCGTGCCGCCCCTGCCCTCGATCTCGGCCGATGCCTCTTCTGCGGCGACTGCGCCGCCGCTTGCCCGACCGAGGCCCTCCGCTTCACGGCGAACCACCGCCTCGCCACCCGGCGGCGCGACGAGCTCGTCGTCCGCGGCCCCTTCCATCGCACCGATCCCCGGCTCGAGCCGGGGCGCCTCAAGCTGTTCCGGCGCTCACTCAAGCTCCGCCAGGTGAGCGCCGGCGGCTGCAATGCCTGCGAGGCGGACCTCAACGTGCTCGGCACGATCGGCTGGGACCTCAGCCGCTTCGGGATCCAGTTCGTGGCTTCACCGCGCCACGCCGACGGCATCGTCGTCACCGGGCCCGTCACCGAGAACATGCGCCTCGCCGTCGAGAAGACCTACGCCGCCATGCCCGCGCCCAAGCTCGTCATCGCGGTCGGCGCCTGTGCCATCGCCGGCGGCCCCTTCCGGGGCCATCCCGAGGTCCACGACGGCATCGAGGGCGCGCTCCCGGTCCCGGTCGACCTCTACGTCCCCGGTTGCCCCCCTCACCCCGCGACGATCCTCGAGGGATTGCTGGCGCTCCTGGGTCGCTCGCCGACACCGTGAGTGGAGAGGTCCCCAGCTCTCCGCTCACGAGCCCGATCGCCGTCGCGTCGCCGGACGGCGGAAGCGCCAGTGCGCTCCGGCAGCGATCACCAGCAGGCTCCCCATCTCGAGGAGCCAGTTGACCTTCATCCCGAGGAAGCGCGTTCCGATCAGGACATCGACGCGATGAAGAGACGCCGCGCGCACCACCACGAAGGCGCTCAGCGCGACGGCGCCAGCGAGAGTGAACAGCGTCGCCCGCGGCGTGCCCCGCACGAGCCACGCGAGGGTGAAACCGCCGGCCACCGCCGCGACCGCCAGCCCCTCGATGAAGACCCGCTGCACCTCACGGCGCGCCTCGTAGAGCCCCCGCTGCCGAAAGACAATGCGGCCGAGCTCGGTGAGGGCGGACTGGGCGTCGAGCTGCTTGTTGAGGCCGAGCAGGACGAGGCAGACGAACAGCACGGCCCAGAACCAGCGTTCTCGAGGCCCGTTGACCCGCCGCCCGCGCACGACCCGAGCCACGAGCACGGCGGCGAGCCCGTACAGCGCGACCGTCACCCAGCCTCCGAGCGTCGGATCCCCGATGCCCGGCGACCACTGTCCGATCCAGCCGCCACCGGGAGCCGGAGCCAGGGAAGCGAAGCCGCTCATCGAGCGGGAACCCTAGGGCGAGGAGCAGCCCGCGGCTAGGCCTGTGTCCGTCGCAGCATGCGAACCGTCCGAATCAGCTCGGGCCTCCCCCTTCGCTACCGCTCCCCGAGCCCGGCGAGCGCAGGCGCTCCGCTGCCGCCGTTCCGAGCGCCGACGCTACGTCCGCGGCCTTCGCCGCGACCGCGAGCGCCTCGGGGCTGGCCCCGGCGAGGAAGCCCTCCATCGTCTTCGCGAACCCAATACCGCTGCCGAAGCTCTGGGCCATGCGCGCCACGTCCTCGGGGGTGCCGAAGACGTTCGCGGTGATCTTGTTGTAGAGGTTCACGGTGGCGTTCGCGGCGGCGATGCGGATCTCCGCCTCCTTCTCGATGACGATGATCGGCGACGGCGCGGTCACCGCACGGCGAAGAGCCAGGCCGCCAGCATCCCGACGCCGAGCGCGGTGAGCACCACGAGGACGGAGAGCAGGACGGCGGCGGGGGACGGTCGTGTCGGCACCGGGACGGGCGGAGCCTTCTCGCCCGGGAACCGACTCACCGCGGCACGGTCGGCGCGCTCGGCGACCCCGTCGCTGCCGGCAGCGGGCGTCACCGACCCGGCCGCGTCGGCCTCCGCTCCACCGGCGTCGGCCACCGCGGCAGCGGGAGGCGGGCGCACGACCAGCGGCTGCGGCCGCTCCGCCGCGAGCTGCCCGGCGAGGGCCTCCTGCGAGGTGACGGCCCAGTTGCGGTGGTCGCCGTCGAGCCCGTAGGCCGCGCCGAGCGCGTCGGCGAGGGCCCCCACCGAGGGCGTGCGCCGCTCGGGATCCTTCTGGAAGGCCTCCGCCAGCACCCAGTCCAGCGCGGCCGGGATCGGGTGCCGCGCGCCGGCCGCGGCCCGGCTCGGGGGGGACGGCTCCCGAGTGAGGATCTCGAACAGGATGCTCGGGCCGTTGCTGCCCGAGAAAGGGACCCGACCGGTGACGCACTCGTACACGATCGCGGCCAGCGCCCACACGTCGGCGCGGTGGTCGAGCGTGTCCAGCCCCTGCGCCTGCTCGGGCGCCATGTAGAACGGGGAGCCGATGGTGGTGCCGAGCACCGTGAGCTTCTTCGCCGAGGCGGTATTGTCGCGCACCGAGCCGAAGTCGAGGATCTTGACCCGATCCCCGGCGGTGGTCGGGCACAAAAAGAGGTTGTCCGGCTTCAGATCCCGATGCACGAGCCGAAGCGCGTGGGCCTCGTCGAGCGCGAGGGCGAGCTGGGAAACCATGCGCACCAACCGGTCGGGGGCGAGCGTGCCCTCGCGCCACAGCAGGCCGCGGAGCACCTCCCCGTGCAGGTACTCCATCACCAGCGCGACGCTCCCGTCCTCGGTGGGCAAGAGATCGATGACCTCGACGACGTGGCGGTGCGTGAGCAGCCGGCTCACCTCGAACTCACGCCGGAAGCGGGCAAGCACGACCTCGTCCGCGACGACGTCGGCGTGGAGGATCTTGAGCGCGACGTGGCGGAGCGTCGGTCGCTCGATCGCCTCGTAGATCCGCCCCGTCCCCCCGTCGGCCACCACGCGACGGACCTCGTAGCGGCCGCACACCAGGCGACCGACGCGCGCGTCCTGCGGGTCCTGCGGCGCCGGCACCGCGCTCAAGTCTGCCAGCAGCGTCCCATCCGCGGGGCAGAACCCCGCGTCCGCCGGGAAGAGCCGCCCGCACGCGGAACACGCCTTCAACTCGTCCCCCTGCGGGCGCGCGCTCCCGGCCGCCCGCCGCCCCGTCAGGCGCCGTCGTTCGACAGGGACGCCGCGGGATCCGGCGGTTTGAAGTAGATGATGCGGCTGCAGTGCGGGCAGGTGTCGAGCTGCGCGCGGCGCATCAGGATCTGAAACTGCTGCGGCGGCATCGCCAGGTGACACCCGCTGCAGGTCCCGTCCCCCGTGTGCGACACCCCCGTCCCCCGGCGCTTGCGCACCATGTCGTAGCGGCGCAGGAGCGGGTTCGGGAGCTTTTGCGCGACGGCGCTACGCGCGCGGTCACGCTCGGTGATCTGCGCCTCGAGCTCACCGAGGCTCTGCATCAGGTCGCCCTCGCTCGACCCGAGCTCGGCCAGGAGCTCGGCGCGCTGCGCCGCGGTCGTATCGATCTCGTTGCGGGCCTGCTCGACGAGTGCGTTGAGCTTCTCCACCTCGAGCTCGCGGTCGCGGTAGAGCTTCCGGAGCTCCTCGAGCTCCCGCTGCACCGCGTTCGCCTCGCGCTCGGTGCGACAGCGGGCCATCTTCTCGCGCGACTTGTCCACCTGCTGGCTCATCTGCCTCAGCTCGTGGACGAGGTCCGACTTCATCCGTTCCATCTCGTCCGCGCTCGACTGAGACGTCTGGATGCGCTCCTCGAACTCCGCGAGACGCTGCTTCTTCCCGGCGAGGGCCTCACGCTGGCTCTCGAGCTGTGAGGTCAGCTCCCCGAGCTCCGCGTCCATGACGGCCAGCGCCTCGAGGGCGACGATCTGTTCTTGAATACTCGGTTGTGGCATTGACTTCTCTTGGGGCCCCTTCGACCTTCATCCTCTGCCTGCCGGGCGAGCGGCGGCCGACAGACGGGAAACGAGCGGTGCCTGGAGCAAGGTCATGGTGAAGCCTCCCCCGGACGCCTCGCGCCCGGCGGGAGAGGGGTCGCGCTGCCGAGTCTGCCAGCGATGCGCCGCTCGTCCACCGAGGAGGAGTGGATCTTGCGCGCGTCGCCCGCGCGCCCCGACGGCGCGAGACGCAGGCCGTCGCCTGCCCCGTCGCTGCGCGGTGGGCCCAGCTGGGTTCGAACCAGCAACAGCCCGGTTATGAGCCGGGGGCTCTGACCGATTGAGCTATGGGCCCTGCTTGGCCTAATATTGGCAGCAAGAACCGTACCCGTGGCGCAAGGTGCGCCGGCAACGCCCTCGATGCCCTCGATGCCCCGCATCCTGAACCCGCGACGAGCTTCCCTTGGATCGTCGAAGGCGCGCCGGACACCAGGCTCCACGGGGCGCACGGTAGACGAACCGCGCGCCCCCGGCAACGGGGACCGACTCTCGACCGACGTCCCGGCGCGGGCCGGTGAGCCCCTCTCGGCCCGCGGGCCGCGAGGCCGAACCCCGTGAGCCGGCCCGGCGCCTGGGCACTTGACCTGTGATAGAGGAGCCACCTGTCGATGGATCAGCTCATCGTCCGCGGCGCCGCGCAGCACAACCTGAAGAGCATCAGCTGCAACATCCCGCGCAACCGCCTGGTGGTGATCACGGGTCCGAGCGGGTCGGGCAAATCGTCGCTGGCGTTCGACACCATCTACGCGGAGGGCCAGCGGCGCTACGTCGAGTCGCTCTCCGCCTACGCCCGGCAGTTCCTCGATCAGCTCCCCAAGCCGAAGGTGGAGAGCATCGAGGGACTGAGCCCCGCCATCGCCATCGAGCAGCGCGCGCTGGCCAAGAGCCCGCGCTCCACCGTGGGGACGGTCACCGAGATCGCCGACTACCTCCGCCTCCTTTTCGCGCGCGTGGGAACACCCCACTGCCCGCGGAGCGGCCGCGTCCTGCGCGCCTACACCGTGCAGGAGATGGTCGACGCCATCCTCGACCGCGGCGATGGCGCCCGGGTGGCCCTGCTTGCGCCGGTTGCCCGCCGGGTGACCGGTGACCTCGCGACGGAGATCGAGCGCCTGCGCCGCGACGGCTTCGTGCGAGCCCGAATCGACGGGACGCAGGTGGACCTGGGCGACGCCCCTGCGCTCGATCCGGGCCAGGCTCACGACCTCGACGTGGTGGTCGACCGGGTCGTCGTCCGCGACGGCGCCAAGGGACGCATCACCGACTCGGTCGAACTCGCGCTCCGGCTCGGCGATGGGACGATCCTGATCGACGCCACCGACGGCACCGAGCCGGTCGTCATGAGCGAGCGGCTCGTCAGCTGGGAGTTCGGCATCACGCTGCCCCCGGTGGAGCCGCGGCTCTTCTCCTTCAACAGCCCCCACGGGGCCTGCCCCGCCTGTGACGGCCTCGGCGTCCGCTCGGGCATCGATCCGGCACGAATCGTCCCGGACGAGTCGCGCACGCTCCGGGAGGGGGCCGTGGCCGCCTTCGGGCGCCGCGGCTCGGTCGCCACCGCGGCCGAGGTCGCGCGGGTCGTGAAATCGCTCGGGGTCAACCCCGACGTGCCCTTCGCCGAGCTCTCGGCCGAGCACCGTCGCTTCATCCTCCACGGCGACACCCGCAAGCGTGCCCGAGGGACCCCTTACGAGGGGATCATCCCGCGACTCGAACGGCTCCTCGAGACGGGAGAGGTCGACGACGTCGAGGCGGACCGCGACGACGGCGCCATCGGCCCCGAGGATCTCGGGCGCTTCGTCGTCACGCAGACCTGCGAGGCCTGCCAGGGGCGGCGGCTCCGTCCCGAGGCGCTCGCCGTGAGGCTCGGGGGCCGCGATTTCTCCGAGCTCTCCGCGCTGCCGCTACGCCGCCTGCACGAGTTCCTCTCCGCGCTCGGCGCCGCCGGCGGGCTCTCCGGTCGCGACGCCACCATCGCCGAGCCGCTGCTGCGGGCGGTGACGGAACGCCTCGGGTTTCTCATCGACGTGGGCCTCGACTACCTCGCCCTCGACCGCGCGGCGCACACCCTCTCCGGCGGCGAGGGCCAGCGGATCCGCCTCGCCACCCAGATCGGCGCCTCGCTGGTCGGCGTCCTGTACGTGCTGGACGAGCCGAGCGTGGGGCTGCACGCCCGCGACAATCAACGCCTGCTCGAGGCGGTGCGGCGCCTGGTCGACACCGGCAACAGCGTCATCGTCGTCGAGCACGATCGGGACGCCATCCTCGCCGCCGATCAGGTCATCGACATGGGGCCCGGAGCCGGCGTGCACGGGGGCCTCATCATCGCGCAGGGCACACCCGCCGAGGTCGCCGCGAACCCCGCGTCGATCACCGGCCCGTACCTGTCGGGGGCGAAGCGGCTGCCGATGCCGACGCGCCGGGTGCCCCCGGGCGACACCTGGCTCCGCGTCGTCGGCGCGCGCGCGCACAACCTGAAGGACGTGACGCTCGAGGTCCCGCTGGGGCTCATCACCGCCGTCACCGGCGTCAGCGGCTCCGGCAAGAGCAGCCTGATCGTGGACACCCTCCTGAGCGCGGCCCGAGCGCGCCTGTACGGAGCGACCGGCTGGGTCGGCCCCTGCGACCGCATCGAAGGCCTCGAGCAGATCGACAAGGTCATCTCGATCGACCAGGCGCCGATCGGACGCACCCCCCGTTCGAACCCGGCCACCTACACGGGCATCTTCACCCACCTCCGCGAGCTCTACGCCGGCCTCCCCGACGCGCGCGCCCGGGGCTACCGGCCAGGTCGCTTCTCCTTCAACGTCAAGGGCGGACGCTGCGAGGCCTGCCAGGGGGACGGTGTGCTGCGCATCGAGATGCACTTCCTGCCGGACGTGTACGTGACCTGCGATGCCTGCGGGGGCCGGCGCTACAACCGCGAGACCCTGGAGATCGCCTACCGGGGACTCTCGATCGCGGACGTGCTCGACCTCACCGTCGACGCCGCCTCCGACCTGTTCGAGTCGATCCCGCGGATCCGACAGCGCCTGACCGCCCTCCGCCAGGTGGGCCTCGGTTACGTGCAGCTCGGCCAGGCGGCGACGACCCTCTCGGGTGGCGAGGCCCAGCGCGTCAAGCTCGCCACGGAGCTCGCCCGCCGAGCCACCGGACAGACCCTCTACGTCCTCGACGAACCCACGACGGGCCTCCATTTCCAGGATATCGAGCTGTTGACCCACGCGCTGCTCGAGCTCCGCGGCGCGGGCAACTCCATCGTCATCATCGAGCACAACATCGATCTGGTCGCCTGCGCCGACTGGGTCGTCGACATCGGTCCCGAGGGCGGGGACAACGGCGGGACCATCGTGGCGGCGGGCACCCCGGAGCAAATCGCGGATTGCCCAGCGAGCCACACCGGCCGCTACCTCGCCGCGACGCTCGGCCCCCGCCGCGCCCCGCCGGCGCCCCCCCCACGTCGCCCGACCCGCGCCCGCCGCTGAGACTCGGCGACGCGGGTCGCCGATCACCCGCGACGGGGCGGCGTCAGCCGAAGTCCTTCTCGATCCGCTCCTGCTCCTCCTTGCAGCGGATGCAGAGCGTGGTTTCGGGGCGCGCCTCGAGGCGCTTCTGCGAGATCTTCTCGCTGCACTCCTCGCACACGCCGAAGGTGCCGTCGTCGAGCCGCACCAGCGCCTTCTGGATCTTGTCGAGCAGCATGCGCTCCCTGCCGCGCAGCCGGAAGGTGAAGCTCTGGAGGTACTCGCTGGAGGCCAGGTCCATTTCGTCGGGCAGATCGTCCACGTCGAGGGTCATGTCCTCGTCGAGCGTCTGCCGGGCGCGCTGGATTATCTCGAGGCGCTTCGCCTCCAGCGACTCCCTGAACTTCTTGAGCTGTGCCTTGGTCATCGTCGTCATGGTGGCTCGAAACCTCGCTCTGCGCGGTCCCTGACGGGGCCAAGCAGGATAGATACCCGCACCTTGGCCGTCAAGCCGGACGCGGTTGAATTCCGTCGCTCGTCGGGCCGCTCTGCCTGGAAACGTCCCGGGAACACCTGCCGACGCGGCGGCTGGCGCCCCACGCGGTCCCTCCCCGACGCCATCATCGGCCCTCACGGTACGCGCGCACGGCGTTGACGACGGCGTCCGCGAGCTTCTGCCGGTAGTCGCCGGTGTTCAGCCGGAGCGCCTCGGTCTCGTCGCTGATGAAGGACACCTCGAACAGCACCGCCGGCATGTGCGCGCCCGCCAGGACGTAGAAGCCCGCGCGACGGACCCCGCGATCCGAGGCGCCCCGGTACTCGATGCCCAGGGAGGCCGACGCCGCCCGCTGCAGGAGCTCCGCGAAGTGGACCGACCGGGCGAGGCTCGCGGGATCCACCACCTGACCCATGACGCTCGCGAGCTCGGCCGCCGCGGCCGGGGAGGCCGCGTTCTCCCGCGCCGCGATCTCCGCCGCGAGCGCGTCCTTCGAGTCGTCGAGGACGAAGGTCATGAAGCCGCTGGCCCCGGCGTCCTCGGACGCATTGCAGTGGATGGACACGAACAGATCCGCCTTGAAGGCGTTGGCGCGCGCGGTCCGCTCGTCGAGGGGCACGAACTCGTCGGAGTCACGCGTCATCAGCGTGGTGATCCCGAGCTCCCGCGCCAGGAGCGGCGCGACGCGGTGCGCGATGTCGAGCGTGACGTCCTTCTCACGCAACCCGTTCGGCCCCATCGCGCCCGGATCGTGGCCGCCGTGTCCGGCGTCGATCACGACCCGGCGCACCACGCGCTGGCCGGTGGCGACGGGCGGCGCCAGGTCCGCTGGCGGGGTGGTCGCCACGTCGATGACGAGACGGAACGGCTCGGGGAGGTAGAAGATCCGCCGGTACACCGGCGCCGCGAGATCGAGCACGAGCCGGGTCCCGTCGGGGCGCTGCCCGAGGCGCACTCGCTTGACGAGCCCCGTCGCCTCGAAGCCGAGCGGGCCCTTGTATTTCGCGCCCTTCACGTCCACGAACAGCCGGGCGTCCACCTCGCCCTGCTGGGGGATGAACCCCACCTCGAACTGCGCGGGCTGCGTGAGCACGACCACGATCCGCGCCGACTCCTCGCCGGGGTACCGCTCGACCGCCGTGATACGAGCGCTCCCTTTCGCCGACGCCGGGTCCAACGCCGGGACCACGACCGTCCCCGCGCCGTCGACGGTCGTGCGCGGCGCGCTGGAGGCGACGGGGCCCGCGCCCGGGTCGCCGCGCGCGGCGCGGTCGAGCTCACCGAGGACGTTCGGCAGCGGCCGGTACGCCTCGAGCAGGTCCAGCAGCGCCCCGGCTCGAGCGGCGCACGCGCCGCGCGGGGCGGCCGCGCGGGTCGAGTAGATCTCCCGGTAGGTGCGCTCGGGGTCGCCGTCGATGTCTCCGGCGAGCAGCGCCCGTGTCACCCGGAGATCGCAGGCCCGCGCGGGCTCGGCGCGCGCGGCGGTGTCGTACAGCTCGAGCGCCTCGAGGCCGTCGGCCGCTCTTCGTTCGTGGCGCCAGAGGCGCTCCCGCAGGGCCGCCGCGGCGACGGACAGCCGCGCCGCCTCCGGCCCGGACGCCCGGGCACCGGCGAGCGCGAGCGCATCGGCGCTCGCTACGACGTCCGCGCGTGGCCCGAGCGGCCCGTCCACGCCAGAGACGACCGCCACGGGTGTCTGCCCCGGCGCGGGCGAGCTCGGGCGCCCACAGGCCGCTAGCAGAGGCAGCGCGACGATGACGATGGCTCGTCGGCTCTTCCCGTCTCGTTCCTTCACCGTACCTCGCACTCGGAACCGTCAGTGCAATGTTACAAGACCCCTGCAGGGCGGCCAGGGGCGACTTGCGCTCGCGGCCCCACCGCCCCCGCGTAGAGGACGGGGCGCCGCTACGAGACGCCTCGGTCGGTGCGGACCCGATGCCGGCGTGGGTCCGTGTCGCCAGGGACGTTTGCGTCCGCGAGAACCCGGGTGGTAGCCTCGGCCCGAGCCTCGGGTTCGAACATGTTGAGCTCTCACCGCCACTCCGTGACATTTCTGTGGTTGATGGTCATGGCCATCGCGATCGTGGCGTCCCCGCCGGCACGCGCCGACGACGACGCCGCGACCGTGACGGCGCGACAGCGGTTCCAGGAGGGGGTCCGCCAGTTCGACGCCGGTCAGTACGCGAAGGCCCGGGTGTCCTTTGTCCAGGCCTACGCCCTGAGGCAGCACCCGTCCGTGCTACTCAACCTGGCGCAGAGCGAGCTCCGCATACCGGGTCACGAGGCCATCGCCGCCCAGCATTTCGCCGAGTACCTCGGGCTGGGATCGGAGGCCTCCAAGCGCTCGGAGGCCGAGGCCGGGCTCGCCGAGGCCAAGGAGAAGATCGGGACCGTGAAGGTCGAGTCCGATCGGGCGGGCGCCAAGGTGCTCGTGGACGGGGAAGCCTACGGGGTGATCCCCCTCGAGGACCCGCTCTACCTGAAGCCCGGCACCTACACCGTCGAGGTTCGGTTCGGCGACGACTCCCGCTCGGAGTCGGTGGCGGCCCGGGCGGGCGCCGCGACGTCGATCGAGCTCACGTTCGGGGGCGCGGAGGAGGAGGCAACGGCGGCGGTCGTGCCGGAGGGGGACAGCCCCGCCGAGCCCAAGGCGGCGTCGGGGCCGCCGAAGCGCGAACGCAAGGAGCCGGCGAAGGAGGAGCCCGTCGAGGCCAGGGAGGGCCGCGAGAAGTTCCCGCACTGGTTCGTCCACAAGCCCGTCGCCGTGATCCTGGGGGTGGTGGCGCTGGGCGGCGTCGGAGCCGGGATCGGGCTCCAGGTCGCGGCCATCAATGAACACGACGAGGCCGCGGACATCGAGGCGGTGATCCTGGCCCAGGCCCAGGCCGATCAGATCACGGGGCAAGCGCCGTGCGGGGACTGGGAGTCCATCCCTCCGTACCAGGCGAATCCGAACGACACGCGCTATTACGACGCCTGCACCGCCTACATCGACGCCGACAAGCGCGGTGACGACCTCGCCATCGCCTCCTACATCGCCTTCGGGGGCGGGGCGGCCGCGGCCGCCGGACTCGTCACCTACTACTTCGTCGACACGAGGCCGAAGCGCGCCAGCAAGCGCGCAGAAGGGCTCCACGTCACGCCCTGGCTCGGCGGCGGCGCGACCGGCGTCGTCGTCGGCGGGCGCTTCTGAGCCCCACGCCCGCGGGGCGTCCCGGTTACATCGGCTCGAGGTGCCCGGTGGGAACGGGTGGTGCCTCCCGCGCGAGCCAGCCGCGCAACGTCGAGCGAGCGACGCCGAGCGAGCGGGCAGCCGCGCTGATGTTGCCCCCGCAATGGGCGACCGCGCGCGTCGCGGTCGCCGGGGACGCGACCGTCGCGCGTGCCCTCGTCACGGCGGCGGGGCCGAGGTCGAGGTGCTCGAGGTCGATCTCGGCGCCGTCGGCGCGCGCGGCGGCACGATAGAGGACGCTGGCGAGCTCGCGCACGTTCCCCGGCCAAGGGTGCGCCAGCAGCACCAGCAGGGCGCGGGGCGCGAGCCGCCGCGGCCCGAGCTCGTCCTCGTACCGCGTGAGCAGCGCCCGGCACAGGGCGGGCAGATCGCCCCGGCGCTCGCGCAGCGCCGGCAGCTTGACGAAGAAGGTCGACAGTCGATGGTAGAGGTCCGCCCGAAGCTGCCCGCTGTCCATCCGTTGGGACAGCGACGCCCAGCTCGCGGAGACGACGCGTACGTCCACGGCGGTGACCTGGGAGCTCCCCACGGGACGCACCAGTCCGTCCTCGATGACCCGCAGGAGGCGCACCTGCCCGGCGGGGGAGAGGTCCGCCACCTCGTCGAGGAACAGCGTCCCCCGGTTCGCCTGCTCGAACGCCCCCGGACGGGACGCGACGGCCCCCGTAAACGCGCCCCTCGTGTGCCCGAAGAGCTCGGCATCGACGAGGCTCTCCGCGATGGCGCCGACGTTGATGGGGACGTACTCGCCGGAACGACCGCTGAGCACGTGCAGCGCGCGCGCGACCAGGTCCTTCCCGGTGCCCGACTCCCCCTGGATGAGCACCGCTCCCCGCAGGCGCGCCACGCGGTGGATTTCGCGAGCCAGGCGCCGCATCGGCGGCGACTCCCCCACTAGGCCCGGGATGGCGGGCCCACCATCGTCCCCGGCATCACCGCTGGGGAGCGAGACGAGCAGGGTGGTCCGTCCGACCGCCACGGCGCCCCCGTCGGCGAGCAGGGTACGTTCCACGCGACCGGCGCCGCAGAGCACCCCGTTGGTGGAGCCGAGATCCGTGACGAGGAGGCCCGCAGCGGTCGCGTCCAGGCGACAGTGACGCGCGCTGACCGTGCGGTCCTCCAGGCGGAGGTCCACGCCGTCGCGGCCCGAGCCGACAACCAAGGACTCCCCCGGCTCGATGGTCCGTCCGGCAGCCCTCACGCCGTCGGTAACCTCGATCCACCAGGGGCCAGCAACGCGACGCCAGGTCAGCTCCACGGTGGCGTTGCTGCGCTCCGCGTCGGTCGAGCCAGATTCCGGGGCCAGAGCTTCCATCGTGCCGGTACATCGACCCGAGACGACGCCCCGTTGCGCAATTTGGCGGCAGCAAGTTGATGGTTGGTGACGGTGGCCCCGGGGTGATAACAACGCGCCCATGCGCCGTCTCGCCCCCGGCTCCGTCGTTTTGGGCCTCTGTCTCGCGATGGAGACGGCGGCCGCTCAGCCGGTCCCGGAGCCAACTGCGCCCCCTCCCGGTGCCGCCGCCGAGACGCCTGCCCCAGTCGCGACGACCCCCGCCCCGCCCCTGTCCACGAGCGCAGCGGCTGCCGCGGCCGACAGCAACCAGCCCCCGCCCCCCAGCGCGGCACCCCCGATGCCCGCGCCCGCCACCGAGGCCTCGCCCGAGCCGCCCGCCGACGCGGCGGCGGCAGAGCCGCCGACCACCGACCCCGAAGGCGCGGAGCCCCCACCGGCCCCGCTAGTCGCTCCCGGCGAGGATCTCGTGTCGAAGCACCTGAACGCCTCCGCCCTGGCGATCCTCGCCGTGCCCTTCGGCTCGCTCGAGTGGGAGCTGCCCTGGTACGACGTCGCCTCCCCGGGTCCCGGTGCTGGCGTGGAGCTCACGGTCGGCGTTAGCCGGAACGTGTCCATCGGCGCGTGGGGTGACCTCGTCGTCCTCGGTTCCGGCCCCGAGTGCCGCCATTGCTCCACCCTCACGCTCGCCCTGGGCCCGCTGGTCCGTTACCACCTCGTCCAGGGGATGCGCTTCGACCCCCACGTCACGGCGGGCATCGGCGTGCGCTCGACGACGACCCAGAGCGCCCCGGACGACCTCGACTACCTCGGCCTCGACTGGCTGCGGGTCACCGCCGGCGGGGACTGGTACGCCACGCCGAACCTCGCCTTCTCGCCCTTCGTCACCCTCGCCGCAGGCGCCACGGTCCGGCTCCCCGACGCCTCGCCCGTCCGCCTCGCACCGGGCGAGGAGCGACGGAGCGGCGTCTACGGGCAGGCGCTCTTCGGCCTGCGCCTCACCCTCGACGCGCCCGGCCGCTGACCGACGGGACGCCCCGCTCGGCGGGCGCCGTCCCGCCCCGGGCTCAGCTCGTTTCCTGGCCGACCGCGACGCCCAGCGCCTGTCGCACCAGCGCGTACTCCTCGCTCACGCTGAAGAGGAGGAGCTCCTTCACCTTCTCGGCCGGCGCCAGATCCCCGGGAAGCTGCGGCTCGGACGCCAGGATCTTCTTGGCGATGCCCATGTCGCCGCTCACGACGAGCCCCGCGCGGCAGGCCGTGATCTCCACGGCGTGCATCCAGCGCCGGATGTTCGCCTTGGCGCCCTCGTCCAGGAAGCGCTTCACCGCGATCCGAAGCTGCTCGATCTGGATCGGTTGCATGTACTTCGCCAGCTCGCGTGCCGTCATCTGAACCTGCTGCTGCATGTCCGCGGGCATCGGCGTCTGCGGGAACGCGATCATCACCCCGGCGAAGAGCATGATCGTCAGCTCCGACTGCGTCTGGAAGAGGTTCCGGATGTAATGCTCGATGCGATACCCGGCCAGGTGCTTGCCGCAGATGAACGTCAGCTCCTGCGGCTGGAACCCGCTGAGCACCGTCTGCCCCGCGATAGACGCCGGCGGTTGCGCGGGGACCGGCACGATGGCCCCAGACACGTCGGGCCGCACGTACAGGTCCGGTGTGCTGACGCCGAGCACCTGCGCCGCCCAGCCGAAGGTCTTCGCGAAGGTCACGGTCGACGTCGCTGGGTCCTGCTTGAAGCGCGGGTCGAGCACCGGCGTCTTGTTCTGCATCCGGAGCTGGGCGATCTTCGCCTGCAGCGCCGCTGGCGCGATCGCCGCCATGATCTCGGAGATGATGGGGTTCTCGTCGACGTGCGTCAGGCACCGCTTCCATAGGTCCGTGCTGACCCGCCCCCGCACCGCCAGCATCCCCTGCGGCCGGTAGTCCTCGAAGAAGCGATTCTCCTCCTCGTCCGCCTTGCCCAGGAAGGCCATCGCCGCCGCCAGGCACCAGGCGCCGTCGTACGCCTGCTTGTGCAGGTGCAGCCGGTAGAGCGCCCGATAGGCCTCCACGTTGAGCGCGTCCGAACCGAGGATGATCCGCTGCTCCACCACCGCCTCGTCGAAGCGCTCTTGCTGCTCGTACAGCTCGGCGAGGATCTGATGCTCGATCATCAGCTCCGGCCGCGTGACGCTCGCCATCTTGAACGCCTCGATCGCCTCGCCCACCGCCTGTAGCCGGTCGCGATAGACCAGACCGAGCGCGTGCCACAGCGTGTTCTCGAGCTCCGGCTTCCCCTTGCCCGCGATGCGGTGGATCATCTTCCGGTACGAGCGCTCAAGCTGCTTCCAGTTCTTCTGCTGGGTCAGGATCTTGTTGATGCGTTCGAACGCCTCCAGGTACTCCGGGTTGAGGTCCAGCGCCTCGTTGAAGAGCTCGACCGACCGCTCCAGATCCTCGAGCTTGTCGCGATAGAGCTGCGCCATCGTGAAGAAGTACCGGGCCTTGATGTCCGGCCTCTCCTCCAGGTCGGCGATGGCCTGGAGGGTCTCCACCATCCGCTCCCAGTTGCCCGCCCGCTGATACAGCTGCAACATCCGGTGCAGCAGTACGTGGTCCTGCGGCTTGATCTCGCGGGCCTCCTCCAGCGCCTCGATGGCCTTCTGGACGTTCTTGTCCTTCTCGGACCAGACGTCACCGATGTCGTTGAGGAGCTCGTACCGCGCCTCGCTATCGGAGAGGGTGTCCAGGATCTGACGCTTGTAGGCGGCGACCTGCTTCCAGTCGTTGAGCTTCGCGTAGACCCCGACCAACGACTCCAGCGTCGGCCGGTGCTCCCCGTTCAGCGCCAGCGCCTTCTCGTAATTGTTGACGCCCTGCTTTACCTGCCCCTGCTCCCGCTTGATGTTCCCCAGGCGGTAGTAGACGTCCACCCGCTGCTCGACGTCCCCCTCCCCCAGGGCGGTGAGCACCTTCTGATAGTTGCTGAGGGAGGACGGCCAGTCCGCGAGCTCGTAGGCGACGTCGGCGATGCCCCGGATTGTCTCCTGGTCCGTGAGATCGAGCTGGTGCGCCGTCTGGTACGACTTGATCGCCTTTTCCCACTTGCCCAGCGCCGACAGCACCTTGCCCTGAAGCTTGTGCAGGTAATGCTGCTCGTGCCGCTCGCGGTTCTTGGCCTTCTTCACCAGGAGCTCCGCCAGCGGCTCGGCCTCGGCGCAGCGGCCCACCTTCAGGTACTCCTCCACCAGCGGGAGGGCGGCCTCCTCGCAGTCCTCGTCGGACTGAATCGCGAGCTCATAGGCCTGCACGGCGAGCGCGTGCTCGCCCAGCATCTCGTCCCGCAGCTTGCCGAGGTCGACCAGAAGCTTGGCGCGGGCTCGCGGATTGGGCGTGTTCGCCTGCTCCTGCTCGAGGTACCGCGACGCGCGGTCCCAATCCGCCTCGTCCACCGCGATCGTGCGGAGCGCGCTGAGCGACGGCAGGTGCGTCGGATCGAGATCGAGCGCCATCTCGAACCGCTCTTGCGCCTGCACTCGGTCGCCGAGACTGGTGTCCAGCGCCCTCCCCATCCGGTAGTACATCTCGATGCGCTGGGCGCCGTCGGCGGTCAGATCCGCCACCCGGCTCATCGCCTCGATCGCCTGCGGCGCGTCCTCGAGCTTCTCGTAGAGCTTCGCGAGATG
Source organism: uncultured Polyangiaceae bacterium (assembly GCA_964404725.1). GTDB lineage: Bacteria > Myxococcota_A > Polyangia > Polyangiales > Polyangiaceae > JAFGBI01. The sequence continues at coordinate 49,407 of CAYOLF010000014.1, forward strand.
CTCGTGCGCTGGGATGTTCCCCTCGTCGAGGTCCACGATGTTGCGGTACGCGTCCACCGCGCACTGCACGTCGCCGACCTCCTCCTGGTAGACCTGAGCAATCTGGAAGTAGAGCTCGACCTTCTTGTCGACGTCGAGCAGCTCCGCGATGTGCCGCTCGAACGTGCTCACCAGGTCAAGCCATTGCTTGAGGCGGCGGTAGCACCGCTCCAGCCCCTCGTAGGCCCGCATCTCGGCCGCGTCGATCTCGAGCGCCTGCTCGAACCGCTGCGCGGCCAGATCCGGCTTCAGGAACTGCTCCTCCTGGATTCCGGCGAGCTTGAGCAGCACGTCGACGCGCTCCCGCTCGGTGTCCACCACGTCGAGCTGTTGCTCGAGCACGTTGACGAGCTCCGGCCAGCTGCGCGTGAGCCCGTAGATCCGCTCGAGGCCGCGCAGCGCGACCAGGTTCCCGACCTCGATCTCGAGAACCTCCCGGAAGGTTCGCGCGGCAACCTCCGGATTCCCGAGCTGCACCTCGTGCAGTGCACCCAGCCGCAGCTTGTGCTGCGCGACCTGGGCGGGCTCCTCGAGCGCCTTCACCTTCAGCGCCAGGATCTCGGACAGGTCCTGGTGCTTGCCCTGGTCCTCGTAGATCCGCTCCAGCGCCTCCAGGGTCGGCAGGAAGAGCTGATCCACCTCGAGGGCACGCTTGTAGAACGTCAGGCCCTGATCGACCTGACCCATGTTCTTCTCCAGAAGCTCCCCCAGCTCGTGGAGCACGATCTTCCGGTCGTCGTTGGCCACGGCGACGTTCAGCGCGCGGGTGAGCTCCTCGCCGACCGCCTGCCAGTTCCCGCCGAGGCGGTAGATCGCCGCCACTCGCCGCCGGACCTGGACGTTGTTCGGATCGAGCTCCATCACCATCGTGTAATACGGCTGCGCGTACTCGGGGTGATCGAGGTTCTCGCCGTACCACTTGCCCAACCGCAGCCCGAGCTGGATCTTGGTCTTGGGCTCCGTCTGTTCCTGGAGCCACGCATTGGCGGTCTGGATCAGCTCCCCCCAGCGGCCGGTCGCCTGCGCCATGCGCTCGAGGTAGCTCACCGTCTCGTCGTCCCCGTAGTCCTCGGCCAGGGCGTTGACGAGCGCGTCGAAGGACTGGTTCTTGTCGTCCAGCCGCTCCTCGAAGACATGCGCGATCCGACGGAGCAGGTCGGTCCGATCCGCCACGCGGTCCCGAGTGTCAAGCCGGTTCAGGTACAGCTCCACGAGCTGCTCCCAGCGTCCCGCCGCCGTGTGGAGCTTCTCGAGCTCCTCGAAGGCCTGATCGTGGTCCGCCTGAATGCCGAGGATCTTCTCGAAGGCGGGGGTCGCCCGGTCGTAGTCCTCGACCTTGCTCCGCCAGATCTCCGTCACCTCGAGCAGCTCGCGCACCTTCTCGGACGGGTCGAGCAGCGCGTTGGAGCGCTGGACCTTGATGTCGACCACCGCCGGCCAGTTGTCCTCGCCGCGGTACCCGCGCTCCAGGCGATCCATCGCCTCCAGATCCGCGGGATCGACCTCCAGAAGATTACGCCAGGCGTCGGCCGCCTCGTACGGTTGTTCGAGCACGTCCGCGTAGGTGCGCCCGAGCTCCCGGTAGACCTCGACCAGATCGCGCGGATCTAGCGCGGGCCCGGCCCGATCGATCGTCATGTGCAGGACGGTGACCAGCTCCTGCGGATCCTTGCGAGTCCGCCAGATGTGCGCCATCGCCCGCAACGCGTTGACGTTGGCGAAGTCGATATCGAGGACGCGCTGCCAGGTTTCCAGCGCCTCGTCGTCCCGGCCGAGCCGCTCGAGGAAGAGGTTGGCCCGACGGGTCAGGATGTTGACCCGCTCCTCGTCGCTGTCAGCGATGTCGAAGTGACGCTCTAGGACGTCCGTCAGCTCCGCCCACTGCTCCTGACGCTCGTAGAGGTCGGCCAGCGCCCAGAGCGCCTCGGGATCCTCCCCCCGGAGGTCGAGCACGCGCTTCCACCCTTCGATGGACTCGCTGACGTTGCCCAGCCGATCCGCCGCGAGGCGGGCCATCTTGGCGCGGATCTCCGCCTCCTCGACGTCCCCGACGGCGTTCTGGAGCTGTCGCTCGAAGACGCCCTTCAGGTCGCCCCAGCCCTCCTTCAGCTCGTAGATCCGGCCGAGAGAGCGGATCGCCTCCTCGTTGGCCGGATCAAGCTCGTCGAAGATGCGCCGGAACGAGCGGACCGCGTCGTCGACCTGACCGAGCCGCTCCTCGTAGACCTGACCGAGCCGCGAGTAGAGCTCCACCTGCTCGCTGGTCTCGGGCGCTACCACCGCCCGCTGCTCGAGCACGCCCGCGAGGTCCGGCCACTGCTCGAGCGAGGAGTAGATGCGATCGAGGTTCGCGAGGGCTTCCGGGTCTCGCGCGGCTACCGAGAGGACGTAGCGGTAGGTTTCCTCCGCCTTCTCGACGTCCTGCAGCTCCTCCTCGAACACGCGCGCGAGCCGCTTGCCGACGACAGCCTGCGTCGCCGGCTCCGCGCCGGGCAGCCCGAGAACGTCGGCATATGCGTTCGCCAGGTCCTCCCAACCGTCGTCGGTCACCGCCGCTAGGCGCTCGATCTCTTCCCCCGTCCGCTCCTCGAGCGGCCGCTCCTTGATCGCACGCACGTGCACGTTGAACGCGAGCCGGTTGTCCAGCAGCCGCTCCTCGGCGTCCTCCGCGATGCGATGCAGCAGCGCGATCCGCTCGTCGGGCTCGGTCGTGTGGGCGAGTTGGGCCTCCCGAACCTTGATCAGCTTCTCCCACTCGCCGGCGGACTGGTAGAGCGGCTCCAGGATCTCCGCGATCTCCGCCTGCTTGACCCCGGTCTCGAAGATGCCCTCCAGCGCGTTCAACGTCGGCTCGTGCTCGGGCGCCGCGCCGATCACCTCACGGTAGGCGTTGATCGCCTGCGCGACGTCCCCCAGCCGATGCTGGTAGACCTGACCGAGGCGGTACTTGAACTCGAGGATCTCCTCCGGACTCTCCCCGATCTCCGCCTCCCGCCCCAGAACGTCGGCCAGATCCCCCCAGCGCTCGGACATGGTGAAGAGGCGGTCGAGCGCCTGCACCGCGGTTTGGTTATCGCTCTGGGCGGTCAGCACCCGCCGATACCGGACCACGGCGCCGTCCACGTCCTCGAGCTGGACCTCGTAGACCTGAGCCACCCTGAGGCCGAGCTCCACCAGCCGCTCCGGGTCGTCGCCGAGCTTGTCGAGCTCCCGGTCGTAGAGGGTCGCTACCGCGCCCCACTGTTCGAGCAGGTTGCCGAGGCGCTCCAGGGAGCCGAGCGTCTCCTCGTTTTGACTGTCGAACGCCACCGCCCGAGCGTAGGTGTCGAAGGCGCTCCGGTGGTCCTGCAGGCACTCCTCGTACAGGCGAGCGATGCGATGCAAGAGCTCCACCTTGGTGAAGGCATCGTCCGCGAAGCGGACCTGGACCTCCAGCACGCTCACCAGCTTGGTCCAGGCGCCGCTCGCGTCATACACCGGCTCGAGCACGCTGGCGGCCGCCAACGGCGCGACCTCACCCAGCTTTATCCCCTCGAGCGCCGCCAGCGTCGGCTCGTGGTCGGCGATCACGTTCAGGATGTCGCGATAGAGCTCCACGGCGCGCTCGACGTCCCCGAGCCGCTTCTCGTAGAGTTCCGCGATACGATACTGGTAGCTCACGGCCTCGGCGGGATCCGCCGTGAGCTCCGCCTCGTGCTGCAGGATGCTGAGCAGCTCCTGCCAGTTCTCGGCGGTCTGATAGAGCACGTCCAGCCTGCCGAGCGCCGTCAGGTCGTCCGGATCGAGCTCCAGCACGCGCTGGTAGGTGTCGATCGCGCGGCGCACGTCCCCGATCTCGCGCTCGTACACGGCGCCCACCTGGTAGAGGATGAGCTTCTTCTCCTCCGGGTCGTAGACCAGGTCGACCTTCTTCGTGTAGACGCCCAGCAGGTCCTCCCACCTCGACTGGCCGAGGTAGAGGTTGATCAGCGAGTCGATGCTGCGCATGTCCTCGCCGTCCAGGTCGAGGACCTTCAGGTACACCGCGATCGCCGCGTCCCGGCGCTCCAGTACCTCCTCCTCCAGGGCTGCGGCCTGGAAGAGCGCGTCCTTCTGCGCGTCGAGATCGTCCAGGATCTCCGCCTTGCGCTGCAGGATCGCCGACATGTCGCCGTAGCGCTCCGCCTGCTGGAACAGCGCCTGCAGCGACTCCGCCGCGCCGAGCGACATGGGATCGATCGTCAGCACCTTCCGGTACAGATCGATCGCGCGGTCGAGGTTGCCGACGTCGTTCTCGAACACCCGCGCCGCCGCGGTGTAGAGGGCGCTGCCGAGCTCGGGATCTTGCTGCCCAACCGCGAGCTCTTCGAAGACCCCTGCCATGTCCGTGAACCGACCGGTCGCGCGCGCGAGCCGATCGAGCCCCCGCTGCGTGGGCTCGTGCGACGGATCGTTGGCGAGCGCTCGCGCCATGGTGTCGAACGCCGCGTCGAGGTTGCCCGCCGCGTCCTCGTAGAGCTCGGAGATCTGGTGGAGGAGCTCGACGCGACGGCTCGGGTCGTCCGCCTTGCTGACCTGGACCTCGTGCACGCCGATGAGCTTCCGGAAGTCGCCCTGGGTCCGATAGAGCGGCTCCAGGATCTCGGCGATCGGGAGCTCGTGTCCCTCGAGCGAGCCGAGGCGCTCGAGCGCCGCCAGCGCCGTGGGGTTGCCGGGCTCCTGCTCCAGGACCTGCCGGTACCCCTCGATGGCGAGCTCGACCTCGTTCATCTGCTGCTCACGGAGGGCCGCGAGCCGCAGCATCAGCTCGAGCTGCTGGGCCTCGGTGTCCGCCAACCCCATCCGCACCTCGAGGTTCTCGGCCAGCTCGCGCCAGGAGCGCTGGCGCGTGAACAGTCCGTCCAGCGCGACCAGCGCGACCTGGCTCGCCGGATCCAACGCCAACACCTCGCGGTAGGCCGCGATGGCGTCGTCCGGGCGCCCAAGTCGCTCCTCGTACACCTCCGCCATCTGCGCGTAGAGCGCCTCGCGCTCCCCGCCATCCATCGTCAGGTCGATGCGCCGCCGGTAGACGCCGATCAGCGACTCCCACCGCTCGTGGTGGCGGAACATCCCGTCCATCGCGAGCAGCGCCTCGGAGTCCGACGGATCGATCTCGAGCACCTTGGTGTAGCTCTCGGCGGCGTCGTCCACCTTCTGCAGCCGCACCTGGATGCCGGCGAGGCGCAGCCAGTAGCTCCGCGCCAGCGCCGCGTCATCGAGCGAGCTGGCGATGCCGTGGTAGATGGACACCACGGCCTCCCAGGCGCCGGCCTGTTCGGCCAGATCCTCGAGCTCCGCCCGGGAGTCCGCGAGCGTGGGATCGCACTCCAGCGCCCGGGCCTGGGCCTCGAGCGCCCGGTCCAAAGCGCCGAGCCGACCGGCCGCGGTGGCAGACACCTTGCGCAGCAACGCGACCCGACGCTCCGCATCCGGGGTCGATCGGGCCAGGATCTCGAGGACGCCAACCAGCCGCTCCCAGTCCTCACGCGCCTCGTAGATCGCCTCCAGGATGGACGCCGCCTCGGGCCCGAGATCCGGGTGCGCGAGCATCGCCTCGAGCGCGAGACGAGAGCCCTCGTGATCCTGATTCAAGAACAGGATCTCCCGGTAATTCTCCAGAGCCGAGGCCGGATCAGCCAAGTGCTCGCCCTGCACCGCGGCGAGGCGGAACTTCAGGTCCACGAGCTTGCCTTCGTCCACGTCGAGCTCGACCCGTCGCTGCAGGACGTCGGCGTACGGTTCCCAGGCCCCGCTCCTGAAGTAGAGGTCGTCAAGCGCCGCGAGCGCCACGCCGTCCGCCGGATCCTCCTCCAGGGCGGCGGAGTAGGTCGCGATGGCGGAGTCGATCCGGCCGAGCTGATCGACCTGCAGCCGCGCGATCGCGTACAGGATCGGCTTGCGCTCGATGGCGTCCGCCGCCAGCGCTCGCTTCCGATCGTATACCTCCAGCAGCGCGTCCCATCGCTCGGTCTGCCGGTAGAGCCGCTCCAGCGCCTCCAGCGCCGCGGCGTTGTCTGGCTCCGCATCGTGGACGGTGCGGTACTCGACCAGCGCGTCGTCGATGCGACCGACCTCGTCCACCAGCACTCGACCGAGTCGGAGCCGCAGCGCCGTGATCGTGGCGACGTCGCCTGTCTCCTCGGCGCCCGCGATGCCCGCCCGGTACGTCGTGACGAGATCCTCCCAGCGCCCGGTGACCTGCGCCGCTCGCTCGACGTCCACCTGGCTCTGCTCGTCCCCGGGGGAGAGCTCGAACGCCGCTAGGAACCGCTCGAATGCCCGGGGCTTGTCATTGATGCGCGTGGCGTAGATGCCCGCGACCTCGCGGAGCAGTTCGACCCGGTCCCCGGGCTCCTGGACGTGCCCGAGCTTGACCTCGATCGCCTGAGCGAGACCCTTCGGGTTGTTCGCCTGAGCGTACAGGGGGACGAGCCGCTCGGCGGCGGCGAGGTTGTTCTCGTCGAGCGTGAGCACCTTCTCGTAGGCGCGCGCCGCCCGATCGGGCTTGCCCTTCTGCGTCATCCAGAGCTCGGCCACCTTCATCAGCATGCCGACGCGCTGGTTGGTGTCCTCCGTCTTCGTCTCGTTCGTCTCGAGGACGCGGATGAACTCGTCCCACTTGCCGCTGTCGGCGTAGAACAGCTCCAAATCGTCCCAGCGCCCCAGCGTCACGTACCGCTTCTTGAGCTGCTCCTGGGCGCGCCGATCATCGGGGCTCAGCGTCAGCAGCTGCCGGTACGCCTCCACGGCGCGGACGTCGTCGTTCAGTCGGTCACCGACGATCTGGCCGAGCTTGTTGAGGAGCTGGATCTTCTCGTTGGTGTCGAAGGTGAACTCGACCAGCCGCTCGAGCACATCGGCCAGCTTGTCGTACTCGCGGGAGCGCTCGTACAATTGCGACAGCGCACCGAGCGCGTCCACGTCGTCGGGCTCCTCGGCGAGCACGACCGCCCAGAGCTCGGTGCAGACCTCCGGCTTGCGCACCCGCTCCGTGGCCAGCGTGGCGATCTCCTTGAACTTGGCCGCGCGCTCGGGCCCGGGAGCAAGCAAGCCGGCCTCGCGCTGGGCAAGGGCGATCAGCTTCTCCCAATCGCGGCGCTTCTCGTACATCTGCCGGAGGTAGTCCACCGCGGCGGGGTGCGCCGGATCGATCTCGACCACCTTCTCGTAGGCCTTCACAGCCTCGGCCTGGTTCGAGAACCTGGTCACGTAGACCTCGGCGGCCTGCGCGTAGGAGGTCGCCTTCTCCACCGGATCGCTGAGCTCGTCCCCGAGGGCGATCAGCGTCTTGACGTACTCGTGGTACCGCTTCGCCTCGTCCTGCTGGGCGAGCTTGGCCCGCAGATCCGCGATGACGTCGGCGTTCTCGACCGCAGCGCTCACGCTGCCCTCCGCCCCCGCCTCGACCGCCTCGCCCGGCGCAGCCGGCTCGACGGCGACGACCGCAGGAGCGACGGCCTCGGGGCGCCCGCTCGCCTCGACGGCGGCCGCCGAGGCCGCACCCGCCACCCGGGAGACGCTGGCGATGGCCTCGGGCGCGGCCGCCGGCGCGGCGCCCGCCGTCGGCACGGCGTCCGCGGCCCGGGGTGCCAGGTCCTCCCCCGTCTGTTGCTCGAAGGCGAGGAGCGCCGGGTGCTCGACGTCGTGCGCGGCGAGCTTCACGAAGTACGCGCGCGCGGCCGCGATGTCACCGAGCTGCCGCCACGCGATGGTCCCGCCGTGCGCCGCCAGGGTGGCGGCAGTCGCGGGCGCGAGCGGGCGTCCGAGCAGCTCGTCCACCAGCTGGAGCACGCGGCTCCACTCGCCCATCCGATCGCCGTAGACGTCACGGAGGTAGAGCAGCGCGGTGTCGTCGTCCGGATCGAGCCGCGCGGCCTGCTCGAGCAACCCGGCAGCGACCTCGTGGTTCTGGTGGCGGATCGCCCACCGCGCGCCGAAGGCGCGCAGCATTGCGGCCTGCTCCGGTGCCGTGGTGACGGCCTCGACCATCGACCGCTGGAGCTCGTAGATCCGCTCCGTGCTGCCCGCCTCCACCAGCAGCGCCTCGAGGAGCGCCGCCACGCGCAGGTTCTGCGGATCGGCGACGTAGGCCTGCTCGAGCACACCCTGGACCTCGCCGGGGGCGAAGCTGTTCACGATGCGAGCCGCGCGCGTGAAGAGCGCACTCCTCTCCGCGGTGTCCGCCGCCGCGTGCGCGGCGCGGAGCAACTCGCCCACGCGATCCTGCCAGTCGTTCGCGGAGGCCTGCGCGTCCGCGAGCAGCGGCGCCGCGACCGCATTGGCGCCACACTTGATCGCCTGCGCGTATTGCGAGGCGGCCCGGTCCGCGTCGCCCTGATCGCGCAGCGTATCACCGAGATCGATGAGCAGCTCCGCCTGGCGCGCGGGATCGGCCGCTGCCTTGAGCTCCAGCTCCAGCAGCTTCTGCACCATGTTCAGCTTGCCGAGCTCGAGGTAGATGGCGCGTGCGTTCGCCAGCGCGTCTACCAGCGCCGGGTTGATCTTGTACGCATCCTGGAAGTGCTTCAGCGCCTTCACTCCCTGCAGGAACTTGCGGTGCTGGAGGCGACCCAAGCGAAGGTGCAGCTGGGACTTCGTGATGGCATCGGCGGTGTCCGCGATCGCGCGCTCGATGGCGTCCACGAGCCCCTGCCAGTCGCGATGCGCTTCCAGGTGGTTCAGATGCTGCTCTAGATCCATGCTCCCTCTGGGAACTGCGAGAAGACCAAACAGGGGAAGGGCCTTCGCCGGGCCCGCCGTCAAACCTCAACTACGCAACCCAAGCCGCGGGAAGGGGTCGACGCAACGCCGCGCCGACCCCACGCCGCGCACCGCCTCAGCCGCTGGAGCCACCCAGCTGCTGCAGGAGGCTCGCGGCCGTCTCGCACTGCTCCTTGAACTGCACCGCCTTCGCCGAGCGGCACGCGCGCTTGGTGAAGGAGTTGAGCATCCGGACCGCCTTCTCCTTCTGCGGGGGCTGCATCTTCGCGTAGGTGCTGCCGACGAGGAACCACGACTCGGGGTGCGCGTCCTGCCCGAGCTCCTGCGCCGCCTCGGCCGCCGCCACCATCCCGGCCATGTCGTTCTTCGACTGCGCCACCTGGAACAGGAGCACCTGCATCTCGTACAGGTTGTCCCTCGTGTCCTCGGTCGCGGGGACCATCCGGACCCCCTCCTTGAGGACCTGCTCCGCCTCCGAGTAGAGCTTGTAGGTCACGTACAGGCTGGCAGGATCGGGGTAGAAGTATGGCTCCTCGGGGTTGTGCTCGACCGCGGCCGTGTAGTTCTGGAGCGCCCCCTGCGCGTCGTCCGTCCACTCGAGGCAGACGGCGAGCCAGTGGTAGCACTCGGCGAAATTCGGGTCGCGCTTGATGCACTCCTGGAGCGGCGCCTTTGCCTCCTCGAACTTGTCCTTGTCCCCCGCCTGAGCCATGCGCGCGAGCGCGTACCCACGCTTGAACCAGTAGTTGGCGAAGTCGGGGGCCTGCTGCGTCGCCTGCGCCAGGATCGACGCCATCTTCTCCCAGTCCTCCTTCTTCTCGTAGGCGCGGGCGAGCTTGTAGATGATCCGGTGGTTGGAGGCATCGAGCTGGCGGGCCCGCTCGTAGCTCTGGATCGCGCCCTCCACGTTCACGGAAACCTGACGGTCCCCTTCGTTGGCGAGGTTGATCGCCTCGATGTGATCGCGGCTGCAGCCCCCGGTCCCGACACCCAGAAACAGACCCGCCAAGGCGGCGATGTTCCAAGCCTTTCGCAGTTTCATCGCGAGCATACCCTTCTCTTTGTCGTGGCCACCGGGGGGACTTCCACCGTGCGTGAAGCCCGCGGTGCTCTGATTGCCTGTTCGACCCGCTGCCGGAAAAACCCTAGTCAAGCTCCCCGGCCTCGTCGGACCGGGCTCAACGAGCACGCAGAGCATAGGCGGAGCGTCACCGCGAAGTAAAGGCGCATCGGCCCGGCAAATCGGCTGCCTTTACGAGCCCCGCGGTGGGTTTCGGCGACGCCGGTTCCCTTGTCGTCACCCCTCCCCAACTCGCCCCCGTGCCGCGTGAGCTGGACGACGATCCGCCTCCTCAGGGTCCGCTCCATCGCCCTGCGGCTCGCGTCGAAACGGGATCGGAGCCCGGTGGGAACGCCACCCCGGCCCGCGTCCGCTCCGACAGCACCGTGCCCGCCCCCCAACCCACGTTGACGCGACGTGACAATGCTCGGAGCGAAAAAAGCCACACGGCGCGCGTCCTCTCGGACGGCGCGCCGTGCGCTTCGCTGATGACCCGGGCGCCCCCGCTGGGGCGACTCCCGGACGCGGTCTGGGCTCCGCCCCAGCGCGGACCGGACCGCGACCCCGCGCGAAGGAGCCGGTCAGCCTGGGGCGAACATGATCGGGTAAACCACGGTCACGATGCCGCCCTCGGGCTGCGGGAAGCTCAGCCCATAGTAGGCCGAAACCACGCAGGAAACCACCCCGCTGTCCGGAAGGTCGGACCCGCCGTTGGCGACGTTCGAAACCGAGCCGTCCCGGCCGATGACGAAGCGGACGGACACGCGACCCTCGAGGTTCGGGTTCCGCGCCAGCCCCTGCTCGTAGCACATGCGGAACCGGCCGTAGTTCTGCCGCACGATGCGCTGGATGACCTCCGGCGGGAGGCGGCCGCTCACGCTGGTCGCACCCATGCGCACCTGAGGCGCCTTGGTCTTGTGGGAACCGCCAAGGCGGCCGTGACCGGAGCCGAAGCCCTGCCCGGTCCCGGTGCCAGCCCCGTGACCGAACGTCCCGATGGTGCCCAGCCCGATACCCTCACCGCGACCGCCGCCGCCCTCGCCGATGCCGGACAGCCCGAGGCCACCAGCGCCGAAGGCGTCGCCGATCTCGTCACCCCACATGTTTCCGCGCGCGCTGACCTCGTCGGTCCCGAGCGACGTGTCTCGACCCCACGGCGCCGTCGGTGCGTTGGGATCGCCCGACGCTCCGGTGTTGAGCAGTCCGATCATGCCGAACTCGGTCGCCTCGCGCAGCGCCGCTGCGCGCGCGATGTGCGGGTCGGGGTTGTCCTTCGGACCCTGGATCGCATAGCGCTTGTTGGTGGCCTTGGAGTTCGGGTTGCCCATCGAGCCTTCTTCGCCCTTGGCCCGTGTGCCGGTCCCGCCCTCGCGGTTGTCGGCGTTCTCCTCGGCGACCTGCTCCGTCTCCTTCTGCTCCTGCTCGCGCTCCGCGGCGCTGTTGAGGAACTGCTGGATCAGGCGAAGCTGGTTCTTGTCGATCCCGTCCTCTTCCGTCAGCCCCATAGGGGGAACGAAGAAGGCCATGGCCGCGATGAGCCCAGAGAAGGTGAGGAACGACAGCCCGAAGTAGGTGGCGATGGCCCAGTCGAAGCCGGCCGATACCCCAGCGGGCACCGGCTTGCCGGCGTTGACGGCCGCCACCTGGAAGACGAGCTGATCGACCTCGATACGGGCCTTCCCGCCGTTGCCGAGGCTCAGCTGGTGGCCGCCGCTAACCTCTGCGCTCGGTTGGCCCTTCTGCCGCGCCTCATCCAGGGTCATCCGGGGCTGACCGGGCATCTCCACGTAACCCTTCGCATTCGGCGGGATCACGACGGCGAGCGACGTGCGATCACCGACGACCACGGGCATCCGCGTGGTGCCGAGCCGTTCGGCCGGGATGAGGAAATCGGTGGGAAGGTTCTTCCCTTGCTCCTCGCCCACGTAGAAATTGCGGGGCGGCGTGAGGTGCGTGACAAAAAGGACGTTGGTGCCCCAGAGGATCATCACCTCGACCGAGGCGACCCCGGCCAGCTCCACCTCCTCCGAAGCCACGTCGGGTCCGCTCTTGATGAGCGTGTACGTGTAGCTCCCGGGCGGCGCGTCCGGGGGGACCTCCATCGCGCGCGCGCGCGCCTCCGCCTCGGTCATGGCCGCACCAGCAGCGAACGGGTTGATCGCAGCCAGCCCTCCGAAGGGACTCGAGCGACCCGCCGACCCGCCGAACGGGCTGGCGCCACCGCCACCGAACGGGTTCGCCACCGCCGCCGCCGCCGGCGCCGGTGCGGACGCGAACGGATTGGGGGCGGGTGCGGGCGGCGCCGCCGGCGCCGGCGGCGCGGCCGGCGCGGCCGGGATGGCAAAGGGGTTTGGCGCATCGGCGTAGGGGGCCGACACCTCGGCGCCCGGCGCCGCGGCGGCCTCCAGCACGATCGTGGTCGTGCCAACCTGGATCTGGTCGCCGACGTGGAGCTTGCACTTGTTGACCCGCGCCCCGTTGACGAGCGTACCGGGCTCGTTCCCGAGATCGATCAACGTGACGTCGTCGGGGCTCCCGACCTCGATGACGGCGTGCATCCGCGACGCCTGATCGTCATCGACGCGCAGGTGGCTCTTCGGGTCCTTGCCGACCTTGACGATGTCCTGCGCCACCGTTTCTCGGCGCTGGAGAGCGTCTCCCTGGTAAAGTGCGAACGTGAGAACAGCCTTTGCCATGCCTTGTGTTTTCCTTCACTGGCTCGGTGCGTCCGCCACTCGCGTGACGTCACGAGCCCCCCGGGGTCGGGCGAGCGCTGTCGGCCAGATCGCCTAGGATTTCCTGGTCCGTCGTGGGTTCAAATGTTCTCAACCGACTTGAGCATCTCGGGCACGAACGAGGTCCGCGGACGGATCAGGGTCGTCCGAGCCGCACGAGGGCGGACCTTGATAGTCGCGTCCCCGGGCCCGAACCCGCCTGCGGCGAGCGGATCGTCCGAGAACTCGTACCCGTAACCGTCGTTGGACTTCTCCAAGTCCTTCGCCGCCTGCGCGAAGGCCGTGGAGGTGGCGAACGTGCCGGCGAATCCGATTGCGATCGCGATGACGAGCTTCTTCGACCGTGCCATTTCACCCTCTTCGGAATTATACTGCCCAGTTACAGCGAGATTGTACTTCGCATGACGCCGCAGCGTCAACGGCCTTGACCGCCGCCCTAGGGGAAACCCTAGGCGCATTCCGCAGAGAGATCGAGGCACTCAGCGCTCCCACGACACCGTCCGCCGTGCCACTCGGGATCCCCGTGTGGCTCCTTGGCCGGTGAACCCAGTCGCGCATGCGGGGAAGGACAACGCACGCCGCGCCGCGGTTCCCCTTTTTCTTCACCCGAACGAAGAAAGAACCAGGACCCGGCGGGCCCAGGCCGCAGAGCCGAGAAACCGGCCCTCAGCACACCACAGCCCCGGGTTTCGGCCCTGAGCTGGGTAACGCGGACCGAGGCCCAACGGAGCAAACCGGGGCCCCCGAAGGGGCCCCTCAGGACCGGGGCCGGGCGCTCTCGCTCCGGGGCTCACTTCGCGGCGGGTTTCGCGCCGTCAGCGGGGGCCGCGGCCTTTTCGGCCGTACCGTCGCCCTTCGCCGCGTCGCTAGCCTCGGGCTTGGCGGCTTCCTTGGGCGGCGCCTTGGCCGCTGCGGCCTTGGCGGCCGCATCCGCGGCCTCCTGCTCCTTGCGCGCCTTCTCACCTTCCTCGATGAAGGTGACGGTGTCCTCGATGTCCTGCGCGCGGTCCTTGGAGCGCTTCACTGCCTCCGCGAACGCCGAGTCGCTCCCAGCCTTGGCGACGAAGTCCTTGTAGAGCGAGGCGGCCTTCTTCAGCATCGGGATGGCCGACTTCTCCTCCCCCTTTGCCTTGTACTCCTGCGTCAGGATGGCCTCGTTGTAGTACGTCTCGGGCCGCCGCGCGTCGATCTCCTTGCACTTGTCCAGGTGCTTCTGCGCCTCGGCGATCCTCGCCGAATTCCCGGGCTGGATCTGCCCGCGGATGGCGAGCGCGATGCCGAGGTGCGCCTCGAACTCGTTGGGCTGCAGCTTGAGGGCGTCGCGATAGGCCTTCTCCGCCTCTTCGAAGTTCCGGAAGGAGAGGTTTACCGCCCCGTAGTTCATGTGCGCCTCGAAGAACTTCGGGTCGAGCGCGCGCGCGGTCCTGAAGCTCGAGACGGCCCCGTTGTAGTTGCGGAGCTCCACCTGGATGAGGCCCGCGGTGTTGTGGATGGGCGCGTAGTTCGGGTTCTTGCGGACGCCCTGGGAGGCAACCAGCCCCGCCAGATCCATCTGCTGCTGGTTGACGTTCACCTTTTCCGCCCCGGCCACGACCAGCTTGCCGCGGCGGCCGAGCGACCTCGCGCTGGCGCCCTTCTCCGCCTTCCGCTTCGCCTCCTCCATGTAATAGATCGCGAGCTGGTTGAAGGCAGGCATGAAGCCGTCGTCGATCGCGAGCGCGCGCTGGAGGTTCTTCTTGGCCCGCTCGTAGTCATTGGCGCCGTCCTGGTCCGCCTGATCGCTCCCGCGCTCCATCTGCAGCGCGGCCAGGTACACCAGCGCCTCCACGTTTTGGAACTTCGCGTCCCTAATGATCTCGTCCAGCCGCCGGATGGTCCCATCGACATCCCCGGACTTCTGGTACTCGAACAGCACGAGCTGGGCGCGGGCGCGATGGAACTTCGGGTCGGCCTCCACCACCTCGCTGAAGAGCTTCCTGGCGTCCTCGTCCCGATTGCAGCGCTGGTACGCTAGCCCGGCGTTGTAGATCGCCTCGGCGAACCGGGCGTTCGTGTCAGCCTTCTGCTGCTTGGCGGCGGCCAGGAACCCATTCGCCACCGCCTCGCAGCTCTCCTCCCACTTGCCGGACTTGTCCGCGGCCTGAAAATCCGCCAGCGCCCCGTCGAAGGCGCTCTTGGCGTCGGCGGACACCTCCGCCCCCTTCTTGTCCTTGAGGCCGCTGCTCTGCTCCGGCTTCTTGATCGCACCGTCGCCCCTGGCCTTGCTGCCGTGAGCGCCACACCCGGTGAGCGCCAGAACCAGGGCACCCATCAACACGGTCTTCATTCGAGCCATGTCACATTCTCCTCTCGGGATCCCTCGGCGGGACACGCGCCGCCGCCCCGGAGGGCGGCGGCAGCGCGCTCACTTGGCCTTCTCCGTCGTTGCTGGTTCGGTCTTCTTCGCCACCGATGCGTCCGGCTCCTTCGCCTTCATGATCAGCGGCTCGCCACCGATGAGCAGCGGGTAGGCCTGCTCGCGGAGCGCCGGGTTGACGCGCGTGGGGGAGCCCCGGAACTCGTCGATGAGGTGGTACTCGGACTTGAAGTTCTCCGCGAGCCAGACCTCACAGACTCGGCTGAAGTTGTCGTAGTACTGGTACTTGACCGAGTAGCCGAGACAGATCTCCATCGCTCCCTTGGCCTGCTGCTTCCACGGCTCCGAGGCCGAGTCGAGGGAGTTGTAATACATGTTCCGGATCTCATCGTCCTTCTTCCACTCGGGCGGGATCGGCGCGGCGCGGAACTCCTTCACGAAGGTCCCCCACATCTCACCGACGCGCGAGCCGGAGGCGATGACCCACCGCGGCGGCGGAACCGGCTGAAGATCGACCACCTTCTTGTACTCGGCGCTCGCCTCCTTGATCGCCTTGCCCTTCTTCTCGTACCAGTCCTTCACCTTCGTGTTGATGTGCTTGAGGACGGCGTCCTTGTCGCCCTTGCCCTTGAACTCGGGGAACTTGATCTTGTCGAGCTGGGCTCGCTTCTCCTCGGCGAAGAAGAAGAGCGCTTCACCGACCGACTCGAGCGCGCGGCCGAGGCGGCGATCCTTGGACGCCTGATCCTCGTCGATCCCCTTGATCGAGCTCACCGCGGCGCTCGGATCCTTCCAGAATCCGAGGACCTTGCCGTACTCGGTCTTGGCGTTGGGCGTGCGGTTCTGCCTGGCGTAGGCACGCCCCATCAGCGCGTGGGCCTGCACCTTGATGTCCAGCGTGGCCTTCTGGTCGATCATCCCCATGCCGGTGGTCAGGTATCTGACGACCTCCTTCCACTGCTCCTTCTCGCCGTAGTGCGCGGCGATGGCGAAGGAGATCTGGGCGGTCATCGTGGGGTCTTTGCGCCCGAAGTACTTGTTGTAGTTCTTGGCGTCCTCGATGGCCTTCTCGTCCTGGCCGATCCCGAGGCGAAGCACGGTGGCGTCGCTGAGCGCCTTGGGGGCGAACTCGCCCTTGTAGCTCGAGGCTTCGGCGTACTTCTCGTAGTACTCCGCCGCGCGGTCGTAGGACGCGATTGCCTGGTAGTTGCCACCGATCTCGTAGGTGGCCTTCATCGCGAGCTGCGTCTTGTTCAGGCCGTACTTGGGGTTGAGCAGGATGAGGCGGGCGGTGATCGACTTGGCCAGCAGACGCCCGGCCTGGTAGGCGCGCGCCATGTTGTAGAGGACCTCGTCGGCGCGCTCGCACTGCTTCGGCTTCTCTCCCGCGGCGAGCTGCCCTTCGCAGTACTTGTTCCAGAGCGCGTAGTACGACTCCGCGCCCTTCCGGTAGCTCTCCAGCGCCGCCGTGTAGTTCCCGGAGGCTGCCTGCTTGTCCGCGGCCTCGACCGTCTTCTCGGCTTCGAGGCGCATGATGTCGAACTGAATCCGGTTGAGGACCTCGCACTGCTCCTTGTTGTCCTCGAGCTTCGCCGCGTTGCAGTAAAGCTCGATGAAGATGGGCACGTCCTTGCCCATGTCGGTGAAGCAGCTCGGCCGCGGCGGCTCCGCGCGTGAGCCGAGGACGTTCATCGACTCGAGGTAGAGCTGGGCCGCGTAGATCCCGGCGTCCTTGTCCGCGTGGTTGATGGCGACGTCACGGAACCCCAGCGCCGCCTCCTCCCAGTGCTGCGCCTCGAAGTACGTCCGGGCGCGCGCGTACTTGACCTCGACGTACTGTTCCTCCTTCTCCGCGTCGCCCTTGGGCGGCGTGATGAAGCAGACGTAGCGGTTGAAGGCGTTGATCATGCCCTTCTGCAGGTCGTTCAGGTCCTTCGGCTTGAACTTCTCCCACTCGCCCTTCGCCGACTGGTCCTCCTTGCTCGCGCCCTTCGGGCCCAGGCCCTTGCCCTTGCGGTCGGCCTCGCCCTGGTGGAGCTTGTCGTACATCTTCTGGTAGCAGAGCACGGCCGCGTAGGCGGCCTCGGCAGCCGCCTCGCCCTTCGGGTTCTCCGCCACCACGGCGTCGAAGGCGGGACCGCACTCTTCCCACTTCTGGCGGAAGTAGAGCAGGTCGGCCATCGCGTACCGGATCTTGTACATCGTGGGCCAGTCCTGCTTCAGGATGCGCGGGAACTTGAACTTCTTGAAGTCCTCCGCACTGAAGTTCGCGGTCACGCGCCCGTAGACCGCTGCCGAGAGATCCATCGTCTTCTCGTCGCCAGTACCACGCACACCGCCCGAACCGACGGCCTCGAGGTGCCAGGCCATCGCCGTCTCCGCGAGGAGGGCACCGGTTTCGTTGGCGCACTCGAGCTTGTTCTTGTTCGGGTAGTCCTTCGCCTGGAAGTCCTTGTTGACCCCGATCTGGATGTCCAGCTCCTTGACGATTGCATCCTTGTCGGACGCCTTCATCGCCTGGACGGCCTTGGTGATCTGGGTCTGGTATTCGCAGTAGTGCTTGCCCGGGTCGCGCTTCATCAGATCGCGATAGAGCGTGATGCCCTCGGGGTAGTGCCCGGTGTCGATGTACGCGAACCCGAGCTCGCGGAGCATGTTGAAAGTCGCCTCCTCGGAGCCGTCGGGATCACCGCTCAATGGCTTGAGGAACGAGTACGCCGCCTCGGGGCGTCCGCTGATCGCGTAGACCGGGATCAGGTCTCGCCGGGCCGCCTTCTGCAGCTGCTTCGCGTTGGGGAGCTGGGCGTGCTTGTCGCCGTACTCGATCACCTTCTTGAACTCGCTGAGCGCCTTGGTGTAGTCGCCCGTGTTCCAGTAGACGTAGGCGAGCTTGTACCGCGCGTAGCCGTAGACCTTGTTCGCCGGCGGCGGGTACTTGGTCACCTCGATGTACGCCTGCTCGGCGAGCGGCCAGGAATTGGGGTTGCCCTGCGCTTCCTGGAAGAACAGCTCACCGAAGGCGAGGTACGCATTCGGGATGTACGGCGACTTGGGCGCCTTCTGGATCAGCTCGAAGTAGACCTTCCGGGCGTTGGTCAGGTCCTTCGCCTGCTCGTACTCGTAGGCGAGGTAGTAGAGGACCTCGTCGATCTTCGAGTAGTTCGGGTACGAGTTCTTCATCAAGGTGTAGTACTTGATGGCGTTCTTCCGGGCGGCCTGCTCGATCTTCTTGGCCTTGAGGGCCGCGGCGCGGGCCGTGCTGTCCTTCATCTTCTTCTTGGCCGCATCCTGGACCTTGATCTCGTTCTGGATCCGGTCCCGCTGCGCCGCCGACTCGAGCTCCACGTAGCCCTCCGCCAGGCGACGGATGAGCTGCGGGCGGTCGGGCGACTTCGGAGGCGTCTGGGCGAACAGCCGCTCGAGGCCCGAGATCTCGCTGATCAACAGCGCTTGGGCGCGCTGCTGCAGCCGGAACTTGCGCGGATCGCGCTGCGCCGAGTCCATCTGCTCGGTCGGGTCGACCGGCTTGGCCTCGGTCTGCAGTGTCTTCTTCTCGCGGGGCGGCGGCGCCGACGAGAAGGCCGCTGCGCGCGTCTTCTTGACGTCGAACTTGCTCGGCCCGGCCGGACACTCCTTCATGTGCGCGACCGCCTCGGAGGAGACGCACTCCTTGCTGAGGGGTGCCGGCTCAGTCTTGGCGCCGGCGACCGACGCGGACAACGCGAGCCCGAGGAGGACCGCGACTACGGGGAACGCTCTCTGAGTCATCTCGTCACTTCCTCCCGCAAGCCGACATCACGACGGCCCGATAGAAGCCCAGCTCGTCACGCCAGTACTCACCCGTGAACGGCCAGAGCACGTGCTCCTCGTCCGGGTTGACCACGCCGAAGATCTCCGCTTCCTCGGCCGTGACCTGATCCTTCTTGATCGCCTCGTCGAGCAGGTTGCGCTGCGCAGCCGTGATGTCGATGAGGATCTTCTCGCCATTGCGGACGTGCTCGTTGAGCTCGTCCAGCATCCGTTGGTAGCGCTGCATCGCGAGCTCGCCCGCGCGGCGCACGGCGAGGTCGCGCGCCAGCTTGAGCGCGTCCTGCACCTGCTGCCCGAGCGCGGAGCTGCGGAAGCTGGCGGGGGACTTCTTGAAGCGGTTGATCTCGTCCTCCAGGATGCGGACGTACTCGATGTTGCGCAGCAGCTGGCGGTCGCTCAGGGCCGCCTCCACGATCGGTCGCACCTCGTCATCGAGGTTCGCCTCGCCGTCGCGCACCTGCTTGAGGAACTTGAAGAACGCCTCCTCCTGGTTGGCCCCCTGGAAGCGCTTCATCACCTTCTCGAGCCCCTCGCGGAGCGGGATGTAGTGCTGGTTGAACTTCGCCACCACGATCGTCGCCTTCTCGTAGTCGCAGTTGGCGAAGAAGATGACGGCCTTGAGGATCTGGGCCTCGGGGTAGAACGCCGCCGGGAAGTACGGCGACTCGATGGTGTGGATGTTCCCGAGCGCCTGCGGGTACTGACCCGCCATGAAGTACGCCCAGGACTCCTCGAACAGCGCGTCGAGCCAGTACTCGCTCGCGGGCTCGATCAGATCCCAGTACTTGACGGCAGCGCTGAGCTTCTCCGGGTCCACCACCGGCGCGTTAGTCTCCCCGTCGAGCCGGATCGACGCCGAGTAGTAGGTGCGCGCCATGGAGAGATAGGCGAGGTCGCGGAGCCGCGCCTCGTCCTCGACCCCTTTCGCGCCGCGCTCGAGCGCGTTCTCGACGCGCTGGAACGACTTGACCGCCGGGACCGACTTGCGCATCTGCACGTAGCTGATGCCGGCGAAGAACTGCGACTTGACGTAGTACTCGCTGTCCTTGTCGACCTTGCTGAAGAGCCGGATGGCGTCGCCGTACTGGCGGTTGCGGTACTTGTAGCGCCCCAGCATGTAGTTGAGCTGCCAGTACAGGTCGCGCTGCTGCGCGTTGTCGAAGCGCTCGAGCTGCGAGTCGTTGTACTTCCCCACCCGCTCGATGATGTCGGCTGGCTCCGGCAGCTGGGTCGCGAGCTTGGCGAGCCAGAGCAGCGTCTCGCGGAACTTGAGGTGGTTGGGGTTGTCGGCGATGACGCTGAAGATCGCGTAGCTTGCCTGGTAGAACTTGAGCCGATAGAGCGAGATGGCAAGGTAATACTGGGCGAGCTGTTGGTTGCCGGGGTCGTCGCCCGTCTCGCCGACCACCACCCGGTACAGCGCCAGCGACGCCTCGCTCCAGCGCTCCTGGTCGAAGAGCTTCTTGGCCTTCGCGGCCGCCTCCGTCATCTGCCCGGCGATCACCGGTCCCTGCTGGGCCGGCGCGTCGGCGTCGAGATCGATGTCGACGCCCTCCTCCGCGGCCTTTTGCTGCCTCTCCTCCGCGTCGAGATCGACGACCTCCTGGGCGGCGGCGGGAAGCGGGGACGAGAGGCCACCCGCGAGCGATGCGGACGCGAGAATGCAGAGTGCGGCAAGGCGCTTTCGCAACATGATTCCTCTCTTTGACTCAGGGACGGTCGCGGAACCGGCACCCGCTGCGTCCGCTGCGATCTGACGGGTGGGGGCGGAAAAGTCCTTTAACTACAAACAGATAACGCCCTCGTCCGGCCGCGATGTTAGGTGGCCTCGCCGACGCTTGTCAAGCGCGACGGCCCGGCGCCGAACGGGTTTCGCCGCGTCCGCAAGGCGGTTATAGGTCCGGGGGAAATTTGCCTTGCGCCGGGACTCGCACCGGGGTCCGGCCGGTGCGCCTCCCGACATACCGCATCGGACACGACTCGGTCGGCGTCCATGGGGCCTTTTCGCGTTGACGGATTTCCTCGCCCTCGGCTAGCGTACCGGGCCGACCATCACGGCAGGCGTGAGGCGTAACGAGATCTCGATGACGCGTTCAAACGTAGGTCTGGGGCTCCTGGTGGCAACTTCCTCACTGATCCTGTGGGGTTGTGGGGTGGGCGGGGTCGGTGACCCTTGCATCCCCGAGGACGAGTACTCCACCGAGTTCAGCGGGTACAGCGCCGAGGAGGTCAACGTCGAGAGCCGCAGCTTCCAGTGCGAAACCCGCGTTTGCCTGGTGAACCACTTCCAGGGCCGGGTCAGCTGCCCGTACGGGCAGACCCAGGTGGCGATCACGCGGGATAACGAGGACCCGGTGAAGCAAGGAGACGGGTCGGCGGAGGACCGCTGCCACATCCCGGGGACGCTCGGCGACCGCCCCGTGGACGCGGTCCAGGTTCCGGTGAACCCGCAGCTCGTGGATCGCCAGACCGAGGACACCGTCTACTGCTCCTGCCGCTGCGCGAACGCCGATGGCAAGACCGACGACGGGGCGAACTACTGCGAGAAGTGCCCGAGCGGTTACTCCTGCACGCAGCTCATCGACGACCTCGGGCTCGGCAACGAGCAGCTGGCGGGTGCCTACTGCATCCGGAACGGCACCAAGTACGACAGGAAGGCTCTGAGGCTCGACGAGTGCTCGGCCACGGCCGGCGATTGCGGCGAGGCGCAGCCCTTCTGAGCCCGGGGCGGCCCCGCAATCGAGACGCGTCGACGATCCTCTCGGATCGTGGCTCGGGCGGGGCGCGAGGCGTCGGCGGTGACGCGGCGCCGGTGGCCGCGGATCCGCGACGAGACCGGGCGGCGCGGTCCGAGCGCGCGGTAGCCGAGCACCTGCAGGCGCTCGGTTACGAGGTGGTGGCCACCAACCTACACCTCGGCCGGCTCGAGCTCGACGTGGTGGCGCGTCGCGGCCCCCTCGTGGTGGTCGTCGAGGTGCGGCACCGCGGCAGCGGTGCGTGGACCAGCGGCTTCGGCAGTATCGATTTGGCGAAGCGCCAGCGCGTCCGACGCGCGGGCGAGCGGCTCTGGCAGCGGCGCTACCGCGACGACCCGACCACGGAGCGCCTGCGCTACGACGCCGCCAGCGTCAGCTTCGACGGCGATCGCGCCATCGTCGAGTACGTCGAGGCGGCGTTCTGAGGTCGCGCCCGAGAACGCTCAGCGATCGAGGGCGGCGCGCATCTGCTCACGGACCCGTCGCAGCGGCGCGAGCGCCGCGTCGTCGAGCGTCGCCCCCAGCTGCTCGATGCAGTCGTCCAGCGCGGCGACCTCCTGCTCCTGGCGCTCACGCAGGCGCACGACCATCTGCTCGAAGACCTCGAAGAACTCGACCAGTTCGTCGCCGCGACGCAGCTTCCCCCCGGGCTGGAGGCGGCCGTCAGCCACCTCCAGGATCTGCCGCCGCATCTTGAAGAGGGGGCCGGCGACCTTGTGCGTGACGACGATCCCGGCCAAGGCCACGAACAAGACGAAGACGAGCAGGGCGCCGGCGAGGACGTAAGCAGCGGTGACGTGCTGGGCGCGCAGCGCCGCCGCCTGGCGTGCGAGCTCGACCTGCCGCGCCTCGAGCTGCCGCGCGTACTGGCTGTCACCGGCCTGAAAAGCGGCGAGGAGCTCCGGATCCTGGCCGTACTCCGGGTCCTTCACGATGTTCATCTCGACGACCTGGCTGACCTTACGGCCCTCGGCGACGACGGCGCTCCCGAGCGCGACCAGCTCCTCGCTCTGCGCGAGCAGCCGCGTGCTGGTCCGCCAGAGCACGGCCCCGAGCGCGACGCTGAGCAGGACCGCGATGCCGACGAAGTAGCCCGCGTACTTGAGCTGGAACCGCCGGTCGAGCAGGTAGTTGCGGATCCGGCGCTGGTGCCGCGGGCCCGGGGCCCGCCGTTCTAGGTGAGCTGCTGCCATGGATCGTGTCTCCTTCGCCGGCGGTGTCCCGGACCTCCTCGCGTCGACCAGGGTAGCGAGGCACGGCCGAGGGGGGAAGCGCCGGGGACGCGGGGCCGGCTCGCCCTTGCCCGCAAGCCGGGGGAATCAGCGGAGCTTGGGCGCCATCGGGGCGAAGGTTTCGAGCAGCCGGGCGCCCCCCGCCTGGATGAGCTTGTCCTCGGCGGCGCGGTCGGGGTCCGAGATGCCCTGCATCGACAGCGTCCGGGTGAAGGAGCCCTGCAGGTTCCGCTCGGGCAGCGTGAAGATGGCCGTCTCGATCTTCAGCGCCAGCGCACCGCTGGCGTAGGTGGCCTGCACCTCGGCCGAGAGCAGGAACGCCCGCACCGACGGGTGCCCGGCGAGCAGCGCCTTCGCCGCATCGAGCGACTGATCGAGCGGCGCGACGGCGAAATCCGCCTGGCTCTTCGCGGCCGACTCGACGGCGCCGTGGAGGACCCGAGCGACGTCCCCCTCCCCGCGCCCCGTGCGGTCGATCGTCTCGAGGACGAGGTAGTACTTCGTCTGGTCACCGACGAGCGGCGCCGTGTCGGCCTCGACGCGGGCGAGCGACCGCTCGATGACGGTCTTCACCGAGGGCTTGTCCTCCACCGCCAGCCGCCGCTTGAGGCACTCCGCCCCCCCCTTCCGGAGCTTGCCGAGCGCGGCGGCCGCGGCGGCGCGCACCGTCGAGCTCTCGTCGCCGAGCCCCCCGCAGAGCGGTTCCACCGCGCGCTTCGAGCGGGAAGCGCCCAGGGCGAGCGCCGCCTGGGTGCGGACCCTGAAGTCCTTTGCGTGAGCGAGCTTGTCGGCGAGCTGGTCGACGTCCGCCGGCTGCGCGAGGGCGACACCGGACGAGACGAGTGCCGCGAGCACGAGCATCCACGACCACGCCGGCGCCATTTCCAACGAGCCTACCACGGGTCGCCGCGCGTCGCCTCACCCCACCGCGCGCGCTGGCAGCGCCCGGTTCGGACGGTTCGCCGTCCGTGAACGGTAGGCGCGGCGGGGCGCTCCCGACACCAAGCCACCTCCGGGCGACGTCCGCGCACATGGTAGGCTCCGGCCCCGGTGCCCGCGGACACCGCGATCCGTCATGAGACTCTGCGCCACGCTCGCCGCCGCCGCCGCCATCGCCGCGGGCACGCTCCTCGCGGCCCCTCCGGGCGCGGCAGCGCCGCTGCACGTGACCGGAACCGCGGCGGTCGAGGCGACGGCGTTCCTGCGGGACGGTACGCTGGAGGTCAGCGGTCGGCTCATCGACGATCGCGGCGTCCCCCTGCGCGGGGGAGAGGTGCGGGTGATGCTCGACGTCGACAGCCGTGATCGTCGACCCCCGGAGTCGCCGAGCCCGTGCCGTGGGGCTCCCCGACCGCGCGTCACGGGGGCGGAGATCGCGCAGCTCACCGACGAAGCCGGGGCGTTCTGCCTCACGCTCGCGCCGACTCTCACCGCGGAGCACGTGACGGTGCGCTACCCCGGCGATGGCGAGCACGAGGCGTCGCCGGCCACCGCGGTGCCCGTGATCACGGGGCCGCGCTCGTTGGCGCTGGGCTTCGCGCCGACACCGCGCCGCCTCGAGCTCGACGCCGGGGATCCTCGGATCTGGATTCGCGCCGACGCTATCCCGCCCGCGGCGAGCCCCGAGCGGATCGCGCTCGAGTTGCTCCTGGGGGCGCCCGACGGCGCCACGCAACCGGTCGCCGAGGCATGGGCTTCGACCGGCGAGCGCACGGCCCTGCAGCTGCCCGTCACCGCGCTCGGGTCGCCGGGGCGCGCCACGCTGCTGCTGCGGTTCGCCGGATCCGCCGGACTGCCCCCGGCGACCCGCCAGGTCGTGGTGGAGAAGACCGCGCGCGTCGAGCTCGCGCTGGCGGCGCCACCGCAGGACGAAGCCTCCCGCGAGCGCGCTCGGGTGTTCGTTCGCGTGAGCTCGCGGCTGGGGCCCGTCTCGACGGGGAGCGTCGAGCTGCGGCTCGGCGAGCGAACCGTGGGCGCGGCGCCGGTCGTCGATGGAACCGCAAGCCCCATCGCGACCTTCGGCGCCGCCCCCGACGGGCCCGTCCACCTCACCGCGCGCTATCTCCCGGACTCCCCCTGGTGGCTGCCCGGCGAGCCGCTCGCGGTGACCGTGACGGTCCCGCCCCTGCCCGTCTGGCGGCGCTGGCCCTGGATGCTGGCCGGCGCCGGCGTCGCGCTCTGGGTGCTCCGCGGCTGGCGCCGACCGGGGGCGCGCGTCAAGCACGAGCCGGCGCTCACGCCCGAGCTGCCGCCGGGCAGACCTGCCGTCGAGGTCGTATCGCTCGGACCCGAGCGCGGCGGATGGCAGGGGCGCGTGCGGGACGCCCACCTGGGCGGCCCCATCGTCAACGCCGAGGTCACCGTCGCGGAGACGTCGCCCGCCGGCTCCCGAGTCCTCGCCCACGCCATCACCGACGCCGAGGGGCATTTCCAGCTCGGGGCGGTCGCGGTGGCCGGCGCCAGCGCGCGCCTGCGGGTGGAGGCGAGTTGGCACTCGACGCTGGAGCGGCCGGTCCCCGCCCCCGGGGAGCTGCTCGTGAGCCTGGTGACTCGACGACGAGCGATCCTGGATCGCCTCGTCGGGTGGGCCGAGCGGGTCGGTCGCCCCTGGTTCTGGGGGGCCGCCGAGCCGACCCCCGGCCAACTGGCGCGCGTCGCGCGCGAGCGGGGCGAGGCGGGGGTCGCCGCGTGGGCCGAGGCGGCCGAGGCCGCGGCCTTCGGCGCCGATCCGGTGGACGCATCGAGAGAACAGGCCGTTGCGGAGCGCGAGCCGCCCGGGCACGGTTCACGTTGACTCCGGCCGCGGAGACCTCTAACTCGGTGGACAGGTGAGGCGGTCCCGCGGCGCCTCGCGCTGGACAGGGCGCTCCGGTCCGCTCGCAGCGACGCAACCACCCAACCCTCGTCAAGCGCCATGGAAATCGTCCTCGTTCTGATCGGGATCGCCGTCGTCGCCCTGGTGGTCTACCTCGCCACCCGCAAGCGGGCGGAGGAGCTGCCCCCCCCTGCCGAGAAGCCGCGGCTGGCAGACGCGCCGAAAGCGAAGAAACGTGCGTCCGCCGAGCGAGAATCGGGGCGACCGGCGTCGAAGGCGCCGGAGCCTGCCGCACGGGCGGTCCCGTCGGAACCGCCACCGCGCGCCGCCGCCGAGCCAGAGCCGCCGGCGGAGCCGCCGCACCGCGTCGGTCGGCTGCTCGAGGAGCGTCGCGATCCAGCCGCGCTCCGCCACGGCCTCGCCAAGTCGCGCGAGGCCGGCGGCTTCTTCGGGCGCCTCCGCGCGCTCTTCGCGGGAAAGCCCGCGATCAGCGCCGATCTCACCGCCCAGATCGAGGAGGTCCTCATCGGCTCCGACGTCGGCGTCGCGACGACGGACGCGCTGCTCGCCCGCGTCCGCGAGTCGCTCTCGCGAGGAGAGGCCCTCGACGATCGCCAGGTCTGGCAGTCCCTCCGCGAGGAGGCGATCCGGATCCTCCAGGTCGGCGGAGCCGCTGGTCCCCTCGAGCTCCGGGCCAAGCCGACGGTCATCCTCTTCGTGGGCGTCAACGGGTCCGGCAAGACGACGACGATCGGTAAGCTTGCCACGCGACTCAAGGCAGCGGGCGTCGAGTGCGTGCTCGCCGCCGGCGACACCTTCCGGGCCGCCGCCGTTCAGCAGCTCTCTATTTGGGGCGAGCGCGTCGGGTGCGTGGTGGTCAGCGGCAAAGACGGAGCGGACCCTGGAAGTGTAATTTTCGAGTCTATCAAGAAAGCCCAGGAGATCGGCGCCGACGTGGTGCTCGCCGACACCGCGGGGCGCTTGCACACGAAGACGAATCTCATGGGCGAGATGACGAAGATCGCAAAAACCGCAGCGAAATCCCTCGCGGGCGCCCCCCATGAAATCCTGCTCGTGATCGACGCGACGACAGGGCAGAATGCCCTCGCCCAGGCGCGAGAGTTCCAGGAGGCCTTGGCACTTACGGGAATCGTCTTGACGAAGCTAGATGGGACCGCGAAGGGCGGCATGGTGCTCGGCATCAGCGACGCGCTGCACCTCCCGGTGCGCCTCGTCGGCCTCGGCGAGCGCCCCTCCGACCTGCACGAGTTCAGCCCGGAGGAGTTCGTGGAGGCGTTGCTCGGCAAGGAGAGCGAATCGACCGCCGATTAGGGTGTTTTGGTTGTTGATCGCGCCAAATCGCACGTGATATAGTCGCGCGGCGTTCGGGGTGGTCGATTTTACCAAATGTTTTCACCACTTGCGGGACTTCGGGAGCATTCGTTCCAGGAGAAAACGGTAGACGCATGAAGAAGATCCGCATCGGGCTCCTCGCGGCGGTGATGTGCGCGATTCCCGCACTCGCCTCGGCGCAGGACGAAGGCGAAGAGGTCGCTGCCGCCGAGGGCGGCGAGGAGGCGGGAGCCGAAGAGGGCGCCGAAGCGGGCGCCGAGGTCGGGGAGGAGGGCGCTGCCGTCGGCGGCGAGGAGATCCCTGGCGTGGACGGCGAGGCGAGCGGCCTCGCGGCGATCTGCCAGATCGATCCTGACGCCTGCCCGAAGATCGACATGCCGGCGGAGGCGAAGAAGGATCTGAACGAGAAGATCTACGCCGTCCAGCAGATCTACGCGAAGCGCAAGATGCGCTTCGAGCTGAACCCCTACTGGTCGATCACGCTCAACGATCAGTTCGTGCAGCACCCGGGCCCCGGCATCGCCGCGAACTTCTACCTCTTCGAGGTGTTCGCGATCGGCGCCAACTTCAACTACTACGAGCCGTTCAACGTCGACAGCGACTTCAACGCGGACGTGCGGCGGGCGGCGCGCGTGGGCGTCCCGCTCACGGAGTACAACTGGGGGGCGAACTTCAACCTCACCTACGTCCCCGCCTACGGCAAGTTCGCCGGCTTCAGCGACTTCATCTTCCACTGGGACCTCTACCTGGTCGCGGGCGGCGGCGTCATCAGCTCGCGCCCGATCGCCGTGATCGATCCGGACAACCGGGCCTTCGAGTACGAGATCAAGCCCGGCGGAAACGCCGGCCTCGGGCTGCGCGTCTTCTTCAACCGTTGGCTCACGGGGGTCCTCGAGATCCGGGACTACATCTTCATGGATGAGCTCGAGAACCTCGCCACCTTCGATGACCCGGTCCAGGCCCAGGATCCCGCCAACTGGTACGATTCCGAGAAGGAGCTCACGAACAACGTTCAGGCGCAGTTTGGTGTCTCCATCTTCATGCCGTTCTCCTTCGAGTATCGGTTGCCGAAGTGACGCTGGAGGAGGCGACGATGAGGACGACGACGATGAAGACGACGGCCACCACGCGACGACTGCTCCTCGCCATCTCCGCCGGGATCGGGATCCTGGCAGCCACCGAGAGCGCGCAGGCGCAGGAGATCCTGCTGACCGGCCCGCTCGCGGGTGCCCCGGCGGTGCGCAACCTCCGGCTCTATCGCCAGGGGCGGTTCGAGATCACCCCTTCGGCGACGTTCACGCTGCTCGACAAGTACCAGCGAACCATTTTGCCGGGCCTCCAGCTCGACTACAATTTCACCGACTGGCTCTCGCTCGGGATCTGGGGCGCCTTCTCTCCAGAAGCGCTCCACCTCCCGCTCGGCCTCACCAAGAAGGTCCAGAAGGTCAACGAAGACCGAGCCTGTCGCGATCCCGCCACAGGAAATCCCGGCGGACCGGATGAGACGACCACGAACTGCCGCCTCACGGCGGTGAACCTCGGCCTCGAGTTCGAGGACCAGCTCGGGCAGATCACCTGGGTCGCCGCCCCGCAGATCACCGGCGTCCCCTTCCGCGGGAAGGTGTCCTTCTTCAAGAAGGCCTTCGTCGACACGGAGATGTTCTTCTTCCTCGGCGCCGCGTTCGTCGGCCTGCAGGAGCGCGTCGAGTGCGGTCCGGCCTCGGACACGGGGATTGCGTGCAGCCAGGGTGCTGCCTTCGAGCGTGAGAACCGGTTGGCGATCGGCCCCACCGTGGGCCTAGGCTTCACCTTCTGGGCGAACAAGTGGAGCGGCCTCTCGCTGCAGTACCGCCTGCTGCCGTTCGGGTGGAACAGCGGTGGCTTCGACACCGCCGGCGGGGATCCCGACGGTGACTTCCCGGATTCGTCCATCACCAAGGACGACCGGCCGTACCAGTTCAACCAGCTGCTCTCCGTGGGGTGGAGCTTCTACCTCCCGTTCGAGCACCGGATCTCCCAGTAGCGCGCCCGGCACCAGAGCGGCGGGCGCGTTCACGGCCGCGATCGAGGCGTCTCGATCGCGGCCGTTCTGTGTCGACTGGTCGACCTTCCGTGGCAATCAGACCGATTGCCACGCCGGGGCTCGACCGGAGGCGGCTTCTTCAGAGGAACCCGGGGCTCACCGCTCCAGGGCTGGAGCGCAGCCGCGCTCGGTCACGGGCGCCGCTGCACGCGGTCGCCCGCCAGCACGAACTCCGGCGGGAGCCCCTCGGCGACGGCCTCCCGAAGCCCCTCCGGGATCGACCAACCCGCCGCGGAGATGCCGAGCGCGATCCGGTTGCGGATGCGCAGGCTCTCTTCCTCACCGAGCGCCTCGACGAGGGCGCCGAGGCTCGCCGGATCCTTGCACGCGAAGGTCGTGGTGACGGCCGCGTACCGGATCGGCTCGCTCATGTCGGTGAGGAACGGCTCCACGGCCTCCCGCACCTCCGGGGACGGGTGCTCCTCGAGCGTGATCAGGAGCTGGCGCTTCGGCTCGATGTTGCGCACGTACTCGGTGTCGAACTCGTCGAGCAACCCCAGGACCTCGTCGACGAATGCCTCGGCGGGCACGATCTGCCGCAGGATCTTGATGGGCCAGGTGAGGCTCTCCGCGCTGGCCGCGTAGGCGCGCAGAGACTCGAGCGCGGCGGCCCCTGCCGCCACGACCCCCTGGGCGGCGGCTTCCTTCTCCTCCTGGTCGGTGATCGACGGATCCATGGACCAGTTGAAGCGCTTGAGCAGCGCGGCGGCGCTCTCCGCGGTGGCCATGGCCGCGAGCTGATCGATCGCCTCCTGGCGGTCGAAGTTCTGGGCCATCTTGTCGGCAGCGAGCCGCGCCAGTCGGGCGACCTCCCGCTCCGTCTTCTTCTTGGTCGCTTCCGGGGATTTCTTGCCGCTGAGGATGTCGAAGAGGCCCATGACGGATCGGCTCGGCGCGAGGTGGCGCGCCGGCGCAGGGGCTTATAGCCCATGCCCATGGCTCGCGCAGGTGCAATCGCCGTGCCGCCACGATCGACCCCACGCGGGGGCCCGCGGAGGCATCAAGGCGGGAGCGACACCGGTGCCGCGACCAGGATCACGGTGCGGTCGCGCACGACGACCCGGAAGCGGACGGGGAGATCGTGCCGCAGGCTTACCGCCTGCGCACGCTGCCGCAACCAGCCCGTGAACGCCGCCTCCGTGACGCCGTCGACGGACTCACCCAGCTGCCGCTTCGTCGCGACGAAGGTCCGGAACACGCGCGCGTAATGCTCCGCGTCGGTTTCGTCGGCGGCCTCGTCGGCCTGGCGGAGCTCGACATCTTTCGCCAGGTTCAGGCCCTCGTCGACGACGAGCGAATCCCAGACCCGGCCCTCGGCAGACGCCGCCGAGGCGCCCACGTCGTCGGCCGCTTCCTCGGGGACGCCAGTGAGGACGTCGAGCAGCGAGTTGATGCGGGAAACCAGCCCGCCAAGCTCCGCGTGCTCGATCTCGAGGCGAACGTCGGTGCGGCCGTTGATGATCGCGAGCAGCCCCTCCTCGATCTTCTCGATGGGCCCCTGGTAGTAGTTGGCGAGCAGGTTGCCGGCGATCACGACCAGCAGCAGGCCCAGCACGGTCACCGCCGCCACGGGCCACAGCAGCGACGCCAGGCGCTCCACCCTCGACGCGGGCACGGCCGCCACCAGAACGGCCTGGTTCCCGTAGCCGACGA
This sequence comes from uncultured Polyangiaceae bacterium, assembly GCA_964404725.1. GTDB lineage: Bacteria > Myxococcota_A > Polyangia > Polyangiales > Polyangiaceae > JAFGBI01. Next base: position 80,041 of record CAYOLF010000014.1, read on the forward strand.
GGGGGGTGACGCCGAGGAGGTGCCCGCCCACGACGACGTCGGCGGCGCTCGTCCGACCGTCCGCGAGCGCGCGCTTCGCGGCGGCGGCCAGCGCCGGCTGCCCGACGGCCGCGAGGAGCGCGGCTGGCGCCTTGCCGCCGTTGGCCAGCAGGCGGATACGTTCGCCCTCGAGGATACCCGCGAACAGCAGGCAGCCGCTGGTCAGGTCTCGCGTCCGCGCCAGTCGGTCGTCCGTGAGCGGGGTGCCCATGATGACGGCGCCGACGACCTCGCCGCCGTCCCCGTGAACGGGCGCAGCGCTCGCCAGCCACTGCTCCTGGCGCCCGGCGTGGCGCCAGAGATCGCTGGTGGTGGCGCCCGTCCTCAGCGCCCTCGCCAGCGACGGGTACGCCTCCGCGATCCGCTCCCCCCGCATCAGGTTCGACCCGTTGCGACCGAGGGCCGTTCCGCGCGCGTCGACGAAGAGCACCAGGTCGGGGGCCATGCGCTCGAAGTCGGGCTCCGCGGCGGCGGCCTCGTGCAGTTCGTCCGCCTGCACCGTCGCCGCCTCTTGACGCGCGGACTCGGTCCCACCCGCGAACACCGCGCGCACTTCCCTGCCGCTCACCCGGGCGGAGAGCCAGCGCTCCGCCCGGAAGCCGTCGAGCGCGAGCTGGGCGGCAGCGCCGCGCAGGGCGCGCCCGGCCTCCCGCTCGCGTTCGGTCCGGTCCTGAAGCAACCGGGAGAGCGACGTCGCCAGCAGGGCGTAGGTGAGCGCGCCCACCAGGAGGAGGATGCCTGCGTTGACGAGGACGATCTTGCCACGCATCGACGTCGGCCCCTTCCGCCGGCGGGGCCCCCGGGCGCCATCCCGTGGCCGCCCCGCGCCCGCCACGCCCAACCGCACCAGGGTATCGTGGCATCCCCCGCCGGGCAAACCAGCAGTCCGCCCCGAGGGGCCGACGGGGGCCGGGACGCTTGGCGAGGGACCGCCCGGCGGGCGTGGAGCGGGAACCCACCGCAACGGCAGGACCCAGCACTTGCCGAGACCGGAGAGCTGGACTAGACCCGAGCGCCAACAGCGGTCCGGGCCGCAGCCGCGGATGCCGGACCGACCCCGGTGGGTGTAGCTCAGTGGTAGAGCACTGGATTGTGGCTCCAGGTGTCGCGGGTTCGATCCCCGTCACTCACCCGAAGACGGCGCCGCCCGCGGGCAAGCCGCGGACGCCGCCCCGCGAGTGACCCGGCGCGAGGCCGGCGCCGCGGCGGGGGCCGTTGACCGCGCGCGCACGAGGCCGGACCCGGCCCTGCCGCCGGGTCCCGTCCGCGAGCCGGGACGGCCCCGAGCGGCCGAGGGGCTCGTCGCCCCGTCTGGCGGTCGGAGCAGGGAAACCCTCCGGGATCCACGCCGCGGCCACGACCCGAGGGGCAGGAGCCCATTTCGCTTCGATGGGGGATTGGGCTAAAGGGGTTCCAGGTAGGATACTCCGAAGGGGAAGCCCCATGAACCGCCGACACCCTGCACCTTGCCTGGCTCAGCCGCGCTCGTGGCGAGCGCGCTCCTCACTCCCTCTCACCGCCGTCGCTGCTCTGGTGACGCTCGCCTGCACGGACTCGCCGGGGCCGGCTCCGCGAGCCTCCTCGCGCGTGTCCCCGCTCACCAACGGTTGCGGCCGCGGGCCCTACCTCATCCCCGCAGACGGCACCCCGACGACGGAGACGACGGTCGGCACGCGGGTCGAGGACGGGAAGTCGGGCGCGGACGTCGCCTGCTCGGTCCGGAAGTCCGGATCGGGGTACGCGATCCGAGGCTCGATCAAGCAGGGTACGTCGTTCTTCGTGAACGGTCAGGTGGCGCAGACCGGCGAGGGCACGTACTTGGGGACCGGCTCGGTCAGTTTCTACGCGCCGGCTGCGGACAACGTCTCCTCGAGCACCTGCACCATCACGGTGTCGGCGGTCCAGGAGATCGGCGACGGAAAGGTCTGGGCTTCGGCCACCTGCACGGACTCGCGCGCGGGCTCGGCCCCGGGGACCTCCTGCGACTTCGGCGCCACGTTCATCCTCGAGAACTGCGAGAGCTGAGGCGCATTCCTCCGCACGCGCTGCCGTCGGCGCGACGCAGGCGGCGAAGCGTCGATCCGACGCCCCTCTCCGGGGGGATCGGCGGCTTCGCGACGAAGGACTCGCGCGACCGCCGGGGTGATGGGCCCGCGTCTGCGTTGACACCCAGCCTGCCGGCGCCCAACCCGCGGGAAACCCGATCCGCCGGCGCCAGGGCCCCGGGGAGGTGCCGCTCAGCTCGCCGCGGGGTCTTTGGTCGCCGCCGGGGCTTCTGCTGCCGGGACCTCGCCGACGGTCGGCGCGGCACCTTCCCCGGTGGGCGCCGCGGTTTCCACCGTCGGCGCCGGCTCCACGATCGGCGAGCCGTCGGCGCCAGGCGCGGCGACGGTCGCGGCCGGCGCGCCCCCGGGTGCATGCGCGCCCCCGCTCGCCGCGACCTCCGCGTCGGCGGACCCTGGTGAGGGCGTCTCGATCCGGACGATCACCGCGGTGATGTTGTCCTCGCCACCGTGCTCGTTCGCCATCCCGACCAGGCGCCGGCAGGCATCGTGCAGATCGGGCGTCGCGAGGGCGACCGACAGGATCTCCTGATCGTCGATCATCCCGCTGAGCCCGTCCGAGCACAGCACGTAGAGATCGCCGACCTCACACTCATCGCTCTGCAGATCGACCGTCACGTGGTCCTGCATGCCGAGCGCCCGAGTGATGACGTTCTTGGGCAGCTCGCTCCGCTGCTCCTCGGTGAGCTCGGGCATCGCCAGCAGGTAGTCGTTCACCAGCGAGTGATCCCGCGTCATCTGGCGGATCTCGCCGCCCCGGATCCGGTACGCACGGCTGTCCCCGACGTGCCCGATGTACATCCGCCGCTTCTTCGCGCTGAAGAGCGCCCCCACCACCGTGGTGCCCATGCCGTGGCACTCCCGCAGGCGCGTGCTCCGCTCGATGATCTGGCGGTTCGCGATGCGGACGCCGGTGAGCAGCCGGTTCTCCTCCTCCGAGAGCCGGGAGTCGAAATGGAACGGCCAGGTCACGTCCTCGACGGCCGTGGCACGGAAGAAGTCGACGATGGCGTCGGTCGCCAGGCGGCTGGCGACGTCGCCGGCCCGGTGCCCCCCCATGCCGTCCGCGACCACGTAGAGCTCCTGATCGTTGAGGATCGCGAAGCTGTCCTCGTTGTGGTCACGCTGAAGTCCGACGTCGCTGATGCCAGCAGCCACCGCGCGCAGGCGAACTTCCTTCTCCTCGGTCACTCGACGCCCCAGGGCCTATATCGCGATGTCAGCCCCCGAAGGTTTCACGGCCGCCCCCGCATTGTCAAGGCAAGCGCCGACCGCCCACGAGAGGCGGCCCCCTCCCGCGCTCGCTCCGGTGGCAAGACGCAGCCCCGGACCGCTGCCCCGAGCGCGCTAAGCCCCGGAAGGCGCCGGCGAGCCGCTCGCGGCGCGGATCGCGGAAAGATCCGCCGCGCCGAACCCGGACCGACGGCCGCGCCAGCAGCGAGCGCGGAGGGCGTTGCGCCCGGCTACGGACGCGAACCCCGTACCGCGATGGCCGCGGGCGCCTGCACGGCGGCGGGACGGGTCCTCGCGCGAGCCAATCGCGGCTCCGAGGCCTCCCGCCAGACTCGACCAGACTCCGCCCGGGCCCGATTCGCGCGCCGGCGTGCGACCCGCGCGGCGCCGCGCGTCGGAGCTCAGACGACGAGGATGTCCTTCTCCTTGGTGGACACCACGACGTCGACCTCCGCCACCGCGTCGTGCACCAGATCCTCGGCCCGCTTCTTGGCCCGCTCGACCTGATCCTCGCTCGCGGCGCCGTCCTTCTTGATCTCGTTGAGCATGTCGAGGCACTCGTGCCGCGCCTTGCGAAGGGCGACCTTCGTCTCCTCACCGGAGCGCTTGGCGACCTTCACCAGGTCACGGCGGCGCTCCTCGCTCAACGGCGGGACCGGGATCCGGATCAGGTCCCCGTCCACCTGGGGGTTGAAGCCGAGATCGCTCTCCCGGATCGCCCGGTCGATCGCCTGCACCTGCTTCTTCTCCCACGGCTTCACCGTGATCAAGCGCGGCTCGGGGACCGCCACGGTCGCCATTTGCGCGATGGGCGTGGTCTGGCCGTAGTAGTCGACGCGAACCGAGTCCAGCATGGCGGCGGTGGCGCGCCCAGTGCGGAGCTTGGTGAGGTCGCGCTTCAGCGCCTCGATCGCCTTCCCCATCGTGGCGCTGAGCTCACCGATTACTTCGTCGATCATCGTCCTGCCCTTTCGATGGGCTGCCTCTATAACATCGGACCGGTCGCTTCGCGACCCCCTCCCCCGCCCCGCGCGCCGCACCCCAGGGCCCGCGCGAGTGCCGGCCGCGAGCCGACCGTCGCCAGGGCGCGCGAGCGACGGCGCCACGCGGGTCGAGTGACCGCCGACCCCGGGCCGCGCGGCCAGAACCGCGTCGGCGGCCCCGGTCGAGCCGCCCTGCCTTCCCACCTGCCCAGCGCGCTGTCATGGTGGAATCGAACTACCCGCCATCGGTCCGATGTCTGAGCGCGCACCCAGCCTGACCGAGCGAGCCCAGCGCCGCGTCGGCACGGTACTGGCCAAGAAATGGTCCATCGAGCGCCTGATCGGGGTGGGCGGGATGGCCGCGGTGTACGTCGGGGTGCACCGCAACAACAAGCGCGCCGCAATCAAGGTCCTGCACCCCGAGCTGTCCGTCGAACCCGAAATCCGCGCGCGCTTCCTCCGCGAGGGGTACGTCGCCAACACCGTCGGTCACCCCGGAGCAGTCCGGGTCGACGACGACGACGTGACCGGGGACGGCGCCGTCTTCCTGGTGATGGAGCTGCTCGACGGCGAAACCGTCAACGCCCGGTGGAACCGCAAATCCCGACGGCTGGACCAGGCGGAGGTCCTCTGGATCGGCGAGCAGGTCCTCGATGTGCTCGCCGCGGCGCACGACAGGGGGATCGTGCACCGGGACATCAAGCCGGAGAACCTCTTCATCACACGGGACGGAGTCCTCAAGGTGCTGGACTTCGGGATCGCGCGGCTGCGCGATCCCGACGCCCGCACCACGACGACCCGCAGCGGCATGAGCATGGGGACGCCGGCGTACATGGCCCCGGAGCAGGCGCGCGGGCGCTGGGAGGAGGTCGACGCCCGGACGGACCTGTGGGCCGTCGGGGCCGTCCTGTTCGCGCTGCTCTCCGGTCGGCATGTGCACGAGGCCGACACGGCCAACGAGGCGCTCGCGATGGCGATGACGAGCGAGGCGCGCCCGATCCGCGAGCTCTGCCCCGACGTCCCCGAGTCGGTGGCGGCGGTCATCGACCGGGCGCTCGCCTACCACCAGCGCCGCCGCTTCGGCTCGGCCGTCGAGATGCGCGAGGCGCTGCGCGACGGCATGCAGGGCCTATCGGTGCAGACCCCAACGCTCTCCATCCCGGACGGTGAAGAGACGCGCGCCTCCGCCCACGGGACGACGGCGGCCGCGCTCCGCGTGAGCCATCGCCGCTCGATCGCGCCCGGACGCCCCGGGTGGTGGTTGGCCCTGCTGGGGGCGGCGCTCCTCCTCGCCGCGCTCGCGACGCTCGCGCTGACCCGCCCTCGCCCGCCGAGCGCCGGCGCCCCGGCGGCCCTCGGCGGCGCCGAGTCGAACGACGCGGTCGGCGGATGGGAGCCGGTGGTGGTGCCCGTTCCGACGCCGCCCGACCCGTCGCCGGACGCCGAGCTCACGGACCCGGTGGCCACCGGCACGACGGTCCGGCGGCCGGAGCGCGGAGCGCCCGAGGCCGTCGCGCCGCGGAGCCCGCGCGACCTCCGCGGCGGGGCCGCGCGCGAGCCCAACGCAGACGCACAGCCGGCGCCGACCGAGGCGGACTGCGAGCCCCCCTATCGGCTCGACGAGCGGGGGATCAAGCGCTTCCGCGCCGAGTGCTTGTGAGCGCGCCACGGAGCGCGCGCGTCCGGGATCGTCCGAGCGCACCGCACCAGCGCGCCGTTCTGACGGAACAGAGCCAATCGTGGCATGCTCCGCCGCGTGACGGCGCCCGAGAACCGACCCCCGTGCTATCCGGCGGCGAGCCCCGCCGCCGAACGCGCGCCGGCCGATCGTCGCGCCGCCGAGCGGGTAGCGACCGACCCGGCGATGCCCGCCGTCCGTGAGCCCGAGCTGGCGCCCGAGTCCACCGGTGGGGAGGGGGCCCGCGCGCCGTTGATGCCCCCCGAGCCCCCCTCCAACGCGGCCTCGGTGCGCATCTCGGCCGTCGACGCCGCCCGGATCTCGCGCCTCTCCGATCCCCCGCTGTCGAGCGGGCGGGGCTCGCTCGTCTTCCGTTCGCTCCTGCCCGACGACGGCCGCGACACGGACCCGGACCGATCGACCGAGGTCGACATCGTCCCGCTGATCCCCACCGCCCGGGATCGCGTGCTGCTGCTCCGCCTCGACGGACCCCAGGCCGGAGAGGTCATCGCGCTCGAGAGTGACATCGTGCTGGTCGGCCGCCACCCGCCGGACGGGCTCTCCGTGAACGACCCCGGGGTGAGCCGGATCCACGCCTCCCTGTGCCGACGTGGCGGCCGCTACGTCGCCGAGGATCGCGACTCGCGGAACGGCATGTTCGTGAACGGCGTCCGCGTGGCGACGGCGGCCCTGAGCGACGGCGACACCCTGCAGCTCGGTCCACGCGCCGCATTCCGCTATACCTGCGCGGACGCAAACCAGGAGGAGATGCTCCGGCAGCTCTACGAATCCAGCAAGCGGGACGCGCTGACCGGCGCGTACAACCGCCAGCATTTCGAGGAGCGGCTGAACGCCGAGGTGGCCTACGCCCAGCGGCACGGGGCGGACGTGGGGCTCGTGATCTTCGACCTCGATCATTTCAAGCGCGTGAACGACACGCACGGGCACCCCGCGGGGGACGCGGTGCTCCGGCAGGTGGCAGGGATCGTGGCCCAGCGACTCCGGACGGAGGACGTCTTCGCGCGGGTGGGTGGGGAGGAGTTCGTCGTGATCCTCCGGAGCTCGAACCTCAAGGCCGTCGCCCGGGTGGGGGAGCGGCTGCGCGCGGCCATCGCGACGTCCCCCGTCCACCACGAGGGCAACCTCATCCCCATCTCGGTCAGCGTCGGGTGCGCGGCGCTCCAGCCGCGCGACGAGCGCGGGGGGCAAGAGCTCGTCGAGGTGGCGGACCGTCGCCTCTACGCCGCCAAGAATGGCGGCCGCAACCGCGTAGTGGCCAGCGACTGACCCGGGCTCGCACGGGCGGCGCCGCACGGTGGCCACACGCCTGGGCGGTTCGAGAATCGCGCTCGCTGAACTAGGCTCGGGCGCGATGACGACCGGACGCATCGGGATCGACGTCGGGGGCTCCAAGATCGAGGCGCTGTTCCTCGACGCGGGCGGCCGCGAGATCGAGCGCCGCCGCGTCGCGACCCCCCCTGCCTACGAGCCGACGGTCGCCGTCGTCGGCGAGCTGGTGAGCTACCTCGAGGCGCGGCACGGCTCAGCGACGGTGGGCGTCGGCATGCCGGGGACCTTGGTCCCCGCCACCGACCTGGTGAAGAACGCCAACCGCGACTGGCTCAACGGCCGCGCCTTCCGCCACGACCTGGAGCTGGCCCTGGGTCGCCCCGTCCGCTGTGCAAACGACGGCGACTGCTTCGCGGCTTCGGAGGCGCGGGACGGCGCCGGGGCCGGCGCTCGGGTGGTCTTCGCCGCGGTCATCGGGACTGGGTGCGGCGCGGGCCTGGCCCTCGACGGGCATCCCTGGCACGGCGCGAGCGGAGTCTGCGGCGAGTGGGGGCACAATGCGCTGCCTTGGCCCGAGCCGGACGAGTACCCGGGGCCCGCCTGCTCCTGTGGCAAGCACGGGTGCATCGAGGCGTGGATCGCCGGCCCCGCGCTCGTGAACGATCACCGGCGACGCACGGGGTCCGCGCTGACCGGTCCAGAGATCGCGCGCCGCGCGACCGACGGCGACCCCAACGCCGTGGAGACGCTGTCGCGCTGGGAATCGCGCCTGGCGCGGTCCCTCGCCACGATCGTAAACCTCCTCGATCCCGAGGTCATCGTCCTGGGCGGCGGGCTCTCGAACCTGGCGGGGATCTACGACGCCTTGCCGGCCCGAGTGGCGGCCCATGTCTTCGGCGGCGAGTGCGCCACGGCCTTCCGACGCGCCCGGCACGGCGACGCGAGCGGGGTGCGGGGCGCGGCGCTGCTCTGGTGAGCCACCGCGCCGCGCGCCGACGCTCTAGACCACCGACCGGTTTGCCAACGGCGTCAGCGCCCTGAGAAAAGCCCCCCTGGCACCACTGGTTGCCAGAGGCGAGGGGGCGCTAGAGCAGCAATCAGGTTGATTGCTGCGACAAATCAACGACCTAGGGACCCG
>CAYOLF010000015.1:0-12631 GCA_964404725.1 uncultured Polyangiaceae bacterium
AGGGCGAGGGTGCGTCTTCAGCGGCGCCTGGGGCGGGATCTGCTCCCGGTTCGGTACCCCACGCCCTCACCCACCCAGCGGTGGCTGGGTGGGACCCGGAGGACGCGGGTCCCTAGGTCGTTGATTTTTCGCAGCAATCAACCTGATTGCTGCTCTAGCGTCCCCGTTCATGGCCCGCGACTGGCGGGGAATGGCCGAACTCCCGCTGCTGGCCGCCGCCGCGCCGGGCGGGCGCCGCGCGCGCCGGGTGCGAGCCGCGACCACCCTGTCCGACAGACCGAAGGCAACCCAAGCCTGCCACCAAAGATACGTCGGCGTCGTTGGGTCGGAACTCTTCGGGTGCGGCGCGGTCGAACTCTCTTCGTCATGTGGTCGGCTCGGTCACCGGCGGGCGCTCGGTTCCGGCGGGGGACGTCCCGCGCGCCGGCGGCGTCCCCCCCTCGAGGATACCGGCGACACGGACGGGCGGCGCCGGGCTGCACCGGGCGTTCCGGCGCGATAGAATGGGACACGTCGGGTTTGCGCGTCGTCACCGTTCTCCCTCGGCTCCTGGCCGTCATCGCGATGGCGACGGCTGGGTGCACCCACGGCGCTCCGGACTCGAACCTGCCGCCCCGTCCCGCCTCGGCGGAGGAGGTGCAGCGGCCGGAGCCGGTGATACAGCTGGTGGACGACGACGACTACGTGGTTCGCGTCATCGCGGGGGACACGACCTGCTCGGGGACCCTGGTAGCCGGCGATCAGGTGCTGACGGCGCACCACTGCGTGAGCGCGCGAGCCGGCGACGGCACGATCCTCGCGCGCGACGTGGACCCGTCGACGGTGCGCGTGGAGCTCGGCAGCGGCTACCTGCCCTGGGGCGAGGTCGGGGTCCGCGGGATCCTCGCGCCACCGTGCGGCCACGGTGCCGGTTCCGGCGACATCGCCATGTTGATCCTCGACCGTGAGCTCGTCGGCGTCGCGACGCTGCCGCCAGCGCTGGACCGTGCCCCGACGGTCGGGGAGTTCGTTGAGCCTGCCGGGTTCGGGGTCTGCCCGGCGAGCGAGGACGGGATCCGGAAGCACGTCCGCACCGGGGGACCGCTCGACGCGCTCCGGGCGGATCGCTTCCGCCTCGACGCGTCCATCTGCCCGGGCGACTCCGGCGGGCCCGCCTTGACCCGAGACGGGCAGCTCGTGGGGGTGATCTCGGCGGCGGTGATGGACGGCAGCGCCTCGACCGTCGGTCGCTCGGAGTTCACCAGGCTCGATCATTGGCGCCCCTTGTTCGCAAATGCGAAGATGGTTTCCGAGGGTGCGAGCCCCGCAGAAGTTCCGCCGATCGCCGGCTGTCCTCGACCCTGAACGGGCTCGGGCCGCCCTGCGATCGCAGTCACAGCGCGCGCCCGTGGAGCGGTCGTGGAAAGGAAGTTCGTTCGCTTCATCGTCTGGACGGTGATCATCGTCGGGTCGCTGGCCGGGCTGGCGCGAGCCTTCCTGGTCCGCACCTGGGTCGTCCCCGGTGATGACCCGGACTTCCTCGCCTCCGCCGCGCCGACGCTCGAGGCCGGCGACGTGGTCCTCCTTTGGCGGCTCACGGCCCCCAGGTTCGGGGACCTGGCGCTCTGCGAGGATCCCGAGACGGAGGGAGCCACCGTCGTCGGCCGCCTCCTCGCGGAGGGGGGCGATTCCATCACCATCCGCGGTGCCAGGATCGAGCTCAACGGTGAACGGAGCGGGACGGAATTCGCCTGCGACCGCTTCGTCGTCCTGGATCCCGCAACCGACCAGGAGATCGAGATCCAGTGCTCAGTCGAGGCGCTCGGCGGCCACAAGCACCCGGTCGGAACGACCGGGGGCCAGAAGAACGTGCCTCCCCCCGTCCACGAGGTGCTCCAAGAGGATGAGGCCTACCTGGTGAGCGACAACCGCCTCTACCCCTACGATTCGCGGGTGTACGGCCCGGTGATCCGCGAAACCTGCAAGGAGTCGGTCGTCTTTCGCCTCGTCGGCGGCGGTGGCTGGCGCGACACCAAGCGAAGGCTGACCGGCCTCATGTGAACCAGGAGCCGGTGCGTCCGGGCCGAGCCGAGCGGGGCGCCGGCTGCGGGTTGCGCGCGCTGCCAAGGTGGGCCCATGATCGCCGGGCCACATGGAGGAGCTGGCGCGCCAGATCGGGGTCGCCTGTGGGAAATGCGATGCCTTCGCGCCCCTCGAGGCGGCCCACTGCCCCGGCTGCGGCCAGCGGTTCGTGGAGGCCCCGCCCGAGCTCGGGGGCGGCGCGACCGAGCCCCCGGCCGCGAGGGCTGCCGAAGCCACGGGTTCCGACCCGATTCGGGAAGGCAGTTCCCATCCGGTCGAAACTGATCGACGCTACGGGGCGGCGGCGGCCCAGTCCGGGTCGCTCGCGGCGAGCCTCTCTGAGGAGGAGCTGATGGAGCAGACGCGGACGTTCGTGTGTCAGTCCTGCATGACCCCGGTCCCCAAGGGCCACAAGTTCTGCGGCCGGTGCGGCGCGCCGGTGCCGGAGGAGATCCTCGCCCTGCAGGTCAAGTACTTCAGCGACATGCAGAACCCGGAGAAGGCCCGCCTCATCCTCATCCGGGGCGATGGCATGGACGGGCTCAGCTATCACCTGAAGGCGGACTCGCACGTCGTCGGCAAGACCGGTCAAGTGGACTTCCCCGAGGATCCGTTCGTCAGCCCGCGCCACGCCAACTTCTTCTACCGCGATGGCCGGCTCGTGGTCCGTGACGAGGGCTCTCTCAACGGGGTCTACATCCGGGTCCGGGGCACCGTGGAGATCGTGGCGGGTGACACCTTCCTCGCCGGAGAGCAGCTGCTTCGCCTCGACCCGACGCCGAAGGCGGCAGACGGCGCGGACGCCGAGGGGACCTACTTCTACTCGTCTCCGAAGCACCCCAGCGCCTTCCGCGTCAACCAGATCCTCGAGGGAGGCGCGCTCGGCATGACCGTCTGCACGCGCGGCACCACGCTGCAGATCGGGCGCGAGGATGGGGACCTGAACTTCCCCGGGGATCTCTTCATGTCGGGCAAGCACTGCACCGTCGCCGAGCAGGAGGGGAAGTACCTGCTCACCGATCACGACAGCCGCAACGGCACCTACGTCCGCGTCAAGGCCGACATGCCCCTCGCGCACGGGGACTACCTGTTCATCGGCCGAAAGCTGCTGCGCGTGGAGCTGAACACGAACTAGAGCAGCAATCAGGTTGATTGCTGCGAAGAATCAACGACCTAGAGCACCGAACCGGGAGCAGATCTCGCCCCTGGCGCCGCTGAAGACGCACCCTCGCCCTGAGGGGGTGCGTCTTCAGCGGCGCTGTTGCCATTGGCAACCTGATCGGTGCTCTAGAGCGGCAATCCGCCGGATTGCCGCGGACGATCAGCGACCTGGAGCCCCGAGCCAGCGGCAGGTTTCGCCTGCGGCCCCTGCAAGAGCGCCCCTTCGCCCCTGGCAACCAATGGTGCCAGGGGCGCGCTCTCCGGGGTGCCGACGCAGTTGGCAAACTGATCGGTGCTCTGGGGCGGCCGGGGACGCGCCGGCGGCAGAGCGCGGCGGGCCTCGGGTCGCCGCGGTCAGCCACGAGCCAACGCGGTCAGCCACGAGCCAACGCGATCAGGTCGCCTCGAGCTCGGGGGCCTTGCGGCGGGGCCGCCGGCGGGCGCGCCGCTCGGACGGTTCGGCCGCGGGCGGCGGCGGTACCGGCTCCGCGCACGCCTCGTCCCGCAGGCCCTTCACGAGCACGGCGAGCTCGTAGGACATGCTGCGGGTGAGCCGCCCCGCACGCCCGGCCTCGAGGCGCGGCAAGATGGCGCTGATGCGGCGCGCCGCGTCCGCGATGCGCCTCGGCACGTTGAGCCGCTCGACGATTGGCTCGAGGAAATCGCCGGCGGCCTGGATGCGATCCCGGTGGCCGCTGCACGCCTCGCGCAGGGGCTCGAGCAGCAGCGTCGTGAGCACCACCACGTCATCGAGCGGACCGGTCGCCGCCGCGCGGCGATCCAGGGCCGTGAGCAGACGCCAGACCACGCTGGCGGACGCCTCGTCATCGGACAGATAGGCCGCGACCTCCGGCAACAGGACGTCGAGCAGCCCCGTCTCCCAGGCGAGCCACATGGAGCGGTGCGCTGCGCCCTCGCGCAGCAGGCGGAGCAGCTCCTCGAAGAGCCGCGGCCGAGCCGCCATGGCGAGCGTGCCCCGGCACCGCACGATGGCGTCGTACACCGACGGCGAAATCCCGAGGTCGAGCCGGGCGCAGAACTTGATGGCGCGCAGCATCCGCACGGGGTCTTCCTGGAAGCGGACGATCGGGTCGCCGATGGTCGCGACCGTGCGACGCTCGATGTCGGGGACCCCACCGACCCAGTCGAGGACGCGGTGGCCCTCCAGGTCGTAGAAAAGGCCGTTGATGGTGAAGTCACGGCGCTGCGCGTCCTCGTGGGCGGCTCCGAAGGCGTTGTCGTCCCGGATCAGGAGGTCCTCGGCGCTCTGCGCCTCCTCCGTCTGGGGCGCGCAGCGGAACGTGGCCGTCTCGATGACCTTGCCGCTGCCGAACAGCACGTGCACCAGTCGGAACCGGCGCCCGATCACGCGCGAGTTGCGGAAGAGGGTCCGGACGTCGTCGGGGCGGGCGCTGGTGGCCACGTCGAAGTCCTTCGGTCGGCACCCGAGGAGGAGGTCCCGAACGCACCCACCGACGAGGTAGGCCTCGTGCCCATGGCGGACGAGCCGGCGCACAACCTTCGCCGCATCGGGATCGACCAGCGCCTCGTCGAGCGCGACCTTACGAATGTCCGGCGCGACCTGCCACTGCGGGTCGACCGGCTGCGACGCGTCCGTCGGCTCCGGTGGTTCGTCCACGGTCACGCGGGCGCGCCGCCGCGCGGCCTCGCGCCGGAGCGCGGCCAGTTCGTCACGCGAGACTCGCTGTGTCATGCGGGGCAGGCAACCCGAGGCTCGATCCGCGCTCGTCGCTCGTCGGAAGCCCAGACTGGCTCCCCGTGGGCGGTGACGGCCGGCGTCGGGTGCGGGATCGAGTTCAAGAAGGTACGGTGCGGAGTCGGCCCGCCAAGCGAGGGGACCGGCAGTGGCCCCGAGGGCGCACGCTGCTCGGTCTTTAGCAGGGACCGCGGGGGCGCGCCACTCCGAGGACCCGGCGAGCGGGCCACGCGGGCGGCCATGGCCCGCCGGGGGCCGGACCCGGGCGTCGTGGTCGTGCTGCGCGACGCCCCTGGTCGGCCTGGGGTGCGCCGAGTTCACTCCCGAAGGGCGCGGCGGTATGGTGCCCGGGTGTCGCTCGGGGCGCTGGTCGTGCTGGGCTGCCGGGTGGCGGCGGACGGCAATCCCGGACCTGCCGCGCTGCGCCGGCTGCTGCGGGCTGCCGCGGCGTATGACGAGCACCCGTTGCCCGTGCTCCTCAGCGGCGGTCGGGCCTGGGCGGGGACGGTGGAGGCGGTGGCCTTTCGGGCGTGGCTGGTGGCCCGGGGTGGCGTGCCCGTGGCCGCGACCTGGGTCGAGTGCTGCTCGCTCTCGACGGCGGAGAACGCCCGCTTCTCCGCGAGCATCCTCGCCGAGCTGGGCGTCCGCCGGGTCGGCGTCGTCACCTGCGACTGGCACCTGGCGCGGGCGCTCCGCGCCTTCGCCCGCGCGGGGGTCGAAGCCTCCCCGCTGCCGGCCGCCTCGCCCCGGACCGATTTCCCCAGGCGCTGGGCTCGCGCGCTGCGCGAGCGGGCCGCAGGTCCGCTCGACACCTGGTGCACGTGGGGGTGGGAGGTCGCGTGAGGTCGGGGCGCACGGCGGCGACGGTCGGTGTGTTGCTACTCGCCTGCGGCGGCCGCGGTCGATCCGACAGCGTCGCCTCGGCGGCGGCGTCGGGAGCCGCCTCGGTCGACGGTCCATCGCTGGCCTCGTCACCGAGGGCGAGCGCCGACGATCGGGTCCGAGCCCTGCTCGGCGCCGAGATCGAGCGCCGATCGGCGGCGATCCTGGACGACGATCTGAGCCATCGCGCCGCGCCGGTGCGGCGTGCCGCCGCGCGCGCCGCTGCCCGCATCGCCGACGCCAGGGCCGCGACGCTCCTGGCCCATGCGATCACGGACGTGGATCCAGAGGTCGTCGCCTGGGCCGCGCACGGGCTCGGCGCCACCTGCGCGGGACGTGAGCGGGAGACCGTTCGGCGCCTCGTCGCGCGCAGCGTCTCGCTGGGCCCGCCGCCGCAGGTCCCGGCGGCGGCGAAACTCCCCGGCGCCGTCGATCCCCAGCGCGCCATCGCGGCGGCGCTGGCACGCTGCGGCAACCGCGAGGCGGAGATCACGCTCCGCGCTTGGCTGCGCGATCCGTCGGGGAGGGCCGAGCTCGGCGCCGTGGGGCTGGGCCAGCTCGCCTTCCGCCGAAGCCGACTCGACGACGCCTCGCTGGTCGCGTTGCTGGATGCGGCGGCGCGGACCGAGAAGCCCGTCGAGCAAGCGCTGGTCGCCTTCGCCTACCTCGACGGCCTGGCGGAATCCGTGCGCGAGCGCCTCGTGAGCGTGGCGACGACGGCGCTCGCGGGCCAGGGGACGCGGCGCTCGCTCGCGATCCGCGCGCTCGGCCAGGGCGGGGGCGCGGCAGCGCGACCGCTCGCCGCGGCACTGGGCGACGGCAAGCTCCCACCGGTGGACCGGGCCGAAGCGGCGCGTCAGCTCGGGCGCCTCGGCGCCGAGGGACAGGCGGCGCTCGGCGAAGCGCTCGGCCCGCTGGTGCCCGCGACGTCGGACGCGAACGGCCTGATCGGCCCCGGGTGGGCGCCGCTCGCGGCCGCGCTCGAGAGCCTGGAGGAGCCGCTGCCGGCGGCGCGCGATCCGCTGGCGCGGCTCGCCGAGCTCCCGCTCCAGTCCGGGGCGACTCCGGCGGTGCGGCGGCGCGTCGTTTGGCTCCGCTGCGCCGCCGCCTCGATCCTCGCCGGGCAGGCGACGCTGAGCCAGCGGCTGGTGGCATGCGATCCGGACCCGCAGGGGCGCGCCGGCGCGCTCGCGACCCTGCGGGTGCTCGATCGCGGGAAGATCACGGGCGCGAGGCTCCGTCGCTGGCGCGAACTCGCCACCATCGCCGATCCGGTGGTGAGCGAGACGGCGCTCGGGCTGATGGCCCGACACCCCGAGATCCACCGGCCCCACGAGGTGCTCGTTCAGGCGCTCGGCAGCGACCGGGCCGGCGTGGTGGCGGCCGCCGCCAAGGTCCTCGCAGCATTCCCGGACCGCGCCGGCGTCACCCGCACCGACGACCGCGCGGATTCCGACCAGCGGCTGGCCTCCGCGGAGGCACCGAAGCCAGAGCCAGCGCTGGTGACGGCGCTCGCTGCGGCCCTCAAAAGGCCGCTCGCGAAGGGCTCCTTCGAGCCGCGCCTCTCTCTGCTCGACGCGACGGGCGCGCTCGGGGTGCTGAGCCTCAAACCCGAGCTGGAGGCGTCCTGCCAGAGCGACCAGCCCGCCCTGCGAGCCCACGCCGAGCGAGCGCTGCGCCGCCTGGGCGATCGGCGGCGCACCTGCGACAGGCCCACGACGGGGAAGACGACCGGCGCCACAAGCCCACCGACGGTCGGGGGTTTTGAGGTGATCCTGCACACGGACGCGGGCCGCCTGCGGCTCCGGCTCGACGCCGCGCAGGCGCCGTTCGCGGTGGCGCGGGTGGTCGAGCTCGCGCGCTCGCGGTTCTACGACGGCACAGTCATCCACCGTGCCGTGCCCGGGTTCGTCGTCCAGCTGGGCGACCCCGGCGGAGACGGGTACGGCGGCTCCAACCGGGAACCGCTGCGCTGCGAGACGGGGACGCTCCCGTTCGATGGGCTCTCCGTGGGGATGGCGCTCTCGGGCCGCGACACGGGGTCGAGCCAGCTCTTCGTCACCCTGGGCAGCTACCCGCACCTGGAGGGGGATTTCTCCCGGATCGGCACGGCGACCGGCGACTGGGACCACGTCGTCGCCGGCGACGTCATCCAGCGGGTCGAGGTCCGTCCGCTCGGCGTTCCGTGAGCGGCGACCAGGTCGGACTGGCCAGCGTCGCCGCCGCACGAGGGCCGCTCGGACGCGGGTCCACTTCCGCGCCCGCGACCCGCCGGCTACGCTGGCGACGTGCTGCTCGCGATCGACATCGGCAACACCAACGTGGTCTTCGGCGTGTTTGCGGGCGAGGCGCTGGAGCACACCTTCCGCGTCTCGGCTTCGCGAGAGCGCACCGTGGACGAGTACGCCGTGCTGCTGAGGCAGCTCCTCCGGGTGCGAGAGATCGAGCCCGCGGCGATCACCGCCACCATCATCGCGAGCGTCGTTCCCCCCCTCACCGACGTGCTCGGCGACGCCGTGCGCGAGGGCTTCGCCCGCTCACCCCTGGTGGTGGGCCCAGGGCTCAAGACGGGCATCCCGGTGCTGTACGAGAACCCCCGAGAGGTGGGGGCCGACCGCATCGTCAACGCCGTCGCCGCCTACGAACGGGTGCGCGGCGCGGCGATCGTGGTCGATTTCGGGACCGCCACCACCTTCGACTGCATCTCGCCGCGCGGCGAGTACCTGGGCGGGGTGATCGTGCCCGGCGTGAGGGTGAGCCTCGACGGGCTGGTCACGCACGCGGCGAAGCTCTCCGGCGTCGAGATCGCCGAGCCCCCGCACGTGCTCGGCCGCAACACCACGCACGCGATCCAGTCGGGCATCGTGCACGGGTACGCATCGCTGGTGGACGGCCTGGTCCGCAAGCTCGTGGCGGAGCTCGGGCACCCCTGCACGGTCCTCGCCACCGGCGGACTCGCCGGACTCATCGCTCACCACAGCGAGGTGATCGAGGCGGTCGATCCGGACCTCACGCTGATCGGGCTGCGCATCCTGCACGAGCGCAACACTGAGCGACGAACGTGAACGCGCCGCCGCGCCATCGAGCGGGCGTGGCGGCGCGTCCGGCCCGCCTCACTTCTCGTAGACCTGAGCTCCAACCATGCCGGAGCCAGCGGCCGCGATGATGTCGACAGTCATCGTGCCGCCCATCGGCCAGGCCCACTTGTAGCAGTTCGGCTGCTTGCCGATGACGGCCTGGGACCCCGTCTCCTGATCCTGCGACACCACCGGCGCCATGCCGCCGACGGCGACGGTCTTGAGCTCCATGTTGAGCTCGGTGACGCCGACGCCGGCACCCACGACCGTGTAGCACTTGCCGGGCTGCATCTGGATTGGCTTGGAGATGCGACCACCGGCCTGACAGTTGGCGGCGATGACGGCGCCGAGCGGCTTGGCGCCCGCGGGCACCGAGCCCTGGGACATGGCGGTGATGATGGGCTGCGCCGCCGCGGCCGCCGCGGCGTCGACCTCGGTGCAGGTGCCGGCCGCGGCCGTGCCCGGCGCAGTCGTACCCGGCGCGGTCGTGCCCGGCGCGGCCGTGCCGGCGGGCGGGGTGGTGGTCGTGCCGTAGGCCGGGTCGGTCGTCGTGCCGTAGGCCGGCTGCGTCGCCGTGCCGTAGGCCGGCTGCGTGGCGCCGTAGGCCGCCGGCGGATAGCCCGCCGTCGTGTCCTGCTTCTTCTTGCAGGCGGTCACGCCGAGCACGAGCCCGAGACTCACCGCCCCCACGATCAGTTGAACGCTCGATCCACGCATGGGAAAGCTCCTGACGTCGATTGGAATGTTGCGGACGCGGGGCGCCGCGACCGGGCCCAGCGCGCGAAGGCTAGCCCCGAACCCTGGCCGCGGTAAAGGCGCTCGACCCGCCGGCCGTGAGGCGCCTCGAGCGCTGTGTGCGCCTGGTCCACCGTCCAGCGGACCTAACCGCGACACCCGCGGCGAAAAAGGGGGGCCCACGCGACCGATACCGCCAACGCGGTGGCGAGCGCACCCCACTGCCCAACCGAGAGCGAGACGGAGAACCCGTCGAGCCCCGCGGCCGCGGCGGCGCCCCAGCCGACGGCGGCGGTGAGCAGCGCCGCGGCCTGGCACGACCACCTCGCGCGGGCGCCGCCGATGGTCCTCGACGGTCCCAGCACGGTGGCCGCGGCCAGCACGACCAGACCGAGCCCGAGGGCGTGCACCGCTGGGAGGCGGGGGCCGACCAGCCAGCGATCGGGATCGTCACGGAGGATTTCGATCGGATACCGCAGCGCGGCCTCGGCGAGCGCGGTGACCAAGAACACCTCGCCGGCGAAGCGGCGGCGGCGGCGAGCCGCGATCGCAACCGCGAGCGCCACGACCGCCGCCAGCGCGAGGTAGAGCTGGGTCGGGTGGACGGGCAGCGACGCCGGTGCCGTTGCGGGCACGAGGCCACGGGTCACGTGCTCCACCCAGGCCGGGGCTCCGTGACCGCCAAGGGTGGCTGCGTCCCAGCGCGGGAAGGTGCCGAGCGCTGCGAGCAGGGGTGCCACCGGGGCCTCGAGTGGACGCCCGAACCCTCCTCCCGTGGCGTAGCTCCCGAGGCGGCCGAGGACGAGCCCGAGCGCAACGGCGGGCGCCGCGACGTCGGCGTAGGGGAGGAAGGCGACGCGACGGCGGTAGAGCTCACCGCCCGCAGCGAGGGCGCCGAGCCACAGCGCGCCCTGGAGCGACAGGCCGCCGCGGCCGAGGTCCAGCGCCTCCGCCAGCGTGAGGCCCGCTGGCGAGCACTCGATCAGATAGTCCGCGCGGGCGCCGATCATGCCGCCCGCGACCGCGGCGAGCGACGCCCCCTCGAGACTCCGCGGGGGCAGCCCGTCGGACCTCCCGAGGTCCCGCACCAGCACCCAGGCGGCGACCAGCGCCACGGCGACCAGTGCACCGTAGGTCGTGACCACCATCGCGCGTGGCGTGAAGGCCAGCCCCCAGAGCGCGATCGCGCCGATCACGCCGACGACGGTGAGCGCCACCCCCACGACGACCAGCTCGATCGCTCGACGCCGCCGCGCCGCCAGCGCCACGAGGAGGCCCACGACGCCCAGCACGACGAGCAAGAGCGCGAGCGGGAGCGGCCAGCTCGGCAGGGGGATCTCGAGCAGCAACGGGTGCATCGGGGGCGCGCTCCCACGCCCGCAGACGCACGTCGGTGGGCAGCCGCGGCGCTTGGGAGCACGCGGCGCCGATGCTACCATTCGTCGGTGCCGTGGAGGACGTATCGCTGCGCGCTCACCTGCGCGATCGCTGCCTGCGTCCCGCCCGACCCGCCGTCGGGCTCGGCGCCGGCGCGCACGGGCACGATCCTCGACGCCGCGCCGGGCGCCGCCGGCGCGCCCGTGTCCGGCGACCTCGAGGCGACGGCCGCGCGGCTGTCAGGGCCGACCGCGGCGCCGCCCCCGATCGCGAGCCGGTACGGTCCGCCGCCGATCGGCTCGGCGGGGGCGGCTGCCGCGAGCCGCGGGGTGGTCGCGCCCGCGCCCCTGCTGGCCACGGTCTTTCGCGACTCCTTCGCGCGGGACGCCCTGGGCGGGGACTACCACGCGACCTCCCCGGCGTGGCGCGTGCAGGATGGGCAGCTCTGCGGTCGAGGTGCGCGGAACCATCCGGTGTGGCTGCGCCGCGGGTTGCCAGCCAACGCGCGCATCGAATTCGTAGCCGTGAGTCGGTCGCTGGACGGAGACGTCAAGGTCGAAGCCTGGGGCGACGGGGTGTCACACGCCACCTCGACGTCGTACCGGGACGCCACCAGCTACCTCGCCGTCTTCGGGGGCTGGAAGAACCGCCTGCACGTGCTCGCGCGGCTCGACGAGCACGGTCCCGACCGGGTCGCCGTGGAGGTCGCGCCGAACGAAACGTCGCCAGCGCGGGCGCCCGTGCTCCCCGGTCGCGCCTACCGCTTCCGGCTCGAGCGCACGGACGGACGGACGCTACGCTGGTTCGTCGACGACGTCCTGGTGGCATCCTTCACGGACCCCGCGCCGCTCGCCGGCGCCGGACACGATCGCTTCGCGTTCAATGGCTGGGAGGCCGAGGTGTGCTTCGACGACCTCGTCATTACCCCGCTCTGATCGGCGCCCGGCGATGGAAACCGTAGAGCTGGACCACGAGATCGATGAGCTCGAGCAACGGGTCGAGCGCCTGCGGTCGCTCTACGAGCAGTACTTCCTCGGGATCGAGAAGCTCGAGCCGCTCACCGCACGCAAGGACGTCGATCGCCGGATCTGGGTGCTGCGTCGCGAGCAGATCCGCAACACCCGCAAGCGCTTTCGCCTGCAGACGATCATCCAGCGCTACAACACCTACCAGCAGTACTGGATGCGCATCAACCGCGAGATCGAGGCCGGAACCTACCGCCGCCACCTGATCAAGGCGCAGAAGATCCTCGAAACCTTCAACCCGCTGACTCACCAGGCCCGGAAGCGCCACCGCCTGCTGCAGGCTGCCGCCGAAGGCGAGGCGGGCGACACGCGGCGCGCGGCCCGCACGTCGGAGCTGCCGGACGTGGGCATGGCGGATGTCGGCGAGGGCTTGGGCATCGAGCGCGACGAGGCTCTGGCGCGGCTCGACGAGCTGTTCGGACCCTCCGTGCCTCCAAGCGGCTCGCCGCGGAGCAGCGGACGCGCCCCGCGGCGTCCCCGACCCCCTCCATCCGGCGGAAACCTCGGCGCCATCGACCTGGACTTCGACGCGGTGGGGGGCGTGCTCCAGGCGAGCACGGCGCCCGAAAGGCGCGAGCCGGGGAGCGATATGCCCG
>CAYOLF010000015.1:12731-84715 GCA_964404725.1 uncultured Polyangiaceae bacterium
GTGCTCCAGGCGAGCACGGCGCCCGAAAGGCGCGAGCCGGGGAGCGATATGCCCGAACCGCCCACCCCGCGGCGGATCGCCGCGCCCGGGCCGCCGGTTCGGGTCCCGGGAGCCATGGGGATGCCCGCACCGCTCGCGCCACCAACGCCCACTCGGGTGGGCCTTCCACCGCCGCCCCCTGGACCGCCAGCCCCCCAGTCCGGCCCACCAGACGGCCTACTACCGGGACGGGCACCCTCGGCCGGGGGCTCGCCACCCCTGGCCCGGAGCGGCTCGAGCCCTCGGCGACCCGACGGTCCGCCTGCCGCCGCAACGCCGCGGGCCCCCAACCTGCCGCCGGTCGCCCTGCCGGCGCCCGGGGCCCGGGTGGGCTCGCTTCAGCCCCCACCCAAGCCCCAGCGGCAGCCGCGGCCTGTCCCCGCTTCGCCCGATACCAGGCCGGGACCCCAGGCCGCTGCGCTGCCGCGACCCGGCGCCGCCCCCGGCCCGTTCGTCCGGCCCGCCCCAGGAGAACTCACCGACGAGCGGGTCCGGGGCATCCACGCGCGACTGGTGGAGGCCAAGCGACAGACCGCCGACCCGAACGTCCCGAGTGTCGAGGGCCTGAAACGGTCCCTGGAGGCGACCAGGGCCAAGCTGCAGCGGCAGCACGGCAGTCACCGGACGGTCGAGTTCGAGGTCGTCATCAAGGACGGAAAGGCCGTCCTCAAACCCGTCGTGCGGTGACCCCGTTCCGCACTTGCCCGCGAGACGTCAAGAAGCCGGCCAATTGGCCGGCACAGTCAGGCCGTCTCGCTCGGGGCGACCAGCACGTCGCGATCGCAAAAGAAGATCGCGCAGGAGCTCCGACCCAGGTCGCGCATTCGACCGCAGAGGGCAGCGAGGTCCGCGTCGGCATCGACGACATCGCCCTCGATGGGCTGCAGCGTCATCTGGTCGTATCGGCAGTTGTCGAGGGCGACCCACTGGCCCTTGAGCTGTCCGGAGCGACGCAGCTCCGGCCATGCGACCCTTGTATTCATAGCCTTCTCGACCTCAATTGCGCGGGCCATTCCGTCGAATCGTCGGGGTTAGCCGAAACAGACGCAGCGAGAACGACACCGGAAGGGATCAAGCCACGCGGTAGTGCGCCCCGGATCTATCCAGCGACCGGGCCTCCGTCAAGGACCCGGAGTAAAACCGGCCGGCCCGGCGGCCAATTCACCTCGGGAAGCAGCGCTTCAGCGGCACTTCGGGTTGAGTCGGACGCGAACGCCCATCGACGCGGCGCTGTTGACGATGCTCTGGGCCTGCGCGCAATTCCCGTTGAGCGCCGCCGCATCCGCGGCGGCCTGAGCACCCGCGCGCGCGTCGCGGGCGCAGGCGGCCTTGGCGGCCGCGTCCGTACACCGGCTGTAGTTGGCCGCGGCCGACGAGACGTTGCCCGAGCGGGCGGCGGCGACACACGCGGCGCACGCGTTCCCCCCGGTGCCGGCGCCAGCGCCGGTGCCGGTCCCGGTCCCGGTCCCCGTGCCCGTGCCCGTGCCCGTGCGGGCGACGGTCGCCGCGCCGGTTCCCGTCCCTGTCCCCGTCGCGGCGCTCGTCCGGGCACCGGTCGACGCCCGCGTGGCCGCGCCCGTGGTGACCGGACCGGTCGATGCTCCCGTCCCCGTGTCCGTGCCGGAGAAGCTGGCCACGCCCGTCGTCGCCTCCGTGACGGGGGCGATGGTGGAGGTCGACCCCTCGGTCGAGGTGCCGAACGGGTCGGTGAGCACCACGTCGTCGTCGTTGCCGCCGTGGAAAGACAGGACGACGACCACCAGGATGGCCGCGAGGAGCACACCGCCGAGTACGACGAGCCCGACGACGAGGCCGATCCCCCCTCCGCCGCCGCGACGAGCGGCGGGAGGCGGTGGAGGCACCCCGAACGCGCCGAGCCCGGGCATGGGCCCTCCCAGGGACCCCGGCGCACCGGGGGGCATCCCCATCGGCACCGACGCGACCAGCGACCCGGGCGCTCCCATGGGTGCCGAGAGCACCCCACCGGCGGCGGAGAAATCGGGCACGGCCGCCATCGCGGCGGTCCCGGCCGAGGCGAAGGACGGGACCGCGGCGTCGTCCGCAGTGGACGGGAGCGCCATCCCCGCCGAGAGCTCCGAGAAGAACTCCTTCGCCGTCGCCTGCCGCTGGTCGCGGTCCTTGCTCAGCGAGCGCAGGATCGCGCGGCGCATTCCCTCCGGGATGGCCGTGTGCGGGGCCGACGCCTCGAACGGCGTCGGTTGGGCGGTCATGTGCTGCGTCGCCCACTGCCACGGGGTGTCCGCCTCGAAGGGCAACCGACCGGTGAGCATCTCGTACGCCATGACCCCGAGGGAGTAGATGTCGCTCCGCCGATCGAGCTCCTTGCCGGTGAACTGCTCCGGGCTCATGTAAGGCGGGGTGCCGAGCACCATCCCCTGCTGAGTGAGCTTCTTTTCCCGCTTCGCGTCGGTCGATTCCGTCCGAGCGGCGATGCCGAAATCGAGGACCTTGACGAAGTCCGTCTCGCCGGCGCTGGTCGTCAGGATCACGTTATCGGGCTTGAGATCCCGGTGGACGATGCCCTGGTCGTGCGCCTCGTCCAGCGCCCCGCAGATCTGGCGCATGATCTTGAGCATCCGGTCCGGAGCGATCGCCTTCTCCTGCTCGATCACGCCGGAGAGGGGCTTGCCCTTCACGAACTCCATGGCGATGTAGAGGGTCCCGTCGTCCGTCGCGCCAAAGTCGTAGAACTTGATCGTGTTCGGGTGCTCGAGCTGCGCGACGGTGCCGCATTCCCGGTGAAACCGGGCCAGGACGGACGGATCCTTCGACAGGTGCTGGTGCAAGGTCTTGACGGCCACCTTGCGCAGGGTCGAGCCCATCTGCTGCTCAGCGACGTAGACGACACCCATGCCGCCCTCGCCCAGCACACCCGTGATGCGGTAGCGACCGCCGATCACCTGGCCCACGAGCGGGTCGGGGCCCGTTTCGGTGGAGGGCATCAGCGCGCCGCAAGACTGACAGAAGCGCGCTCCGTCGACGTTCTCGTGTTCGCAGGCCTCGCAGCGCATGGCAGCGATAGCCTCGCACGAATCAGGCCAGGAAGGCCACTCCCGGCACTGTGCGGTGGCGCGTCCCCACGCCGGTCACTCGTCCGGCGAGGCGGCTTGGACGGGCGAAGCGTTGGTGACGGGCGCGGCTGCCCCGGAACTGGCGCTGGCGCTCGGCGCGGGCAGCGCGCCGGAGCTTGGCCCGGTCGCCCCCTGCCCAAGACTCGGACCGATGGGGGCGAGCGGTCGATCGGGCGGCCACGGGAGCGCGGTGGTGTCTCCCGTCGCGCGGTCGACGAGCACGGCGCGCGTCGCGCGGGGGCTCGCTGGCACGAGCACGATGCGACGCACGGAAGCCCCCTGAGCGAGCGTCACCGGCTCGTGTAGCGGCCGCCGACCGCCGACCGGCGCAGGCTCCTCGGCCGCGAGCGCGGGGAAGTCGAACCGGATCCGGTCGACAAGCTCGCGCCCGATCCACAGCTCGATCGCGTAGCGCCCGAGGCGACGCTGGGTAACGATCGGCTTGGTGAAGAGCAGCGGGCGGACGTTCGTCACGGTGATGGACCCGTGATCGTAGGTGAGCTCGTACTCCCACTGCCGTTCGAGGCGCAGCGGCTCCGGATCGGGCGGGGAAGGCGCCGGCCTCGGCGCGACGGCGCTCGCGGACGGCGCCGGAGCGGGCGTCGCGCTCGGCTGTGGTCGTCCCTCGGCGAAGGCGACCGGCACCGAGATCCCCGGGGCGAACGGCGGGGAAGGCGCCGCCGGCGCGGCGGGGGTACCGGCGCCGCAGGCGAGCAGCAGCGTCGCGCTGGCGAGGGCGGGGAAGGGCCTCATGTAGCGACCGTGAGTGCCTTAGACCAGGCTTCTTCGTCGCCGCCAAGCCGCGCCCACCAGGTGCGCAGCGGCGCCGGGATCCGGGCCGTGATCTCCCAGGCAGGGGCGTCGGGGAGGGCCAACGTCAAGCGTGCCGCGTGCAACGCGACCCGGTCGAGCGAGACGATGGACCCGTCGTCGAGGACGAGCCGACGGGGGCCCCCGTGCTCGACATCGCCGAGGAGAGCCGAACCGGCGGCGGCCGCGTGGATGCGAAGCTGGTGGGTCCGTCCGGTCGCGGGCGCGAGGGCGAGCAGGGCCGCGCCGGGCTGC
Source organism: uncultured Polyangiaceae bacterium (assembly GCA_964404725.1). GTDB lineage: Bacteria > Myxococcota_A > Polyangia > Polyangiales > Polyangiaceae > JAFGBI01. The sequence goes on from CAYOLF010000015.1 coordinate 16,928, forward strand.
CCGGGCGCGACCCCCCGCGCCGCGACGGTCACGGTCGCAAACCGCGTGAGCGCGAGGCGAGTCGCCACCCGGGGTGCGAACCGACGACCGATGGGCTCGTCCCAGGCTCCCGCGGGCGGTCGTGGCGCGGTCGCCGCGAGCCCCAGGTAGCGCCGAACGAGCCGTCCTTCGGCGCGCCATCGCTCGAGATCGCGCCGCGCGGCCGCGCCGAGCGCGAGCAGCACGACCCCGCTCACCGGAGCGTCCAACCGTGTCGCGGCGTGAAGGTCCCGCTCCCGGACCCCGAGCGCCGCAGCAGCCAGGCGCCGAACCGAGCCGACGCCCCCGCGATGGTCCGGCTCGGTCGGGACACCGGCTGGCTTCGCCACTGCGACGAGCCCACCCCGACGGCCGAGCACCTCGACCCGTCCGGTGGAAACCCGCGGTCGACTGACGGTGATCACGGCACCCGCGGCGAGCGCGAGCCCTCCGGCGCGGGCGCGCACCCCGTCGACGAAGACCCGCCCCTCGCCGATGAGACGGCTCACCTCCGGGACGAGCGGGTCGAGGAACTGTGCGAGGTGCTCCCCCGCCTCGGCGACGACCCAGACCGCGTCACCGAGGACGCGTCCCCGCGAACGCCCGGCGTCCCGCGACCCGGTCACGGCTCGGGATCGACCGGAGCGCTGCCGCAGGCGCGCCGCACGAGCTCGGTCAGCGCGGGGTCACGGCTGAGCTCCGCGCGCAGGGTGCGGCGAACGAACTCGAGGTCGCCCGGGCCGAGGTGGCCGAGGTGGCTCGTCGCCGCCTCCACCCGCAGGTCGAGGTACTGCGCGACGTCGATCTCGCCGCGCTCGAGGCGGGCGAGCGGGGCATCCCCCGCGCCCACCGTCGCCGCCGACGGCACCGGGTCCGCCTGAGCCGGCAGCTCCACGCGGAAGGGCGTCGTTGCCGCGGCGGCGCCCGCGACCGGCGCGGCACCCTGTGGGGGGGGGACCGGCCCCAAGCCTGGCTTGCCGATGCCGTCGATGCTCATGGGGGAGGCATTCTACGATTGCCGGGGCGAAACGGCGAGGGGATGGCGCCTGCGCGGCGAGGCACGGGGATCCGTGCGACCGCGGCCGGAGGGGCAGCGAGCCGCAGAAACCCGGCGCTAGCGGATGTTGCCGATGGCGTTCTTGATCGTGTCGTGGCGCGCCTTGAGGACGTTGCTGAGGGCGGTGTAGGCGTTGCTCTCCGAGCTGATGCGCTCCTGGAGCTCGAGGTACTGCAGGGTGCGATCCGAGCCCGTCGTGAGCGCCGCCTCGACCCCCGTCGCGGCCACCGGCCCCGTCGTAGCGGTGAATTCGCCGGGCTCGACCGAGGCCGAGCCCGCCGCCAGGGCGAGCCCCCCGGAGCTGCCCGAGGCGCCCTCCGGCGAGGCGGGGGTGCCAACGCTGCCGCTGGCGCCGGGCGCGGAGCGAAACGCGGCAGCGAGGATGGGCCCGCCGGGAAGACGGACGGCGGCTGATTCCGCGCCAGAGAGGACGGCGTCGGCGCTGGCGTCCATCACGGCGCGAAATGGCCGCGCCGGCGGCGGGGTGACGCGGGGAGCGGTGAAGGTCCGGGTGACCCCATTCGAGGGGCCCGCGGTGGCGATGCGAGTGGTCATCGGGGATCTCCTTAGGTGACGACGATCCTCTGGTCGGCCAGCGCGCCTCGCAGTTTCGCGTTTCGAACCGGCAGGCGCCAGCGGCCGGACGAAACCGGCACTCCGGGGCCCGAGGCACGGCCGGATCAGAAGAAGAGCTGGACGGTGACGCCACCGCCACGGCCCGCCACCGGGGTCGGGGTCACGCGCACGCGCCTGACGTCGTCGCGCTCGAGTTCGCGGCGACCGCCCACCGCGCCCGCGATGAGCAGCGCCGCACCAAAGGCCTGAACGGCGCCCTCACCCGCGATGATGGCCAGCCGGGAGGCGGCGCTCAGGGCGTTCTTGACGCACTCCTTGACCTCGGCCTCGGTCGCCGCGATGGCGTTCGCGTCCATGCCAATGTTGACCTCGAAGCTGCAGGGGTTCTTCTGCTTCGCCGAGAGAGCGATCCACGGGCCGATGACGGGAATGGCGAGCGCACCGTCCTTCTCGCCCCCGTCCTTGCCGGCACCGGTGGCGAGCGCGAGCAGGTACCCGACGCCCAGTGTGACTCCACCCCCCACGAGCAGCCCGTGTGCCGGACGATAGATGAGGTGGTACCCGGGGGGGACAGGCAGGCCCCGACGATACGGGAGGAGAGCGGGACCCAGAACTGGCGCCGGCAGCTCGGTGGTCGAGGCGGTCGGGACCCCGAGCGGCGCTGAGCCGCTCGGATCGCCTTCGAACTCCGAGGGAGCGGCGGGAGGAGGAGGAGGCGCCACCGGTTCACGGTAGTCCGGCGGCGGTGGCGAGGCGGGCGGCGGGGCGTACGGGACGGGGCCCGGAGGGGGGGGCGCCCCCCCTCCGGGCTGGCCGGGGAGCTCAGGAAAGCTCGCGCTGGCCTGGGCGCGCGCGACCCCGGGGGTGAGGCAGAGCAGCGACGTCGCGAGGAGCGCGGCCCGCGTGGCGGCGCGCCGTCGAGTTGCCGGATCCGTCGCTCCAAACCCGAGGGCACGGCCCTCCTTCGTCCGAAACACGGGGACACCATAGCGCGACAGGCGACTGCCCGGAGGCACCGTTGCGCCGATTCCCGATCCGGCGAGGAAGCTGGGGCCGCGGGTGCTCGCGCAACCGCCCCCGGCCGGAGTCGGTACCGTCCCCTCCTTCAGATCCCCAGCCAGTCCGCGGCGTCGATGGTATCAGCCCCGTGCCGGAGCTCGAAGTACATCGAGCCACCGTCCAGATCCCTCGCGACGGTCCCCAGCGGGGCACCGGCGGCGACGTCGTCTCCCACCTGGACGTCGATCGTGCCCAGGGCCGCGCTCACCGAGAAGTAGCGGTCACCGTGGTCGATGATCACCGTCCGACCGTAGGCGGCGTACTCGTCCGCGAACGCGACGCGACCCGGATACACGGCGCGCACGACCGATCCGGGCGCGGCGCGCACGTCCACCCCGGGGCCCTCAATGCCCGGACGGCGGGCCACCTGGAGCACGGTGCGTCCCGCGACGGGGAACGGGAGCCGGCCCTGGGTCGCCCTGAACCCCGCCGCGCCGAGCATCGGGTCGACGGGTCCGGCACCGGGACCGTAGACAACGGCGCCCCCCGGACTGGCGCCCTCGAAGGCCCGCTGAAACGCCTGCTCGCGGTCGCGCGCGGCGAGCAGCGCCGAGTGCGCCTGGGCCATCGTCTGCCGCTGCGCTCGCGCCACGGCGAGGCGGGCGTCGAGGTCGCGCAGCCGGGTCGTCACGACCTCGCGATGGCGGACGATGGCGCGCTGCTCCGCCAGCTCGCGCTCTGCGGCGCGCCGGAGGCGCTCGAGCCGGGAGGCGTGATCGACGAGCGCCGAGAAGCCCCCGGTGACCGGGAGCAGTCCGGTCCGGGTGGCGCGGACGTAGGCCCGACCGAACACCACGGTCCGCGTGAGCGACTGGCGCTCCCGCTCCTTCAGCGCGCGCTGTTCGCGCTGCGTGGCCCGTTGTTCCCCCTCGAGCCGGGCGACGGTGGTGTCTAGGGCGTCGGGATCCGGCGGCGAAGGGTCGCTGGCGTCCGGTGGACGGGCCACCGGCTGGAGCGACGCCGGGTCCGCCGGAGCCGCCGCCGCCTCGGCGCCGGGGTGGACCCCGGCGACCGGCACCGCGGCGAGGACGAGCAGGATCGCGGGACGGAGGCGCATCGAGGGTCACCCTAGACGGACAGGAGGCGACGCAGGCTGAGGAAGGCGGCGCCGGCCCCGAGCAGCGCCCCGAGTCCCACCATGGCGACCTGAGCGACGAGCGGCAGGAAGGTCGGCGTCACGCCGAGCAGCACGCCCAGCGAGTCGTCGAAATGGCCGCGCACGATCGCGTAGAGCACGGCGAGGAGCGCCACCGCGAGCGCGGCGCCGATGGCGCCCTGAGCCGCCCCCTCGATGACGAACGGACGCCGCACGTAGCCGTCGGTCGCGCCGACCAGCTTGAGCACCTCGACCTCGATCCGCCGCCGCTGCAGGGCGAGTCGGATGGTCGAGGACACGACGCTCACCACCGCCGCCAGCACGATGATCGCCAGGATCGCCGCCGCGGTGACGCCCCCCGCGAGCAGGGCGCCGAGGCGCTGGCTCCAAGCGCCGTAGGTCTCGACCCGCTCGACCATGGGGAGCGCCGCGAGCTGGCCGGAGACGGTCTCGAGGCGCGCCGCGGCGTCATCACCCGCGAGGTCCACCTCGAGCGAGGCCGGGAACGCCTCCCCGGGGAGCGCGGCCAGGACCTCGTCGGCCCGGTCGTTCAGGAGCTCGCGGCGCGCGTCGGCGCTCGACACGAAGCGCACCCCGGTGACCCCCGCCGTGGCCCGGAGCGCTCGCTCCACCGTCCGCACCTGCTCCTCGGTCACCGCGGGGTCGAGGTACACGGAGGCCCTCCCCGTGCTCGCCCAGCGGGCGCGCACCCCCTGGACATTGAAGACGACGAGCAGCGCCGAGGCCAGGCACACGAAGGCGACACAGACAGAGAAGATGCTGAGGACGTGGAGCCGCCAGTCGTTGCGGCCCCCACGCCAGGCACGATCGAGCGGGGTCATGCGGCCTCCTACGCAACGCGAAGATCGACGTCGTCGAGCCCCTCGTCGAGCCCGTTCGGCACGTCGGTCGCCTTGCCTTCGTCGAGGACCACGACCCGACGGGGACGCACGTCCAGCAGCGTGCGATCGTGGGTGGCGAAGAGCACGGTGACGCCGGTGTCGTGGATGTCCTCGAACAGCCCGAGGATGTCGACGGCGAGCTGGGGATCGAGGTTGCCCGTGGGCTCGTCCGCGAGCACGAGGGCCGGCTCTCCGACGATGGCGCGCGCGATGGCGACCCGCTGCTGTTCCCCTCCCGAGAGTGCCCCGGCAAGATCCTTGCCGCGACCCCCGAGACCGACCCGCTCGAGTGTTTCGCCGACGCGGGTGCGGATGATCCTCGGCGCGACGCCCAGCACCTCGAGCGGTAGCCCGACGTTCTCGAAGACGCTCCAGTTCTGGACGAGCTTGAAGTCCTGGAACACGATCCCGAGGTTCCGGCGGAGGTACGGGATGCTGGACGCGGCCAGGCGCCCGACCTCCCGCCCCATGAACAGGATGCGGCCGGCGTCCACCTGCTCGGCGGCGTAGAGGAGCCGGAGCAGGGTGCTCTTGCCGGCGCCCGACGGCCCGGTGATGAAGACGAACTCGCCGCGCTGGATCTCGAGGGTCAGGCCCCGGAGCACGGGGGCGTCGGCGCGGTACGCCTTGTGGACCCCCTCGAAGACGAGGATCGGGCGGCTCGCCGCGGTAGCATCGAAACGACTCCCCGCCCGGAGCGCCTGACGGAAGGCACGCTTGCCCGACGGGGTGTCCATGGCACCCGGGTACCAGGACGTCTCGTGACCACACAACTTTTCTGCGGTACCCCCGCCAACTCTCCCCACCCCATGCGGCTCGCTTACTTCGGACTACCGCTCGCCGGCTGCCTGCTCTCGGCGGACGGGCACGAGGTGGCGCTTGCCGTGCTGGCGCCAGTGCCTGCCGTGGGGACGCGCCGCCTCGTCCGGCGCCTCGGGCCAGACCGCGTCGTGCGGGTCGACGGCGAAGGCCGGTACTTCGACGAGGTGGCCGCGCGCCTCGCGGCGCTCGCGCCCGACCTGGTCGTCTCCTGGTTCTGGACGAGGAGGCTGCCCGCCGAATGGATCGCCCGGGGCCGCCTGGGCGGGGTCGGCGTGCATCCGTCGCTGCTCCCGCGTCACCGGGGCCCGAACCCCTATTTCTGGACCATCGACGCCGGCGACCCGGTCACCGGGGTGACCGTGCACCGCCTCACGGAGGAGTACGACCGCGGTGAGGTACTGGCGACCCGCACCGTGGCGGTTGGCGGGCGCGACGCCTGGCAGCTGGCGCGCGCGCTCGACCGCCCGAGCCTCGCGGCGCTGCGCGAGACGGTCCGCCGCCTCGCCGACGGCGAGGTCACTGGCGAACCCCAGCTGGAGGCCGGGGCGACCTGGGCCCCGGAACCGACCGGCGACGCGCTCCGCATCGACTGGAACTGGTCTTCGGCGCGCGCATTGCGCCGCATCCGCGCGCTCGCCCCGGTCCCGGGCCTAGCCCTCGAGATCCGGGGCGTGCGCTGCTTCGTGCTCACGGCCGCGCCGAGCGGCGAGGTCCCCCCCGCGCTGCTGCCCGGCGAGGCCGGCGTCGCGCGCGGCGGATCGCGGCGGGTCCTCCTACGCACCGGTGACGGCGCGATCGCCGTGACCGCCGCGGTCATCGCCGACGACACGGACGCGGACGCGGGGATTCGCGTCGACGGCGAGGAACTTGCCCGCCGGATCTTCGGGCCGGGGTGATAGACTTCGGCCGACGGAGGCTGCTGGATGAGCGACCCCACCACCATCGCCCGCTCGGCCCGGGAGGACCTCTCGCGCGCCCTCGGCCAGCTCCAGACCCCGGGGGCGCCGGAGGCGCTCCTGGCCGCAGCGGAGCCGATCGCCGCCGCGATGAGGGTGCTCCGCGGCATTGAGCTCGGCAGCGGAGGAGCGGTCGAGCCCGCGGCCCGAGAGGCGCTCGGCGCGGTGCGACGCGCGCTCGGTCAGCTGCAGGAGCTGCTCGGCGCTCACCCGACGGTCGATGACGCGGTCGAGGTGGTCGCGGGCTCGCTGTCGCTGGTGCACGATCTGGCGCGGCTCGCGGGCGCGGCGCCGAGCGCGGCGCGGGGGGAGGCCCGGGGACCGGCACCGCCTCGGGCAGCGCCGGAGCGGGGTGTGGCTCCCCCCGGGCAGCCTCACGCCGGGGCCGCGAGTGACAGGGCCGCACGCGACAGGGCCGCACGCGACGGGGCCGCACGCGACGGGGCCGCGGCAGCGGGCTACCTCGCGATCACCGCCGATCTCGGCGCGCACAGCGCGACCAACTTCTACCGCGGGCTGACCGGAGCCGACGTGGTGCAGTCGGGGGGGATCTTCGTCGCCACCTACCAGATCCCGGCCGTCGGGCAGCCCGTGATCCTGCGCATCGCGCTCCCCGGCGGGTACGAGTTCGAAGCGCGCGGAGTCGTGCGCTGGACCCGTGACGCCCCCGATCTGGGCGCGCAGTCCCCGCCGGGCTTCGGCGCGCGCTTCACGGACATCACCCCCGAAGGGCGCCAGCTCGTGCACCGCTACGTGCGGAACCGCGAGCCGCTGCTCCACGACGATCCGTGAGCCGCGTCGCGCACCTCCTGCTTCCGTTGCTGGTCGTCACCCTCGCGGTGGCGACGGTGGCGCTCCCCGCCCGGGCGGGTGATCCGTACCTCGAGTGGTACACCATCGAGACGCCGAAGTTCCGCGTCCACTTCCACGGCGGGCTCGAGCGGCACGCGCAGCGGGTCGCGACGCTCGCCGAGGCGATCACTGAGGATCTGGAGCGCGAGACGGGGTGGCACCCGCGGCACGTCACCCACGTGATGATCACGGACGACACCGACGACGCGAACGGCTCCGCTTCGCTCCGCCCGCACGCGCTCGTGCGCATGTACGTGACCGCCCCGGACGACATGGGCGCGCTGGGAGACTACGACGAGTGGTTGAGCCTGCTGTTCACCCACGAGCACACGCACATCCTCCACGTCGACAACGCGACCGGGTTACCCGCGCTGGTCAACGCGCTGCTCGGTCGCACCTACACGCCCAACCAGGTCCAACCCAAATGGATCATCGAGGGTTGGGCGGTCTACCTCGAGAGCAAGTACGGCTCCGGTGGACGACTGCGCTCGTCGCTATACGAAATGTACCTGCGCGCCGATGTGCTCGCCGGGCGTATCGCGGGGATCGACCAGGTGAGCAACGACCCCCGGCGCTGGCCGGGCGGAACGCTCTGGTACCTCTACGGCGGCAACTTCGTCGAGTGGCTCTCGGAAACCTACGGGGAGGACACGATGGCCACCGTGTCCGACCACTACGGCCGCCGCCTGCTCGCCTGGGGGATCAACCGATCGGTGCGGCACGCGACCGGCCGGACCTACCCGGAGCTCTGGGCGGGGTGGAGAAACCAGCTGGAGCGGGAGACGGCGGCGACCGTCGCGGCGGTACGCGCACGCGGGCTGCGCGAGGGGACCCGCCTCACGCACCTGGGACGTCACGTCGCGTACCCCCGCGGGGTGCCACCGGCCGCCCGCCGGGGCGACGCCGAGGAGCTCATCTTCCACGCCGACGACGGTGACCACCCCGCCGGCCTGTACCGGGTGACGCTCGACGCCCGTGATCGGATCGACGGCGAGCCTGCGCTCGTCACCCGCAGCACCGGCGCTTCGGTCGGGTTCGATCCCGACGGCAACCTCTACTACTCCACCCTGGCGCCGTCCGCGCGCCACTACGGGTTCGTCGATCTGATGCGGCTCGGGCGCAGCGCGCGCGCGCCGCGGGGCATCGAGGGCGCCGTCGAGCGTCTGACGGTGGGGCGACGGGCGCGGGAGCCGGACGTCAGCCGTGACGGGCGGCGGATCGTGTACACGACCAACCGCGCTGGCACGACGACGCTGCGCATCGCGGACCTCGACGCCACGGGGGCGATCGCGAACGAGCGCGCGCTGGTGCCGAGCGCGCGCTACGAGCAGGCGTTCACCCCTCGTTTCTCGCCGGACGGGCGCCACGTGGTCTACGCCACCTGGACCGCGGGCGGCTACCGGGACATCCGCGTCGTCGAGGTGGCTACCGGGCGCTTCTTCGAGCTGTTCCACGATCGGGCGGTGGAGCAGCAGCCGACGTTCAGCCCCGACGGGCGCACCGTCTACTTCGTCTCCGATCGCACTGGGATCGCCAACGTCTACGCCTTCGACCTCGACACCCGCCAGCTCGCTCAGGTGACGAACGTCCTCACGGGCGCCTACATGCCCGAGCCGTCGAGCGACGGCGCGACGCTTTATTACGTCGGCTACACCTGGCGCGGCTTCGACCTCTACTCACTCCCCCTCGATCCGACGCGCTTCCTCCCGGCGGCCCCCTACGTCGATCGTCGCCCGAGCCCGCGCCCACGCCCCGCCACGACGCGCTGGCCCGTGCGCCCGTACCGGCCGCGGGAAACCCTGCGACCGCGCGCGTACACGGTGGATGTCGGGCCCGGCACCTTCGGGGACGCCGTGCTCCTCACCACCACCGGCAGCGACGCCGCCAACCTCCACGCCGCCACCGCGGCGCTCACCATCGACGACGAGGAGGGCATCTCCAACGCCGCGCTCGACTACGCCTTTGCGGGGCTTCCGGTCACGCTCCGGGCGCGCCTGTCTCGCCGCTCGGCTCCCCGCCAGGACTACAGCTTCGGCGGCGAGCAGCGCCGCTTCGTCGAGGTGTCGACCGGGATCTCGACGGGGATCTCCTACTCGATGCCGCGCGCCTTCGACAGCCAGGAGATCGCGCTCACCTACAGCGCACAGTTCCTCGACGCCGAGCTCCCCGTGGGGGACGACGTGGATCCCTACGCGCCTGTCGGCCAGGACCCCGATCGGGGGTTCATGGCCCTCGTGCACGCGGGCTACTCGTACAGCAACGTCACCCGCGAACTGTACTCGATCAGCGCCGAGCGCGGCTTCGCGGCCTCGCTGGGGGCCGACTTCGCCGGCGACGCAACAGGCAGCGAGAGCTCGCTCACCGTGGTCAACGGGCGGCTGCGCGGCTACCTGCCGCTGCCCTGGGGCCGCCACCAGGTGCTCGCGCTCGCCCTCTCGGGCGGGGCGTCCGCGGGCGACTACGCGCGACGGGGGCTGTTCTACACGGGGGGGTTCGTCGAGGTCCCCTACCTCGACGCGCTGCGCGACGGCCTGTCCGCCGGCGCGTTCGTCCTGCGCGGGTACGCCCGGTCGCAGTACGTCGGCGCGCGCTTCCTGCTCGCGAACGCGGAGTATCGCGTGCCGCTGGTCTACCTCGAGCGGGGCATCGAGACGCTGCCGGCGTTCATTCGGAGCATCTCCGCCGTTGCCTTCGCCGACTACGGGGGCGCCTTCTCCGCCCTCGACCCCGAGCATCCACTCGACGACCTCCAGCTCGGTCTCGGCGCCGAGCTGTGGCTGGACCTGACGTTCGGCTACGTGGCAAACGCCAATGTGCGTCTCGGCTACGCGCGGGGCACCGACAGCTCGGCGGTCGAGGGCGGCCAGCGGTACCTGGTGGTCTCGTCGGGTTTCTGAGGCGTCGCCGCGCAAGCGGGCCCCCGCCGCGACGACGGTTTCTTGGCCGACCGGCTCGCCCTCGGCTAGGCAGCCCCGATGGCGTCTGCCTGCCGATCGAACGGGAATCGATCTCCCACGCGCTTCGGCGCCTGGATCGGCGCGATCGCGCTCGGGCTGACCTGGGCGCTCGGGGGCTGCTACGCGCCGCCTTCGGTCGCGCAGCGCGTCAGCGACGCCGCGCGGGACCTCAACACGTCGGCTCGCTTCGGCGACCTCGACGGGGCAGCCGCCCTGGCTGCGCCCGCGGTGCGCGCGGACTTTCTGGCCCGTCGTGCCCTCTGGGGCGGCGAGATCCGCATCCTCGACGTCGAGCTCCTCGATCTGCGCGTGGACGAGGCGGACGCGCGCGCGTTCGTGGAGGTCAACGTCTCCTGGATGCGCACCAGCGAGAGCGCCCTCCGGGTCACGCGTATTGCCCAGGTCTGGCGTGAACGGGAGGGCGACTGGCTACTGACCCAGGAGGAGCGCGTCGCGGGCGACGTCGGCATCTTCGGCGAGCCCGTCGAGGTCATCGTCGCCGAGCGGGAGCCGCGGCAGTTCGAAACCCGCCGCCTCACGCCGGTCATCGAGTAGGCCGCCAAGAAGAGGCGCGCTCGCGCCGCCCGGACCCCTCGGTCCCTGGGCGCCAGCACCTTCCCAGACCGGTACGGCCTCGAGCCGGCGCCCTTGCCACCGCGCCGATGGACCTCGGCGGGTGCGGCAGCAGCTACTTCTGCAGCTCCTGACCGTTCGCGTCGACCATCTTGTTGAGCGCGATCATGATGAAGTCGATGAGCGACCAGACCCCGAGGCCGCCGCAGGTGAGGAGCTTGACCACGCCGAGCACGGTGTAGCCGAGGTAGAAGCGGTCCACACCGAAGCTCCCGGCGAAGAACGACAGCAACAGGGCGACCATCCAGCTCTTTCTCTCCATCCGAAATCCTCCAGTTCGAGAAGAGGCCACGATAGCCAAGGTCGCGAACGGCGCCTAGTCCTTCGCGGCGATCCCGGGGCGGAATCGCCGCGGTCACGCGCGGCGTCGCGCGCCCCTGACCGGTTCCGGCGCTGCCGGAGCGCTGCCGCGCGACCGCCGACCGTCTTCGCCGCTGTCGCCCCGCGCGCACACCACCGGCGAAGCCTGCGCGGAGCGCGAGCGCGTCACGGAGCCGCCGCGAGCTTCAGCCCCGGCTCTTCTTCTTCGGCTGCTCGGCGCCGTGGCGCTCGGCCTTGACCGCCGTCACCCGGCGCTCTTCGCGCTGGGCCAGGTGCTCCTGGCTCTTCCGGCGCCGCATCTTCATCGAATTTCGTCGATCAAACCTGCCCATGTTTTGGCCTCTCCCGCGGGGGGCGTTCGGATACTCGATCTTCCTGCCCCCGGTCAAGGCACCCCGCGCCTCGGCCGAACTCGGCCTGGCGAAGGCCGCCAAGGTTTGCACGCTGTCTCGCTGTGCCAGGTGTCAGCCGCTCGACGCGTCCTCGAGGGGCTGCTCGCGATCCCGAACCTCCAGGCGATAGCGGCTGTTGACCGTCTCGATGTAGAAGACGTCGCGATTGGCGAGCCGCATGACGCGCCTGACCGGTGTGGTGACGTACTCGTGCATCCCGTCGGAGAACTCGATGACCACCACCGAGCCCTTGCGCGGCGCCCGAACGAGCCGTCCGCTGACAGCGCGCGAGCCACGCCCGAGCTTGCGAAGCACGACCTGCACGACACTAGGGTAGCAATCGAATCGCCGCCGATCCAGTCCCCTCCGGGGTAATGCCCCGCTGTCGCTCCGCCGCGCGGGCCGAGCGCGGGCGCTCGAGAGGACGGAGCTTCCGTGAGCCCGGTGTCGCGCGCTGGGCGTCCTTCCCAGGACCGACAGGACCCCGGCGCGGGCCGCGCCGCTGGCACGGTACGTGTGAGCAGGCCCGGTTCCCGAGTGGAGAGCCGGGGCTCGCCACCGGCGCGAGGCGCTTCCCAGGGCTATAGCGAGCCGCGAAGCGCGATCTGGAACTGGGGCCCGCGAAGGTTCAGCTCCCCGAAATCGAGCGGGGCGAGGCGTGCCGGGGCCGACTGCCCCGAAGCGGGGCTCATGGTGAGATCGATCTTCCCCGTCCAGCCGTAGCCACCGTCGGCCGTCAGCCAGAGGCGGAAGCTCGGGCGGTCGCCGCTCACCTTTCCGTACAGCTGGGCGGCGACACCCGCCGTTAGGTCGAACGCGGGCGCCCAGGCCGTCTCGACCAGCTCGGCGCCGGTCGAGCTCTCCTCGATGCTCGCCTTGACGCGGTCGGCGCCGACCGCCGGCCGCGCGAACGCGAACAGGCGCGGCCAGACGTGAAAGCGGACCTCGGGGGCGAGGGTCAGCCGCTGGGACGAGAGGTCCGTCGCGTCGAAGCGCGCGGCGGCCGATCTCCCTCCGATCTGGTAGTCGAACGCCGCCGCCAGCGAGAGCTGCCGCTGCGCGAACAGGGTGTGACCCAGCGAGACGTCGAAGGTGGTGAGTGCGTCGGTGTCGGCGAAGGGATCGAACCCCGCGTCCTTCACGAAGCTGGTGCGGATCCCCACGCCGATCCAGGTGTGCGTCTGGTAGGAGCCCAGCTGGTCGAGCGGGGGCCGCGCGGGCCGAGGGGCAGGGGGCGCGGCCGCCTCGGGCGGCGGGGCGGCGGCGGGTGGCGCGAGCGTGACGGGCGCCACGGCGGGCGGCGCGGCGGCAGCCGCCACGACGGTGGGGGGCGCCGCGGCCGGTGGGGGCGCCGCGACCTCCGCCGCCGTTGCCGCGTCGCTGGCGGGAGGGGGGGTTTCCGTTGGAGTGGCCGGGGCGGGCGCCGCCGCCTCGGGCGCGGCGGGTTGAGCCGCCGCCCAGGCCGAGCTCAGAAGCACGGTACTGACGACGAGCACCAGGGTCTTGCGCCGGCTCATCGGATGCCTCCCAGGAGAATGCCGCCGTAGAAGCGGGTGTCGGCCGTGTCGGGGTCGCGGGCATCGAGCACCGTCGCGCCGATGGCCGAACCGTTCACGAGGTGGAGCGCGACCGCCGCGCGGGTCGGCACGCCATTGTCGTCGTTCACTGGTTGGGCGAGGTCGTAGACAGCCGAGACAGGCGCCTCGAGCGTCAACGTGGTTGGGTGCAGGTCCGAGAACCGGACGCTACCGATCGACCTGCTGGACGGCGCCACCACCCAGGCGCGCTGGCCGTCGGGGGAGGGGGTGATGACGGCGCTGGCGGTGTCCGGGGTGAGCATCGGCGCGCTCTGCCGCTGGTCGAGGTCGAGCACATAGAATTCGTTCGCGCTCGCGCCGCGCAACAGCTTCAGGTGACCGTAGGTTTGCTCCGGGGGCGCGCTGGCGTCCCGGGTGATCGGGATGACCTCACTGACGGCGATCCCGATCGAGTGGGTCTCGAGGCTCCGGTAGGAGCGGGTGCCGGTGGTTCCGAGCTCCCAGAAGGCCACACTCCGCACGGAGTTCCCCGATAGCAGCGCGACGTCGCTGTTCACGGGCGGCTCGTCGACGTCGTCGGTCACCCGGGTCATCTGCGTGTAGGGCGCGCCGAGCGGCACGGTGTCGGTGTAATTGGCCTCGGGGTCGATCAGCGCGACCTCGGAGCTTCCGGGCAGCAGCGCCGCGAGCCGGAGCGCGGGGGCGGCGTTCACCTCGGTCCAGAAGAAGTCGATGTCGGACGGGACCGAGCCCACCTCGGCCAGGTTGACCGTGACCAGGAAATCCACCCCCCGAGTCTCGAGGCCGTCCGTTTCGTCCGACTCGTCCGCGACCGAGGGCTCGAAGGAGAGGAACGGCACCGTCGACTGGTTCGCCAGGCGGATCGCGATGATCGGGTAGCGCGGCCCCTCGTCAGAGTCTAGCTCCGGATGCTGGTTGTCGTGCACCACGACCTCGACCGGCGCGGCGACCGCCTGTCCCGCCAGCGGCTCCGAGAGCCGCACGGTGATCTCGGTGTCGAGCTCCTCCGCGTCGAGGACGGACTCCGGATCGATGAGGGCCACCTCCTGCTCGGTCTGCACGACCATGAGGCGCCGCTCGATCCCGTCGGGGAACGGCAGGCGCTCGGTGAAGGTCAGCGCCTGCGGCGCGGAGCCGAAGCTGCGGACGGTCTTGGCCGCGATGGTCGCCTCGCCGTCGCCCCGCGGCAGCTTCACCAGCAACAGCTCATTGGGGTTCTGCACGACCCCGCCGCCCACGGTAACGACGGCGTACTCACCCTCGGGATCGAGGTAGAGCTTGGGGTTCGGCGGATCGTCGAGATCGTAGCGCGCGAGCACCTCGGGCTGGCGGTAGCCGCCGCCGTCGTCCTCGTCGCTCCAGCCGCCCCCGTCGAGGACGGTGAGGCTCGGCCGCTCGTCGTCCGCGTGGAGCCGTGGCTGCTCGCCCGCGCAGAGCACGAAGAGGCGCTCGCGCCGGGCGTCCGTCTGCCAGTGCACGATCCCCTTGCCAATGGGGACGGCCCGCGTTGCCAGGCGCCGCCCCCCCGGCGAGGTGACCAGGAGCAGTCGCTGGAGCCCGTCGTCGCGGATCGCGATCGACCCGGAGAGCCCGAGCGCCACGGACTCGACCCGGTCCACCGGCGTCAGGTTCTGGTCCCAGGCGTCCGGGCGATCGCCGCAGCCGAGCGTGAGCGCGCCCGCACAGAGGAGAGCTGTCCCATGTCTCATGATTCGCCTCGACACTAGTTCCCGCTGGGGTAGGTGACCTTGGCCGCGAGCTCGAACCCGGTCAGCGTACGCGCCGTCGGCGTCGCGGCCGTCCCGCTGGTGAGGTCGGCGGGGACCTCGATGAAGGTGATGCGCCCCTCGGCGTGCTCCTGGGCGACGTAGCCCTTGCCGAGCTCGGGAATGATGCCCGCGGCGAGCGGCGGGCTCGCGAGCGAGATGAAGTCCTCCTGCAGACTCGGGAGCGCGACCACGTGCACGCCGTAGACGCGCCGGGCGTCATCGCGGACGGTCACTAGCACCACGTCGGTCGGCGCCGGCGCCAGCGCCACCGCCATCGCCGGCGCGTCGGTCCCCACCATCTTGGGGACGCGCGCCGCCGCGGTCGGGATCACGCTGAAGGCGCCCGCCTTGACGCTGCCGGTGGGCGGATCGAGCAGCGCCACCGCGTGCGCCGCGTCGGGAGCGACGATGACGCCGCGCACGGGGGCCCGAAGATCCTCGGTCCGCAGGGTGAGGAAACTGTCGTCGTCGCGCAGGTTCAGCGTGGCGACGACCGAGCTCGGGGTGGCGTTGGTGTAGAGCACGCCGACCGACCCGTCGGGGGCCAGCGAGACGCTGCCCAGGGTCCCGGGGAGCGCGGCGGTGGCGATGGCCCCGGGATCGGTGATCGCCTCGGGCAGCTCCAGCACCGCGACCTGCCCAGCGTCCCGCATCACGGCCACGGCACGGGTGCCGTCGGCGTCGAGGTCGAGGTCGGTGACCGGACCCGCCAGCTCGACGTCGGTGATGGTGCCGCTCTCGAGATCGACGAAGCCGAGCACCGGGGACGTCTCGTGGCGCACGATGGCGAGGGCGCCGTCGGGCGTGACCACGACGTCGCGAGCCGCGGCGTCCGCGAGCCCGCCGGGGGCGACCTCGATCAGGTCGAGCACGCGCGGGTCGTTCTCGTCACCGAGATCGATGGCGGTGATGCCGTGCTCGCTGACGACGATCACGCGCCGCTCGTCGGCGTCGAAGGTCACGCTGCTCGGCCGGTAGCCGGTGACGCGCCGCACCGACCTCGGCTCCCCGTTCTCCGGGCGCAGGAGGAGGAGCGTGAGGTCCTGGAAGCTGTCCATCGGGTCGAGCACGGTGGCTCGCCGCCAGTCGCTCCACACGACCGCCCAGGCCCCGCTCGGGCTGATGGCGATGGCGTTGGCGTCGGCGTGCGTCGGGAAGCGGACCGGGTCGGCGAGCGTGCCGTCGATCAACGTGAGCAGCGTCGCGTCCTCGCCGAGGACATTGAGCACGAGCGCCTCGACCGCGTCCGGATCCTCGGTGGGCACGGGGGAGAGGTACCTCGGGCCGAAACCCGACTCGACGGTGGTGACGCGCAGCGTCTCGGCGTCCACCAGCGCCACGCGGCCGCTGGTGGGGTTGGCCGACCAGAGGTACTTGCCGGTGACGACCGGCGCCTCGAAGCTCCCCTCGATCTCCTGCTCGGGGGGCAAGGTCGCGACGCCCCCGGTGCCGGAGCCGCCCGAAGCCGCCGAGGTCCCCCCGTAACCGTCGGCGGCGGGGTGGATCCGCTGGTCACCGCCGTCGTCGTCGTCGGCGGTGGAAGCGGAGCAGCCGAACCCCATCGCCGCCAGGGCAGCGGCGCCGAGCCAACTGGAGAGCCGCCAGGTTGCTCGAGACATCTTCACGTCAGTTCCTCCCCGAGGCGTCGCCCACGACGCGCGCCTCGAGCTCGAACCCGGTGAGGGTGCGGGCCACCTCGCTCACGCTCCCGGTCCCGTCCAGATCGATGAAGGTGATCCGCCCGCCCACGTGCGCTTGGGCGATGAAGGCGCGGCGCGCCACGGGCACCAGGCCGGTGGCCGTCGGCGGGCTCGCCAGATCGAAGCGATCCACCTGCAGCTCGGGCATCCGCACCAGATAGGCGCCGTAGACGCCGGTCTGATCGTCGCGCACGGTGACGATGCCGCGCGTGCTCGGGCTCGGGGCGAGCGCGACCGCGACGGGCGGCGCGTCCGTCCCCTCCATGCGCGGCGGGGCGATCGCGTCGAGGGGGACCACCGCGAAGCCGCCCGGCAACACGCTGGTCCCGGGCACCGGGTCGAGCAGCGCGATGGCGTGCAGGGCGTCCGGGGCCGGGTACACCGAGCGGATCGGGTTGATCAGGGCCACCGCGCGCGACGTGAGGTAGTCGGCCCCGGGACGGGTATCGAGGATGGTGAGCACGTCGCTCGGCGTCGCGTTGGTGTAGAGCAGGGCGCGCTCGCCCTCGATCGAGGCCGAGACGCTCCCGACCACCACGTCCTCGATCGCCACGCGGTCGAAGCGGGTCGGGTCGTCGAAGATCTCGGGGATCGACAGGATGAAGATCTCGCTGGTGTTCGGCGTGGCGGGCCCCGTCGGCCCCGGCCCCGCGCCGCTCGCCCCGGCGGCGCCGCTCGCCCCAATGCCCGCGCCCGGGACGCCCGCCGCCCCTGCTGCGGCGCCACCGTCGCTCGGTGACCCCGCCGCTGCCGGCGGCGCGCCGCCTAAGCCGGCGCCGGCAGCCCCCGGGCCCGCCCCCCCGAGCCCGCCCTCTCCGGCCCCAGCGACGCCAACCCCGGCGACGCCGAACCCCGCAGCGCCAGCGATGGCGGCGCCGGCCCCAGCGACACCAGCCCCAGCGACACCGGCCCCAGCGATGCCAAGCCCAGGGCTCTCGGCCCTCGCGGCCCCGAGGTCGGCGTTGCCGCCCGTGGCGGGAGCTCCCCCGCTGCCCGCGCCCCCCGTGCCGCCCCCCACGGCGGGGACGACGGAGCGTACGACGGCGATCGCGCGCGAGCCGTCGGCGATGAGATCGAGGTCGGTCACCGGCCCCGAGAGCTCGAGGTCGCGCCGCTCCCCGGTGGCAAGCGCCCAGATCTCGACCGACCGCGAGCCGTCGCGCCGCACCAGCGCGAAGCGACCGTCCGGGGTGATGGCGACGTCGCGCGCCGACGCGCCGACCATCGCGGCCGCGTCGGGCTCGAGCCAGAGGTCCTGGACCACGTACGGCGCCGCCGGATCGAGGGCGATCTCGGTGATCCCGGCGTCGGTGACGACGAACAGGCGCTCCTCGTCGTCGGTCAGGAACAGGCGCGCGGGCCGGTAGCCCACGCTCAGGCGGAAGGCCCGCGGCGGGTCTGGCTCGGCCCCCTCGCGGGGCGGGTCGGGGACGGCGATCACCGTGATGTCCTGGAAGCCCTCGGTCGGGTCGACGCCGCCAGCCACCTCCTCCGCGTTGGTCCAGGCCACGGCCCAGCGACCCGAAGCGCTCACGGCCCAGGAGTTGACGCGCGGCTGAAGCGGCACGCGTTGCTCGTAGACCCCCCCCTCGACGGCAGTGAGCAGCGAGGCGTCGTTGCCCGCGACGTTCGCCACGATGGCGCGGTTGGCCTCGTCGCTCTCCGGGCTCGGGATGGCGGCGATGTAGGTGGGCACGCGGCCCACCTCGACCGCGCTGACGGTCAGATCGACGGCGTCGACCAGGGCGACCCGGTCGCTCGCCGGGTTGGCGGCCCACACGAGGCGCCCGGTCGCGACCGGTGCCTTGAAGGTCGGCTCCACCTCCTTCTCGGGAGGGAGCGAGGGGATCACGACGGAGGGGTCCTCCCCCTCGACGATCGTGCTCCGGCCCCCAACTCCGGTGTAGCCCGGGCCGTCGAAGTTGGCGTCGTCGCCCTCCGAAGTGCCGTAACCCGGAGACTCGGCGCTCCCATCCATGGCGCATTGCCAGAGCCCCGCGGCGCAGAGCGCCACCAGGATCGAGGTCGAGGATGCCCGTCTCACGTCGCCTCTCCTTCTCCGCCCAACTGCCCGGGATCGAGCGGACCACGAACGCGCCACACTGTGCAAGCTCCGGGCCACCGTGATGCACGGCGCGCGGGCGCGTGAGGTCGTCGACGCCGGCAACGGCGACCGCGACAGCCGTGTCACGGCTGCGCCAGTCGTGCCAGGATCGGGTCGAACCCTGGAGCGGTTCGGGTACGCTCACCCCCGTGGACGGCGAGGCCTGGGGCAGGACGCGATCGCCAGCGGCCAGCACCCGCCGAGCGGGGCATGCGGCGCGCCGGATCGTCGGGCTCACCCTCGCGGCCGCGGCGCTGGCGCTGCCCCATCGGCTCGCCGCCGCCGAGCCCTGGTCCGACGAAGACGGGGTGCCGCTCCGCGAGCGGACCCCGCTCGGCCCGCTCGGCATCGAGCTCGGTGCGGAGCTCCGCGCCGAGGCAACGCACGTGGACGAGCTCGATCTCGCGGGCACGGAGCTGACCACCTTCGAGCAGCGGCTCCGCGCGGAAGCGGCGCTGGACGACGGGGATCGGCTGCGCCTGGTGGTGAGCGTGGACGCGCTCGATGGCGTCCCTTGGGGGGCGGCGCGGACGGAGCCGGGCCCCCGCCTCGAGGGGCCCCGAGCTGGGATTGGGTTCCTAGACGTGGATTACCGGGGCCCGGACGCGGCCGACGATCCGCGCGCCTGGGGGCTCGCCCTCGGGCCCGCCCCCGCGGCGACCTGGCGCTCCGCCTTCGGGGAGGCGTGGCTGCCGTTCGGGCGGCTCCGCTTCGGGCGGCAGCCGGCGGTGAGGGGCTCGACGCTCCTCGGCGCCGACGGGGACGGCCGCCGCAACCGCTTCGGCGTCGACCACGGCGGGGATCGCGTCGACCGCGTCGAGCTCCTCGTCCGGCCCCTGGTCCCCCTGGGCGCGCCGCCCGACGAGGAGGAGCGCGGGCTCGGCGTCACGGTGGCCTACGATCGGCTGGAGGCGTCGGCGTCCGGCGCGGGCGTGCGACAACGGGCCGGCGCGACGGTACGCCTGCTCGCCCCGCTGCCGACCGTGGAGCAAGTCTTCGACGTCGGGGCGACCGCGCGCGTGCTCTGGGGCGGGGACGGCGACGCCGTCGGGAGCGAGCTCGAGGGGCTGGTGATGATCCGGGCCCGGGAGCTCTCGCTCGGCTTCGACGGGGTCTTGGAGCAGGGCGAGTCCGAGCGCGCCGCGCGGAGCCTCGCGCCCCTGCTGGGTGTGCCCGTCCGCGCCGCGCGAGTGCGCCGGTGGGGCTCGCGGAGCGTGCTGCGCTGGGACTCGACGCGGGTGACCGCCTACGTCGAGCTGGACACGGCCTCCGGGGACGGCGACCCGGATCCGGGCTCGGACCTGACCCGTTTTACCTTCCCCCGGGACGCCAACGTGGGGCTCCTGCTGTTCGAGCGTGTGCTGCAGTACGCCTCCGCTCGCGCCGCGGCGGCGGGCGCGGCCCGGCTCGCCGCGGCGGGGCTCCCCGAGGACGCGGCCGACGCGGTCGCGACCCACGGGGCCTTCACCAGCGCCGTCGCGCTGTTCCCCCAGGTGGACGTCCGCCCCCACCGCGCGCTGCTCTTGCGCGCCGGCGTGCTCCTGGCGTGGGCGCCCGAGCCGCTGGTCGACCCCGTGCGCTCCTCGCCCCCCGCGCCAGGGACGGCGGGGGTGAACCTGCGCGGCGGCGCGCCCGGCCGCTACTACGGCACCGAGCTCGACCTGCGCGCTCGCCTCGCGATCCACGCGCGGTGCCTCTTCGATCTCGAAGGGGCGCTGCTCGATCCAGGCGATGCGCTCGCCGACGCGGCGGGGCGGGCGGCGACCGCTGCGCTCGTCACGGCGCGGGGGACGGTCGCGTTTTGATCCGAGCGCGCCGGGACGCGACGGCGCGCGGGGTACCCAACCCCGCGCGGGCGGTGTAAGAGTCGCGGCGTGCCCACCTGCTACCTGCTCGCGATCGCCCTGGGATCGTCGCTCGACCAGCAGTCGAACAACATCACTCTGTTCAACCTCGTCGAGCAGGTCAACGTGCCCCCAGGGGTGAGCCGTGGCGCCCGCAACCTCATCCCGCTCGAGATCCACGCGTACTTCCGCCTGACCGGGGACGAGCTCCGGCAGCCGTTCGAGGTGCGCTACGTGCTGGTGGCGCGGACCGGCCTCGAAACCTACTCCGACGTGACCGTGCTGACGTCCATCTCGCCGCGCTTCCGGACGCGGACCTTCGGGGTGCCGCTGCCCCCCGTCGCCGACCAGTACGACCTGCGCCTCGAGTGGCGGCGCTCGAGCCGCGATCCGTGGCGGCGCGATCCCGTGAGCTGGCCCCTGACGATCACCGAGCAGGTCCCCGCCCCAACGGTGACCCATTGACCCGGGACGTCGGACCACCCCCCGCGCGCCTGGGCCCGGACTCAATCCTCATCGAGGGCCTCGAGCTCGACTGCATCGTGGGGCTCCGACCGCACGAGCGGGTCCGCGAACAGCCGGTGGTGCTGGACCTCGAGCTCGGGCTGTCGCTCGCCGCGGCGGGACGCTCGGGCCGAATGGCGCACACCTGCGACTACGACCTGGTCGCGGACTCGGTACGGTCCCTGCTCGCGTTCCGGAAGTACCAACTCGTCGAGGCCGCGACCGAGGAGCTGGCGGCGATGCTCCTCGGCCTGCATCCAGCGCTCGAGCGGGTCCGGATCCGGATCGCCAAGCCCGCGGCGCTGCTCGGCCGGGCGCGGAGCGCCGCGGTCCAGATCGAGCGCGTGACCGCGGATTTCCCGCGGCGCCGGCTCCCCCGCCCCGGGGGTGCGCTCGAGGTGCTGCTCGAGACGCGCGAGGCCGGGCTCTACGCGGTCGCGATCGCTGCGGGCGCCGTCGTCGATCGGGGCCTGCGGGAGGCGGCCCGCGGCGACGGGCGGCTCGCCACGGCCTGGGTGGTCCGGGGAACCGTGACCACCGCCGGCGGGGACGCCGGCCCCGGCGCCCCTATCGATCTCGACACGGCAGCCTCCGTCGGCGGCGGACGGGAAGACGCGGCGTTGATCTTCCTCTGCACCACGCCGCCGCTGGAGCTCGGGTCGCTGGGGGACGAGGCGGGCGTTCCTCGGGGGTAGCGGCGCCGTGCCACGGCGGCGACATCGCTCGGGATCTCCGGGGGCGCTCGGGTGGGGTTCCCGCCACGCGGTTTCGCCGTAGACTGCGCGCCCCGCGACGCGGTGAGGAGCGGGCTCGGAGTTCGACATGGTCCAGCAACGGCAGAGCGGGTGGCCGCCGCGGCCCGGTTCCGGCGGAGGTGACGCGGGTGAGCTGCCCGCGCTCCCGACCGTGGCCGACCGAGAGCCGGTGGAAGCAAAGGAGGGCGGTCCGGAGGCGGAGGGATCGTTCGACGAATGGGACAACTCGCCGACGCAGGTGGAGTGGATCCTGCCGGTCGGGTCAGCCTTCGACGACTTCGAAGACGAGGACGCGCCGGACACGATCCGCACGCCGCCGCCGGAACCGGAGTGAGGCCCGTCCCTGCCGGCGGGCGCCCGACCGCGGCGCGGGAGCCGGGCCTCGACGTCTTCCGCGGCGCCGCCGTCCTGCTGATGTTCGTCGTGCACGCGCGGCGCCTGCAGCCGTCGCGCTCCTTCTCCGGCGTCGACGGGCTGGCGGCGACCGCGCTCGACGGGCTCTACTGGGCGGAGCCCTTCATCGCCGCGAGCTTCCTCGCCATCGCCGGTACCAGCCTCGTCCTCGCCCGCGGCCGGGTGCCCGCGCGGGTGCGGTGGTGGCGACGGATCGTGGTGCGCGCCGCCGCGCTGTATCTGCTCGCGGTCGCGCTCTTCGTCTCCCAGTTCGGCGTGGCGCTGCCGGACCTCGCGCTGTCCCCGGGGATCCTCTCGGTCATCGCGATCGCCACGACGCTGGTGGGCGGGGCGCTCGCCCTGGCGCGACCGGTCCCCTGGCTCGGGACGCTGGTCGGCGGCTCGCTCCTCCTGACGTGGCTGCTGGAGCGGACGGGCGCGTGCGTCTCCGGGCTCAACGCGGGGCCGGGCGGCGCAGTGCCGCTGGTGGGATTCACCGCCATCGGCGCGCTCCTCGGGATCGTACACCGTCGGCGCGGCGCCCGAGCGCTGGGCTTCGCGACGGCCTTCACCGCCATCGGCGCGGTGGTGTTGGGCGCGCTCGGCGCCCCCTGGACCACGCGCTGCGAGTCACTCTACCCCGCGCACCAAGGGCTCGTGGCCGGACTCGAGCTGTTCGATCCGGCGCCGGGCCACCGCGCGATCGCCTTCTGGAACCACTCGGCCGCGGGCTTCTGCGGGCTCGTCCCCGCCGTGACCGGCGCACTCTGGCTCTCCATCGTCCTGCCCTGGCCGAACCGCGGCCCGCTCGCCGGCGGAGGCCTGGTCGCCCTCATCGGGCGGCACGCCCTGCTGGCCTACGTCGGACACCTCCTTCTGCTCGGACTACTGGAATTGTCCGGTCTTACGCCAAGGACACCGACCGCGACTTGCGCCTTGATCGGGGGCCTCGGCGCCGCCGCCGCGCTCGGGAGCGCCGCGCTCGAGGCGCACCGGCAGAGCAAGCCGCGCCGAACCGAGGCCGCGCGCAGCCAGGGCGGGGACCGATCCCGTCTGCCCGACGGGCCCGGGAGCGTGGTAGCGTCCGGCCCCGCAGACTCGTCGGAGGAAAGCCCATGAAGACCCCCGCTCGAAAGCAACTCGGGACTCGACTGCTCGCGCTGGTCGCGGTCCTCTTCGCCACGCTCTTCGCCTCCACCGCCCTCGCGTACGGCACGGTGAAGTGGAAGAAGCTCCTCATCAAGGAGGACGTCGCCGGGACCCAGAGCTCCTGGAAGATCGAGCTCGAGTTCTACCTCCCCAAGGCCCCGGACATGGCGATGCTGCCGGTGAAGTTCGAGTTCATGCCGGCGGTGTACTACGAGCGTTTTCAGGACGACAGCTCGCCCAACGTGCAGACGCGGCGCGTCCCGCTGGTCGGGCAGCAGGCGATCATCGAGAGCGTGGATCTCGGGTTCATGGATCCGGGGACGGGCAAGATCGAGAATCGTACGCGCTTCGCGTTCCGCATCACCCGCGCCCATGGGTTCCAGGGCGGGGAGTACCGGGTCACCATCCGTGACGGGCGCAACGGGCAGGTCCTCGGCACCCCGGTGACGCTCAAGCTCGAGGGCGAGAACGAGGTCATCGACCGCCGCGCCATGGTGTTCGCTGGCAACGACAAGAAGAAGGAAGCGCCAGAGAAGAAGGACGACGGCGACGACGCGGCGGCCTCCGACGCGCCGATGGACACGGGCGGGGAGGACGACACGGACTGGCAGGAGGTCGACCGCCGCGACGAGCCGCTCCCTCCGCCCGAGGGCGTGCGCAAGGGCCACGGCTGCGGCTGTCGCGTGAACGAGGCGGGGCACCCTGGCGCGCTGGTGGCCCCCTTGCTGCTCGGCCTCGCGTTGGCCGGTCGCCGCTGGCAACGCCGCCGCGCGGCGTGAGAGCCGGGCCGGCTCAGGGCGCCAGCCGCCGTCGGGCGTGACGGCGGCTGGGGTCCGGGGTGAGCCCGTCGCCGCCCGGGGACGTGGTGCTGGAGTCTGACACCCGGGCGACGATCCGCTCCACCCCGCGCTCGAAGATCCCCTCCGGGGTCAGGAGGCTCACGATCAGGCAGGGTCCGAGGTCGAAGTCGTAGAGCCACCCCGGCTGACAGACGACGTCGTCACGCTCGAGCAGGGTGAGCACCCACTCGTCCTCGGTGGCGGTCGCTGGCAGCCGCAGCGTCGCCACCCAGCCCGCCTCGAGGTCGAGCAGGGTCACCGGTGTGTCCGCACAGGCGGCGCGGAGCCGGGTGAGGTTCCGGGCCAGGCGCGCCCGGAGCGCGGTCACCGTGGGCTCGCTCGTGCGCAGGAGTGTCGGGAGGGCGAGTTGCACGGGCGTTCCCACCGAGAGGACCGCGTCGGCGGCGATCTCGAGCCGCGACCGGGCCGCCACCACCTGGTCCGGAGGTCCCCCGATCCCCAACCACGCGAGCTTGAGCTGGGGCAGCGCGCAGCGCTTGGAGAGCCCATCCAGCGCGAACACGAGCACGCCGTCCTCGACCAGCGCGCTCGGCACCCGGCCGGGGCGTTCGTCGTGCACGTAGCGGCCGAACACCTCGTCGGAGACGATCGGCAGCCCCAGGCGGGCGAGCGCCGTGAGTTCGTCGCGACCGAGGCGCGAGCCCGTCGGGTTGTTGGGGCTGACCACCACCACACCGCGCGTGCGCGGGGTGCGGAGGGACGCGACCCGCTCCACGTCGAGGTGCCACGCGCCGTCGTACGACAGCGGGTAGTCGACGAGCCCGATGCCCGCGAGCCGCGCGAGGTGATCGAGCAGGGGATAGCTCGGCCGCGGCACCAGGAGCTGGTCGCCCGGGTCGCAGAGGAGCTGGAAGACGAGCCCGTAGGCCTCGCTGGTGCTGGCGGTGAGGAGCAGGCGCTCGGGCGTGATGGGGACGCCCTCGGCGCTCCAGGCCGCCGCCACGGCAGCGCGCGCCACGGCTGCGCCGAGCGGCTGTGGATCGTACCGGGCCCCACCGGCGTCCGCGAGCGCGGCCGACACCGCCGCCCAGTCGAGGGGCAGCCCCACGACGGTGGGGTTGGACACGGTCAGATCGGTCTTGCCCCGGCCCGCGGCACGTGCGGCCGCGATCCGCTGGGCGAGCGGGTTGGGGGCCGTGTCGACGGAGCTCCGGATGGAGTACAAGCGCCCCGAGGATCAGCCACGGGACGCCCCCGCACAAGGGCCCGCGCCCCGTGCTACCCCGGCAACCGCCCGGTATTAGGGCGGTTCCGGCAATTGGCGAGGACCGCCCGGCGCAGACTTCGCCGAGAGAAGCGGCCACTTCGGCTCTCACCCTGGGGAGCCGAAGTGGCCGCGAATTCGATCCACGCGACCGAACTGCGGTGTAGGGTGCGGCGCGTCGATGCCAGGACCGAGCAACGTCACCCGCCTCGATCTCCCCGACAAGGAGATCCACGTGGTTGGAACGGCCCACGTGTCCCGCGCGAGCGTGGCCGAGGTGGAGGCGGTGATCGACGCGATCCACCCCGACACGGTGTGCGTGGAGCTCGACGAGCTCCGGTACCGGTCGCTCCTCGACGCGGAGTACTGGCGCACGCTCGACGTCGCGTCGATCGTCCGGGATGGTCGCGTCGGGGCAGCATTGGCGAGCATCGTGCTTGCGTCGATCCAGAAGCGAGTCGGCGACAAGCTCGGGATCCGACCGGGGGCGGAGATGCTGGCCGCGGCGCGGCGCGCGGAGGCGATCGGGGCCAACCTGGTCCTGGCCGATCGCAGCATCCAGGTCACGTTCCACCGCACCTGGCACAACCTCGGCACCCTGAACCGGCTCAAGCTCCTCGCCTTCCTGGTGATGGCGCCGCTGTCGGCGATCGAGGAGGACATCGACGCCGACACGGTCGAGCGCCTCAAGGAGGAGGGCTCGATGAACGACATGATGTCGGAGTTCGCTAAGGCGATGCCGCAAGTCAAGGAGCCGCTGATCGACGAGCGGAACCAGTATTTGATGTCGATGGTGCGGGAGGCGCCTGGATCGAAGGTGGTCGCGGTGGTGGGGGCGGCGCACGTGGGCGGCATGGTCGCCGACTTCGACCGCCCCATCGATCGCCAGGCGCTGCTCGAGATCCCGCGGCCTCCGGTCCTCCAACGCGCTCTCCCGTGGGCGATCCCGGTGCTGGGGCTCGGCCTCGTCGCCGCGGCGCTGTTCCGCCAGGACCCCCCGAGCCTGATCGCGCTCTTGCTCGCCTGGTGCGCTTCGACGGCCGCCGTCGGCCTCGTCGCCACCGCCGCCGCCGGCGGCAAGCCGCTCACGGTCCTGCTCGCAGCGCTGGCGTCGCCCGTCGCGTGTCTGGTGCCCGCGCTCCCGCTCGAGGCGGTCACCGGCCGGATCGAGGCGCACCTGCGCCAGCCTCAACCGGAGGACGGGCAGCACCTCCTCGAGGACTTCGCGTCCCTCCGCGGCATCTACCGCAACCGGGCCGCGCGCGTGCTGCTCGTGGCGCTGCTGTCCCGCGCGGGCACCGCGGTCGGCGCGGTGGTCGGCGCGGCCTCCCTGATCTGGGCCCTGCTGTGACCCCGAGCGCGGCCACCGGAGCGGCAAGCTGCCGGCGCGGCGGCGGCTGACCGCGGCGCCGCGCCGGGGAGCGTGAAACGCCTCCCTACCTCACGCCCGCCGCGGTACGCTCCACGGCGGAGGATCGATGTCGACACCCCAGTCGGAATGGCCGGGCTTCGGCGACGTGCCCGAGGACGCGGATCTGACGCTGACGCGCCCGGAGAGCCAGGAGCTCGCGCGGTGGGTCTGGCAGGACGGCGAGATCCGCGACGGGGATCGCATCAGCGTGCACTACTACGCGAACTCGCTCCACTACGGCACCGCCGTTTTCGAGGGGATCCGCTGCTACCCGACGGAGCGGGGCCCCGCCCTGGTGCGCCCGCGCGATCACGTGGACCGCATGCTGAGCTCGGCGCAGCTCTACGGGATGCGCGTCCCCTACGCCGCCGACGATCTGGTCCGCGCCGCCATCGAGGTAACCCGCCGCAACGGAGTCGACCACGCCTACCTCCGACCCATCGCGTGGTTCGGCTACGGTCCCATCGACCTGAAACCGCGACAGGTGTGCCCAGTGCAGGTCCTGATCGCGGTGCGGCGCCTCGGGACCTTCCTCGGCGAGGGCGCCCTCCGCAACGGGATCAAGCTGGTGACGTCGAGCTGGCGGCGCCTCCACCACACCATGCTGCCGGTGATGGCGAAGGCGAGCGGGCACTACGCGAACAGCGTCCTCGCGGCGCACGAGGCGCTCGATCGCGGGGCGGACGACGCGCTACTGCTCAACGCCGAGGGCACGGTGTCCGGCGTCACGGGCGGGAACGTCTTCTTCCTGCGGGGCGGGCGGCTCCACACCAACGACGAGAGCTCGTCGATCGTCCCCGGCATCACCCGCGACTGCATCCTGACGCTGGCGCGCGCGCACGACCTCCCGGTCGTCGTCCGCGCCTTCACGAGGGAGGAGCTGCTCCGCGCCGACGAGGTCTTCCTCACCGGAACGGCGGCGGAGGTGACGCCGGTCCGCGAGCTCGACGGCGTGGAGTTCCCCACTGGAAGGCGCACCTTCGGCGCCCTCTTCCAGCGCGCCTACCTCCGTGCCGTCACCGGCAAGACCCCCGAGCACGCCGACTGGCTCACACCGGTGACCTGACCGGCGCCCAATAGACCGCTGCCCGGGACGAACCCGGGCAGCGCAAGAGGTCGAGCAACCGGTGGTACGGGGAGCTCGACCGCAACGTCGGAACCATCGGGATGGGATGGGGAGGGCACGGTTCCGACGCCCGCGGCGATTGAAGCGGCCAGCACCGGCACGCGTCAAGCGAAGAGCGCGAGGAAGATCGCCCGGCGCGCGATGCGATTGAGCCAACGGTGCAACTTTGCCGTCCTCGCGCAAGCGGATTGATATTTCCGTGTTCGGAAGCGCAATCCCGGCACCGTCGCCGCCGCCCTCTCGAGTCAGCGCGCGGCGTGCGCGGTGACGGTGGCGCTCCCCCGCTGCAGCTCGATGAGCTCGGCGCGATAGATGATGCCGCCGTCCTTCGACTCGATCACGCCACCGACGTCCCGCCCCGGCAGGTCGGCGCTGGTCGCCACGGTCAGGGTCGCCGGCTCGTCGCCCACGACGACGCGGTATCGCGCGACCAGGCAATCGTGCGCGGTTTCGCCCACCAAGCAGGTCTCTTCCTTCCGCGACAGGCGCCCGACGTTGGCGTCCGCAGAAAACGCGGTCTGCTCGATCCAGGTCTCGAAGTCGGCCCGGTCGACCGGCATCTCGGTGGTGCCCTCCAGTCGCGCCACGGACGCGATCTCGAAACTGGAGGCGGTCCGGCGCACGCGGAAGCGCGCCGTCTCGTCGCCGCTGGCGATGGTGTAATCGACGACGAAGTCCTTCCCCTCGTGCGCGCGGATCTCCTCGGTGATCGTGATCGGTTCGCTGCGGTAGGTCCCGCTGAAGCGGTACACGGCGACGTCACCGACACGCCGGTCGAGCAGGTCGCGGCCGGCGACCGTCGCGACCTCCTCCGCTTCGGCGGCGGGGGCAGCGGCCCGATCGCCGCTCACGGGGGTGGCAGGGATGGCAGCGCTCCCGCAGGCCACGGCGAGCCCCGCGAGCGCGAACGAGACGAGCAGCTTTGGCGCCATGACGTGCCGTCTGTCACTCTCGGCCGCGACGGGCCAAATTTGCGGAGGTCGATCCCGCGAGAGGCCCGGCCCCGCCCGGCAGTGGCAGGAGTCAGCCCGCGCTCCCGGGGGGCTCGGCCGCCTCCGCGGGACGATGGCCCGTTCCGAGGGCCTCGGGACTGGCGGACGGTGGCGTGTCGAACGCCGCTCCCGCGCCCGCGAGCGCGGATCCGAGCCAGGCGTCGACTCCCAGTCGCTCCCCGAGTGACTCCACCGCCTGCGGCAGGATCAACGAAGCCCCGGTCGCCGCCCCGGAGGCGACGATCGCCGTGGCCCACCCCAGCGGGCCGAGCGGTATGCAGCCGAAGATCTGGCTGATGCGCGGGGACTGCACGATGGCGCCGAGGACGGCCGCCGACGCAAGGCTCGTCGTCACGACCGGCACGCTGACCCCCCCCGACGCCAGCGTCTGCCCGAGCTGCGTCCCGACCAGGGCGACGAGCCCCACCGTGCGGGCCCGCTCCGCGCTCCCCGAGAGGCGGGCGAAGGTCCAGGCCGCGCCAGCCCCGGCCGCGGTGACGACGGCCCGCGACGCGATGTCCCGATCGAGCAGGCGCCCGAGCGAAGCGTCAGGCCCCTCGCGGGCCAGCGCGACCAGCGAGGACTCGGCCGTGGGGCGCAGCGCGACGGCCATCGCGGGCGCAACGTCGGTGAGCAAATTCACCAGGAGGAGCTGGCGCGGGTCGAGCGGCGGCTTGCCATCGATGAGCCCACCCGCGAGCGCGAACCCGATCTCGCCGAGGTTGCCACCGACGAGGATCGAGACGGCATCGCGCACCGATGCCCAGAGCGCCCGTCCCTCGACGATCGCGTCGACGACGGTGTCGATGCGCTCGTCGGTCACCACGACGTCGGCGGCGACGCGAGCGGCCGAGGTGCTGCGCTCGCCGAGGGCGATGCCGACATCGGCCAGCCGGATCGCCGGAGCGTCGTTGGCGCCGTCCCCCACCATCGCGACCACCCGGCCGCGGCGCTGGAGCGCGCGGACCACGCGGACCTTCTGCGCCGGCGCGACCCGCGCGAAGACCCGAACCTGCTCGACCCGCGCGTCGAGCTCCGCGTCGCTCATCCGCGCGAGCTCGGGACCGGTGAGCGCGTCCCCCGCCGGCAGCCCGAGCTCCGCCGCGATTGCCTTGGCGGTGCCGGGGTGGTCCCCCGTCGCCATCACGGTCCGCACCCCGGCCCGATCGAGGCGCGCGATCGCGGCGGCCGCGGCGGGCCGAACGGGGTCGCTGAAGGTGAGGAAGCCGCGGAATTCGAGCCCCGTGGGGCGATCGAGCGGGACGGCGTCCGCGGTCGACTCGACCACCCGCTCGGCGACCGCAAGAACGCGCAGCCCGCGCCGCGCGAGTAGCCCCGCCAGCACGTGGAGCTGACCATGCGCCACCGCGTCGAGGGGGACGGTCGCGCCCGCGCGGCGCCAGGAGCCGCATTGCTTGAGCACGGCTTCCGGCGCCCCCTTCACGGACAGGACGCGCCCCGCGTCTGCGCCCGCGAGGCTCGCGTGGAAGCCGCGGCCGGCCTCGAAGGTGAGCTCCTGGTCGCGGCGCCAGCCGGGGCAGTCCGCCTGCGGGACGAGCCCGAGGCGGGCGGCGGCGCGCACCAGCGCGGCGTCCGTGGGGTCCGCCGGAGTCTCGCTGGTGCGCCGCACGGCGGTGGCGCGCAGGCCGATGGCGAGCGCGGCCAGCCGCGCTGCCGACGGTGATCCGGCGCTCTCCTCGACGACGCCGTCCGAGACGGTAGCGAGCTCGATGCGTCCCTCGGTGATGGTGCCGGTCTTGTCGACGCAGAGGATCTCGACCCGACCGAGCGCCTCGATCGCGCTCGGGTTTCGTACCAGCGCGCCACGCCGAGCCAGGCGCTTGGCGCTGGCGAGCTCGGCCGCGGTCGCGAGGAGCGGGAGCCCCTCGGGCACCGACGCCACCGCGAGGCTGACGCCGGAGCCGACCAGATCCCGAAACTTCTTGCCCCGAAGCAGCCCGAAGCCGACGAGGCCCACTCCCGAGGCGAGCGCGACCGGCCCCGTTAGGTTGATGAGCGACTGCAAGCGCCGATCGACCCCGCTCTGGTCCTTGGCGCGCGAGGACCCGAGGGCCGCACGGCGCGCCTCGGTGTCGTCCCCGGCCGCGACCACCACGGCGGTGGCGCGTCCGGAGGCGATGGCGGTGCCCTCGAACAGCATCGAGCTTCGATCCGCCAACGCCGACTGGAAGCTCGGCGACGCGGACTTGAACACCGGGAGGGACTCGCCGGTGAGGCTGGAGGCGTCGACCTCGAGCGACGTGGCGTCGATGACCCGGCAGTCGGCGGGGACCACATCGCCCGCATAGAGCTCGATCACGTCCCCCTGCACGAGATCGTCAGCGTCCACCTCCTGGCGGCTCCCGGCGCGCCGCGCGACGGCCCGTCGACGGGTGGTGCGGGACAGGTCGCGGATCGCGCGCTCAGTGAGGAACCGCTGCAGCCCGCCCACCACGGCGTTGAAGGCGACGACCCCCCCGACCATCCCCGCATCCGTCATCGAGCCGACCACGGCGGAGAGCCCGGCGCCGGCGGCGAGCAGCGGCGCGAGCGGGTTGAAGAGCTCGTCCGTGATCGCCTCGGTGAGCTCCACCAGCGCGGGGCGCTCGCGCCGGCGGGCGGGCAGGCGGCGCAGGATCTCGCTCTTGAGCAGCCCCTTCTCAGAGGTGCCCAGCCGCCGCAGGACCCCCTCCGGGTCGAGGGCGTGCCAAGGCGTGCGATCGCGCGCCCGCGGCGGCGCCCGCCGGTCGAGCTCGAACGAGGCCCGCAGGGCGTTGGCCATCGCGACCAGAGTCGCCGTGTTGACGACCGCCAGCACGCGACCCGTGGTCACCGGCGCGGTGCCTCCGGCGGCGACGAGCGCCCCGAGGGTGGCGGAGCCGAGCGCGATGTTGACGCTCTGGCGGGCGACGTCGCGGGCAGCGACGCAGGCGTCGAGCAGGAAGCGCACGTCGGAGAGATCGGCGCGACAGATCAGGTGCGCGCCCCAGGGGGCGGGCTCGCCCGCGCGCATCAGACCGATGCCGCAGTCCGCGCGCGCGAGCGCCGTCGCCTGCGCCGCCGTCCCGACGAAGGCCACCGTCCGCCCCTCTCGCTGCAGCCGCTGGATCCCGACCTCGAACGGCACCACGGTGGGGAGCACGTCGTCGGCGTCGACCCCCTGGAGCCAGGTTTCGTCGACGCCGCCAAGCACGACCCGCATCCCGGCCGCGTGGGCGGCGCTGATCAGCTCCTCGGCCCCAGTTTGGGCAACGACCCGCATCTCGACCACGGCGACCAGGCATGCGTCGCGGACGAGCGCCAGCGTCAGGGCGCCCGAGCGCGCCAGAGCGGCGCTCCGCAGCGCAAGCGCCGGCGGAGGCTGGGGGCGCAGCAGCGCCGGTGGGCCGAGCGTCCACCCGTCGCGGGTCTGACAGTCGACGGGGTGCTCCGGATCGAATAGCGCCTGGACCTGAGAACGCGCTGCCTCCGGGTCGACCGAGCCGTCGGACAGGATCTCCCCCACCGAGAACCGACCCCGGCTCAGCAGGTCTCCCTGGAGCAGAAGGCAGTCGACGCGGTCGAGGCGCCGCAGCGCGTGTGAGTCGAGCACGACGACCGAGCGCGCCGCGAGGGACCTGGCGAGCTCCGCCACGAAGACATCGCGACCGAGCGTCGCGGGCTTGGGGAGCGCGCCGAAGAGCGCAGCCACCGACCGCTGCAGATCGCGCGTGGCGAGGAAGCTCACGCCGAAGCCCGCGAGCGAGAGGACCCAGGCGCGATCGGAGTACTCCTCCACCGGTCCGCGCGGCCGCGCGACGGGGCGCACGGCGGGGCGGGCCGAAGCGGGCAGGTGCTCGGCGCGCTCCGCCGTGAGCTCCGCCTCGCGCTGCACCCACGCCTGGTGCAGCGCCTCCACCTCGACCAGCCGCGCCTGCTTGTGCAGCGCGTCCACGAACGAGCTCATGGGGCGCTGAGCGACCGCGTGGGTCACGGAAGAAACCAGCTCGAGCACGTGCTCGGCGCGCTCCGGCCCCAGGCGCTCGGTCACTAGCTCGCGCAGGCGGGTCGACCGGACGAGCGCGACGGCACCGAGCGCGTGGCCGGCGAGAGCAGAGGGGCGCAGGGGTGACACCCGGAGCGCCAGGCCCACCGCGGCCGCCACGGCGTCGGCGACGAGCTCCATCCGGAGCCGGTCGATGGGCGCCGCATCCGCGGGGTGCTCGGGGCCGAAATCGGTGCCGGGCTCGCCGAAGATCCCGGCTTGATTCTCGGCGGCGGCGACGAGCGCCTCGAGCTCGGACAGGGCGCAGGCGCCTCGCTCGAACGCGAACACGACGCGCCGCGTGTGCGGGTTCACCTCGACCCAACGGACGGCGGGCAGCGACCGGGAACGGGCCTCAACCGCCCGAGTGAAGGCCGCGAGCTCCTCCCCCTCGACGGGCCGGTACTCGACGTGCGCGCGGACCTCCGTGAGGTATGCCCGACGCGAGCGCGGCGCGAGCGTCCCGAGCACCGAACCCAAGGTGGCGCGGAGGTCCATTCGCCACCTAGATGACACGGATCGGCCGGGAGCTGAACGGGGCAACCGGGGTCAGGCCGATTGCCTGGCCCTGGCGCCGGGTGGACGGGTCGCGCTAACGGCTCGGGGAGCCTCGACCTCGCGGCCCTTTGGCCGAGGGGCGCCCTCGCGCATGACGGAGGCGCGGGTTCGTGTTAGCCGCTCGGCGGATGTCGCGATCGGAGCTCCTCGCCGCGGGTCAGCATCAGCTCTCGCCGATCGAGCGGTTTCACATCGGGTTCATCGAGCGATCGCTGCAGCCGGGCCCACTCGATCGAGCGCTCCGCTTTGGCCAGCGCCACGTCGGCGCGACGTGGATCCACCTCTGCACTCGGCGCCTGCTCCACGTCCTCGGAACGGAGCAGCTCCCGGCCTTCGATCCGGCGCAGAGCTACCTCCTGGTGGCGAACCACCGGAGCTTCTTCGACCTTTACACCATCACGACGTATCTCGTTCGCCGCGGCCTGCGGCACCGGATCCTCTTCCCCGTGCGGAGCGAGTTCTTCTACGACCGCCGGGTCGGGTTCCTGGTCAACGGCGCGATGAGCTTCTTCGCGATGTACCCGCCCCTCTTCCGCGAGCGCGAGCGCCTCGCGCTGAACGTCACCAGCCTCGACGTGCTCGCCGAGCTCCTGCGGGGCGGCGGGTTCTTCGCCGGCATGCACCCGGAGGGGACGCGCAACCGGGGCGACGACCCCTACACGCTCCTGCCAGCACAGCGGGGCGTGGGGCGGCTCGCGCACGGGGCGAGAGCGACCGTGATCCCGGCCTTCGTCGCCGGCCTCGGCAACGACCTCCTCCGGCAGGTCCGCGGCGGGCTGAACGGCCGCGGCGTGCCCATCGGGATCGTGTTCGGGGCGCCCGTGCCCCTCGATGACCTCTACGACAAGAAAGGCTCGCCGCGCGTGCACCGCGAGATCGCCCAGCGTTCCCTCGCCGCCGTGGCCGCGCTGGGCGAGATCGAGCGCCAGCAGCGCACGCGGTTCGCGCCGTGAGCGGCGCCCCGCGGGGTTCGCGGCGCGGCGGGGCCCCGGGGGGCGCCCGGCGGCAAACCCAAGGGATCCCGGGCGGACCGGGTTTCATCCGCCGGAGGTCTGGATGAACGGACGTGCGGTGATCCCCGCGCTGGCGCTGGCGCTGCTGCCCGCCTGCTCGTCGTGGCAGCGGCAGCAGGTTTCGGAGGCCGTCGTGCAGCGGCTCGAGTGCCCACCGGAGCACGTGGTGGTGAAGGGGCCAGCGCGCGCCGAACCGCCGGACGGGGACGCCGCGACAGCGGGCGACGCCAGGGTCTGGCGTGGCGCCTGTGACCTCTGGTGGGACGAGCGCGTGGTCGTGCGGTGCGACCGCGAGACTAGGGAGTGCGTCGTCCTCGACGTGGGCGCCCCCCACCCGCAGCGGAGCGCCGGGGGTCGGTAGTCCACCGCGCGCGGTGCGTCTCCGCCCGCTTGAACGCCGCTCCCCGTCCCGGTCGGTGGCGCTGGACGGCAGCGAGAGCTGCCATTCACCGACCGGCCCGTCGATGCCGGTCGCCAGCGCGGGACCGCTGCGCGTCGGCGGCGAGGTCTGATATCGTGGCGGCGATGGCCGCCGGAAAGCCCCCGCCGCCGGAGCTCGAAGAGCTCGACCTCGGGCTGCCGGAGCCGCCCCCAGCCCAGATCCCCGAGCTCACCCTCCCCGCGCCCACCTTGCGCGGCCGGAGCCCCTCGGGTGCGCGGCCCGCCGTCACCCCGCCGAGCGCCACCAGACCCGCCGCGAGGGTGGCCCCCCCCGCACCGGGGCTCGATCTCGACTTCCAGGCGTCCGTGAACCGCTCCGCCGCCGCCATGAACCGCGCCGGGGGCGTGGTGCTGGGCGACGATCTGGACGATCTCGAGATGGCGGGTGCGCCGCCGGAGATCGCGGTCGCCGTCGAGCTTCACCCCGCGAAGACGAGCAAGCCCCAACCGACTGGGGTGACGCCGGACGCGGAGGCACTCGGGATAACCGGCGTCGATGCGTTCCGCGCCGGCGGCTTCGGCCCGACGCCAACCGCGTGGTACCTCACCCCCGCCTACGCCGTGAACGTGCTGCGCCGTCGCCGTCAGCTGCGCACCGAGGTGGCAGCGCTAGCAAAGCAGCTGACGGCCGCCGAGGACGCGCGGGACACGGCGCTCGACGACCTCGCCGGCGCGCTGTGGAAGAAGCTCGAGCAGGATCGGAGGTTCGACGAGGTGCTCGAGCGCGCGCGGAGCGCGGAGCAGGAGGCCTCGGCCGCATCCGCGGCCCTGGCGAGCACCGACACGACCTTCCGATCGGAGCTGCAGCGCATCGATCGTGCCCGTGCCGACCTGGAGCAGCAACGGACCGCTCGACTCGAGGCCGAGCGGCGCCGTGAGGGGGAGCAAGCTCAGCAGGAACGGGATCTCGCGCGCGCCGAGGCCCTCCTGCAGAGGGCAGCCATCGAGCAACGAAACGGCCGCCGGCTCGAGCAGCAGACGGCGCAACCCGACTCCGGCGTCCACCTCCCCGAGAAGCACGCCGAACGAATGGCGGCGCTCGCGGCGCAGATCCCGGAGCTCACGAGGGACGTGGAGCGGCACCGCGCGCTAGTGCAGGAGGCGCAGGCGGCGGTCAGGCAGGCGCAGGGGGAGACGCAGCACCTGACCCGCGAGCTCCGCCGGCTCGACGCGGAGCGACGAGCGCTCGAGACGAAGCACGCGAGCGAGTCGTCGAGTCGCTCCGCCAGCGCTGGCGCCGCCGAGCGCGCGCGTCGGGACGCCCGCGCGGACGTGGGGCGAGCGATGCTGCGCGGTGACGTCGGGACCTCCCTGCCCGAACGCGAGCTCGACGCGCTCAGGGGGCACGACGAGACGGTGCGCCAGCTCGCGCGCGAGCACCTCAGCCACGCCAAGGGCGTCGATGCCTTCGATGAGGCGGCCTTCGCCCGAGGCCGCACGTTGCTCGTGGTGGCGGCGCTCCTCGGCGTCGCGCTGCTGGTGCTGCTGGTCGTGAGCGTTGGAGGCCGCGGCTCGGGCGACGATCCGGCGGAGAGCGAGGAGCCGCTGCACGGTCGACTCGAGGTCCCCCCGGCGCTCACAGCCAGGGGTTGACGCTGGCCTCCAGCGCGGGGCGCCGCAAGGCGCGGAGCACACGCACCGCGAGCAGGGCGAAGAGGACGACGACGAGCGTCGAGAGCGCGACGCCCAGGCTCCCGCTCAGGGCGCCCGCCACCCGCTGCAGCGCCGGGTGGCCCCACGCGACAGCGAGCCCGACGACGGCGACCGAACCCGGCGCGGCGATGCGCCAGCACACGCCCGCCACGTCGGAGTGGCGGAGGCCCGGCATGATCCAGCGCAGCAGGGCGACGAGCGCGACGACCCCCCACGTCTTGGCGGCCAACAGCGCCGCACCGAGGGCCTGCAGCGGCAGGCTGGCGCGCTGCTCGGTCGGGGCCACGCCCGGCAGGGCGTGGCCGCCGAACAGCGCGAGCGCGATCAGACCGGCCACCACGAGCAAGTGGCCGGTGTCCGCGACGGCGAGGAGCGAGCCGGCGGCGTGGGTCGTCGGCCCGGTTACCACACCGGCCGATGTGTCGAGCTCATCGCCCGCCCGCGAGGCCACGGCGGGTCGAGGGACGAGCGAGAGCAGCGTGAGTGCGACGCCAAGGGCCGTCGCCGGCGTGGCGAAGGCGTGCCACGTCCACGGCGCGGGCCCCTGCGTGAGCACGAGGTCGCGGACCCGGGTGCTGCCCGAGAGCAGCACGGCAGCCGTCAGGGTCGAGAGCAACGGGAGCTGGAAGCCGAGCAGGAACAGCCCCGTGCGCAGCCCCGCGAGGAGCGACCAGCGCGGTCCGCCGAGCCGCCCGCCAGCGACGAGCCCGACGCAGACCAGCCCGGTGATGGTCGCGAGCAGCGCCAGGGGGAGGTCCGCCTCCGCGGCCACGACCACGCCGTCGAAGGCGACGAGGGAAACGAACCCCATGACGACGAGGAGCCCGAGGTAGGAGACGACGCGCAGGGCCAGCGGCACCTCGAGCGGCAGCAGTCCCTGCAGGAGCGCCGCGGCGAGGCGCCGGAGCACCACGGCCGGGCGGTCAGCCCGCCGACCGCCACCGATCACGGTCTGGAGGCGGGCCGCGACGCGGCGCTCCACCCAGGTGAGCAAGCGACCCGGCAGGATGCAGAGCAACAGCATTACCGCCACCACGACGGCGACGAGCAGACCCGCCACGCCAAGGGCCCCCGGCGGCATCGGGCTGATTCCATCGAGCATCACCGCCCGCTCGACGGGGTCCGCGAGTTGCCCCCGCCTCAGCCTCACGACGGCCTGGCGAGCCCCCGGGGCGAGCTCGAAGTCGGCCTCGTCGACCAGGCGCACCCCGCCGAAGGCCAGCAGGTGGTCTCCGGGAAGGAGCCCGGCCTGGGCCGCACGCCCGTCGGGGTCGAGGGTGGACACTGTGACGCCCCGCGGCGGCTCGACCGCGACGGAGAGCCCCAGCGCGTCGAGCGCCGTCCGCCCCGCCTCGACCTGCGCCAGGAGCACCTCGTCGGACGGCGGGGGCGCGAGCCAGTCGATCTCCACGTCACCGAGGCGCCCCACGACGGGCGGCGCACCGGG
Source organism: uncultured Polyangiaceae bacterium (assembly GCA_964404725.1). GTDB lineage: Bacteria > Myxococcota_A > Polyangia > Polyangiales > Polyangiaceae > JAFGBI01. The sequence continues at coordinate 55,075 of CAYOLF010000015.1, forward strand.
CAGCAGGGGTGAGAACGCTACGACGACCGCACCGTGGAAGGTGGTGTGGCGAGCGCCAGCGCCGCGACCGCAGAAGGCCGCGACGAGCTCGGGGTCGATCTCCACCAGGAGTCGCTGGCGGGAAACGGCCGCCGCTCGCGCTACGATCCCGCGCGCGCTTGCGGCTGGAGCGCCGGGGCGGGCGAGGCGGCCGGCGAAGGTGGCCGTCCCCGTGCGGCCCTCGGGAAAGCCGCTGCCGACGATCTCGAGGCGGTCGCCGACCTCGACCGCCGAGGGATGAACCGCGCTCACCTCGAGCAACTCGGGCGAGTCTGGGCGAAGGTTGCAGCCCACGAGGCAGCAGCCGAGCACGAGCAGGAGGGCCAGGCCGAGGCGCATCGGACCTCGGGTATATCCCAGGGGAAATGGTGGGGCGAAAAAGCGGCGGCCTCGCCCTCGCCCCGCGCTGGCGGCCCGCCGCGCAGGCCGCGCCCGCGGCCGATCACCGAGGGTCGGCGGCCGCACCCGGGGGATCGAGCCGCACGGTCACCCGAGCGCCCGCCCGGTCGAGCGTGAAGCTCCCCGCCTTCTTCTCCCCGCGGTGCTGCACGGTGACCCGGTAGCGCCCAAGGTGGCCGCGAACCCGATAGACGCCACCCGCGCCCGACCGCCCCTCGGCGCGCGTCCACCAATAGCGCAACACCAGGTCCTGGTAGGCCTGCCCCGCAGGCTTGAGCGACCAGTCGCGCCGGAACATCGCCGCGTTGTTCTTCCAGTGGCGACCATCCCAGAACCCCCACAGGATGAAGCCCTCGACCTTCGGGTGGCTGTAGAGCAGGGTGAGCACGTCCCGCGTGTAGTCGCCGGCCAGGGCCTCGTCGTCCGACACGATGTCGTACTCGGTGATGGTGATCGGGGGACCGAGCGCGCCGAAGCGATCCAGGATCGCCAGGAGCTCGCCCGGAGGCGTGAGCGCGGCGCCGAAATGGCCCTGCATGCCTATCCCGCCGACGGGGGCCCCCTGCTCGAGCAGGAAGCGGATGTGCTGCTCGTAGGTGTCGCGGTGACCGGTGCTGCCGCCCCCACCGGAGAGGATCCCGTAGTCGTTGATGAACAGCTGGGCGTCCGGATCGACGGCGTGCGCGTCCCGGAACCAGTCCACCATCGCCTCGCGCCCGAGCAGATCGATGAGGTCGTGGTTATCCCAGGGCTCGTTGACGACGTCCCAGTGGATGAGCTCGCCGCGCATCGCGGTCGTCATCTCACGGACGTGGTCCCGCACCTCCTGGGCGAGGCGGGCCGGCTCGCGCTCGAGCGAGCGGAGTCGCGCGGGGAGGTTCTTCCAGCCCGGCCACACGAGCACGTGGCCGCGCACGTCGAGACCCTGGCCCCGCGCCCAGCGCACAGCGGACCGCGCGACGTCCATCGTGTACCCCGGCCCCCAATCGCCAGCCAGGGGTTGCCACTTGAGCTCGTTCTCCAGCACGACGGTGTTGAACAGCTGCGGCACCAGGGCGAGGTACCGCTCCCGATCGGGCTCGGCGGCGGTCGACGCGAGGTAACGTCCGTTGATCGCGGTACCGAACCGAAAGGCGTGCCGCGTCATTTCGATCCCGACACTGGCCCCCTCGACAGCCTCGCCGCGCGCGTCCTTGACCTCGATCTGGATGTCACCCTTGCGAAGCTGCTCGATCCGCGCGGCCGCCTCCGCACGCCACGGCGCCTCCGCCTCGCGACCGGGGTAGGACAGGCGCGTGCGCGGGAGCTCGGCGAGGGTCCGGTGACGCCCGTAATTGACAATCGAGAGCCCGCCGATCTCGATGGTCTGCGGCGCGTAGCCGAGCCGGAACACCACCTGCGTCTCGCCGGCCCCGTAGCTGCCGCTGGCCTCGCAGGGCACGTCGAACCGCACCCAATCGGCGCCCGCGGTCGCGGCCTGCGTGACCATCTTGTGCCAAGGGTCCCGTGCAAGCTCCAGCACGACCTCGGTCTGCCCCTCGCCGGCTTCGCCGCGGGGCTTCGGCGCCCGCAGGTAGAAGGTGAGCAGGAGGACGTCCCGGTACTGGATTGGCTCGCCGAGCCGAGCACCGACCTGCACCGACCAGGCCTCGTCAGCTCCCCCGACGCTCTCCGCCCGGAGCGCGCGATCGAAGGGCTGCCCCTCGACGGCCACGGTGGAAACCCGGGCTAGCCTGGTGTCTCCCTGGAGTTCGAGCCGGTCGAGGGTCGGCTCGGCGAGGAGCGCCGTGCCGTCGCGAGAACCGCTGGATACGACGGTCGGCGCGGGCGCGGGCGCGGGTGGCGGGTGGCTCGTGGAGCAGCCGAGTCCCAGGAACAGCAATGACGAGGCAATCCAGAGGCTTCGGGACATGAGGCAGGAGTACAATGCCGGGCGTTGACCCGAAAAGCCCCACAGGCCCTGGGTGGGGCGCTCGCCGCCATCGGTCGGCGGGGTTGACGCCCTGCGCCAACTCTGAAATCCTCCTGACCCGAGGGGTCGGGCCGGGGCGCGAGGAGAGGGTTCGCGCAGAACCGGCGCCGAGCACGCGAGGGAGCGCGCCATGTCGGAGACGGACCAGGCAACTTTGCCGATCGATCCCCGTTACCGGGTCATCAAGCGGTACACGAACCGCAAGCTCTACGACACGCAAGACAGCCGCTACGTGACGCTCTTGCAGCTCGCGGAGATGATCCGCGACGGGCAGGACGTCCGAGTGCTCGACAACGTGACCAAGGAGGACAAGACCGAGGTTACGCTCGCGCTGATCATCTCGGAGGAGCTCAAGTCGCGCCCGCGCTCCCTGCCGCTGGCGACCCTGGAGGCGCTCGTTCGCCACCGCGGGGGCCGCGTGCTGACCCAGCTGCGCGATGGGCCGTTCGGCCGACTCGCGAGATCGCTGCCGACGGCACCGACCGCGGGGGAGGTGCCCGAAGACGGGGACGGCGCAGACGCTGCGGCCGAGGCGGGAATGATAAACCGGGGGCTCCTCGGCACCTTGGAGCAGTGGCAGCAGGTCCTGGATGAACGGGTTCGGACCCTGGTGCCGTCCACCACGGCGGTCACCGATCTCGATCGGAAGATCGACCGGTTGGCCGAGAGAATCACCTGCCTCGAGCGGCGGCTGGTAGACGATGCGCGGGATGAGGAATAGCTGGTGCGGGCCGCGGGTTCTTGGCACATCCCATGCTGATGTGGAGCGCGCGTACCGGCCGGCCGTCACCCGATGACGCCTTCGAGCGCGAGGCGCTGAGCCATCTGGGGTCGCTGCTGGCAGTCGCGACCCGACTCACCCGCAACGTCGCGGAGGGGGAGGATCTGGTCCAGGACGCCCTGCTTAAGGCGCTGCGGGCCCGAGGTCGGTTCGAGCCCGGCACGAACATGCGGGCCTGGTTGCTGCGGATCCTCACCAACACCTTCATCAACCGGTATCGGCGGGACGGGCTGGAGCGGGCGCTGGTGGACAGCCCGGACGCGGACCCTCTCGCCGACGGTTGGGTGGGCACGACGACGCTGGAGGCGATGCGCGATCCGGAGTCGCAGGCGCTCCGCCCGGTGATCGCGCGCGAGATCACGGCAGCGCTGGACGCTCTCCCCGACGAGTTCCGCGTCGCCGTGCTGCTCGCCGATGTCGAGGAGCTTTCCTACAAGGAGATCGCCGAGGTGGTAGGGTGCCCGATCGGGACGGTGATGTCCCGGCTTCACCGCGGTCGGCGCCTGCTCAAGGAGCAGCTCGTCCACCATGCCAGCGCCCTCGGCATCATCGGAGCGGAGGGCGTGAGCGACTCCGTCCCGGACCAGGCCCCACCGGCTCCGGTGGCCCTGGCCGCGTATCGGCAGCGAAAGGGGGGCGTGCAATGAGCGCCTGCCGTCTGCGAGCGCTGCTCGATCCTTACGTGGACGGCGAGCTGTCCCCCGAGCGGATGGTCGAGGTGGAGCAGCACCTCGCGAGCTGCCGGGACTGCCTGGGGCAGGTGCGGCTGACCTCGTCGATCAAGCTCAGCACGCGAGAGATGGTGCGGCGCTCGGCTCCCGTCTCCGCCGAGTTCCGGGCGCGGGTGGAGAGCGCGCTCGGTGCCCAGCAGCGGCAAGCCGACGCGAGCGACGCCGAGGCGGACAAGCACGGTTACCTCCCGTGGCGGACGATCCTCCCCGTGGCCGCCGCGGCCGCGGTCACGCTGGTCTGGGCGGCGTCCGTCGAGGAACCCCCGGGGCAAACCGCGGCCCAACCGGTGGCGGTGTCCGCCGGCATGACGGACGGCACCGATCAGCTGATTGACGATTTCGTCCGCTTCCACGCACACGGTGGGGACGACGCCTGCCCCGCCGTCGTCGAGCCTGGCCTCGTCAGCCGGCTCGAGCCAGAGGTCGGGGTGCCGATCCGAGCCCCTAGCCTATCGGAGTACGGCGCCTCATGGGAGGGGGGTACCGTGGTGCGCGTGAGCCACCCGGGGCACCGGGCGGCCCTGCTCCGGTACCGGGTCGGCAACCACCGGGTGTCCGTCTACGTCTACGACGCGGCACGCTGGCCGCTTCGGGCGCGGCTCGAGCCGCGCGTCGTCCGTGACGTCCCCGTCTACGTCGGCCAGCGGCGCGGCTACTCGATCGCCGCCACCGAACGGCGCGGTGTCGGCTACGCCGCCGCGGCCGACCTCGACGACGAGGCGACCGCCGAGCTCGTCGCGGCTGCCTATCGGTGAGGCGACGCGGAGGCGGTACGCTCGGCGCCGATGTCGACGTCCCCTGCCAAGACGAACGCAGCCCGGCTCCTCGACGCGCTGGGGATCGCCTACGAGCTGCGGCATTTCTCGATCGGCGACGAGCACCTCGACGCGGTCGAGGTCGCGGAGCGCGTCGGCCTGCCCCCCGAGCAGGTGTACAAGACCCTGCTGGCGCGCGGGGATCGCAACGGCCCCTGCTTCGCGGTCATCGCCGCCGACACGGAGCTGGACCTCAAGGCGCTGGCGCGCGTGTCGGGCGACCGTCACGTCGCGCTCGTGCCGCTGCGGGAGGTGACCGCCCTGACCGGCTACGTGCGCGGCGGAGTCACCGTGCTGGCGGCCCGTAAGGCCTTCCCGGTCTGGGTCGACGAGCTGTTCGAGGTCTGCGATCGCGTGAGCGTCAGCGCCGGCGTGCGCGGCACCCAGATCCTGCTCGCGCCCGTCGACTATCTGCGCGCGACCGGCGCCTCGGTCGCCCCGATTGCCCGCGCGCCCTCGCCCGGATGACGGTCCGGGTGAGCGGCCGAGCGGGGGGACGTCACCGCGGCACGCACCACGAGCAGCCAGGCCGCGGAGCGGTGGCCCTTGCGCTCCCGCGCCCCCGGTCTACGACTGGGCTCCGTCCGCAGCACCGTCACCCTGGCGCCAACGGACCGGAACGGAGAGCTCGGCATGCGGTTTCTGTTCGTCATGGATCCGGCGGAAACCATGCTGCCCGACCGGGACACGAGCTTCGCGCTGATGCGCGGCGCGATCGCGAGGGGCCATGCTTGCCTCCACTGCCGGCCGGTAGACTTGTCCCACGAGGGGCGCGCGGTGACCGCCCGGTGCCGGCCCATTCGCGTCCAGGACGCAGCGCCCCACGTCACCCTCGGCGAGATCGGGCAGGTGGACGTCGCGACCCTCGACGCGGTCTTCGTCCGCCAGGATCCGCCCTTCGACGTCGCCTACCTTCACCTCACGCAGATGCTCGATCTCGTCGGCGACCGGGTCCTGGTCGTCAATGCGCCCGGCGGGCTCCGTGACGCCAACGAGAAGCTGTTCGCGTTCCACTTCAGCCACCTGATGCCCCGCTCCCTCGTGTCCGCGGAGCCGGCGCTCATCCTGGATTTCGTCGCTGGTGTGGGCGGACGCGCCGTGCTCAAGCCCCTCGACGGCGCCGGCGGGAGGGGGGTGGTGATCCTGGCGGTGAACGACCAGAACACGCGCTCGCTCGTCGATTTGCTCACCCAGGAGGGGCGGCAACACGCGCTCGTCCAGGAGTATCTCCCGGAGGTCCGCAGCGGCGACAAGCGGGTGCTCGTGCTCGACGGCGCGCCGCTCGGGGCCATCCTCCGCGTCCCGCGCGACGACGATCTTCGCGCCAACATCCACGCCGGGGGCCGCGTGCTGCCGACCGATCTCGACCCCAGCGAGGCCGCCCTCGTGAGCGAGGTCGGGGCGGCGCTGCGCGCGCGCGGTCTCTGGTTCGTGGGGCTCGATCTCATCGGAGGCCGTCTGATCGAGGTCAACGTCACCAGCCCGACCGGCCTTCAGGAGCTCGGTCGACACCAGGGACGTCCGGTCGAGAACGCCGTGATCGAGTGGGCGGAGCGCCAGGTCGCTGGCTGAGCCGACCCGGGACGCCGTGCGCCCGACCGGGGCGGAGACGACGGCGGTCGCGCGGCGATCTCGGGCTCCACGGCCTGCCGGGAAGGCGCCGGGAATTTGGCCCGAACGCCCCGCTCACCCGAGGGTGGGGGGCATGCCGAGGAGCTGCGAGGTCTGCGCCGGTCACCGCTCGGTTGGACGCCCCGGGGCGCCGCGGGTGGTGCTGGGAAAGCATCGGATCAAGATGGTGCTGATCGAGAGCCGGATCTTCGCGCTCTGCGAGCACCACGTCTCCGAGCTCCTGGCGTCGGGGGCGTCCACGATCGCGGCCGTGCAGGCGCTGTTCCGCGAAACCGAGGGCTCCCGCTCCCTCGTGTCGCGGCGCGCCCCGCTGAATCGCCGGGTCTTTCCGCCGCGCCCCGAAGGTCGGCGCGCGACGGTCGGACGCCGCTCCGGCGAGTCGCGACCGTAATGGCGCGACCCCTGCGGGAGGTCCCGTGCGGGTCGTCACCGTCCACCGCCTGCTGCTCGGCGCGTTGGCCGCGCTCACTGCGGTGATCGTCGCCCGCGCGCGGGTCGCGCCCTCGGCCCCCGCGCAACCCGTCGTCATCGAGGTCACCGACGCCATCCCGCGCGGGGCTTCCTTGCTGGTGACCGTGAACCTGGCGGCCTGGCACGGGAGCGAGCTGGGCCGCTCGATCTTCGGGGCGACCCGGGAGGTGACCCCGCTCGGGGAGGTCCGACGAGCGTGCGCCGGCGATCCCATGGCGGCGGTGCGGGTGGTCGCCCTGGCGGTTCCATCGCGATCGCTGGCGACGCCGGACGCGGATCTCGAGCTCGGCTTGGCGGCGGCGGGCGACCTCGATGCCGGCGCCGTGGCGGATTGCGCGGCCGCGATCGTGCGCCTTCACGGCGGCGATCCGGTGCGCGCACCCATCGGTGGCTTCCTGGCCGTGCGCGACCGCGACGGGGCCAGCGAGGGTGAGGTCGCCGTGCGCGATGGCGGCCCGGTCCTCCTGTCCGGGGGCCGGTACCTTCGAGACATGATCGATGCCACCGAGGGTCGGGTGCCGTCCATGCGGTCCGAACCGCGGCACCGCGAGCTGCGCGACGAGGTCGGAACGGATGCGGCGCTCGTGGCCACTTGGCTGGTCCCGACGGAGGGAGAGGCGCTAACGGGCACCATCACCGAGGTGCCCGCGGACGAACTGGACCATGTCCGCGCGGTCGCGGCCAGCTTCCGGCTCGCGCCGCGGCCCCACCTTCGCGTGCTGGTCTGGTGCGACGCCGAGGCACCCTGCCGCGACCTCGCCTCCTCCCTCGACGCCCGGCTCCGTGAGGCGAGCGGCCCGGTCGCGCAGGCGTGGCTGGGCTTCGACCCGCGGGAGCGAGCGCGGGTCGCCACCGACGGGAAGCGCCTCACTCTGGCGATCACGCTCGAAGCGGACGAGGCACGGCGGCTGGTCGAGCTCGGGCTCCGCGCCTGGTCATCGCGCGGCCCGGACGGCGCGGCGCAGCAGCCTTGACACGCGCGCCAGATCGAAGGGCTTCTCGACACGCCCGTTCGGCACGCGCTCCAGGAACCGAGCGGCCTCGGGCGTGAACGCGCCGCCGGTCATGAACACGAGCCTCCGCTCGATGCCGGGCCGGTTGAGTCGTACGGCCTCGAACAGATCCATCCCGGAAACCGCCGGCATCATGAGATCACAGAACACGACGTCGTAGGGCGGATCACGGAGCAGGAGCCGCAGCGCCTCCCGGCCGCTCGCGACCGTGGTGACCTCGTGCTCGCCCTCGAGCATCAACCGGAGCGCGCTGACCACGCCGGGGTCGTCGTCGATCACCAGCACCCTTGGCCGGAAGCCGAGCGAGGTCGGCGGCTCGGAGTCGAATCGGTCGCGGCTCGGCGGCGAAACCTCCACGCCAGGGTGGGCCGCCGGGAGGGTGACCCGGAAGAGGTTGTGACCGGCGCCGTCCGGCACGATGGCGAGGTTACCACCGAGCGAGCGCACGATGGCAGCGCCGAGCGAGAGGCCCGACCACCCCCACACCTCGCCCGCGGCGGGCCCGAACCCGGGGTCCATCACCCGCGCCAAGAGGTCCGCCTCGAACGGGGGTCCGGCGTCGGTGAGCTCGACGACCACCTGGTCCCGCTGCTGGCGCAAGACGACGTGGATCTCCGCGTTGCGGGCGCTCTCGGGCAGCGTGCGCGCGGCCTGGACGAGCAGGCCGAGGAAGACCTGCTCGAGCCGCGGCGCGCTGCCCATGATCAGCGGCACCTCACCGAGGTCCGCGAGCAAGGTCCCGCGATGACGCACCTCGTTGCCGACGACTCCGATGGCGTTGCGCAGGATCTCGGCGACGTCCACCGGACCCTGATCCGCCTCGTCGGTGCGCGAGAGCGCTCGCATGTGGCGGACGACCTCCGCCACGCGCTCCGCACCGTCCTGGGCCTCCGCCAGACGAACCACCATCTCCTGAACGAGCGCCGGCTCTTCGATGACGCGGCCGAGCTTGGCGGCCACGTGATCGAGGTTGAGCAGGACGTAGGTGAGCGGGTTGTTGATGGCGTGAGCCATGCCTCCGGCGAGCAGCCCGAGCGCGCTGAGTCGATCCGCCTGGAGCGCCCGTGTCTCCCGCCGCACCCGGTCGGTCACGTCCCGACCGAAGCAGAACACCGCCGGGCATCCGTCGAGCTCGCCCGCGACCGTGCTCACCTCGAGGACCTGCGTGGTCCCGTCCTGGCGATGGACGCGGTACTCCGCCGGGCCAGGCGGCTCCGCAGACATGCGCAGCTTCTCGCACCGTTGCTCGAATCGAGCCAGGTCGGCGGGGTCGAAGTGAGAGCGCGGGTCCAACCAGCCGTCGGCCGGGTAGGCCGCCGGCTCGAATTGCTCCTGGCACGCACGGTTCGCGTACAGCACCCGGTCACGGTCGAGCACGCAGATGGGCTGGGGCGCGCCGTCGATCAGGGCGCGGAAGCGCGCCTCCGAGCGGGTCAGTCGCTCGTCGATCACGCGTCCGATCTCGCTGCGACGCAGCGACAGGACGCAACAGCCCGCCCGGTCCTCGAGCGGATGCACGCCGACCGACACGATCGCGCGCTGTCCATCACGCCGCACCAGCGCGGTCTCCAGCACGCGGGGCGGGCCGCCCCGGGGCGGCGGCTCGTCGCACGCCTCCCGCAGCCACCGAGCGACTTCGACCGCAGGCAGGAGCTCGGAGGGGTCGCGACCCACGAGATCGGCCGCTGGATAGCCCGTCAGCCACTCGGCCGCCGCGTTGGCCTGTGCGACGCGGATCCCTCCCACGACCTCGAGCAGGCCGAGGCCGAGATCTGCCGCGGCCATCGCGAGGGCGGCGGCCGGGTCGAGCTCTTCGACGAACCCCAGCCTCATCGCACCTCGGCCCGGAAGGTGTGCGTCACGGTCGTGGGGCGCGATCTTCGCTCGAAGGCGAGCCCGGCGAGGTGATGGGTCAGGCACCGCTCGACGGCGCTCGGTTCGGGCGTGACGCGCGTGACGACCGCCGACTCCGCGCGCCCGCTCGGGGACACCACCCAGCGTACGGTGACGGCCCCCCCCGGCTCGGCGGCGAGACACCGCTCCGCCTCGGCGCGATTCGCGAGCAAGGTGCGCAGCACGTCGCGCGGCACCGCGGGGGTCGGTCCGTCGCGCGTGGCCATGAGCGCGCGCCGCAACGCTCCCCCGGGATCGCGCGGCGACGGGACCATCGCCACCTCGACGGCGAGCGGCCCGCCGCCAACCCGAGGCGGCATCGCTGCGAGGACCGCAGATCCGCCGGGCGGCGCTCCCGGCTCGAGCCCGTGGAGGATGCGCGCGATGCGGTGCGGTTCGAGGAGCGCCACGGGAGTCTCGGTGGGGCCGCGCCTCGTCACGGACCTGACGAGGCCTAGGCCCCCCACGACGACGACCAGCGCAAAGCCGACGGCAGCGAGGAGGGTGGGATCGAGCGCGGGCCGGGGCCGCCGAGCAGGGAGCCCCACGACCTCGAGGCAGAGGGCGAGCCCCCCGAAGCGCAGGACCGCACGGTCGCCCGGTCGAGCCAGCCGCTGCCCCTCGAGGCCGGCGAGGCCGTGCTCGACGCCGCTCACTCGGGCGAAGCCGTCCGTCGCGCCCCCGGGGACCAACTCCCAGTCGGAGTGGGCGGCCCGAAGGGGGCCTTCGCCCGCGTCCAGGCCGTCCGGTCGCGGCACCAGCAGGCGAGGGTCGTCGAAGCCGAGCCCCTCGCCGGGGGCGAGATCTCGGGTGCCGAGCACGTCGTCGCCCCACACGGTGGCCGCTCGTAACCGGACGACCGAGGCAGGATCCGGCGACAAGGAGGAGGGCATGAGGTCCTGTGGAGGCTGCGAGCCCGGCGCCGGAGCGCGCCGCGGGGCGCAGCGATCCGATCGTCTCGTCCTCGACGAAGGACACCGCTCGCCGTGGGGCCACGAACGGACCTTCGCGAGTCCGGCGGTCCCGACACGAAACCGCCATGGCGGCACACGCCAATGGAGCCTACACCATCTCCGTGGCGGGACCGATCCGCGGGGACCGGGCGCCACCACCGAGCAGCAGCCGCGCGCCAACCGCCCCATCATGACCGAAGTCCTGAACAGACGATCCGCGACCGCCTCGGACCCACCGAGTCGCTGGGCCGGGAGGTTCGTCGTCTTCCCTCGGGAACCAACGCCGGGCCGGAGATGGCGGCGGTGAATCACCTTGCGCGGCCGCCCACCAGAAACTAGCCTTCCGCTCCCTTTCCCATGGCAACAGCAGTCATTCGCACGGGCGGACGCCAGTTCCGCGTTTCCGAGGGTGAGACGCTCCGGATCGAGAAGCTCGGGGGCAGCCCTGGCGACAAGATCCGGTTCGAGGAGGTCCTCTTCGTCGCCAGCGGCGGCGAAGGCAGCGCACCGAGGTTCGGGAAGCCGATCGTCGAAGGCGCCGTGGTGGAGGCTGAGATCGTCGCCCAGGAGCGCGGTCCGAAGCTCATCGTCTTCAAGTTCCTGAAGCGCAAGAAGTCGAAGGTCAAGGCGGGACACCGCCAGGATTACACGGCCGTTAAGATCACGTCGATCTCGGCGTGACGCGGCGACAGGCAGGATCATGGCTCACAAGAAGGGCGGCGGCTCGTCGCGCAACGGGCGAGGCTCCAACGCACAGTATCGCGGCGTGAAGGTGTACGGCGGGCAGACGGTCCGCGCCGGCAGCATCCTGGTGCGGCAGGTGGGGCAGACCATCGATCCCGGGCGCAACGTCGGCATCGGCAGGGACTTCACCCTGTTCGCACGGGTGGACGGCGTGGTGGCCTACGAGCACGCGTCGCGCATCAAGAAGCGCGTCTCGGTTTATCCGGCGGAAGCCACGCAGTAGGTCGTCGGGCAAGCGCCGCCCGGGACGAGGTCGCGCCAGACAGCCGAGGGAGCGCGCTGGACTACCGACTCCTCGTAACGGATCTCGACGGAACGCTCGTCGGAGGTGGCGGTTCGCTGAACGAGCGCGATCTCGTGGCGATCGGCGCGCTACAGCGGCGGGGGATCGTGGTGAGCATCGCCACCGGACGGATGTACTCAGGGACCCGGGACGTCGCGCGACGGGTCGGCATCGCGGGCCCGGTCGCGTGCATCGACGGCAGCCACATCGTGGACGCCGAGACGGACGCCGAGCTCGCGTGCTACGCGCTCGGACCGGAGGCGCTGTCGCTAGCCGCTTCGGTCCTACGCGACGCCGGCGCCGCGACGGTCGTCTTCTCTCGCGACGTCATCTGGTACGATCGCGTGTCCGCACCGCATCTGCCGTTCCTCACCGTCTGGTCCGACCGCACCGAGGAGGTACCCGAGGTCCTCGCCGGATCGCCCTGGGGCGACGGTGAAGCGGTCACTGCGCTGGTGGCGGTCGCGCCGGCCGCTCGACTCTCGGCGGCGCGGGATCGCCTGCTGGCCGAGCCGGGCATGGGCGTGCAGGGCATCCTGTTCATGATCGACCGCGACGGCACTGCCGGCATGGTGCTCCGCGCCGCGGGCGCTTCCAAGGGGACGGCGCTCGAGTGGATCGCACGCCATCACGGCATCGAGCCGGCGGCGGTCGTTGCAGTGGGCGACTGGCTGAACGACATCCCGATGCTGCGCGCCGCGGGGCGGTCCTTCTGCATGGCGCAGTCGCCGCCCGAGGTGGTCGCCGCCGCCACCGAGCGACTGGAGGCGGACGGGTGGAGCGGCGGGGGGATCGCCGAGGCTGCCGAGCGCGCTGGCCTGCTCTGACCTGCGGCGGGTGGGCGGCAGCGGGAGTCGGCCCGCACCCGGCGGTCGTGGTAGAAGGGGGGGGCGCTTGGCCGCCATCAACGTCCTCCCTCCCGATCTCGCGAGCCAGATCGCGGCTGGCGAGGTCGTGGAGCGACCGGCGAGCGTCGCCAAGGAACTCGTCGAGAACGCCCTCGACGCCGGCGCGCAGCGCTGTGACGTAGCGCTCGAGGGGGGTGGGGTGACCACCCTCCGCGTGCTCGACGATGGCAGCGGCATGTCGGAAGCGGACGCGCGCTTGGCCGTGGAGCGCCACGCAACGAGCAAGCTTCGCGCCTTCGATGATCTGAAGCGCATAGCGAGCTTCGGCTTCCGCGGGGAGGCCTTGCCGAGCATCGCCTCGGTGAGCCGCTTCACCCTCCGCACGCGCGAGGTCGCGGCGAGCGCCGGGGTCGAGCTGGTGGTGGAGGGCGGCGCCCCTCCGACGCTGCGGCCCGCGGGGATCGCGGCCGGAACCGAGGTGCGCGTCCAGGACCTCTTCTTCAACGTCCCGGCGCGCCGGAAATTCCTCCGCTCGACCAGCACGGAGGCGGGCCACGTCGTGGAAACGATCGAGGCGCTAGCGCTCGCGCGCCCCGACGTCACCTTCACCGTGGAGCGGGACGGTCGCCTGGTGCGGGAGTGGCTTCGGGCGGTGGATCGGAGCGAGCGCGTCCGCGACGCGATCGGCGACCTGCCGCTCGTGTCCGTCGCTGGTGATCGCGGGCCCCTGCGCGTCGAGGCCTTCCTGTCGCGTCCGGAGCAGGCGCGCTCGGGTGCAACTGGTCTGCGGCTCCTGGTCAACGGGCGCGTGGTGCGGGACCGCGCGGTGGCTGCGACGATCGCGCAGGCGTATGGGAGCGTCCTCGAGCGCGGCCGCTACCCGCGCGGCGTCGTCTACCTCGACCTTGCGCCCGAGCTGGTCGACGTCAACGTGCACCCGCAGAAGGCGGAGGTGCGTTTCGCCGATCCACGCGCCGTGACCGACGCCCTCTACGGGCTGCTCTCCCGAGAGCTCGCGAGCGCGCTCTCTCTACCTCGTCCCCAGCGGTTCGCCTGGGGAGCGCGGAAACCGGGCCCCGGCTCGTCGCCGGACCCCACCGCCTCGGGGACGGTCGGACGCGGCCAGGCGGGGGCATCGGACCCTGGCCACGCTGAGGGTCCGGGTGTCGTCGACCGGTCGATCGAGCCGGCGCCGTCCGCCCCGGACGGACGCGTCGTCGCAGCGTTGGCCGGCGACCCCGCGCGCGCTCCGCTGCCAAGGGACGGACGGGGGGCTACCGCCGGCGCGCCCGAGGCTCCGCGCGCCGCCAGAGCCACGCCCGAGCCCGCCGACGGGGACCCCTGGGGGCTCTTCGGGCCGCCAGGCGACGGCTCCCCTCACGGGGCGGGGCGGGGTGCCGTCGAGCGCCCCGACGCGCGGACGTCCCTCGGTGTTCGCGACTCCGCCGCGAGCCCGTCGCGACCTCGGCCCGAGGTTGAGTGGCAATCGTTGCGGTTCCTCGCGCAGGTTCAGAAGACGTACCTCGTCTGCGAGGGTCGGGACGGACTTTACGTCGTCGATCAGCACGCCGCAGCCGAACGGGTCAACTTTCACCGCCTCCGCAAGGCCTACGCGGCGCGTGAGGTGGCGGCGCAGGCCCTGCTGTTCCCGCTGGTGATGGAGGCGCCCGCCACCGAGGTCGCCCTCGTCGAGGAGCACACCGCGGCGATCGCCGCCGTCGGCTTCGATCTCAGGGTTCGCGGCCCCCAGACCCTGAGCATCCACGCGGTGCCTCGGCTCCTGCAGCGGGCGAGCCCCGAGCGTCTCGTGCGCGATCTGGTGGCGGAGCTGACCCGCGCGGGCGGCCGCGGCTTCTCGGATGCGATCGACCTGACCCTGGCGCGAATGGCCTGCCACGGGGCCATTCGCGCGGGTGACTCGATCTCGGCGGCCGAGGCGTCGACGCTCCTCATGGCGCTGGACGAGGCGGACTTCGCGGGTTTCTGCCCGCACGGTCGCCCCGTCGTCGCCTTCACGAGTTGGTCGGAGCTAGAGCGCAAGGTCGGTCGTCGCTGAGCCGGGGGCAGCGGGGGCGATCACCCGCGCACGATGGCGGCCGACTCGGCGGCACGCTCGGCACCGAGCAGATCCCGGAGCAGATCGAGCACCCGGGCGACGTCGCCGTCGAACTCTGAGGCGTCGTCGGAGCACTGCTCGTACTCACGCACCGCAGCGTCGCCGCGCTGCCGCGCCTCCGTGGCCGTCACGTCGTGCTCTTCCGCGGCGCGCTCGCACTCGGTCGCGGCCAGGGCGCTCACGTCCTTCGCGAACGCCCCGAGGCCACCGATCGTCGCGCCGGAGTGGTCCTCGTTGGACGCCGCCCGGGTGGCCCCCACCATCGAGCACGCCCCGTCGACGACCCCGGCCAGCGCGACCGTGCGCGCAGCGCGGTACTCGTCTCGCGCCGCGGCGCGACGCTCGGCGATCTCACAGCGGTTGGCCGCCTCGATGCGGCGCTCCGCCGCCGCCGAGGCGCGGCGCGCGGACGCTCGATCCTGGCAGAGCGTCTTTACCCACAGGATCGCCAGCTCCGCGCTCCGGTCGTCGGGCAGCGGGCTTGCCGTTGGAACTGGCAGCAGCGACGGCGACGAGACGGCCCCGGGAGGGGTGGCCGAGGCGGCCTGGAGCGACGGGATGCTGGAGTCCGCGCCAACGACGGCGCCGCCAAAGCCACTCACCCGTTCCACGTGATCCCTCCGGCAACGGCGACGGTGCACACCCTGGTGTCGATGGTGGATGCCAGCGTCTCGGTGACGCGGTCTGCGCTCTCCTCTGCGCGCTCCAAGTCCTCGATCAGGCGAAGGATCATGGCCTGCATTCGATCCTCCCGTTGGTTGGCCCCGACCGCGTCCGTCTCAGCGTTCGCGCCGACCTCTTGCCAGTGGGCGGCCCGCTCCTCGCAGACAGCGGCGGCGGCCTTCGCCCCTCCCTCGACGCCACGGGCCACCGCGCCAGCGGCGGACGCTGCCTCGCAGGTCGCGCTGGTGCTTTCCGCCGCCGATCCCATCGCCCCGGCAGCGCCCGCGCCGGCGCTCATGATCGTGCCCGCCACCGACAGCCCGATGGTGCAGGCGCTGGCCGCACCGTCCTTCATCCCGAGGGATTGCAGAGCGCGCGTCTCGCCCAGCACCTGTCCCGACATCGACAGCACCACACCAGCGATGGCGACGGCGGTGAGAGGCGCCGCAGAGCCGAAGCTCACCACGGTCGCGGCGACCGACGCCACGATGGCAGCCACCTTGGCGATGCCGACAAACACGCGTCCAATCCGGTGCCGCTTCCGCTCTCGGCGCTCTGCGCGGGCGGCTCGCTCGAGGGAGCGGCGCGCCTCCTCGAGCTGCTGACGGCTCCGCTCGCGCGCGGCTCCCACCTGCCGCATGGAGTTCTCACTGTTGGTTTTGCGGTCCAGGGCCTGAGTGAGCAGGAGCGCGGTCAGATCGTCCGGGTTCTCCCCGACGGGGGCCGGCAGTAAGGTGGCGGCGGGGACCGTCGGCGGCGCGGCGAGCGGCGACGCCGGAGCGCCCATGGGGGCCACGGGCGCCGAGACGGGAGCGACGGTGGTCACAACGACCCCACTTCCGCCAGGGCCAGGGCCTGGAGCGATGCGTCCGCCGTGGCCTCCGCCAGTTCGAGCGCGAGTCGGGCAGCTTCGTCCGCCTCGTCGTCGCGCCCGAACGCGCGCAGGATCCTGGCCCTGCCCACCTGGCAGCGCACCGAGGGGGCGGCGGCGACGGAGCCGGCCGAGTAGAGCTCGAGCGCGATGCGCGGCTGGTCGGTGCGCTCGTGGCACTCGCCGAGCCCGAGCCAGCCCCGCTCGTCTTCCGGACTCGCCAGGAGCAAGACCCGGAGGACGTCGGCGGCGTCGCTCGTTCGATCCACCGTCAGCAGCCAATGGCCGAGCGAGTAAAGGGCGTCCGCCGCGCTGCGCGGCGCAGCGAGGGGCCACGAATCGCAGGGACCCTCCGTGGATGGCGGCGGCCCGGGGCGTGCCAGGGCGGCTCCCCTTGGGCCAGGGTCCGGCGGCGCGGCGAGCGGAACGTTGCGATAGCGGGCGTAGCAAACGCCCGGGGACTCGGCGGGGCGCCCCTCCGGTGGGGGGGCGGTGAGAGCGTCTTGCATCACGGTGGGTCTCTCCGGGGTGAGGGGTGAGCCGAAGGGGTCGTCCGGGCGGGCGCCGAACCGCGACCCCGCGCACATTCCTCCGTCGGCCTCGCGCGGCCGGAGTTTCGCGGGATCGTGCGCCCGGCCTCATCCGTGTTGGTGGTACGCTCGGTCGCGCCCATGACGGCACCCGCGCAGCTCCTGGTCGTCGTCGGACCGACCGGCTCGGGGAAGACCGCGCTCGCCATGGATCTCGCCGAGCGGCTCGACGGTGAGGTGGTGAGCGTGGACAGCGTCCAGATCTACCGACGCTTCGACATCGGGTCGGGCAAGCCGACGGCGGCGGAGCGCGACCGCGTCACGCACCACTGCATCGACCAGATCGATCCGCTCGACCCGATGGACGCGGCGCGCTTCGCCGAGCTGGCCGACGGCGCGATCGCGGACGTCACGGCACGCGGGCGGCGAGCGATCGTGTGCGGGGGCACGTTCCTCTGGGTCCGGGCGCTGCTCTACGGCCTCGCCCCGGCGCCCCCCGCCGACCCGACGGTGCGCCAGCGCCACGCGGAGACCGTCGCTCGTGAGGGGCGTCAGGCGCTCCATGACGCGCTCGCCGCCGTGGATCCGGACGCGGCGCGCCGCCTCGCACCCAACGACATCGTGCGCGTCAGCCGCGCCCTGGAGGTTCACGAGATCTCCGGCGTCACGCTGAGCGCCTGGCAAGCGGCCCACGGGTTCCGTGCGGTCCGCTACCCGGCGCGCCTGATCGGGATCCGACACGCCGGTGAGATGCTCGACCACCTCATCGCGACCCGGATCGCCGCGATGCTCGAGGCAGGCTGGGTGCGGGAGGTCGAAGCGCTGCTCGCGGACGGCCTCGGGGAGGCGCGCCCGATGCGCAGCGTCGGCTACCGGCAGATCGCGGACGACCTCGCCGGGATTCGAGCGCCGAACGACGCCGACCTGGCGACACGCATCTTCCGCGCGACGCGGATATTCGCGCGTCGCCAGCGCACCTGGCTCCGTGACCAACCCGTGCGCTGGCTCTCCCCGCGGGAGGCCGCCAAACTGCCGTCAGCCTTGGTCGCCGAGCTGGCCGCTCCCGCCGAACGCACCGGCGGCGTCCACGGCTGAAGCGGCGCGAACCGGCTCCCACGTGAGGCGACGGGGGCCCAGCGACCGGTTCATAGGGCGAGGGAGTCGTCGAGCAGCTCGAGGAACGACCGCGGCTCGGGTCGCGGCACGGTGCCTTTGATCTCGGCGGGACGCGCGTGAAGCACGGGGCGCTCGACGACGGCCGTGGGCGCGGTGGCAACCGGAGCCGCTCCGAGCTCGTCGGTAGCGCGCTCGCGGACCCGGTGGCCGACGAGCTCCTCCGCCGCACTCGATGCGAGCTCCAGCGATGCGTCGTACGCGGCGGGAGAAACCGGTGACAGGTCCTGCTCGAGCTCGTCGCGCGGTGGCGGCGGCGGCGGGGTCAGCGCCTCGCTCGCCTCGTCGAGCTCGAGATCGCCCCCCAGCGGCTCGTCGAGCTCGATCGTCTCGCCGAGCTGCTCGAGCGTAGGACCGGATCCCGAGCGACGCGCCGAGATCTCCTCGCCCACCTCGAGCAGGTCACCCGGTACCGCGCCCTGGGCGGGGATCTGCACCGGGTTGGTGACCTGACGTCCAGACTCGGGCGGGGGCGTGTGCAGCGGCACCTCGCGCTCCTCCAGGTCGGCACCGGGCCCTTCGGACTCGTCCCCGAGCTTCGGCCGGCGCGACGACGACGGCAGCAGCGCCTCGTCGTCAGCGAAGTCGACGGCGGCGCCGTCCTCGTCCTGGGCGACCTCCGCCTCGATCGTCGCGACCTCCTCCGGGCTCAGGTCGGTGACGTCGATGAGCTCGCCCGACTCGAGCTCGACGTCCCCATCTAGATCGAGCCCGTCCTCGAGCGGAATGACCCCGCTGCGCGCCGCTGCTTCCGGCTCCACTGGGTCCGCACGGGGAGTCGGGGCAGGGGCGGCCGGCGCCGGGGGCGGCACCGTGACCAGATCGACGTCATCGCCGTCGATGTCCGCAGCCTCGACCCGGCCTCCGATCGAAGAGGCCTGCGCGCGCGAAGAGCGCGGTTTCTTGGCGTTCCTCCGGACCCGGGCGAGGAGCTCCGTGAGCGCCGCGGCCCTGCTCGACCCGCTCACGGCGTACCTCCCGCAGCGAGGCCGCCGTGATGGAGGCGACCGAGCACCTCGGCCCAGCCGACCCCACCGTCGAGCCAGCCTCTGACTCGCGCTGCCGTGCGAGGGCTGACCACCAGCAGGCGCGCGATCGCACCGA
Organism: uncultured Polyangiaceae bacterium; assembly: GCA_964404725.1. Classification (GTDB taxonomy): domain Bacteria; phylum Myxococcota_A; class Polyangia; order Polyangiales; family Polyangiaceae; genus JAFGBI01. The sequence continues at coordinate 74,106 of CAYOLF010000015.1, forward strand.
TCCGCCCGAGCAGCACCGCTTGCGTCTCGCGACCGAAGAGCCGCTGCAGTGCCCCCTCGACCAGCCGCGCGAGGAGCTCGTCCCCGGCTGCCCCGAGCGGCGAGCCGACCACGGTGAGCACCATGGCGCGCCCCCACCGCTCCAGACCGAGCGAGCCCAGGCCAGTCAGCGCGATTTCACCCCCGAGATGCTCGACGACTCCCGCGAGCGAGGCATCGGACGCCGCCGACCCGAGTCGCTCCGCGACCCGCCGACCGAGCTCGGTGCCCAGGCGATGGCCCACGTCGATGCGGGCCGCCTCCGGGGCTGCGGCGACCAGCTCGCGCAGCAGATCGGCAGGCAGGAGCACCCGCGGCGCGGAGCTGCCGAGCTCCACGACCCCCCGGGCGAAGTCGAATTCGACCGTGTGGGATGGATTGAACCGGGGCTCTGCCATGCGACCTCTCGCGGCGCGTCTCGACCGACCGTGCAGAAGTATACGGTGGCTCGGGGCCAACCTGTCAAATGCCGGGGGAAGACCGATCGGCGCCGGAGGTCCGGCAAATCCGGGGTAGGATGCTCCCCTGGGAGTCGAGCCGTGGACGCTCCGCACCGCTCGATCGCGCGCGCCACCCTGTTCGTCGTCGCTGCAGCGGCGGCGGGAGCACCCGCCAGGGGCCACTCCGTCGACGGCGGCTCACCCGGCCACCCGAAACCAGAGCCGTGGGTCGGGCGAGACGGGGCTGGCTCGAGCGGGGCGCCTTTGGTGACGGAGCCGCGACCGACCGGGTTCGAGCGACCGGCCTGTTCCCTTCGACGCCCGGTCTGCGTGCATAGGGCGGCCGCCGCCCCGGAATCAGCGGCCGCGATGGCGCTCGAGGCGCTCGAAGCGGCCTACGAGCGTCTCGTCTTGGCGCTGCGGCTGCCGCCCCCGGCGGTCGATCGCGGACTCGGCGGGACCGACGGGCTCGACCTCTACCTCCAGTCCCTGGCGTCCCCTGCCCCGGGCGACCCGGTCGAGCTCGGGCTGGACCCGATCGATCCCTGGGGGTTCGACCGGGCCAGCGCGTTCTGCCGGTCCTCGGTCGGGTCCGAGGCGGACGTCGAGCGCGCGGCGTCCCTCTGCCTGGGCGAGGCCATCGTGGCGCGCCTCGACCCGGCCACGACTCCGAGCCTGCGCCGCGCCTTCGCTCTCCACCTCTGGCTCGCGACGGGAAGCCCCGCCGGCACCGATCTGGCGGCCCTCGAGGACGCGCAGGCCGCCCCGGAGCGGGCCGTGGCCGGGCGCGACCGGGGCCCCGGGACGATGGGCGCGGCGCTCCTAATGGAGCACCTCGAGACGACCCGCAGGAGCGGCGGACCGGGAGCGCTCGCGACCGGCCTGTTCGCGGCAGCCGCCAGCGACACCGACGCCGGGGCGCTGACGTGGAACGACGAGCCCGACGTGCTCGACGTCCTCCGCCACACGTTCGGAGCGCGCCCCCCGGAGGCGGCCCGGCTCTTCGGGAGCTTCGCCGTGGCGCGGGCGTTCCTCGGCAGCCGTGACGACCACACCCATCTGCCCCGCCTCACGTCGGTGGGTGACGCGGGCCGGATCCGCTTCGACTGGTTGCTGCCGCTGTCGACCCTGCCACGCCGCGTCGCGACGTCACGCCCGATCGAGCCGACCGGATCGGTCTACGTCTGGGTCGACCTCGACGAGGTCCTCGCCCCCAACCGCCTGGGGTTCGAAGCCGAATGGGAGCCGCCGGTGACGTTCCAGTGGACGATGGTGCGTCTCGACGCCATCGGTCGAGAGCTGTCCCGAGTCGCCGCCCCGTTCCAGGAGCGCTCAACGAGGGTGGGGCAGTTCGTCGAAGATCTGGCGGGCGCGGCGGCGGTCCTCATCGTGGGGACCAACCTCGGCGGTATCGGGCCTGGAGAGGCTCACGACCCCGACCTCGCACCCGTGGAGCCGAGCGGTTGCACGATCCACGTGACTCCCCTCTGACGTGCTGAATTCCGACATGACCCGCGGCGGCGGCGTCTCGCCATCGCGGTGAGCGCGACCCCAGCCACACCCAGGGCGACCAGCCCGCCCCCTCGGCCGCCACTCGAGCCCACAGCGCAGCCGCCGCGGGCTGCGGCGAGCCCGCTGGCGAGGTGCCGGTCGACGGCGATGGGAACGGAGGTGGCGGCGAACGGCGCGCCGTCCAGGCTCGCCTCGACAGCGAGCGTCCGTCCACCGGTACCCGGGCTCGCCTGCACGACGAAGGCATAGCTCCCCGGTGCACGCCGGGTGAGCGGCTCGACGAGCTGACCGTTGCGCACGGCGAGCGTGAGGCGCGGCGGCCGCGCCCCGTCGGCCAGATCACCCGTGGCGGTGCGAAGCTGCAGGAGCCCGCCGAGACGCTCGCCACCACCCGGTCGAGCGAAATCGTCCGCGAGCAGCACCCAGCTCGCGGCGCGGTCCGGCTCCCGGTCGATAGCCTCGCCCCCCGACAGCGCCGCGAGCGAGCGCGCGACGTCGAGGCGCCCCGCCCCCGCGCGGGCGGCGCCGGTCGACCCCGTGAACGCCTCAGCCCCGGCCTGCAGCAGGGCCAGGATCTCTCGCTGTTCGAGCGTCGGATCTCGTTCCAGCAGCAGCGCAGCCGCCCCCGCCACGATCGGCGCCGCCATCGAAGTCCCACTCGCCACGCCGTGGAGCTCGTCGACGACGTGGCAGTACTCGACGGCGCAGTGGGAGGGATCGGCGAAGAGCCCACCGCCACCGTTTTCGCGAGGGTCCGCGGCGAGCGCCATGGCTCCGATCACGAAGGCGCCCGGGGCGACGAGGTCCGGCTTGAGGTGACCGGTCGAGGTCGGACCGGCGGCGCTGAACCCCGCGACGGCGCCGACCGATTCGGCGAAAGCGACGTCGGTGCCATCGATCGCCCACCAGTGGTTCCGGTTCACGGTCGCCCCGACGGCGATGAGGTCGGGGTGGGTAGCGGGGAGATTCACCGTCGCGCGCGCCGAGGCACCGGCGAAGAGCGCCCCCGGTGACCCGCCGGCGAGCATCGCGCCGGCGCTCTGCACCCACAGGCGAGCGATCCCCTGCCCGCGCAGGCGGATGCCGAACACGGTGTCCGCCGACCAATCGCCGTGCACGATGAGCGCGGCGGCGTCGGCGCCCACCTCGGCGTCCTCGCGCACGGCCGGCTCGTTGACGATGGTGAGCTCGAGCCCCTCGTCGACCCAGGTTTCGGAGCGCCCCCGCGGGACGGGCTCGATCCACTCCCCGTCCCTCCCGTCGAGGCCCACCGCCAGGTCGTCCTGGGGGCGAAACCCGATCCAGACGAAGAGCGACCCGGTGACCGTGGGCAGGAGGCTCGGAGTGAGCAGTGGCACGACCGCGTCCGCCCCCTCGAGGACCCGCGCCTCGGTGTGAATGCCGAAAGGCCCCGGGTACGCGCTCCCCGGATGGTCGTAGGTGGTGCCCCCATTCCCGGCGGACACGACCAAGGCGCGTCCGGGGTGGTCGGGTCCGACGAGCGCGGCGAGCGCGAGCTCGAGCGGCGACGACCCGTCGTGCGCCCCGAAATCACTGCCGAGGCTGAGGTTCACCACGGCGGGCATCGACAGCGCCTCGGCCTGCTCGAAGACGAAGCGGACCGCGCGCAGCACGTCCGTCTCCGCGATCGAGCCGTCCGCGCGCTGGACGCGAACGGCGATCAGGGTGGCCTCGGGGGCGACCCCGACGTAGCGACCGTCCGCGGTGGCGCCACCGTTGCCGGCGGCGAGGGACGCGACGTGGGTGCCGTGCCCGGCCGGATCCATCGGGCGAGCGCCGGATTGCGCGTCGGCCAGCCGCCGCTCGAGGTCACGCGACGCGTAGATCGCGCAGCCGGAGGTGGCGTCACAGTACTCCGCCTCCAGCGCCGGCTCGGCCCCGGAGGCCTCGGAGAAGTCGACGTAGAAGGCGGTGCGGAGCGCTCCGTTCGGGCTCCGGAGGTCGGCGTGCCCGGGATCGATCGCCGTGTCGATGACCCCGATGACCACCCCGCGCCCGGTGGTCGCGCCCGACGTTCGCGCGGGGTCCGCCGAGATCCAGCCCCCCGCAACGTCGAGGCGCGGCGCGAGCGCTGGTGACCAGGTCACGGTGAGGTCGGACCGCGCGTCCAGGGATCGAACCTCGGCGGGGGTGAGCTCGGCGGCGGCCCACCCGGGGCTAACTTCGTCTAGCCCCGCCGCGACCAATGCCGAGGTGTTCGGGGCGCGCACGAGCACGGGGAGGCGACCGTCACGGGCGATGACCGCGGTGCTCGCGTCCCCGAGGGGCGTCCCGGTGCGCAGGTCCCGGGGTGACGCGAGCGCGTCGAGCAGGGCTCGCGCGCCCACCTCTGCGCCGGCTGCGCTCGACCACAGGAGCCCCGCCGCCATGACGGCCGTCGTCGAGCGGAGGGCGAGGCTCGGTGAGGAACGCATGGGATCACCGCGGGACTCGCGCGGACGGCTGCAGGAGCCCTTCGGCGTGCGCCATCAGGGCCGCGAACGCGGCGGCGTCGTAGCCCACCAGCACGTCGCGAACGATGCCCTGACGGTCGATCAAGAACAGCGTGGGCAGGGCGAACGCGCGATAGCGCGTGGTGGTCGTTCCGGCCTCGTCGGAGAGCACGGGGTAGCCGATGCCGAGCTCGCGAGCCCCGTCCGCCGCGGCACGGACCCCCTCGGTCGCGATGCCGAGCACGAGGCCTCCGTCGACTGCGATGGCCTCGTGCCAGGCCGTCAGCTCCGGCGCGAGCGCTCGACAGACGGCGCACCAAGGCGCCCAGAACTCGATCACCAAGACCCGGCCACGGAAGGCGCCGAGGCTCACCCCGGCGTCTCCCTGGACGGTTTCGAGCGGACCGAAGGCGGGTGCCGGCCGCCCCAGGAACTCGCGACGCATCAGCTCGTCGTCGTCGGGCCGTGCCGCCAGCTCCGCGGCGACGAGCCGCGGCTCGCCGAGGCGCAGGAGCGCGATCCCCAGGCGAGCACCGGCGCCCCGCTGACGAACGAGCTCGGAGAGGTCGGCGGGGGCTCGGACGTCCTCCCCATCGACCCTCGTGACGATATCCCCGGACCGGATCCCGGCCGCCTCCGCCGGAGAGCCGGAGAAGACCGAGCGCACCTCGACGCCCCGCCCGAGCGGGTCCGTAGCGAGCTCGAGGCCGAGCCAGCCGGGACCCAGCAGCGCCGAAGCGCCTGGGCGCGGCGACCCTACCGAGGGCCCCTGGGCGGCGATCGGAGGAGGATCGCGAGGCGGGTTCAGCGCCGTGCGAGGCGTCGTAGCGGTGCTCCCGCAGGCGCAGGCGACCAGGGTGGCGGAGAGAGAGAGCCCTCGGACGACACCGCGGTCCACGACGGGCGTGGTACCATGGGGCGGTGTCGCGCGCCGGGTTCGTGGTCCTGGGCAGCGTCCTCGCCATGGCTGGCTGCCGCGCGGCGCCCGAGGTGGCCCCTCCCGCGATCCCTCCGGGATCCATCGAGTCGCCGGCCCCCTCGCCAGTCCCCTGGGATGGTTTCGTGCGGGCGCGATCCTGGCCGCCGGTGACGGCGGAGTGGCTCCCTTCCGCCGGTCATGGTCCCGGTGGCTGGTCGGTGCAGGTTCGCGCCGAACCCGAGGTCCTGGCGAGCTACCGCGGCCTCGCCCCCGGAAACGTGTTCGCCCCTGGGAGCGTGCTGGCAGCCTTTCACCGAACGGCGAGCGCAGAGGCGGGGCCGGTGTTCGCCATGGTCAAGGACGACGACTCCGGCTGGACCTACGTCGCAGCCGACGCGAGCGGCTACCTCGATCGGACCGCTGACCTCGGGCTTTGCGAGCGATGCCACGCCGAAGCCCCGTTCGACGGCCTGTTCGGCGTCCTCGCCCCCCCCGCGACGCCCGCTCCGATTCCACCAGGCCTCCCCCCCTCGCGAGGGAGCCCGTGAAGCAGGGCCCATGGACCGCGAAACCCGGCGGGGAGCGTCCCAGCCGGGTTCGGGAAAGTGCGGTAAACTACGGAAAGTTCAAGCGGGGCGAGCGGAGCGCCGCGGCAGGCCGCGGGCGGAAGCCCGTACCAAGCAAGGGGTGAAGCGAAGCGTCGAAGAAAGGACGAAGAAGGAAGCCAAGCCCCTGAAGCACGCCCCCAGCCCGGGGCGCCAAGCGGATGCCGGGCATAAAGCAGGGTTCATGCCACTGTGGCAAGGAAACGCGGCCGTTGTCGGTGAGCTCGGGGAATACCCGCCAAAATTGCCGAGAAGGCAGGGACCGGCGGCCCGCGTCGAGCCGAAACCGTGGCGCCGATGTCAGGGGCAAGGCGCTCCCCTGAAATGGTTGCGGGGTGGTACTGGAGCACGCGGACGGTTGCCTCGACGGCGATAGGGCCCCCAGGCCGGATCCAAGCGGAAGCGGCGTGGCCGGGGCCCCCGGTTCGACGCGCCCAGCGACGCGGCTGGAGCGGCAATCGGCCTAATTCAACGCCCTGGAACCCGGGGGCAGCGACCGTTGCCAAGGGGCGCCCTGCGAGAGGCCCCCTCTGCCCTGCGTTGGGGGCGTTTCCCAGAGCGCCGACGCAGATCGCGAACTGATTGGCGCTCGAGCCCGTTTCTGGCTTGGTTCCGGCGCAGCTCATGGTATTTGTGCGCCCCGCCTGCGCCCGTAGCTCAGCTGGATAGAGCGCCGGTCTACGGAACCGGAAGTCGCAAGTTCGAATCTTGCCGGGCGCGCCCAACGAAGACCTCGGTGAGGATGGCATGCCACGGGGCGTTCGTGCCGCCTGCGGGGGCCGCGCCGGGTCGGCGCCATGGCGGCCGATGCCTCCCGTCGGCCCTCGGTCGACCGTGACGACGAAGCCGGCTCCAGGTCACCCCTGCCCCGGGAAGGATGCCGGGTACTCCGCCGACGGGGGACATGATGGCGTGGTCCGCGATGAGGTCGGTGCGGCCGCCGAAGAACGCGGGGGCCCATCGTGGTAAACGAGGCGCAGCGAGAGGGTGACGCGACGTGGATGGCCGTCGCGATCGACGAGGCGCGCGTCGCCGCGCGCTCCGGGGACGTGCCCGTGGGCTGCGTCGTGGTGTCCGCCGCCGGCACCGAGGTGGCGCGCGGGCACAATCGCCGCGAGGTCGAGCAGGATCCGACGGCACATGCGGAGATCGTGGCGCTGCGGCGCGCGGCCCAGACCGTCGGCTGCTGGCGGCTCGAAGGTGCCGTCGTCTATGTCACGCTCGAGCCTTGCCCGATGTGCGCTGGCGCGCTGGTCAACGCACGGGTGGCGCGCGTCGTGTTCGGAGCCGAGGATCCCAAGGGCGGGGCGCTGGTGAGCCAGTTCGAGATCGGCACCGACGGGCGCCTCAATCACCGCTTCGCTTGCACGGGAGGCGTGGGTCGGGAGGAGTGCCTGACGACGTTGCAGGCGTTCTTCCGCCGACTCCGGGCGGATGGGGAAAAGTGACGCGCCGGGCGGGTGGCGTCGAGGCGTGGACGGGTGCGGCAGCCGAGGTCCCGATCCCGTCGACTAGCGGTCGTCCGAGGCAGGGGTGGCGCCGTCCTGGTCGGCTGCGGAGCGCGGGTCCTCGTTGACGTCCCATCGTCCATCCAGGAGGTCGGTTTCGTCTGCCTCCGGGCCAGTAACCGGGAGGCTCGATGGCTGCTGGAAGGCGACGGGCTCGGCGAGCGCGGCCACCAACTCTTCGTCGTCGATGCGTCCCATCTTGCGGGCGATGTGCATGAGCTTGTGCAGGTAAGCGAGCCACCGGTCCGTCACTCGCCCGTCGGCGGCGAAGTGCTGGAGACGCGGGTTCGGCAGGATGGAGGCGAGGTAGAGTGCCTGCCCGAGCGACAGGCGCGCCGGCGCGGAGGCGAAGTAGTGGGCGGCGGCGGGCCCGATCCCGTAGATGCCGGGACCGAACTCGACCACGTTGAGGTAGAGTTCGAGGAGGCTCTCTTTTCGTAGCGACTGCTCCAGGAGCAAGGTCAGCACCGCCTCCTCGAGCTTGCGCGCGAGGGTCTTCTCACGACCCAGGTACAGGTTCTTGGCGAGCTGCATGCTCAACGTGCTGGCGCCCCGGAAGAAGCGTCGATGATCGATGTTGTCCCGCAGCGCGTTGGCGATCGCCTCCTGATCGAAGCCGCGGTGGCGGAAGAACCGCGAGTCCTCGCAGATGAGCAGGGCTGTCACCAGGTGCGGTGAAATCTGATCGATCGCGACCCAGGTCGGGGTACCAGGACCGGATTCGATGGTCATTCGGCGACGGTCGGCGCCGAGCACCTCACGCTCCCACGAGCGCGCGAAGCGGCTCGGGTCGAGGTCGGTCGGCACCACCGCGACGCGACAATCGTTTGCCATGTCCCAGTCGACGCGAGTGTCGGCGGTGCGGCGGGTGTCGAAGCGGGCGCCGGCGGCCAGGGAGAACGTGCCCGCGAGGGTGACGCCATCGAGCAACGGCGCGAACCCCTGGGGGGAAGAGGACAGGAGGTCCTGGCACGCCGCCAGAGGGAGCCGGGCGGCCACCTCCCCCCGAACCTGGTCGTCTTCCCGCGTCACGTGCCCGGACACCTCGAGCCTCGCCGCGCCGAGGCGGATCTCGCCAGCCTCCACGCGATAGGAGGATCCGTCGAGCGTCACCTCGCCGCGTCCCTGCCAGCCGAGATCGATACCGGAGAGCGGTCGAGGGGAGATGGCAGCCTGAAGGATGGCCAGGCGACGCAGCGACGCTCGTCCGTCGAACGTGAGCCGCAGCCCGTCGGCCGACAGTGAGAGACGCCCCTGGGCGGTGGCGTCCGCGGCATCGACCCCCTTGAGCCCGAAGCTGCCCTCGTCGATCCCCAAGGCCGCGAGGGTTATGGGGCCGCCCCCGACGTCCGCGACGACCGGACCGCCCTGGAGAGGCACGTCCAGCGTGAGGTTCAGGGGCGTCTGCTGGTCGGGCGCTCCGGGACGGAAGCGCACTCGCAGATGCTTGGCGTCGCGCCCGAGCTGAAGCCGCCCGGGACCGACGGTGATGGTCTGGTCCCGATGCCGGGCCTCCAGGCGGAGCGCCGCAAGATCGACGACCCCGTCGGGTGGAATGGCGTCCGCACCGGCCTTGGCCAGGGAGGTGAGCGCGCGATGGATCCGCGGCCCCCACGCCGTGGTCCGCGCCGCCGCGGCGGGGGGCGGAGCCGACGCCGTGCCGACGACCGCCAACTCGCCACCAGACCCGGCGGGTGGGAAGGCTGTCGACGACGAGGCGGGGGCGTTCCCGCCAGCGCGGTCGTCGTCGGCCCTCCGCCCCACCTCCACGCGGCCCTTGACGTCCTCCGCAGCAAGCCGTTCGAGCAAGACGCGACCGTCCTTCACTGCCAGCGTCAACGCGGGCTGGACGACCTCGAGCTGCCAGCCCCGATGCTCGAGCCGAGCCAGATCTGCCCGAACCACGCCCTGACGGCGGTCGGTGCGCTCGAACGCCAATCCCCAGGCGCGCTGCGCCGCCGACCCCGGCAACGCTTCCCTCCATACGACCTCGATCCCGTCCACGCTGGCGGGGGTGTAACCGAGCCCTCCCGCCCCTTCGGCTGCTCCGCCGGACCCACGCCATGACGCGAGCTCCTCGCGCAGTCGCTCGACCGGACCGAGAACCTCCAGCTTCCCCCCGTGGCCGGCGATCCGCCGGACGCCGAGCCCCGCCGAGAGAGCCACTTCGACCTCAGAGAGGAAGAGCCGCGCGCCCGGCACCCCCACGATGCTGACGCTCACGTCACGCAGCCAGATCCGTCCCCATCCCGGCCGCACCCGACGTACGGAAACCTCGAGCCCCCTACTCCGAGCCTCCGCGGCTACCCGACCGCGCACCGCCGCCCCGAAGCCAACGACGCCGCCGATCCCCCCGGCGGCCACCAACCCGGCCACGACCCCCGCGGCGATCCGTGCTCGCACCCTCATGCGCATGCGCGGCTCGAGCGTACCCTGCGCCGAGAGGCGGGGCACGAAACGCCGCACCTCCACGTCGCGCTCCACGAGGCGCCTCCCCGCCCTCCCCGAGAAGGACTGGCCCAGCGCGTCACCCCCAACGCACAAAATAGGCAACGGGGCCCGCGTCTGTAGACGCGGACCCCGTCATTGGCCCGGCAGCGTCCTACTCTCCCACAGGGCTTCCCCTGCAGTACCATCGGCTCCGGAGAGCTTGACTTCCGAGTTCGGGATGGGATCGGGTATGGCCTCTCCGACAAAACCACCGGAATCTTTGGGCGTATTTGCTAGCAGCGTCACCTCCCGCTCCACGTCGGGAAAGAGACGCGAGACACAATCGCAGCACTTCCTTCTTCGAATCCGAGCGCCAGCGCTCTCGCGCTGGGCTCGCCGCCCGGACTCCGATCATCAACTACGATACCCGCCTTAGAGGTAGGTCAAGCCGCACGGCCGATTAGTATCGGTTAGCTCCACGCATTACTGCGCTTCCACACCCGACCTATTAACCTCGTGGTCTACGAGGGGCCTTTAGTGCCTTGCGGCAGGGATACCTAATCTTGAGGACAGCTTCCCGCTTATATGCTTTCAGCGGTTATCTGTTCCGTACGTGGCTACCCGGCTATGCCACTGGCGTGACAACCGGAACACCAGAGGTACGTTCACCCAGGTCCTCTCGTACTATGGGTAGCTACTCTCAAG
>CAYOLF010000016.1:0-56358 GCA_964404725.1 uncultured Polyangiaceae bacterium
CCCGGTTCGGTACCCCACGCCCTCACCCACCCAGCGGTGGCTGGGTGGGACCCGGAGGACGCGGGTCCCTAGGTCGTTGATTTTTCGCAGCAATCAACCTGATTGCTGCTCTAGAGCACCGACCGGTTTGCCAACTGCGTCGGCGCCCTGGGAGACGCCCCCCTGCGGGGCGAGGAGGCGTCTCCCCGGGCGCCTCTGGCGAGATCTGCTGCTCGCTCGGTGCTCTAGATCGTTGGTTCTTCGCGGCAATCGAGCCGATTGCCGCTCTGGGCCGGCCCGGCCGGGTCAACCCGCGCGCCCGGCGAGCGGCGACCCCGGCTGATCGGGCCGATCCCGCGCCCACGCCAGCGGAAGGAAGGCGCCGAGCGGAAGCAGCAGCGCCGCGAGAAGAGGCTGCTCGAGGAGCCCCACCGCGAGCAGGAGACCGAGCAGGAGCGTGACGCCGACGCGCACCCGGGCGTACCCGCGCCGCGCTGCGGGCCGGAGCGCGGGGAGCAAGAGATCGGCAGGCCAGAAGGCGAGCAGCGCCTCGTTCCACCGCAGCTCCGGGACCGAGGACACGACGGCGACAAGCCACAGCGCAGCGCCGAGCCCACCGAGCCCCACCGCGAGCAGGAGCAAGGGGAGCCAGCGGAGTCGCCGCATCCGCGCCCGCGCCGCGGCGACGGCACCGAGCACGACCGCGATCACGACGACGACGCCGCGGCCACTCCCTCCCTGCTGAGCGAAGGGGCGCCCCTGCCGCCGGTAGACGAGCACCGGCTCCACGCCAAACCGCGTGGTGAGCTCCACCCTCAGCACCGCTGGGAGGAACATCGCGGCGCGCGAGTCGAGCGGGCGATCGGCGAGGCGACCGAGGACGAGATCGCTGGCGACGAGCGCCGCGGTGAACTCGGCGAGCCCACGGCGCACGAGCTGGCGGTAGGTGGCGCCGAAGGGTCGGTCGGCCGCGCTCGTGAGGCGGCCCTGGGTCCCGGCATCGACGACGTCCCGGACCCGCGTCGAGCAATTGTCGAGGAAATGGTGGTAGCGGTAGCGTCGGTGCTCGGGCAGGGCGTCGTGCTCGAGCGCCGCGCGGATCGCCGCGGCCTCGGCCGGGGTCAGGGGGAGGCGCTGGCGCCACGTCGTCCGGTCCGCGCGCGCGTAGGCCGCCTCCATACGGTCCACGGGCCAGACCGACACCCAGAACTCGGCGTCACCGCGGAGGAAGCGCCACCCGAGCTCGGCGGGGGGCGACCCGAAGTCGGTGGTGCCGTAGTTGTAACAGCGCGAGCGATCGGGCCGTCCCTCAGCGACCACGCAGATGGCCGCGTGACCGAAGCGCTCGAACGGGTGCGCTCCCTGGTCCATCGTGTAGACGTCCACGCTGAGCGCGGCGACCGCAACGACGACGAGCGAGTGCATCGACATTCCGCTGGCTCCCTCGTCGCCGTTCCCGACCGCTCGGTTCTGGCCCGGGTGGTCGCGCCGTGCAACGCCCAGTGCAGCCACCTCGCCCCCGGTATAGGGCGACAAAGGCCGACCGTGCCCCCGGGTTCCATGGTAGCGAGCACCGTGATGAGAGGCGCCTGGATCCGGACTTTGGGGGCCACCCTCGCCGCCGCGCTCCTCGTCGGGCTGGGCAGCGCGCCGGTGCTGGCCGATCCCGGCGCGACGCCGGGAGGGACCGCGCCGACCCTCGCCTTCGCGCGCTTCCGACTCGAGAACGGGCTCGAGGTGATCGTCCACCCCGACCCGGCGCTACCCCTCGTCGCCGTCAACCTCTGGTACCACGTGGGCCCGGCGCGCGAGCCCCGCGGGCGGTCCGGTTTCGCCCACCTCTTCGAGCACCTGATGTTCACCGGCTCGCGGCACGTCGGGGATCGGTTCGACGAGCTCCTGGAGGCGGCCGGCGCGACCAATGTGAACGGAACCACGAGCTGGGACCGCACGGCCTACTTTGCCACCGTCCCGCGCGAGCACCTGCCGCTCCTGCTCTGGATCGAGAGCGATCGCATGGGGTTCTTGCTCGACGGCCTCGACGCGAAGCGACTCGCCGTCCAGCAGGGCGTGGTCGCCAACGAGCGGCGCGAAACCTACGAGGACGCCCCCTACGGCCCGAGCACCTTGGCCCTCTTCGACGCGCTGTTCCCGCCCGGGCACCCCTATCACGGCGCGATCATCGGCTCGATCCGCGACGTCGTCGCCGCCACCCTCGCCGACGTCAGGCGCTTCCACGAGCGGTACTACGCCCCGTCCAACGCGACGCTGGTGCTGGCGGGAGACGTGACGCCCGCCGACGCCAGACGCCTGGTGACGCGCTACTTCGGGACGCTGCCGAGCCGGCCGCCGCCACCCCGAGTCACCACGGCGACGCCGCCGCTCGCGGCGCCCGTGCGCGTGGAGGTGAGGGAGGACGTCGACCTCGCGCGGGTAGCGCTCGGGTGGATTGCGCCCCCCGCCTACGGCCCCGACGACGCCGCGCTAGAGGTGGCGGCCACGGTGCTGGCCGGCGGGCGGGCAACTCGCCTCTACCGAGCGCTAGTCACGGACGAGAGCGTCGCCACCGACGTCGGCGCGTACCTCGACGCCAACGAACTCGCCTCGATCGTCATGGTGACGGCGACGGGCAAGCGCGGGGTCTCCGGCGCCGATCTCGAGCGGCGTCTCGACGCGGTGGTCGCCGACCTGGGCCGGTCCGGTCCGTCCTCCGCGGAGCTGGCGCGTGCCAAGCGCCGCGTCCTCGTCGACCTGTACTCCGACCTGCAACTGCTCGACGGCGGCGGGGGAGAGAGCGGCCGCGCGGGGCTGCTCCAGCGCTTCGACCACTACCTCGGCGACCCGGGGTTCCTCCCCCACTACGTGGCCCGGATCGAGGCCGTCACGGCCGACGACGTCGCCCGGGTCGTCACCGAGCACCTGGGTCGCGGCCGCCGAGCCACGGTGATCACGGTCCCGGGCGGCGCCGGCCCCGAGGCGGTGCCGTGACCGCGGGCGGCGCGGTCCCCTCCCCTCGCGCTAGCGAGTCCGCCGCCGCGAGGGGGCGGGCGGTGCGACGGATCGCGGTCAGCGTCGGGATCGCGGTGACGACGGCCTGCGCCCGCACCGCGCCGCCTGCGGACGGCGCCGTCCCGCCCGCGCCCGCGCCCGCGTCAAGCGTGCGTCCCGATCCGGAGCCCTGGCGCTCGGAGCCACCGCCGCCGGGCGCCCCGGGCGCGCTCGCCTTCCCGTCTCCCGAGGTCGAGGTCCTCCCGAACGGGCTCACCTTGCTCGTCTCCCCGCGCGACCTCCGGGTGGTGACGATCGCCGCCGCGGTCCGCCGCGGCGCAAGCGCGGTCCCGGCGGGGCGCACCGGGCTCGCCGCGCTCACCGCCCGCATGCTGATGGAAGGGACCGTCCACCGGAGCACCACCGAGCTCGCCGCCGCCGCCGAGGACCTCGGGGGCGTGCTCCTCGCGGACGCGGGACGCGACTACTCCTACGTCGGCCTGACCGTCCTGCCCGAGGATCTCCCCGAGGGGCTCGATCTCGTCCGTGAGGCCGTCTGCGAGCCCGCGTTCGATGGCGTCGAGTTCGAGCGGGTCCGCTCGGAGTGGCGCTCCTCGCTGATCGAGGAGCGCCAGCGCCCGTCGCGCGTCGCCTCGATCGCCGGGCTCCGCCTGCTCGCCGGGCCGCGGCTCGGGGCCCCCGTCGGGGGCGGCGTCCCCGACGTCGATCGGACGACGCGCGACGACGTCGCCGCCTTCTGGCGGGCCCAGTACCAGGCGAGGACGACCGCCATCGTCGTCGTGGGCGGCACGAGCATGGCCGAGGTCGCCCCGCTCGTGCGGACGCGCTTCGGCAGTTGGACCGGCGCGGCCGCGATGCCCCCGCCCCCGGAGCCGCCGCCCGCAGCCGAGCCTTCGCGCGTGGTCCTCGTCGACCATCCCGGCGCGGTGCAGACCGCCATCTTCGTCGCCCAGCCGATGCCGGCGCGGGGCGCCCCGGGGCACGAAGCGCGCCTGGTGATGAATGCCGTGCTCGGCGGGCTCTTCACGTCCCGACTGAACCAGAACTTGCGCGAGGAGCATGCGTACACCTACGGGGCGAGCTCGAGCGTGATCGCGACGCGGACCTGGGGTGGCTGGGTCGCGGCGACGACCGTGGAGGCCGACGCGACCGCCGCCGCCCTGCGCGAGATCGCCGGCGAGATCGGCGCCATGGCGGGGGCGGCGCCCCGGCGCCCGGTGACCGAGCTCGAGGTGGAGCGCGCCAAGACCGCCCTCGTCCACGCCCAGGCGGCCCGCCTCGCGGACGCGAGGGACGTCGCCTTCGAGTTCGTCGCCGCGTTCGCGCAGGATCTCCCGCCGGACTACCCGGCGCGCTACGCCGACCTCGTCCGTGCCGTCACACGCGACGAGGCCGCACGCGCCGCTCGGGAGCACCTGACCCCCGACCAGCTCATCGTGGTCGCCGTCGGCGAGCGACAGCGGTTCGAGCGGGACCTTCGCGCCGCGTGGCCCCGGGTGCAAACCGCCCACCCGTCACTGAAGGAGTAGGCGGGATCGACCGGCGGCTCAGTTGCGCTCCACGGGCAGGTCCGCGAGATCCACGGGCGGCTCCACCCCGTCTAGATCCCGCAGCGGCGGTCGCCCGCTGCCGGAGCTGGCGGGGCCCGGGGCCGGAGCGGCACGGCCGTCCGCGCGAGTTCCCGCGACCATCCAGCCGATGACCGCGAGCAGGACCAGCGCCGTGAGGACCGCGACGAAGGCCAGGACCACCTCCGGGGCAGGGCCACGCCTCGCGCACGCGCCCGCAGCGGACCGCCGCTTCGGATCCACCTTCTGGGTCGTCTCGCCGCTCCGCGAGTACGGCGACAGCTCGCGCGGCATCGGGGCCGGCTCCTCGGCGGGCGACACCGGGGTCCCCCTCGGCGGAGTGCGGTCGTCATCCACTTCCGCTGCCAGGACCACGCTGCGCACATCCTCCTCGACGACGACGCGCGGCGCCGGGGAGTGAGTCATCGTCGATCCCTTGCCGGGAAGCGCCCCCTCACCCTCGGTCGGCGCGTCCGGGGCCGTCCCGGATGCCGCGTCAGTCTCTCGGCTAGGCTCCACGCTCCCCGGAATATACACCCAACCCCGCGCGCCGACAGGGATGGACACGCGCCCGCGCCGGCCGGGGGGCCACCGGAGGTTTGCCGGAGCGCAAGGACCCAGCATACCATCGCGCCGTGGCCCTCGACGGCTCGGTCCTGCTCGTCCTCGACGACGCCGCGGTCCGTCACCGGATCGCCAGCGCCCTCTCCGACGCCGGCGTCGCCTGTGTCTCGCTGCCGGACGGCCAAGACGCGATCCGCTGGCTCGACCGGAGCGCACCGTCCGTCGTGCTGCTGGGGACCGACGCCGATCACGTCGAGGCGCACCCCGTCCTGCGGTACGTGCGCGGCTCACCGCACCTCGGAGAGGTGCCCGTGGTCGTCCTGGCGCGCATCGCGGTCGAGGACGACATCCAACGCATCTTCACCGCCGGCGCCGACGACTACGTGCCCGAGCCCTTCCGTCCCGCCGAGCTCGTGGCACGGGTGCGCAATCACTCGCGCCTGCGCGACTACGTCGAGCGGCTCAACCGCCGTGAGCGTGACACGCGCACCGTCCTCGAGCTGACGCAGGCCCTGGCGCTCACCCTCGACGCGACGTCGATCCTCTTCACGGTAGCGCGCCGCATCGCCGAGTTCGCCCGGGTGGATCGCTGCAGCATCGTGCTCGTCCCCAAGGAGGACGACGTCGGGTTCGTCATCGCCTCCAGCGACGACGCCGAGGTCCGCCGCCTCCGCATCGATCTGGAGGCGTACCCCGAGATCCGCGAGGTCCTCACCACCGGCCGTCCGCTCGGCATTCACGACGCTACGCAACACCCGCTGCTGGAGGTCGTGAGGCGACACGACGCCCCGCTCGACTACACGTCGCTCACCCTGATCCCCATCCTGCACGAGCGGCGCCCGCTGGGCGTCATCTTCCTCCGCTCGCGCGAGCCCGGGAGCTTCGTCGATGCGGACGTGGCGCTCGTGCAGACGGTAGCGAACGCGACGGCCATCGCGCTGCGCAACGCCGACATCCTGGAGTCTCTCCGGGCCGAGACCGAGGAGAGCGAGGTCGCCCGGGCGGAGGCAGAGCGCCGCCTGGTGCTCTTTCAGCGCTACGCCGATCTGTTCGAAAGCGCGGCGGACGGGATGATCGTCATCGACCGCGAGGGGCGCGTCCTCTTTGGCAACTCGCGCGCCTCCGAGATCACGGGACGGGCGGATCGCGCCCTCTCGGGCCTCTCCTTCACCAGTCTCTTCGCGGATGAGGAGCGCCCCCGGACCGAGCGGCTCCTCGACGGCTTCCGCGAGGGAGTCTACCCGCGCGGGCTGGATCTGACGGCCAGCGGCGACGGGGAGGCTCGTGCCGTGCTCAACGTCAGCTTCAGCTCGGTCCTCCACGAGGAGAATGCGATCCTGATGAGCCTGCGCGACGTCACGCTGGAGCGCCAGACGGCTCGCGAGCTCGAGAGGACGAAGGAGTTTTTGGAGCGCGTCATCGAGAGCTCCGTCGACGGCATCGTCTCGGCGGATCTTCGGGGCGTCGTCCGCATCTTCAACCGCGCCGCCTGCCGCATCTTTGGCTACTCGGCGAGCGAGGTGGTCGGCAAGCTCGACGTGGAGGCGCTCTATCCGCCCGGGGTGGCCCGCGACGTCATGCGCAAGATCCGCGATCCCCGCCTCTCCGGCCACGGTCGGCTCGAGGACTACCGGGTGGAGATGCTCAACGCGGTCGGCCTGCGAGTGCCGGTGTCACTTTCGGCGTCGCTCATCATGGGCCACGACGCCCCGGTGGGCTCGGTCGGGATCATCACCGACATGCGGGAGCAGCTCCGCATGGAAGAGCGGCTGCAGGTGACCCAGGACGCCCTCCGCGAACGCGAACGTGAAGCCATCGTCGCGGAGCTCGCGGGCGGGGCGGCGCACGAGCTCAACCAGCCGCTGACGAGCGTGATGAATTACGGCGAGCTGCTGGCGCGCTCCCTCGAGGCGGGAACCCCGCTGCACCGCGCCGCGACGGTGATCATCGCCGAGTCCGACCGCATGGCGGAGATCGTGCGAAAGATCGGGAAGATCACCCGCTACGAAACCAAGAGCTACGTCGGGGAGCAGCGCATCCTCGACCTCGAGCGCGCGAGCGACGACGACGACGGTAAACCGCCGGCGTGAGCGGGGCACCAGCGCCGCCGCGCTACCGCACCACGCGGAGGACGAGCACGAGGATGCCGTCGCGGTAGCTCTGCCCCGCGACGATGAAGGGCTTTCCCCGCCGTGCCTTCACCTCGAGCTTGGCGAGGAACTCCTTGCCGCCGGGCTTGGTGATGCTGGTGGAGACACGGAAGACTTCGTTCTGCAGGACCTCGAGCAGCTCGGTGACGAGCACGCGCCCGTTGGGGAGCGTGAGCGAACGGGGCTCCGTCACGCGCAGGGGCAGCCGCTCCTTCTGCAGGAGCTCGAAGCGATCGTACAGCGAGAACGGATCCTGCCTGAGCTCCGGGAGATCCCCGATCTTCGGGTCGATCTCGGGCCGGTCGCGGCGCTCCTTGCCGCGGCTCGCGTAGACGACCATCACCTCCACGGAGAAGGCCGCCGCCGCGGGCGCGGCCCCGCTCGGGGGGGGTGCGGGGGCCGGACCGGCATCCTCCGCGACCGCGACGCCAGCGACGAGCGGCAGCCCCAGGATGGCGATGACCAGCGGTGAATGGCGCGTCATAGCGGTCTTGTCTCACCCTCGATCGCGGTGGGCTGATCCACGACCCAGACCACTGGTGTCGTCGCCTCGCCTCCGGCCGGAACCATGAAAATGGTGCCGTTTCTCTGGCCGAAGTCCACCGCCTCGATGCTGACCCCCGGCTCGGCCAGGTCGCCCGGAAGCGCCGCGACCGGTCTCGACGCGGGCGCTGGCGGCGCCGTCGGGGTAGCGGAGCGCGCAGCGGACCCCATGGCTGCGAGCCGGATGGCGGCCGCGCCGGTGCCGCTCGAGCCCCGCGCGAGGAGGACGAGGGGGATCGCCGCGGCGGCCGCGAGCCCGCCGGCGAGACCCCAGAGCCAGCGCCGACCGCCCTCGACTCGAACCGGGTCGGGAGACCGCTGGCGCCACGTGGAAGCCTGAATCGGCTCCTCGTCGAGCCGCTTCATCACGTCGGCCGCCAGATCGTCGACACCAGCCGAACGCTGTTCGGCGAAGCGACGGAGGAAATCCCCGAGCTGGTCGAGGCCGGCGAGCTCCGACCGAGCGACGGGATCGGCCGCGAGCAGCTCCTCCACCTCAGCGGCCTCTCCGGGCGACAGCTCGCCGTCGTGGTGCTGCATGAGGCGGAGCGGGTCGAGGCGAGTCATGGGGCCTCCCCTCGCCCGGCCGGCTGCCCGCCGAGCTCGTCGCGATAGCAGTCCGCCAGCGCGCGCTGGAGCTTCTGCCGCGCGTGATAGAGGCGGCTCATGATGGTGCCCTTGGACACCCCCATCGCCTGGGCCATCTCCTCGTAGCTCATGCCCTCGACCTCGCGCATGAGGATGACGCCGCGGTGGTACGGCGGCAGCGCGTCGAGAGCAGCCTGGATCCGGTCCGCGAGCTCACGCCGACGAAGGACATCGACGGGATCGGCCCCGTCGATGCGCGCCAAGAAGGGGATCTCCGTCTCGTCCGCGCGGTGGCGCTGCTCGTCGAGCTCCGCTTCCCGGCGCCCTGGCCGGCGCACGAGGTCGATGGAGAGGTTGGTGACGATCCGGTAGAGCCAGGTGAAGAAGGTGGAGCCCCCGTGGAAGCTGGAGAGCCCCCGATGGACCCGCAGGAACGCCTCCTGGACCACCTCGCGCGCGTCCTGCTCGTCGCGCACCAGCGCCAGCGCGATGGCGAACGCGCGGCGCTGGTGGCGCTCCACCAGCGTCCGGAACGCCTGCCGGTCACCATCACGGACGAGTTCGACGAGTTCACGATCTTGCTCCGCCTCGAGCTCGCGGTTCGCCCGGTTGGACGCCCCCGCGGAGGCGCTATTCACCCCTCTGACATTTCGATCATGCCCGTCTTCGGCACCGCTCCCTAACCCGCCGGCGAGAGCGGCGACATAGCCCGAGGACCGGGGGGCGTCGGCGACGGACATCACCCGGTACTCTACGCTCGAACCCCAAACGCTGCTCCCTCGACCGCCGAGCCGAATCCGAGCCGTAGCGACCGACCCGGGTCCTGCGTCGACGCGGGGCAAGGGAACGCTCCCACCGAGGATCCCCGCCGCCGCTCGCCCTCAGGGCTCGTCCTCGGAGCCGCCCGGCGCCGGCTCGACCCCGCGCTCGGGCGCCGCGGCCCCGTCCGGCTCGAGCTCGCCCAGCGTGACGGTGAGGTCGAAGTTCCGCTTGCCGCGCACCACCCGCACCGGGACCTGCTTGCCGATCCCGGCGAGGCTCGCCCGCCAGCGTAGCTGCTGGGGCGCCTCGACCGGCACTCCGTTGAAGGCGACGATCACGTCGTCCACGCGCAGACCAGCTCGGTCACCCGGCCCACCAGGGAGCACGCCCTTGACCAGGGCGCCGTCGGGGTCGGCGAGCCCGAGGCGAGTCGCGTCCTCCGGAGTCAGGTCGAGGATCTCGATGCCGATGGCCGAGCGCCTCACCCGCCCCTCCGCGATGATCTGCGGGAGGAGCTCCTTGACCATGTTGATGGGGACGGCAAACCCGATGCTGTTGGCGCGGGCACGGATGGCGGTGTTGATGCCCACCACTTGCCCGGCGAGATCGAGCAGCGGACCGCCGGAATTGCCGGGGTTGATGCTGGCGTCCGTCTGGATGAAGTTGAAGTACCCGCTCGGGTCGCCGAGCCCCTGCACGTCCCGCTGCGTCCGCCCCTTGGCCGAGACGATCCCCGACGACACGGTGTGCGAGAGGCCAAAGGGGTTTCCGATCGCGACCACCCAGTCACCGACTCGCGTCGAGTCCGAGTCGCCGAGCGGGAGGTAGGGCAGGTTCTTGGCGTCGACCCGGAGCACCGCGATGTCGGTCTTGGCGTCCCGACCCACCACCTTCGCGGTCATCCGGCGCTTCCCCTCGAAGGTCACGCTGATCTCGGTGGCGTGCTCGATGACGTGGTTGTTGGTCAGGATGAGGCCGTCCGGGTCGAAGACGAACGCGCTACCCAGGCCCTCGCCGACCACCCGTCGGCGGCCCTGCCGATTCTGCTGTTCCTGCAGCGTCTGCACGTAGACGACCGCGGGGTTGGCCTTGGCGGCGAGGTCCGCGAAGCTCCGTGGCGCGTCCGCCGGCGGCACGACCACCGAGACGACCGGCAGCGCCGGCATGGCGACGGAGGCCGAGTTGCTCGCCGAGGCGGCGGCCCCCGACCGCTCGGCTCCGTACCAGCCGCGGCAGCCGATCGCGCCCCCGATCACGACCACGACGGCGAGCGAAGCCGCGCCGAGCCGGCGAGCCAGCGCCTGCGCCCGATGCCCGTTCATCGGTTCTTGGCCACCTCGACGTACCTCATCCTGAGGTCGTACAGGGCCTCGTCGAGCGTCCGCTCCTCGTCCCCGGTGAGGTTCCCGCGCGTCTTCTCCTGTAGCAGCGCGAGCAGGTCGATGGTCTGACGGGCCAGGGCGAGGCTCACGTCGGGTCGCTCCGTGACCGGATTGGGGGCGTCCCCGAGGTGGACGAGCCCCGAGTGCACGAAGGAGAGAATGAAGGTCGAGAAATCGAGCTCAGGGAGCCCCTCGTCGGCGACGACTCGCTGCGACTTGACCTCCTCGAAGGCGACGGCTCCGGCGCGGACGTCCGACGGGCTCGGACCGCCCGAGCCGGTATCCTGGGTCACGTCGAGTCCCCGTCCTTGGGCCCAGGGCCGGCGCCGGGATCGTCCCCCGGCTCGGCCGGAGCCGCTTCGTCTGCGGCCGCGGTGGTGTCGCCCCCATCGACAGGGCCGGCGATGCCACCTTCGCTGGCGTCCTCCTCGTCGTCCTCCTCGTCCTCGTCCTCGTCGTCCTCGATGGCGAGGGGGCTCGACGCGACGGGAGCGGACACGGCGGGGGCGACGGGAGCCACGACGCGCGGAACCTCGCGCACCGTTGGCTCTGGCTCCAGCAGACCGATCGCGGGCTGGTTGCCGACCACCACCTCGGCGCGGTCGGCCAGGTCCGGCAGCTGTTCGAGGTGGGTCGCGAGCTGGGTTTCGGTGAGGCGCTGCATCCGCAGCATCCGGTCGCGCACGCGAACGTCGTACTTGAAGAGATCGGGGTCCGTCATCGCGTCGATTTCCTCCATGTTGTGCCAGGCGTTCGTTCACGCCCCCGTCGCCCCGGCAAGAGTCCGCTCCGTTGGCCGGACGCCGCGGGCGAGAGCGCCGAAGAGGGCGCGGGATCTGGGACCGTGCAGGGCTCCGCGACGGCACGCGCGAGCCGGTACGAGCCGCCGGCCGCCGATCGGGGCGTCACGAATGGCCCCCTCGACCGAGGAGGCGCGAGAGCGCCACGTCGTACGCGGGCGGCCCCGCCGACAGCGCAGCCACGGCAGCCCGCTCGAGCTCCTCCTCGGTCGCTGGCCGCACCCCACGCACCTCGACTTCGATCGACACCCGTTGACCGGCCAACGGATGGTTCGTGTCGAGTAGCACAGTGGCTTCGCGAACGTCGAGCACCTTCAACAGGACGATCGCCCCGCCCTCGTGCTCCGCCTCGAACACGTCCCCCGGGGCGGCGTCCGCCGGCACCTCCGTGCGATCGACCTCGATCACGCGGCCGGGATCCCAGCCGCCCCAGGCTGACTCAGGGTCGAGCACGACGGTCGCCCGGTCTCCGGGCACGAGCCCCTGCGCGGCCGCCTCGATCGCGGGAAGGAGCTGCCCGTGGCCGAAGACGACGGACAGCGGCTCGGCAGGAGCGTCCTCAACGAGCTCACCGTCCTCGTCGCGCGCCGTGTACGCGATGGTCACGACCGTGTCGGGACCCGCCTGCAACCCGCCCTCGTCACGGACGAGCTGCCGGTGGCGCGGGACGCGCGGTGGAGTGCGGCGAGGCATGACGTTTGGCTCCGGCGGCGGGCCGGGGGCCGGAGCATGGTCCCGATCGGGCCTCCACGCAACGAAGCGCGGCTGCGGCCCAGTCGGCGCCGCCACCCAGCGGACCCGGCGCGGGGGGGGCCACTCACGCGCGCCGACCGACCAGGACGAGCAGCGCCGTGAGCGCGATCTCGAGCTCCTCCTCGCTCGGCGGCGCGGCGCGGGCGTCGATCCTCGCCTTGACCGCACGAAGCTCGGCGCCGAATCGGCGATAGCGGGCCCGCTCCCGCTCGTCCGGCTCCTTGACCACCCACCGAGCCACCTCCTGTCGCAGCTCGTCGACGTCGCGGCTCATCAGGGGTGCCAGGTGGGATGCCAGCGGATGCGCCATCCGTTGGGCAGGATAGCAGCGAATCGAGGGGTGGCGAACGCCGGGAGCGGGACGACGGCCCCGCGCCGCACGCAGCGAGCCGGACGGCCGCGACCGCCGCTGGGTGCTCCAAACCCAGCTCGGGGCTTGCCCACCGGGGCCGACCGCGTATTTTCGTGCGACGATGCCGGGCGCGAGGAAGAGGCGACGCGGCCCCGGCCGCCGCGCGGTGTCCCGCCGCTGCGCGGGGCCGTTGGTGGCCCTCGGGCTCGTCGGGTGTGGACGCGAGGCGTCGCCCGTTGGGCTCCCCTCCGTGTCGGCGACGGCTCGCCCCACCGCGGCGGCGCCGTCAGTCCGAGCTCCCGCGCAGGCCCCCCTCAAGCAGGAACTGGCCGACGTCCCCGGCGGGAAGCTCATCGCCGGCAGCCGCCCCGGCACCTCGGGGCGAAGGCCTGAGCTCGAGCCCCGACGCTACGAGGTCGAGCTGGGGAGCTATCAGATCGACCGGCTCCCCTTCCCCAACGACCCGGGGGCCCCGCCCCTGCGCGGGGTCACTCGCGTCGACGCCGAACGGCGCTGCGCGGAGCGCGGCGGCCGCCTCTGCACCGAGCTCGAGTGGGAGCGCGCCTGCAAGGGCCCCGACAACGACGAGTACGTCTCCGGCGCGTCGTGGGAGCCGTCTTGCGGCGCGACCCCCCTGCGCTGCGCGTCGGCGTTCGAGGTGCTCGGGCTGACCACGCTCCGCGAGTGGACCGCGAGCGACGTCGTCCCCTCGGACAGCGGACTCCCCCGGCGCGCTGCGGTCCGCGGCGCCCCGGCCGCGGCGCCCCCCGACCAGCACCGGTGCGCGCGAAGGGAGAGCGTCGATCCGGCCACCACCAGCGACGACCTCGGGTTTCGATGCTGCCGGGGCGCGCCGAACGCGGCGAAGGTCCGAGAGCCCGCGCCGGGAGCCACCTTCACCAAGCAGAAGCTGGACGCGGCGCGTATCGAGCGCCTGCTCGCGGACGACCCCAGGACGGCCTGGCTGGCGCGTGACGTGAAGCTGTTCCGCGAGCCCGAGGCAGCCCGTACCGTGGTCGGGCGCGGCCCGGGAGACGAGAAGGGGTTTTCGTTCACGGTCGCGCCGCTGCGCTGGAACCCGGCACCAGGGGTGGAATTCCTCCTCATCACTGCGCGCTCGGGCGCCGACGTCTCGTTCGTCGCCGCCTATCACGTGGTCGGGGAGGACGAATACGCTCTGGCGGCCAGCTTTGCGATGAAGCGGGAGCCGGGCCCGGTCGCGTTCGCCTACAGCGGCAGCATCCGCCCCCGCCTCCACTTCAGCAACTGCTGGGGATGCCCCGGCGAAACCGGCAAGCTCCTCTTCCGGGAGCCGGAGACGGTGGTGATCCTGCAGCCGTAGACCGCGCCGGCGGGGGAGGCGCTCCCGGCGCTCAACGCCACGCCACGGACAGCACCATGGCGTGGGAGGCGCCGGCTGGGGGATCGACGGGCCCCACCGTCGCGCCCGCCATGGTCGCCGCCGTCCGCGCGCAATACAGGCCCAGCCCGCGACCGTAGCGCCCCTTCGCACTGGACTTCATCTTGAGCTGACCCTCCGCCTCGAACGCAACCTCGCGGAGCTCGGGATCGAGCCTCGGGCCCTCATCCGCCACGAGGACGCTGACGCGCTCCCCCTGCGGCACAATCGAGACGGAGACGGTCCCGTTCGGCCCGTGCTGAATGGCGTTTCGGAGCAGGTTGCCGAGCGCTCGGCGCAGCAGGTCCCGTTGGGTCATGACCTGCAGGGAGCGGTCCACGCACGGCGACGAGAGCTCGAGCCGAGCGCCGTGACTGGCCGCGAGCGCTTGGTGGGCGGCGACGCACTCCTCGACGAACGGCGCGAAACGAACGGGCTCGGGCGGGCGAGCCGGGGCGCCGGTGAGCCCGTACCCCAGGATCTCCATGTTCTCGACGACGTAGCCGAGGGCCTCGCAGGAGACGACGGCGTCGGCGATGGCCTCTCGGAGCTCCGGGTCCTCGCCCAGCGCCGTGCCGCCGATGTAGTTGACGTTGCTCTGCAGAGCGGAGAGCGGATTCCGCAAATCGTGCGCGAGCAGCGCGAGGAGCCCCGCGATCAACGCGCTGTCGAAGCGATCTTCCACGTGGCTACGCTCGCCGCCGGGGCCGGAGGACCGCTCGGGCGGGGACGTCCGAGTCTAGCAAAGGACGGCACGGACCGGACAGGGAGCCGCGCACCCCGCCGGGCGTGACGCCAGCTGCCCCCGGGCGCCCGATCCACGTCACACCACCGGCCAGCGAGCCCCCCACCCGCGCCGACAGTCAGCAAGAGCAACATTCAGCGGGCCGACGGCGCCGGCATACCGAGGAACGCCCCTCGGGGCCGCCCCCCGCGCGCGGGAAACACCGGCGATCCCAGCGCAGCCCACCCGCGGCCAGGCGAGTCAGCCAGCCTCCATCAGCCAGCTTCGGTGTCGTCCTCCACGTCGTTGACGCTGGGGATCTTCTTGATATCCAGGCGCGCCATCTTCCACGCACGCTGAACCACCCAGGAAAGGGAGCGGTCGAGCCGCGCCGCCTCGTCCTTTATCTCCTGCAGCATCGCCTCCGGGAAGTAGAGGCTCTGCTTGCGCTTGTCGCTGCCCTTGTTGGTTTCGCTTTCAGCCACCGGCGCCAACGTCCTTGTACGGAGGTAATGCTCCTACCTTGGTCCCACGCTAGTACCATTCGCGGCTGCGTGAAGCAACGGCGGATAACGGCTAGGCTCGCCCGGGTGCCGCCGCAGGACCGTCCCCCGCCCTCACGGCCCGCTCTCGCCGCCCCGGCGGGGCGGCGAGGCGGCGATCGAGGTCATGGCGACCACCCCCCGGGGACCCGAGCGCCCTCCGGCCGGGGGTCGCGGACCCGGGCGCTCGGGGGGTGCTTCGGGGCGACCCTGGTGGCGGCCTCCGTCCTCACCCCCTCGGCGCGCGCCGACACGGCACCCGAGAGCCCCTACCGGGCCATCGATCAGATGGCCCGTGTGCTGGCGCTCGTCGAGGACGAGTACGTCGAGCCCGTGGACCCCGAACGACTGGTGACGGGCGCCATCCGGGGGATGGTCGCCGAGCTCGACCCGCACTCCGAGTACCTGGCCGCTGAGGACTTCACGCGCTTCCAGGAGGACACGGAGGGGCGCTTCGCCGGGATCGGGGTGGAGGTGGACTTCCGGGACGGAGCCGTGATCGTCCTCGCCCCGATCGAGGGCACGCCGGCGTTCCGAGCCGGGATCCTCCCCGGCGATCGGATCGTCGCCGTGGACGGCGAGAGCCTGCGCGCCCTCCCGCCCACGGAGATCGTGGACCGGATGCGTGGTCGCCCGGGGACGCAGGTAGGGCTCACGGTGGCGCGAGAGGGCGTCACCGGGCCGCTCGAGTTCACGCTCGTGCGCGAGGTCGTGCGCGTCCCCAGCGTCACCGCACGTCGGTTCGACGGCGACGTCGGGTACGTGCGCATCAAGCAGTTTTTGACGGGCACCCACACGGAGCTGCTGCGTGCGCTCGGGGAGCTCCGACGGGAGGGCCCGCTGGTCGGCGTCCTGATCGACCTGCGCGGCAACCCCGGGGGGCTCGTGGACGAGGCGAGCGCCGTGGCCGACGAGTTGCTCGTCACGGGGACCATCTTCTCCGTGCGCCGTCGCGGCCGCGTGGTGGACACGGTCCGAGCCACCCCGTACGGCGCGCTCCGTCGCGGCCCGGTCGTCGTGCTCGTCGACGAAACCACGGCGAGCGCGGCCGAGCTGGTGGCCGGAGCGCTGCAGGATCACCACCGAGCCGTCATCGTCGGCGCGCGAACCTTCGGCAAGGGCTCGGTCCAGTCGATCCTCGATCTGCCACGCGGTGACGGGCTGCGCCTGACGACGATGCGCTACTACACGCCGCGCGGACGGGCGATTCAGGCGCAGGGCATCGAACCGACGATCCGGGTGGAGGGACGCTACCATCCTGGACCGGCAGCGCCGGTGGTCCGCGAGCGCGATCTCCCTCATCACTTGCCCCCCGAGGGCCCCGATTCTGCACCGCCGCCCGCGGCCGTCGGGGGTGCCACGCCCGACGGGGGTGCCACGCCGTCGCCATCGGCCGCGGGAGCCTCGCTGCCTCCCGTGAGGGCGCTCCCGGACGATCCCACCGGGAGCGCCGACCTCGCGCTCAGCCTTGGCTACCAGATCCTGGTCGGCCTGCACCCCCCAACGCGCTGACCTTCGGGGATGCGGTCCCGCCACCGGGGACCTCAGCTCCCGTCGGAGGGCAGGAAGGAGTTCCGCCCGCAGTGCAGCACGAAGAGGGGCGTCCGCGCCGCGCTCGGCCCGGGCAGCCGCGGGTCCTTGCCGACGAGCTCGGTCGAGTAGGCGTCGACGCCGGGCTGCCGCCGGATCTCCGACTCCGCCACGTAGACGTGGTGCGGCCGCCAGAGCGCAGCGGGGAGCGCGAAGGGGAGCCCGACCTCCCGGTCCCGCCGCGGCGGGGCCACGGTCGAGCCGGGCCGGCGATCGACGCGCGACACCACGCGGAGCTCGCGATCCCAACCACCCGGGCTCGCGCCGGCACGGACGTACAGCCGCAGCAGGGGTGCGACGCCCGGAACGAGCGCGAAGCCGAGCAGCTCGGTGCCGTCGGCGAACACGGTCCGCGGCCGTTGATCGAGGCGCTCGAGCAGCGCGGCGAGGTGACGCTCGGCGGCCACCCCGTCGCCCGCGGCGAGCGCCATGGCGTGGGCCACGCGCAGCTCCTCGGCGCTGGCGGGCGCCGCCGCGGGGGCTGGGTTCGGCGCCTGGCCGAGGTGATGGCGCAGCTCCCAGGTCCCGAAGGGGTCCGGCGCGAAGCCGAAGCTCGGATCGCTCCCGTCGACCCAGTACCACCGCCACGGTCCCGGCTCCGTCCGCGTGATGCGCTGGGCGACGATCGGCTGCGGCCCGCGCCCTCCCTCCACGACCCAGAAGGGGCCGTAGGCGGTCACCGCGGCGGTGGAGGCGACGTGGGCGAGGATCTCGGGCGCGGCGAAGCGCGCGTCCACGAGGAGCAGGTCCACGGGGTCGAAGGGGCTGGCGAAGGGCAGGATCGGCCGCCGTGCCGACCACTCGAGCGCCCAATCGAGGTGCACGCTCCGGTGCACGCCGACGGCAGCGGCGGGGGCGAGCCGCCCGGTGACCTCCCGAACCACGGCGTGCTGGTCGCCACCCTGGGTGATCCGGCGCCAGCCGTCGTCGAAGCGCTTGCCGGTTCGCCTCGCGTAGGTGAGCGTCGCGAGCGCGTCGGGCGCCATCACGAGGAGCGGGGCGAGCCCGACCACGAACGCCGCGCGCCCCGCCGTTCGAGGCCATCGACCCTTCGCTCCCGGCCCTGGCAACGCCTCGAGCCCACACCGCAGGGTCGCGACGAGCGCGCCCGCCCCGTAGGCCAGGTACAGGGCGAAGTAGTGCGGCCAGAACACGTGCACGTCGGCGCCGTTCTTGAAGACGACGTACTGCAGCGTCGCCATCACGAGGACGGCGAGCGGGAGCGCCTCGAGCGCGCGGCCGGGCCCGAGCGCCCTGACCACCAGGCAGGGGAGCGCGAGCACCCCCAACGCGATCCCGACGGGGGTGAAGCAGAGCTCGAGCCAGTGCCGGCGCGCCACCAGGACCGCGGCGAGCGGGGTCGAGGCGCCGTGGGCGCGCGCCGCGCCCTGCGCGAGCAGATCGTCGAGCCGTCCCAGGGAGGAGAACAGCACCACGTAGGCTCCGCCGACGAGCGCGGCGGCCAGGGCGAGGAGCGCCCCCGCGAGGGCGGCGCGCGAGGGGAGCGGCGGGCGGCGGCGGGCGACGGGCGGAGCCAGGCGGAGCAGGCCCGCGCCGAGGACGCTCCCGACGAAGACGAACGCGGCCCAGTCGCTGTTCATGGCGTGGACGAGCCCGCCGAGCGCGACGGCGAGCCACCGCCACCGCCACCCATCGGTGAAGCGCACGAGCCCCCAGATGCCGAGCGCGACCCCGAACATGACGGGCACCTCGAGGGCGTTGAAGTCGGCGAACGCGAGGGCGATCGGCGTGACGGTGAAGGCGACCGCGGCCACCGCGGCAGCCGGCGCGCCCCAGAGGCGCCGCGAGGCCACGAAGACGAGCGGGGGGGTGGCGGCGCTCATGCCGAGCGGCGCCAGTCGCAGCACCCAGTCGTGCGCGCCGAGGACGCGCACGAGCAGGGCCGTGGTCCAGAAGATCCCCCACGGGTGGTGGCAGTAGTAGTCACCCACCAGGGGCGGAGCGGCGGTGAAGTGGGTGACGGGGGCGAGGATCCCCCAGCGCCAGGCGTTCAACGCCGCGATCCCCACGGCGGTCGTGGCCGCGTCGTGGCCGGCGTCGAAGGGGCCGGTGAGCTCCCAGGCGGTGAGGACGACGAACGCGGCGCTCGCCGCGAGCGCGACGCGCGTCGCGACGCGGTCCAGCCGGGGATCGTCCACCGCCATCGGCGGACGAGCATAGCGGGGCGGCGACGCCGGACAACGCCGGTGGGAAACCGTCCGGCGCGAACGGGTGCGCGAGGGCGTTTCAGCTCGCGAGGAGCTGGCGCAACACGAACGGCAGGATGCCCCCGTTACGGAAGTACTCCAGCTCGACCAGCGTATCGATGCGCGCCTTGACCCGGAACGAGGTGCGCGCACCGTCGGGACCGACGGCGACGACGTCCAGGATCTTCCCCGGCTGGAGGTCCGCCGCGATCCCGCTCACCGAGAGGGCCTCCTCGCCCGTGAGCCCGAGGGCCTCCCGGCTGCCCCCGGGCGAGAACTCGAGCGGAAGGACGCCCATGCCGATCAGGTTCGAGCGATGGATGCGCTCGAAGGAGCAGGCGAGAACGGCGCGCACGCCGAGCAGGGAGGTCCCCTTGGCCGCCCAGTCGCGCGAGGACCCGGTGCCGTACTCACGGCCCGCGATGACGACGAGGGGCACCCCCTCCGCGCGGTAGCGCATCGCCGCGTCGAAGAGGGTCATCGCCTCGCCGTCGGGAAAGTGGCGCGTCACGCCGCCTTCCGTCCCGGGGCAGAGCAGGTTCCGGAGGCGCACGTTAGCGAAGGTCCCGCGCACCATCACCTCGTGGTTGCCACGGCGGGCCCCATACGAATTGTAGTCACGCGGGGCGACCCCGCGCTCCGCCAGGTACCGCGCCGCCGGCGAGTCGCGCGCGATGGTGCCCGCCGGCGAGATGTGATCCGTGGTGATCATGTCCCCGAGCGACGCCAGCACGCGGGCGCCGCGGATGTCCTCCAGCGGGGCGGGTTCGCGGGGCAGATCGACCAGGAACTCGGGCAGGCGAACGTAGGTGCTGTCCGGATCCCAGGCGAAGCGGGAGCCCGCCGGCACCGGGAGCGCCCGCCATGTCTCGTCGCCACGGAAGACGTCCGCGTAGGTGCTCCGGAAGAGCTCCTCGGTGACGTGCTCGGTGACCACCGCCCGGACCTGCTCCGCGGTCGGCCAGAGGTCGCGGAGGAACACGGGCTTCCCCTCGCCGTCCCGTCCGAGCGGCTCGGTCGTCAGATCGAGGTCGATCCGCCCGGCCAGCGCGTAGGCGACGACCAGCGGCGGGCTCGCGAGGTAGTTGGCGCGGGTGTCGGGACTGATGCGGCCCTCGAAGTTGCGGTTGCCGCTGAGCACGCTCACCGCGACCAGCCCCTGCTCGCGAATGCCGGCGCTCACGGGCTCCGGGAGCGGGCCGCTGTTGCCGATGCAGGTGGTGCAGCCGTAGCCGACGACGAAGAACCCGAGCGCCTCGAGATCGCTGAGGAGCCCGGCGGCGCGCAGGTACTCGGTGACCACCCGCGAGCCCGGCGCCAGGCTCGTCTTGACCCACGGCTTAGCCCGGAGCCCCCGCCGGACCGCGTTCCGCGCGAGCAGACCCGCGGCGACCAGCACCGAGGGGTTGGAGGTGTTGGTGCACGAGGTGATCGCGGCGATCACCACGCTCCCGTGACCGAGCGCCACCTCGCCGCCGTCGAGCACGATCTGCGCACGGCGACCGAGCGCCTCGTCGGTCGCCTCACCCTGCCGCACCATCCCCGGCAGCGCCGCGGCGAAGCCGGCCTTCACGTCCGGGAGTGCGACCCGGTC
The DNA here is from genome assembly GCA_964404725.1 of uncultured Polyangiaceae bacterium. GTDB lineage: Bacteria > Myxococcota_A > Polyangia > Polyangiales > Polyangiaceae > JAFGBI01. The sequence goes on from CAYOLF010000016.1 coordinate 20,507, forward strand.
GTGCGGCCGTCGCGGCCCGGCGACGGAGGGGACCACCGTCCCCAGGTCGAGGTCGAGCCGGTCGCTGAAGTCGGGGTCGGGGGAGGCGTCCGTCCAGAGGAGCCCCTGGGTGCGGGCATAGGCCTCGACCAACGCGACCTCCGCCGCGCTGCGCCCCGTGAGGCGCAGGTACCCGAGCGTCTCGGCGTCGATGGGGAAGAAGGCGCAGGTGGAGCCGAACTCGGGCGCCATGTTGGCGATGGTGGCCCGATCCGCCAGCGGCAGCCGCCCCAGCCCGTCCCCGTAGAACTCCACGAAGCGATTGACCACGCCGCGCTCGCGCAGGAGCGCCGCCAGCGTGAGCACCAGATCGGTCGCGGTGGTCCCCGGCAGGAGCGCGCCGTGGAGCCGGACCCCCACGACCTGGGGCACGAGCATGGCGATGGGCTGCCCGAGCATCGCGGCTTCCGCCTCGATGCCGCCGACGCCCCACCCCAGCACGCCGATGCCGTTCACCATCGTGGTGTGGCTGTCCGTTCCGACGAGAGTGTCGGGGAAGGCGACGCCGTCTTCGGCGAAGACCACGCGCGCGAGGTGTTCCACGTTCACCTGGTGCACGATCCCCGTGGACGGCGGCACCACCCGGAAGCTCGCGAACGCACCCTGCGCCCAGCGGAGCAGGGTGTACCGCTCTCGGTTGCGCGCGTGCTCCATCCCGACGTTGCGGACCAGGGCGTCCAGGGTCCCGTAGGCGTCGACCTGGATCGAGTGGTCGACGACGAGCTCCGCCGGACAGCGCGGCTCGATGCGGGCGGGGTCGCCGCCCATGGCGGCCATCGCGTCACGCATCGCCGCCAGGTCGACCACGGCGGGGACGCCGGTGAAGTCCTGCAGGATCACCCGCGCGGGCTGGAACGCGATCTCGGCGTGGGGCTCGGCGCTGGGATCCCAGCGCGTGATAGCCTCGATCTCCGCGCGCCGGACGGCGTTCCCGTCCTCGTGGCGGAGCAGGTTCTCGAGCAGGATGCGCAGCGTCACCGGCAACCGGCCGAGGTCGCGGCCGACCGCCGACGCGAGGCGCGGGAGGCTGAAGTACTCCAGCTCCCGACCGCCGACGGCGAGGGAGGAGCGCGTGGAGAACGAGTCGAGAGAGCGCGAAGCCATGGGAGCACCCGGGTGCGAGGAGGGGCCGAGCTCGACGCCGACGGGGCGTGGCGCGGGGTGAGCGCTTCCGCTAGCGCATCGACCCGGCAGGGGCAACCGCCGGGCTCGGCGCGAACGGGCCGGCGCGACCTCAGGGGTGCTCGTCCTCGGCCGCGGTGCAGGCGGCGTCCTCGCCCGCGACGCAGAGCGTCGCGAGGGCGTCGCAGGACGCCCCGTCGCCGCGCCGGCACTCCGCGGCGAGCAGACCCCGCCCGCGCTCGCGCTCGTCCGCGTCCTCGCCATCGAAGGCCAGCAGCGCGCCCAGATTGTGGCAGCCCGGGTGGGATCCGAGCGCGCAGGCCCGCTCGAACGCCGCCAGCATGCGGGCACGCGCGTCGCCGACCTGGGCACCGCCGTCGCGCGCGATGCCGAGCGCGTTGCACGCCTCGCGGACGGAGCCGGCGCAGGCCCGCTCCAGCAGCACCCGGGCCCGCTCCGGGTCGGCGGGCAGATCCTCGCCGACGGCGAGCTTCTGGCCCATCGCGCCACACGCCTCCAGCAGGCCGAGCCGGCAGGCGGCGTCGCACATCGCCACCTCCCCGGGGCCGCAGAGCGGCCGGCGCCAGGGCAGCCAGGTCGTCGCCCAATGACCGCCGAACGCGAGCGCGACGGCGGGCACGCCCACGAGGAGCGTGCGGGGCGTCCCGAGGCCCACCAGGCTGGCCCCGAGGAGGAACCCCACCGCCAGCCCCAGCGAGTGCCCGAGGAAATCGACCACCGGGACCGCGAGGTCGATGAGACACTGTAGCGCGATCAGCGCCCCGAGGGTCCGCAGGGGGCGCCGCGCCTCGGGGAGCCGGTCGTCGAGAACCGCGCGGAGCAAGAGGGCCCCGGCCATCCCGACCCCCCCCATAACAGCCCCGGAGGCGCCCACGGTCGTCACCGCTTCGCCGCCGAGCGCCCAGAGGCCGACATGGGCGGCCATGGGGATCGCTCCGCTCAAGAGGAGCGCGACCACCGTGCGCACCGCACCCAGGCGCCGTTCGAGGTACGTCCCGAGCGGGATCAGCGCCCCCAGGTTCATCACCAGGTGGACTGGACCCATGTGCAAGAACAGCGCGGTGCCAATCCGCCACCACTCGCCCGCCGCCACCCGCGTCGGGACCAGGGCCCCGAGGCGCTCGAGCGTGTCCGTCTCGAGGCTCCCCCCGGTCGCCACCTCGGCGGCGAACACCGCCAGGATCACGGCGGTGAGCAGCGCGGTCCCGGCGGGGAAGCGCCGCGCACCGAAGCCGGGGACGGCGCGCATCAGCGCCCGCGAGGCGCGCGCGAGCTCGTCGAGCGAGGCGACGAGCGACGCCGGGGCCCCTCCCCGGCTCTCGATCGGGACGGCGGCGAGGCGGCGCTCGATCTGCTCCGCCTGCTGGGGGTCCGCCCGGTCCCGCGCCGCGGCCAGCCGGGCGAGCCCCGTGTCCACGGCGCCGGCCGCGATCTCCGCGGTCCCCAGCCAGAGCCCCCGCGACCGGTCATCCGTGACGCCGAGCGGTCCGTCGAGGAGCGCGCGCGCGGCGTCGACGCGGCCGCCGAAGGCGAAGGCGAAGAGGAGCGACTGCTGCAGGACCGGCGGCCTCTGGCCCAGGATCGGGCGGAAGCGCTCGACCGCGCCGACCAGCGTCGCGACGTCACCGAGCTCACCGAGCGCCCTCAGGTACCGGGGGATGAGCGGCAGCGATCCGGCGACGTCCACGTTGACGCGACGCTCCACGAACGCGCGGACGCTGGCCCAGTCTCCGTCGGCCATGAGCCGCTCGGCGGTGGCGAGCGGACCGAGGGCGGCGTCCGACTGCAGGCGCCCGAGCATCCCGAGCCCGGCGCGGCGATTGCCGGACGCGAGCCAGTCGAGGGCGCGGAAGTAGTCACGCAGCGCCCGGAAGCCCCCGAGCGGTCGGAGCAGGGCGAGCAGACCGTAGAGCGCCGCCCCGGTGCGGAAGTCGCGCCGCAGGGAGCGCGCGTAGGCCACCGACACCAGGACGTTGGGCGCCAGCACCGAGAGCCCCCAGGCCGCGAGTCCGAGGTAGCCAGCCAAGCGTGGGACGACCCAGTGCCCCAGGGCCGCGGTGCCGCCGACGAGGAGCACGGTGACGATCCCGTCCAACGCCACGCGACCGAAGCCGTGCGCGCGCACCCGCGCCAGCGTCCGCCCCAGCGCGACGGCGCAGAAGGTCACCACCAGCCACAGCGCGAGCTGGTTCGGATCGGACAGGAACGAGGGCATGCGGTCCCGAGCGAGCGCCAACGCCGCGCCCGCGCGGGGACCCTACCTCATCGGCCGACTTCGTCGAGGAAGGCCGCCGCCCAGGCGAGCGGGGCGTTCCAGTTGATGGTGATCTCGTTGGTCGACCAGCTATCGATGTGATCGATGAAGCACTTCTGCGGCGCGCAACCCGGCAGCCCCGCCTGTTTCGCGTACGGATCCTCGAGGCCCGAGTTCGGGCCGCCCGAGACGGCGCCCGGCGGCACCGGCGGGAAGCTCGGGTCCTTCTGCTGGGCCCAGAAGCGGTGGTGCGGGTGCTGGAGCGGCCGCTCGCCATATCCGCTCACGTAGGACTGCACCTTCGGGTTGAGGCCAAGGATGTAGTTCATGGCGTCGATGACGCCGTTCACGTACTTCTTGTCCCTGGTGAAGTCGTGGGCGAGCCCCATGACCACCATGTTGTTGAGCACGAACGAGTTCGAGCCCCAGGGGTAGCTGGTGTCGGACTCAATCGGCACCCGGTAGCCGCGCTTCTCGATCAGCGCGAGGTAGTGATCCGCCGCGCCGATGATCTGCTTGCGCTGCTCCTGCACCTCGGCCGGCGTGAGCTTGCTGGGGACGACGGCCAGCGAGATCTTGCCGAGCGCCGAGAGCTGAGCCCAGCCCATGCTGGCGGTGCCACCGCCCGCGTTGACGGGCATGCGCTGGTGGTGCACGAGCTTGGTGAACTCTGCCTTGTACTTCGGGTCACCGGTGGTGATGAAGAGCTCCGCCGCGGCCCAGTACCACTCGTCGTCGAAGTTCGAATCGCCGTAGGCGCCGCCGCCCTCGACCGTGCCTTCGGCAACGATGTTGGGCTCCTTCTTGGCGGCGGCCCAGCCGACCTCCGCCGCCTTCAAGCAACGGGTGGAGAACGCGGCGTCGATCGGCTTCCAGATCCGGGCGGCCTGCGCCGCCGCGCCGATCAGGTTCAGCGTGGCCGCCGTGCCGACCGGACGCAGGTAGCGCTCCACGGTGTCCTGATCGGGCCGGGTCGGGATGCCGGTCCACTTGATGCTGTGCATCTTGTGGTGAACCATGCCTGCGTGCGGCTTGCCCGCGGGGACCTGCATCCGCAGCATCCACTCCATCTCCCACCGGGCCTCGTCGAGCAGATCGGGGACGCCGTTGCCGGCCTCGGGCACCTTCATCTTGCCGTCACCGAAGTCGCCGCCCGTCTTGCGCAGGTGCTTCAGCGTCTCGTGCTGGTTGAGCAGCGTCCACAGGGAGATGCCGGCGTTGACCACGTATTTGCCGTGATCGCCGGCGTCGTACCAGCCGCCCGAGACGTCGAGGGAGTAGTCGCAGGCGAACTGCTTGAACGAGCCCTGGAGCGAGCTCTCCGGCGCGCACTTCACCGACTTGTCACCGGGGTGCCCGGCGGGGCGCGCCCACTGCTGGCCACCGGCGAGATCCGCCCGGATCTCGATGCCGCTCCGGTTGTGATAGAAGTAGGCGAGCGCGTCGTACTTGAGTGAGCGATAGACGTCCTTGCCGATGTCGAAGGGGACGCTCTCGTCGGCGCCGATCTTCAGCCGGTACCCCTCTCCGGGCATGTTGAAGGAGGAGAAGTCGAGGGTGTGGAGCAACTCCCCGGCGGCCTTGTCCTCGCCGAACCGCACGGTCTTGCCGCTGGCGACGACCTGGCCGGCCCCGTCGACCAGCTGCCAATCGAGCGGCTCGGTGGCGGTGCTCTTGTAGGTGGCGCGCTTGGCGAAGGCGGGCAGATAGCCCACCTGATTGACGCGGATCTTGGGCAGCGGACCGGTCTGTCGCCCCTCGGGGAGCTGGAACTCCGGGTCGTTGAGCTGAAGATCGTCGAAGCAGATCTCCACCGGCGCCGACCCGACGAGCGGACCGCCGAGGTGGATCGCGAATTCGGCCTGGGCATCGTCCACGCCGCCCGCGAAGGTGCCTACGACGGTCTGCGGGGCCTGCCCCACGTCGGCCAGGGCCGCCCAGTACTCGTCATAGGGGGGACCGGCCTTGGCGAGGCGCGCGCGGAGGCGCGTGGGCGCGCTGGCGCGCACCTTCATCATCACCTGGTACTGGCGGCCACGCACGACGGGGATGTCGCGGTGACGCAGGACGACGTCGTAGGTGTTCGAGCCAGCCGCGTCGATCTTCAGGCAGAGCTCCTCGCCCACGACGCTGGCGCTGCCGGCGGCCGGCGGCGCGAAGGTCGTCCCCCAGGGCAGCGGCGTGCCCTCCTCGAAGGTCTCGTTCCAGAAGATGTTGTTGCCGGCGCGCTCGGCGGCGCCCGGCGCCAGGGTGCCGCTGGCGGGCGGGACGGGGCCCACGGCGGCGGCGCCCTTGCCGCCCGCGGCGCCGGCGCCGCAGCCCAGGCCGACGAGCAAGGGCAGCGCGGTCAGGGCCGCCACGACGATGGATCTGCTGCTGAGCATGTCGATCGCTCCTCTCCTCGGGGAGGCGCCATCGTAGGCGGGCGGGCATGCGAGTCAACCGGCGCGCCGGCGCGGGCGCGCGCGACGCGCCACCGCGGGGGCGCGACAGCAGGGATCGGTCACGATCGTATCAGGCGCGACGGACTAGACGCGGCCGGCGTCGCCGCCCGCGACGATGCCCGTCCGCACGGCGTCGAGGAGCGTGCGCGGTCGATCCGCGACGCAGCCCCCCGCCGCCCACAGGTCCCGCGACTGGTCCGGCGTGATGGCCGCGAGCGGCGGCCCGGCGGCCCCGGCCGACGGCAGCGACCCGAGGGAGCGGACCCGCCCGCGGACGAGCACGTCCACCCCGACGCGCTCGAGCGCCGAGCGCCCGAGCGCGACCAGGTCCGCGCCGTCGAGCGACGCGACCGCGTCGAGCGGGCGACCCCCGAGCGCGAGCGCCACCTCGGCGTCGAGCCCGAGCCGGAAGGCAGGGGCGCCCGGGGCAGCGGCGGCGAGCTCGAGGCCCCCCGCGACCAGACCGCCGACGGCGAGCACGACGGCGTCGGCCTCGATCGACGTTCGCCCGCCATCCGAGGGAACCTCGACGGTGACCGATTGCCCTCCCGTTCGGGCCGTCACCGACCGCACGCGACCCCGGATCCGCTGCACGCCGAGCTCCGACAGCAGCGCGTCTCGCGCCCGGCCGAAGCGGGCGCCAGCGAGCCCGCCGGGGCGCGACGTCACCTCGCCCACGGGCTTGCCGAGCGCCGCCCGCAGCGCGAGCGCCGTGGCGGGGGTGAGGCCCAACCCGGGCCCGAGGAGCCAGCCGTCGGGCGCGCGCGACGCCGCGGTCAAGGCGTCCACCAGGCCCTCGCGCGACGGCGCGCGCTCGAGCGCGCGCGCGAGCTCGTGTTCGGAGCCGAGCGCCTCCCGCAGCGCCCGCGGCGGGTTCACGGGCACCCCCTCGAAGCGCGTGCCGGTCGCGCGCGCCCAGGCCCCCTCCGCGAGCCCGCGGGCGAGCAGCCGCGCGTCAGGCGACGGACCCCCGAGATCGGCGACCGCGACGCGCCCGCCCGCGAGCGGCGCCAGATCGAGCAGCGCGAAGTCACATCCGCGGGCGGCGCGCACGACCCCGGCGGGGGTCGCGAGCCGGACCCCCCCCAGGCGCCACAGCCCCAGGGCTGCGGCGAACGCCGCGATCTCGGGCTCGAGCGGGGACTCCGCGGCGGCCACGTCCAGCGCGTCATCGACCGCGCCGCTAGCGAGCTCGCTGGCGCCGGCGCGATCGCACACGACGATCACCGTCGCACCGGCCGCCGCGGCGGCCCAGGCGGCCGCGGAGCCGCTGGCGCCGGCCCCGACGACCACGACCCGCCGGCTCACGCCAGCGCCTCCGAGAGCTCCGCCCGGACGAGGGCGAGCGCGAGCGCCTCCTGGCGGGCCTGCGCGGGTCCGACCGCTGGCAGGCGGCCTCGAGCCAGGACCGCGTGCGCCTCGCGAGCCGTGTCGGCGACGCACGCGGCGTCCTGACCGGCGGCGTCCGCGACCACCGCCGCGCAGTCCGCGACGCAACGCATCCCGCCGCAGCAGCCGAGCCCCAGGCGAGTGCGGCGCACCACGTCCGCGACCGTGCGCGCCCACTCGTGCTCCACGACGTGCCGCACCTCCGCCTCGGTCACGGGACCGCACGCGCACAGCAGGCGCCCCTCGCGCGGGCGCGCCGCGATCCGCTCGAGGATCGCGCTCGCTGCCGCGCCGTAGCGACGCCCGAGCCGCCGGAGAGCGGCCCCGCCGACGAGCAAGCCCGGCGCGACGGCGGACGGCGGGCGCTCCACCGCCCCCGGGAGCGGCGCCGTCGCGGTGCGGCAAGGCCCCGCGCCGCCGATCCTCGCCGCGATCACGTCGGTCATCTCCTCGGCGAAGAGCCGGTAGCTCGCCAGCTTCCCGCCGATCATCGAGTACAGGCCCGGCGCACCGTGCGCGGCGTGATCGACGATCCGGTGCGCACGGGAGAGGGCGTCCTCGGGCGGGCCCCAGGCGAACAGCGTGGGGCGGACGCCCGCCCAGGTCCCGATCGCCCGGGCTCGCGCGACCGCCGGGAGGATACGGGCGCCGGCCTGCCGGAGGTAGCGGACCTCGTCGACGGTGGCGACCACCGCGTCGAGATCCCCGTAGAAGTCGTCGTCGGTGGTCCCGATCACGGTGAGATCCTGCCACGGCAGCACGAACACCTGCCGGCCGTCGATCGCCTCGGTGACGATCGCCACGTCGGTGAGGGGCCGGTCGAAGTACACGTGGATCCCCTTGCCCGGCCGCACCGCAGCGGCGTCCCGCTGGAGTCCGGCGCGCGCGGCCGCCAGCGGCGCCCAGGCTCCGGTGGCGTTGACGACGACCGGAGCCTCGACGAACCCGTGGGCCCCGTCGAGGGTGCTGGCGAACCGGACGCCCATGACCGCGCCGCCCGGCGCGCGCACCACCTCGGTCACCGCCGAGTGGTTGGCGATCCGGGCGCCGTGACCGCGGGCGTCGAGCGCGTTCTCGATGCAGAGGCGGACGCCGTCGACCCCCCACTCGTCGAAGGTGATGGCGCCGACGAAGTCGCCCCGCAGCCCCGGGACGAGCCGCGCGAGCTGCCCGGCGTCGAGCCGCTGGTGCGGCTGGCCGTGCTTCAGGTGCCGGAACCAGTCGTAGGCGCCGAAGAAGGCGTCGTGCAGGAGCAGCGAGCGCCGGCCCCGGGCGCGCTCGATCGGGACCAGCGCGGGCACGCGAAAGACGAGGTGCGGGGCGATGCGCTGCACGTACCCCGAATCCAGGCAGCTATCGCGGGTCACGCGGGGATCGCCGAGCAGGTAGCGGGGCCCGCCGTGCAGAAAACCGGTGGAGTTGCCGCTCGCTCCGCGGCCGAAGTCGTCCTGCTCGAAGAGGGCGACCCGAAGTCCCCGGAGCGCGGCGTCGCGCGCCACCCCGAGCCCGTTGATGCCGCCGCCGATTACCACGACGTCCACGCTGGCGACGGGCGGCTGCGCTCCGGACGGGGCGGGAGCGCACGCAACGGGGTCCATGACCGGGGAGTGTTCGCCCCCCGACGCACCCCGCGCAAGCCTCGGCCGGAACGCCGGGCGCGGGAGCGAAGTTGGCCAGGGCGGGGGCCAGCCCGTACCCTCCCGGGGCATGCGTGCCCTCCGAGGAGCGACCCTCGCCCTCGCGCTGCTCGCGAGCCCGCACCCTGCCGCGGCGGGGGCGCCGCCGGCGGCGGCGACCACCAGCCCCGCGGGACGCCCGCGCATCGTGCTCGACCACCTCGAGCTGCCGGACTCGCTCCCTCGGGCCGGGTACTTCGAGCAGCGGCTCCGCGAGATCCTCCAGCGCGAGACGCGCCGCGTGGTCTGGGGCGCCGGCCGGGAGAGCACGATCACCTACCGCTTCTTCGTCACCCAGCTCTCGATCGAGCAGCAGGGCAACGTGGTGCGAGTGCGCTGCCACGCGACGGGACAGCTCCCGAAGGGGAAGACCGCGAAGGGGATGCTCACCTACGGCGGCGAGGCCTCGAGACGCGACGCCCTGGTGGTGGAGGTGCTCGAGATCGTCGCCCGCGGTGTGATCGCGCGGCTCGCCGAGCTCGAGCGGAATCGCCGCGGCCAGCCGGGCTGAGGGTCGAGGCGCCGCCGGCTGGCGCGGCACCCGGCAGGGCGCGGCCAGGTCGAGGCCGGCGCCTGGATGGCGCCGGCCGGCCGCGTCTGCCAGGATGAACCCCGTGGAGCTCCCGAGTCCGCCCGCCCTCCGCGCCGTCGTCGAGCGGCTGTCCAGGTTGCGCTCTCGGCTCGGCGACGAGCTCGGCGACCGGCCCCTGGTGCTGCCGACGAGCGAGTTCTTCCCCGACGAGTTTCACGCCGACGAGCCGAGCGTGAAGCGCCTGGTCACGCGGCTGAAGCGGCATGCGGGGATGAGCGACATCCCGACGCGCACCCGGGTCGCGGGCCTCGAGCCCGACTGCGGGGCGGGCGGGTGCGGCACCGGCCAGGTCCGCGGGGGCGGGTGCCAGGACGGGTGCGGGACCGGCAGCGCGGCAGAAGAGCCGATCGTTCGGCTGGTGGACGCGGGAGAGACGTGGCGGATCACCGTGCCCGCTCCGGAGCTCCGGCACCCGGTCGTGCTCGGCACGAACCTCGCGCGGCTGCTCGGTTTCGTCTTCCTCGCCGAGACGCTCCCCGAGGGCGAGGCGGTGGAGGCGCCGGCGGACGTCACGGCGGATCTGACCGGCGTGCTGCTCGGCTTCGGTGTCCTCTTGCTCCAGGGCTCGTACATCTACCAGAAGGGCTGCGGCGGTCCCCGCATCGCCCGCGCCACCAAGCTCGGCCCCGGCGAGCTCGCCGTCGCCACCGCCCTGTTCGCCAAGCTCGGCGGTCACCCCTCGCGCGCCGCCCGGCGCGCGCTCGACGCGACGCAGGCGGCGGCCTTCACCGCAGCCTGGGACTGGGTCGAGTCGAACGACTCCCTGGTCGAGGCCCTCCGTCGGGATCCCACGCGGGTCGCGCAGGGCGCAGTGGAGCTGACGGAGACGCAGCCGTGGCTCTCCCGCGCGCTCGGTCGCAAGCCCCGAACGACGCCGGCACGGAGCGGGCTCGGCGCGGGGGGGCTCGACGTGACGGGGGGCGAGGCGGGCTCCCTGGCCGAGATCGACGACCTCCTGGCGACGCTCCCCGAGGCGCGGCGCCCGCGGTCGCGCCCGACGACGCCCGCGGACGAGGAGCTGAAGGCGCTGGTCGCCGAGGCCCTCGACGAAAGCGAGGACGAGGCCCGCGACGAGGCCACGCCGTCCTCGCCCTGAGCGGACCTCCGGCCCCACCATCGCCGCGACGGTCCGGACGCGCGGGCGGCCGCGGATGGCGCCTCCCCGCAGCCCGCCACCCGTAGCGGGCTCACCGGAGCCCGAACCGAAGGGTGATCCAGCCGATCGATCGCAGCGCGTAGAGCCCGATCACGGCGACGTAGGGGAAGAAGTAGAGCTCGATCCGACCGAGCAGCCCGACGATGAGGAGGTAGGACGGGTAGTGTACCACCAGCTTCAGCGCCGCGACCCCGAGCCCGAGCCCGCGGCGGGGCAGCGACGCCGGCGCGGGAACGGGCGTGGCCTCGACGCGAGGCCCGGCCACCTCCGGTCGCCGCTGAAACGTGGTGATCGCGATCCCGGTGGCGAGGCAGACGAGCCCCGTGATCCCGACGACGAGGTACCGCGGGTCCGTCGACTCGCGGAAGAGGCGCAGCGACACGGCGCCGAGCAGCACGAAGGACTTGATCTCGTCCATCAGGAAGTCGAAGAGGTGACCCGCCGGCGAGGCGGACCCGCGAAAGCGCGCGAGCATGCCGTCGACACAGTCGAGCACGTAGGCGAACGAGAAGACGGCCGTGCCCGCCAGCAGCCCCCAGTAGCCGGGCCAGGTGACCATCACCGAGGCCGCCCCGAGCGCCACCGCGAACGAGGCCAGCGTCACCTGGTTCGGGGTCACCCGCGTCGGGGCGAGCAGCAGCACGAGCGGCGTCGAGAGCGGCCGGAACACGTACGTGTTCATGAACAGGTCCGGGACCTTCCGGGTCCTCAGGTAGGTTTCGACGAGGCGGTGCATGTCCGGGGGTGACGCGCGCCCCGGGGGTCGGGCCCGCGCGGGCGGAGCCTACACGACCCGGCGCCCGCTCGCCCCCCACCGATGCCTCGGGGGCACCGCCGCTCACCGCCCCGAACCGCGTGCTAGATTGACGACCGATGCGAGGGTCAACGATCGCCGCCCGGGCGCTCACCCCAGCCGTGATCGCGACCGCGAGCCTGGGCGCGATTTGGCTCCTTGCCGCGGCGCCGGGCGCGCGAGCGGACGCGGCCGCCGCGGCCCACGCCGGGCCTCCCCCCGCCGCCGAAGACGGCGCGCGTCCCCCGGAACGCGACGCGCCGACGGTCGCTCCGCCGCGCGTTGACCCCGCGGGGCCGCTGCTCCTGGCGGCCGCCGGCGCCCCGGTCCCGACGGCAGCCCCGCTCCCGGGCCCGCTCGGCGCGCCGTCGGGGCCGGCCATCGTGCCGTCGGGCCCCGTCGTCGTCGCCGCGCTCGGCGACTCGCTCACCGACGCGCGCTCCCACGGCGGCCGCTACCTCGCCCCCATCACCGAGCAGTGCCCCCGGTCTCGCGTCGAGAACCACGGGAAGGGAGCCGACATGGTCAACCAGATGCGACGGCGGTTCTTGCGCGACATCCTGCCAAGCGCGACACCGTTCACGCACCTGATCGTGTTCGGCGGCGTGAACGACCTCTACAGCGACGAGACGGCGGGGCGCAGCCCGGAGAAGGTGGCCCGGGATCTACTAGACATATTTGCCCAGGCACATGGTAGGGGCATGCGGGTCGTGGCGCTGACGGTGGCGCCCTGGGGAGGGTTCAAGCGCTACTTCAACGCCAAGCGCGCCGCCGACACGCGGCGCCTGAACGCCTGGATCCGGGAGCAATTCGCCGCCGGCACGGTCGATCACGTGGTGGACGCCTACGCCCTGCTCTCCTGCGGCAATCCGGACTACCTCTGTCGCGACTACTCCATCGACGGCATCCACTTCAACGCCAAGGGCCACGCCGTGCTCGGCGCGGCGCTGTTCGACGCGGCCTTCACCGGGTGCCAGTAGCGGAGCCTCCCCGCGCCACCGCGGCTCCGGCGGGCGCCGAGGTCGGCCCCGTCGCCGAACGCCGCCGCCCCCCTCACTCACCGAGATAGAACGGGACGACGCGCGCGAGCTCCTCCGGACTCGGGACCACCGCGTCGCCGCCGGCGAGCACGAAGCCCTCCTGCGCCGGAGCCGCGATGGTCACCCCGACCACGGGCAACGGCCGGGTCAGGGGGCGGCGGCGCAGCGCCCAGACCAGATCGAGCGCCGGGTCGAGCGCGACCGCGTCGAGGTCCACCACCACCAGGTCGTATCCCCCGTCGGCGGCGGCGAGCGCGGCGTCGAAGAGCAGCTCGAAGACCCGCACGAGGGGCGCGCCGGCGGTGATGCGTGACGCCTCCGCGAGCCGCGCGCCGACGACGGCCACTCGAGAGACTTCGCCCCCGAGCCGGGCCGGAACCGGGTACGCGAAGCGCCGCATGAAGCGCACGACCTCGGCGCGATGGAAGCGCATCTGGCCCCCTGGCGTCCGCAGCCCCGAGAGGTGCCCCACCCGGATCCAGTTGTGGACGGTCTTGCGGTCCACCGCCATCAGGCGCGCAATGTCGCCCGAGGTAAACAGGCACGGCGCCGGCTCCTCGTCGAGGTCGGGCTCCTCACGCGCGCGCGCGGGGCGGGGTGCACGATCGGCGCGGTCGAGATGAGGGACCACGTCCGCGCGCGCGCGCGCGGGGCGGGGTCGACTGGGGAGGCCGGTCATGCGTTCGTTCGTTCGCCCGCGCGCCTTCGAGACGGGTGCGATCCTGCATCATAGGTCAGCGGGGGCGATTTTCGAACACCCGCGAGCGACGCCACCGGGGCGGGACCCACCAAGCGACGCCAACGGCTCCGAGACCGGGCCTCCGGAGCCACCACCCGCGCGTCGCCGGCACCGTCGTTCCCCGCGGGACGTGAGGGGTGCGAGGTAACCCTACCCCGCGGCAGGACGGGCGACGCTCGCGAGCCGTGACCAGGCCAGCTCGACCACGCCCGCGACCCGCGAGAAGGCGACCGCGGCGAACCCATGGGCGAACACCGCGACGGGCGGCGGGACCTGCTGCGTGTAGTAGGTCCAGCACTCGCGGCTGGTCCCCCAGTACTCGAGCGCCAACCCCAGGGAGCTTCCTGCCAAGAACAGGGCCAGGTCCCGGCGCGGGTCCCGGGTGTGCGCCGCCACGACCAGCATCGCGCAGACGACGAGCCGGGAGGCGACCGGCGCGCGGTGCGGCCAGAGGAACGCCGTCATCCAGATCACGAACCCGGGGATCAGGACGTAGTAGGCGCGGCGAAGGACCCGCTCCCCGAGCTCGCGACCGAGGGCCCGCTCGCCCCGACGGCCGAGCAGAGCCACGAACGTCCCCATCCGGTCGATGGCGAGGGTCGCGGCCGGCCAGGCGGGAAGGATCCACAGCGGTGGTCGCTCGCCGGTGAAGTACGACCAGATCCCGCTGTGGGTCCCCCACCACTCGATCGTCGCCCCGCCCCCCAGCCCCACCGCGATCATCAGCAGGTCACGCCGCGGCTCCACCCGCCAGGCCAGCAGCAGGGCCATCCAGACCCAGATCCCCAGCAGCAGCCCGTCCCCGACGGTGTTCGGGTCGACCAGCTCGCGCCACCGGATCCCGACCACGCTCCCCGCCGCGAGGAGCAGCGCGACCGCGACGAGACTCCGGGCGTCGTAGCCCGAGAGCAGCTCCCGGGTGAGCGGCGAGACCCGGGTAGCAGGCCGATCCTCGAGCACCATCCGCGCCCACGCTACCACGCGGCCCCCCCGTCGCACTCCGGGCTGGCGGCGAAACCGCCGGGTCCTGCCCGGCCCCATCGAGGCGGGCCGGCGACGCCGGGGACCCCGACGGCGGCGCGGGGGCGGGACCGTGGGAAGACCTGGGCGGCCGACGCGCGATGCGGTATCACGGCGGCGCCATGGCTCCCGCTTCCAGCGCCTCGAAGCCCTCGCGACCGACCCCCTCGAGCCGCACCCCCCAGGGGGCGCGGACGGCCGCCCCGCCGCCGGCGGCGATCGGCGGCAAGCTCTACGTCGCCGCGGCCATCGTGCTGGGGATGGGGGCGATCTGCGGGACCGCCTTCGGCGACGGCCTGGCGTCGCGGATCCTCGACGCGCTCAAGCTGACCGAGGCGCCCCCGGTCGACATGACGAAGTGGGAGGCCGGCAAATCCGAGGAGATCGCGATCACGCTGGTCACCGCCGACTACGCGAAGCTCGCCTGCGCCTTCGATCGGGAGATCGGAGGCGCGCACTGCGAGTACAAGACCGACACGGAGCGCTGGCCCTCCGCGCCGGACGCCCCCGTCGACGACAACAAGAAGAACGTCATTCAGCCCTACAGCGCCGTTCCCGACAACGCCTTCGTCCTGATCGCGGGGCTCTGGGCGCAACCGGAGGTCGCGATGCGGCTGCACGCCGAGCCGCCCGAACACACCCCGACGAAGAACCTCGCCCGCTTCATCGCCCGCTGCCGCGTCAAGCCGGTGGAGCGCGTCGAGGGCGTGAACATCCGCTGGAACGCCACGGACAAGTGGGCGCGGGGCTCGCTGCGCACGGCGAACGACCAGCAGGTCGCCCCCTGGGTGGCCATCGTGGAGCACTGCTCGGTCGAAGAAGAGTGAAGCCCGGCCCGAGCCCCCCGCGACGGCCTCCGGCGGTAGTTAGAGCAGCAATCAGGTTGATTGCTGCGATAGATCAACGACCTAGAGCACCGAATTGGGAGCAGATCTCGCCCCAGGCGCCGCTGAAGACGCACCCTCGCCCTGAGGGGGTGCGTCTTCAGCGGCGCGGTTGCCATTGGCAACCTGATCGGTGCTCTAGGCGACCTCGGGCGGCGGCAAGACACCGACCGGCGAGGCCTGATGGTCCCTGGCCAGGGACGCTGCGCCCGTGCCGACCGAGCTCAGGAGCAGGTCTATCCCCGGGGTGACGATGTCGCCGACCTGCATCTCGGCGGGCATCCGCGTGGAGATCACCGGCGCGTTGAGCTGCAGCAGGAGCACCCCCAGCATCGACCCCCAGAGCTGTGCCACCAGCGTGGGCGTGTCGAGCTCCGGCCGGATGGTGCCGTCGCGCTTGCCCGCGTCGATGAGGGTCGCAAGCTGCCGGTAGAACTGGGCCACCAGCCGCTTGTACTCGACGAAACGCTCGCTCTGCACGGTGCCGCCCGCCTCGGTGATCATCCAACCGATGGCGACGTGAAACCGATCCGGCTGCTCCAGGCCGAAGCGTGCGAAGCCGCGCAGGGCCCGCGCTAGACGGGTGAAGCCAGCGCCACCGGCGGCCTCCGCGGCTTGGAGCTGGTCGAGCACCTCTCGCACGGCGCGCACGGCGATCTCCAGGTAGAGCTCGTCCTTGCTGTCGAAATAGAGGTAGAGCGTGCCCTTGCTGAGCTCCGCCTCGTGGGCGATGTCGTCCATCGTGGCCGGCGCCACGCCCTTGCTGGCGAACACCTTCTCCGCGGCCCCCAGGATGGCGGCCCGCCGCTCCTCTTTCTCCCGCTGTCTTCTCGCTGCGACGCCCATGGCTACCTCGGCCCCGGTCACTCGGTTCCTGGGACTGCCAAGGTCGTAGAGCCGTCGGCCCTCGCTCGCAACCCGTCAGACCGCCCGGCGCCCCACTTCGCCGCGCGCGGAGACGACCCCGCCCTCGGAGGACGGCCGGGCGCCCGCGAGATCGGGGCCGGGCCTGCGAGCGTGACGCACGAACCAGGGGTCCCGCGGCACCCTCGGCCGCGAGCCACCGGCTCAGCCGCCGAGCGCCTCCACGTCCGAGACGGCGAGCACCTTCTGCCGCTGGGCCTCGCGGTACGCCTCGAGGCGGGCACGGATCTCCGGGTCGCTCGGCGCCAGGATCGCCGCGGCGAGGAGCGCCGCGTTCACGGCGCCGGCCCGGCCGATGGCGAGGGTGCCGACCGGGATACCGGCGGGCATCTGGACCATCGAGAGCAGCGAGTCGAGCCCCTTGAGGCTGGCCGACTCCATCGGCACCCCGAGCACCGGCAGGAGGGTCTTGGAGGCGACGACGCCCGCCAGGTGTGCCGCGCCCCCGGCCGCGGCGATCAGGACGCGCAGGCCGCGCCCCTCCGCGGCGGCGGCGTAGGCGAGCGTCTCGTCGGGGGTGCGGTGCGCCGAGAGGGCGCGCGCCTCGCAGGGGATGGCGAGGGAGCGCAGGGTCGTCACCGCATGGCGAAGCGTGTCCCAGTCGCTCGTCGACCCCATGAGCACGCCCACGAGAGGTTTGCTCGTTGCTTCCATCGTCGTCGGCGAACGATACTCGGGGCCTTGCCGATCACAACCCCCGCCCGGGTCTCCGCGGGCGCTTCGCCCGACGGCGCCGGGCACCGCGCCCCGTCGCCTACCCCACCGTTCGCGCTGCTCACGGTGGCGCTCGCGCTCGCTTGCGCGGCGCGGCCCCCGCCGACCCCGTCGCTCCTATCCGTGGCGGCGGCGGGGACGACGACGCCCCCCACCCGGGAGGACCTGCCGCCGCTCACCCCGCGCGAGGCCGGGCTCCGCGCCGAGCTCGAACGCATCACCGACCACCTGGCGCGAGACATCGGCGAGCGCAACGCCAGCCGCAAGTGGCAGCTCGCGGACGCGATCGACTTCGTCGCCCTGGAGCTCGAGGGGGCCGGCCTCTCCGTGAACCGAGAGGGCTACGATCTCGACGGGGAGGTCGTCGCCCAGAACCTCGTGGGCGAGGTGCCCGGTGACGCGGCGCGCGGCGAGATCCTCGTCGTCGGCGCCCACCTCGACAGCGCGCGGGGCTCGCCGAGCGCGAGCGCGGCGACCGGCGTGGCGGCGCTGATCTCGGTCGCCCGCCGGCTGCGTACCGCCGAGCCGGCGCGCACGCTGCGCTTCGTCGTCTTCTCCCTCTGCGAGGGGGAGCTGGCGGAGACGGACGCCGCCGGCAGCCGCGTCTATGCCCGCGCCGCGGCGGCGCGGGAGGAGCGCCTGGTGGCGACCGTGGCCCTCGACTCGCTCGGCCACTTCACGGTGACCGGCGGGCAGCGGCACCCGCCGGAACTCGTGGCCGAGTGGCCCACCGGCGGGGACTTCCTCGCGCTCGTCGCCGCGGCGCGCGACCGCGCTTGGCTCGACCAGGCGGCGGACGCCTTCGCCGTCGGCGCGAGCCTCCCCGCGGTGGCGGCTGTGGCGACCGGCCCCGTCCCCGATCTCGGCGCGACCGACGCCTGGGGCTTCACCAGCGAGGGGATCCCCGCGCTCCGCGTCACCGACACGGCGCGCCTGCGCGACCCCGAGCACGGCTCGCCGAGGGACCTGCCGGATCGCGTCGACTTCGATCGGCTGGCGCGCGTCACCGTGGGGCTCGAATCGCTGATCCTCGCTCTGGCCGACCCGGGGGGACCGGGGGCCGCGCTGATGACCGACCCGGCCACCGGCCGCGTGACGCCCGCCAGCGAGTGACGCCCGCCAGCGCGGTCTTGCGACCGGTTCCGCCGAGGTCCCGCGGCGGCATCGCCGCGGGCGCCGCACAGGTTGCCCGACCCGGGGCCGGTCAGTCCCCGGGACCGCGCCGCGTTGCCGCGTACAGCGCCACCAGCGTCGCGACCGACGGCCGGACCTCCCCGCGAGCGATCGCCCAGACCGCCTCGCGCGCGGCGACGTTCACCGGCACCGGCACGCCGTGTCGGGCCGCCCGCTGCACGATCTCCCCGTTCAAGAACTCCACCGCTGGCTCGCGTCCCCGCTCGATGGCGGCGAGCATGGACGAACGCAGGCGCCGGTAGGGCGTCACCGCCGTCCGCACCAGGGCATGGCGGGCGAGCATGGCCGGGGACCAGCGCGAGGGCGGTGGGTACGGGTCGACGACCAGCCACCCGAGGTCCAGCGCGCCGCCGGGCCGCTCGAGTCGAACCCCCTCGGCCCGCGCCACCCGCACCGCCTCGCTGATCACCTCGATGCCGAGCTGGCGCGCGTCGTGTCGCCTCATCAGCACGCCGACCGGCTCGCCGCCGATGGTTCCGAAGGTCGACATCGCGCAGTTGACTGCGAGCTTGGTCCAGCGCACCCCCGAGAGGTTGGTGGTGGTGCGGACGCGACCGAGCACCCCGAACAACTCCACGAGGGGCTCGAGCCTCGGGTCGGGCGCGGCGACCAGCTTGCCGAGCGCCAGGCCCCCGCGGCTCGTCCGCTCGGCGACCCCCGGCTCGGCCATGGAGGCCCCGAAGAAGACCACCGCGCCGATCACCCGCTCCACCCCGACGATGCGGCCCACGCGCTCCTCGCACAGCCCGTTCTGGACGCAGACCACGCGACCGTCCGGCGCGAGCCAGGGCGCGGCCGCGCGGATCGCCCCCTCTACGGCCGTCGGCGGGGTCGCCAGCACCACGAGGTCGAAGGGCGGCTCGGTGGCCGCGAGGTCCGCCACGACCCGGACGCGCTCGGTGAACCGGCGCCGCCCGTCGCGCACCGTCAGGCCCGAGCGAGCGATCGCCTCGCGGACGTCGCGGTTGGTGGACAGCACGGTGAGGTCCACCCGCCGTTGCCGCGCCAAATGACCGGCGATCACCCCGCCGAGGCCGCCGCAACCGATGACCAGACCGCGCATCTCGGCGCGGCACGGTAGCAGCGTGGCGCTCGACGGCACGTGGCGTCGCGGAAGTTGCTCGATCGGAGCGCGATCGATTAACCGGAGGGCGAGGCGCCGCCGTCATCGGGCGCCCCCCAGCCCCATGCGTCGCCTCCTCGTCAAGCTCCTCGCGCGGGTCCGACTCCCGGCGCTCGCCCTCGCGTGAGGCTACCCGACCGCCGTGAGCGCGCCGCGCTCATCACTGAACGGACGCACAGTGCGAGGCGGCGGGTGGTTTCTCGTCCGAACGGACCGGGTAACGCTAGACTTCGGCCTTCCCGGACCGGCACTGCGGCCCGGACACCACAATGCAGACGCGACGACTCGGCGCCGACGGTCCGGAGGTGAGCGCGATCGCCCTCGGCGGGATGCTGCTCAGCATCACCGGTCGGCCCCCGGAGGACCAGAGCCTCGCCGTGATCAACGCGGCCCTCGAGGCCGGCGTCACCTTGATCGACACGGCCGACGCCTACTCGGTGGACGACCGTGACACGAGCCACAACGAGAAGCTCATCGCAAAGGCGCTGCGCGGGCGGCGTGACCGCGTGATCGTGGGCACCAAGGTCGGCTGCCGCCGCCCGGGCGGGGCGTGGACGGTCGACGCGCGGCCGGACTACCTCGTCGAGGCAGCCCACCGCTGCCTCGAGTCGCTCTCCGTGGAGACGATCGATCTGCTGCAGCTCCACGCGCCGGACGTTCGCGTCCCCTTCGAGGAGAGCGTCGGCGCGCTGGCGCGGCTCCGCGAGCGGGGGAAGGTCCGCTACGTGGGCGTGTGCAACGTCAGCGTCGATCAAGTCGAGCGGGCGCGGAGGGTGACGCCGATCGCGTGCGTGCAGAACCGATGGAACGTCAACGACCGGCGCCCCGAGACGGAGGGTATGCTGGATTACTGCACCGCCAACGGCCTCGCCTTCCTCGCCTACTCACCCTTTGGCGGGACCCTCGGCGCGCCCTCGCTGGGCACGCACGGGCGGATCGTCGAGGAGGCGCGCCGCCGGCGGGTTTCCGTGTATCGCCTGCTCCTGGGCTGGATGATCGCGCGCTGCCCGGTGGCGATCCCCATCGCGGGCGCGCGGCGCGTGGAGAGCATCGGGGACAGCGCCGCCGCCGGTGGCCTCGTCGTGCCGCCCGCTGACGTGCGCGTCATCGAGGCCGCGCTCAAGGCGTGATTCCCGCCCCGGTCGGGGGCGACGACGGTGCCGCTCCGCGCGGTCGTGGCGGCGCTCGACGGCCCCCGCCCGCCGGGGCGCCCCCCCCGGGGGGGATGCTCTCGCGCCGGGCTGTGTTAAGGAAGGGGGGCGCCGGAATCGCCGAGACGGTTGCCGAGCGCCCGGTGCGGCGGCCGCCGACCCCGATCGGGGCGGGTCGCCTCCCGTGGGCCCGGAGGGGCGGCCCCACGCCCACCTGCGGCCCGCTCGACCCCCTGGACCGTGAGTAGGAGGCCAAGATGACCGAGAAGACCGCGAAGATCACGCTGGGCGACCGCGAGCTCGACCTGCCGGTGACGGTCGGCACCGAGGGTGAGCACGGCATCGAGGTGGGCGCGCTGCGCGCGAAGACTGGCTACGTCACCCTCGACCCCGGCTTCCGCAGCACCGCCTCCTGCAAGAGCGCCATCACCTACATCGACGGCGAGCAGGGGATCCTGCGTTATCGTGGGTACCCGATCGAGCAGATCGCCCTCCACAGCACCTTCCCCGAGGTCGCCTGGCTGCTCATCTGGGGAGAGCTCCCGACCGAGGATCAACTGCTGCGCTTCCGGCAGCTGCTGACCCGGCACGAGATGATCCACGAGGGGCTCCAGGTGCACTACGAGGGGTTCCCTGCCAACGCCGAACCGATGGCGGTGCTGTCCGCGATGATCAACGCGTGCTCCTGCTACCACCCGGACATCATGGAGCTGGAGAACGCGGCCACCTTCGAGTCGGCGGCCGCGCGCCTCCTGTCCAAGGTGCGGACCATCGCCGCCGCGGCGTACAAGAAGAGCATCGGGCAGCCGGTCATCTACCCGAACCCGCAATTCACCTACTGCAAGAACTTCCTGCACATGATGTTCTCGGAGCCGTACTCGACCTACGAGGCTCCCCCCGAGGTGGTCGCCGCGCTCCGCCTCTTCCTCATCCTTCACGCCGATCACGAGCAGAATTGCTCGACCAGCACCGTGCGCATGGTCGCCTCGAGCGGCGCCAACCTCTTCGCGAGCACGGCCGCCGGCGTCTGCGCGCTCTGGGGCTGGCGCCACGGCGGCGCCAACGTCCAGGTGATCGAGATGTTGCAGCGAATGGCGTCGGGCGGGATGTCCGCCCGTGACTACCTGGAGCGGGTGAAGCGCAAAGAGGTCAAGCTGATGGGCTTCGGCCACCGCGTCTACAAGAGCTACGATCCGCGCGCGCGGGTCCTCCAGCAGGCGTGCGACGACGTCCTCCGCGTGCTCAAGATCGACGACCCCATGCTGGACCTGGCGCGCGGGCTCGAGGAGCTGGCCCTCTCGGACAACTACTTCGTCGATCGCAACCTCTACCCGAACGTGGATTTCTATTCGGGGATCATCCTCCGCGCCATCGGGATCCCCACCAACATGTTCACCGTGATGTTCTCGATCGGACGGATGCCGGGCTGGATCGCGCACTGGAAGGAGGTGTTCGATCACCAGGAGGACGGCATCACGCGGCCGCGCCAGATCTACACGGGCGCCACCGCCCGCGACTTCGTCCCGATCGCCAAACGCCAGGAGCGCGCCCAACCGTCGATCTGAGCGGGGCCGCGCGGGCCGGTCGTGGGCGCGCCGTCGCTGTGCCCCCCCGGACCACCGGCCTGTTCGTCGTGAGTGCTCAGGCTTCGTCCCACGATCGGGTCACTTTCTCGCCGGGATCCCCCGCGCGCACGCGGACCCCGTCCCAAGGCGGGAGCGTCGTCGCCCCGACGGCAAGCGTCCCCTACCGGCGGGCGGACAACCGTGATACCCCCGGGGCCATGACAGGGACCACTCGGGGTTTCATTGGGGTGTTGGCGGTGGCGGCGCTCAGCGGCGGCTGCATGAAGGCGACCTCGCCGTTCGATCAGATCAAGGACGCGAGCGTCATCGCGTTCCGCTTGCAGAACTACGAGCCGCCGGTCGCGGTCGCCCCCGCGGCGACGGCCGCCGCCCCCGGCCTCATCCCCGGGCTGCCCCCCGAGATCCAGCAGTGGGCGCAGCAGGGAGCCCAGAGCCTGGGACAGCTGATGCCGGGCCTCATCCCGGATGGCCTCCTCCAGAGCCTCGGTGGCGCAGCTCCGGCTGCCACGGCGGCGACCGACAACGCGCTGCGCTACCCCGAGACCCCTCCGAACTTCCGCGTCCTCGGGCAGGCGCCGGTCATGGATCCGGCGCTGAAGAAGCAGCTGATGCGGGTCTTCGGCAGGCAGGCCAATTTCCAGCAGAGCCCGGCGAGCTGCCTGTACGCCGAGTTCGGCGTGCGCTTCGTGGTGGCCCCCTCGCCGCCGAACGACGTCCTCGTTTCCTTCTCCTGCAACCAGGTCGCGGCGCGCGGATTCGCCTGGCCCTACGCGGGGACCGGCCTCAAGTCGGCCACGGTCGAGAAGCTCGCCGACGTGATCAACAAGCTCTTCCCGCCCGGCACCTGAGGCGCGACCCCCCGAGGTCAGCGGCCGCGACCGGGCTTGCGCTTCGCGTCGGGTTTGCCGTTGGCCTTGCGCGTCGAGCTCGACGCGGGCTTACCGGACTTCCCGCCACTGACGGGGGCGGACGGGGCCGCTCGCCGATCGGTGGCCGCAGCGGCCCCCGGCCTCGACGCCACCTCGCCCGCGCCGCGCAGGGTCGCGGGCGCGGCCTCCGCGGGGCCGACTCGCGGGTCGCGCTGGCGTGAGGCAGCGACGACGACGCCCGCGGAGGGGACCGTGAGCTCGTCGGGCCTGGGCTCCCTCATCGGCTCCACCTCGACCCGCTTGGTAGCGGCGCCCGCCTTCGCCCGATACTCCGCGGCGGGGGGAGGCGCGGGCTCCACCGGGGGCATCCGCACCGCGACCGGAGGCTCCTCCGAATCCTCGCCAGGGGGCGCGCCGTCCCGCTGAGCGGCGGCGCCGAGCTCGGCTCTCAGCAGGCGCTCCGCCTCGATCCAGTCCTGATCGCCCGAACCCTCGGGACACCCTCGCGCCTGCCAGAGCTCGAAGGCCTTCGCGCGAACGCGCGCCTCGTCGATGTGGATGTGTTGCTGCATCGAACCCTCCGTTCCCGGGGGGCACCGTGACACCAAACTCGGAGCATCGCTACTCGTCGGCGCGGTCCGGACCCCGGTCGTCTCGCCGAATGGCTATCGCGCCGGCTCCAGAAAGTGAAGATACCTCACCGCGAAAGCGTCGCGGAGGCGCGCACGGGCGGAACGGCCCGGGCCGCAACCCCGGGTGCAAGCCGAACGGACGAACCCGAGTGCAGCGCGACTGCACCGACCATCGCTGTCGACATTCGCCACCCCGCGACGACTCGCCGATCCGCTGACACTGCACCCGCGGGGTGAGGTCGAGCCGTGACGCCGAGGATACGGTCTGCTCAGGCGCCCCCACCGCGCCAATGCAACAGCAACATCCGGGCCGCCACGACCAGCAGGAAGGCCGCGAACCAGCGCTTCAGGCGCCGCACCGGCGTGCGATGAGCGAGCGCGGCACCGAGCGGCGCGAAACCCACGCTCACCAGTGCCACCCCGAGCAGCGCCGGCAAGTACACGTAGCCCACGGCGTGCGCTGGGAGGCCCTCCGCCCCGAGGCCGTTCACGACGTAGCCGACCGCGCCACTGATCGCGATCGGCGCGCCGATGGCCGCGGAGGTCCCGACCGCGCGGTGGATCACGACTCCGGAGCGGAGCAGGTACGGCACCGAGAGCGAACCGCCGCCGATGCCGACGAGCCCGGAGAGCAGACCGATGCCGGCGCCCGCCGCGGCGAGCTCGGTCGACCCGGGCAGAGCACCGCGAGCCTCCGTCGGTCGATCGACGAGCATCCGCACGCAGACCGCGGTGAGGAAGACCGCGTAGAAGACCTCCAGCCCGCTCTCGGGCAAGAACGCCGCCACCGAGGTCCCGGCGAGGGTACCGATCACGATGCCGGGCGTGATCCGGCGGACGATCGCCCAGTCGACGCCCCCGCGCGCGTGGTGCGCACGCAGGCTCGAGGCCGCCGTGAAGCAGATGGCAGCCAGCGACGTCCCCAGCGCCAGCCGCATGCGGTGCTCCGGCGGGACCCCCGCCGCCACGAAGGCCTGGAGGAGCCCCGGGACCACCACGATCCCTCCCCCCACCCCGAGCAGCCCCGCCAGGAAGCCCGACGCGGCCCCGAGCAGCGGATAGAGGAGCCAGGCGAGCACGCCGCGGATAGTACCCGCGCCGCGCTCCGGCGCCACCGCTCAGGGCGCCGCGAAGAGGGTCGCCGCGAGGCGCTCCAGGCGCTCGTGCAGCCGCGGCCACCACCGCTCGTGGTCGGGTTTCATCACCACCGACCGGAGCAGAGTCACCGACTCGTCGTCCCCCTCGACCTCGGGCCAGTGCGCGGCGACGAGCGCGCGATCCACACGAAACTTCGCGAGGTAGACCGGCTCGATCGGGTCGGCCATCGCCGCGGCGAAGAGCGCGTCCACGCGCGCCGAAAGCGCGGACGCCGTGACGCGCTCGCCCGGACCGAGCGGCGCGAAGGCGAGGATGTCGGTCGCCGGGGGCAGCAGCAGCCGCAGCCGCGCGCTCCGCTCGAGGGAAGCGGCCCAGCCGAGGGCGGCGCGGCGGCCCGCGGCGAGGAGATCCCCGAGGCCACCCTCCGCGACGAGCGGGATCGCCTGCAGCGTCGTCCACAGCGCGGCCGCCGCCGCACCAGCGCGCGTGCACTCGAGCGAGATCTCGCCGAGGTGCCGCTCGGCGCCGGTGAAGTAAGTGTACGGGCTGTCGTGAGCGTAGACGCGCGCCACCCCGGGATCGCGGAAGATCACGCAGCCCGCGCCGTAGGCCTGGAGCCCGTGCTTGTGCGGGTCGACGACGACGCTGTCGGCCGCGCCGAGCGCCGCGAACGGCGCGGGATCGACCAGCGGCGGCGACCGGCGCGCCAGCAGGGCGAAGAAGCCGCCATAGGCGGCGTCGACGTGAACGCGGACGCCGTGCGCTCGGGCGAGCGGGAGGACGGCTTCGAGGGGATCGAGGGCGCCGAGACCGGTCGTACCCAGGGTCACCACGACGGTGCCGACGCGGCGGCGCTCGAGGAGCGCGGCGAGCGCGGCGACGTCGAGCCGCCCGAGGGCGTCGGCGGAAACGGAGACGGCCTCGACGCCGAGCAGGTGCGCCATACGGCCGTGCGTGTAATGGGCCGCAGCGCTGACGGCGATCGGGCGCCCCTCCGTGAGCTCCCGCGCGACCCACAGCGCCTCGAGGTTCGCGATAGTCCCGCTCGACGTCAGGTGCCCGAGGTGCCCCCCGGAGTCGCCCGGGTAACCCACCATCTCCGCAAGCGCCGCGACCGCCTCGAGCTCCAGCGCCGCCGTCGCGGGACCGCCATCGCGGGCGTGGTTGTTGGGGTTGACGAGCGCGGTCACCGCCTGCGCCACCCAGGCCAACGGGTGCGGCGGCTTGATCATCTGCCCGGCGTACCGCGGGTGGCCGAACGGGTAGTTGTCGCGCAGCCGCGCCACCAGCGCCGTGAGCGCCGCCGCGGCGGCGGGGTCGGCTGGGATCGCCGGCCACTGTGCCCAGCCGTCCTCCCACCGCTCGAGCGACCGCGTCGCCTCGCGGAGCAGCTCGAGCCACTCGTCCCGTCGCACGGAGGCCGTGAGTAGCGGACCCGCCGCTCGCCCGCAATCTCCCCCGGGCGACCCGCGCCGCGTTGACGGACCGGAGACGCGGGAATAGCGTCGAGCCGGAGGTGCGGAGGATGACACGATCGATGCGCTGCACAGGGCTGCTCCTCGCGATCGGCGGCCTCTTCGTCGCGATCGGAGCGGGCGGGTGCAAGGCGAGCACGGGGAGCGCCGAGAGCCCCGCCGAAGAGGCGGAGCCGGGAGACGAGAGCGCCGACGACGCTCCAGGAACCGACGAAACCGCGAGCGACGCCGAGGCGACGTCGGTGGCGACCGGCGAGGACGAGGCAGCGGCCGCCGAGGGTGACACCGCCGGTGCCGCGCCCGGGGAGCTCGCTCCGTCGAGCGAGGTGTGCGCCAAGGGAGGGTGCAAGTTCGCCTGCTCCAGGGGGCAGGCTTGCGACTACGACTGCACGGGGGGCGGCTGCGACGTCACCTGCAACGCCGGCTCGCAGTGCTCCGTCGCCTGCGGGGGCCGGGGCAAGTGCCAGCTATTCTGCGAGTCGGACGCGACGTGCAAGGTCCGCTGCGACGGCCCCGGCTGCGACTCGAAGTGCAACTCGGGATCGAAGTGCCGCGTGGCCTGCCCCGGTGGCAAGTGCACCACCCAATGCGCCGACGGCGCCAAGTGCAACGTCAACTGCACGGGCGGCGGCTGCAAGACCCCCTGCGCGGACGGCGCGGCCTGCAACATCCTCTGCAGCGAGGGCTGCTCCTAGAGCCCAATGAGCTTGCCGACCGCGTCGGCGGCCTCAAAGACCCCCCCGTGCGGGGCGAGGGGGCGCGCCGAGCCGGACGGCGGACTCCGTGCGCGCAGCCGCGACCGGCCCTAGAGCAACGATCAGGTTGCCGACAGCGACGGAGGCCCGGAAAATGCCTCCATGCAGGGCGACGAGACATTTTCCAGGCCTCCTTTGCTGAAGTCTGCTCCCGATTCGGTACCCCACGCCCTCACCCACCCAGCGGTGGCTGGGTGGGACCCGGAGGACGCGGGTCCCTAGGTCGTTGATTTGTCGCAGCAATCAACCTGATTGCTGCTCTAGAGTCCGGGGTAGCCCGCGCTAGGTTCCGACGATGCCCCCCTCCGACAGCGACACCCTCGACCGCCTCCGCGTCACCCTCGGCCGCGTGATCCGCGGCAAGGCCGACGCCATCGAGCTGCTCCTCGTCGGCGTGCTCGCCGGGGGGCACGTCCTGATCGAGGACGTACCCGGGGTGGGCAAGACCACGCTCGCCAAGGCGCTCGCGCGGGCGCTCGACCTCGACTTCGCGCGCATCCAGTTCACACCCGACCTGTTGCCCTCCGACATCCTCGGCACCCACTCGCTCACGCCCAGCGACGGAGCGCTCGTCTTCCGGCAGGGTCCGATCTTCACCCACGTTCTACTCGCGGACGAGATCAACCGCGCGTCGCCACGCACCCAGTCCGCGTTGCTCGAGGCGATGAGCGAAGAACAGGTGACGATCGACGGCGTCACCATGCGGCTCCCGGAGCCCTTCCTGGTCCTGGCGACACAGAACCCGGTCGACTTCCAGGGTACCTACCCCCTGCCCGAGGCGCAGCTCGACCGCTTCGTCCTCCGCTTCGCCCTCGGCTACCCGGACGAGGCGGACGAGCTCGGCATGCTCGCGGACCGCCGGGACGCCGATCCGCTCGCCGCCGTCACCAAGGTGGCGACCCGCGAGGAACTCCGGCAGCTCGTGGCCCGGGCGCGGCACGTGCACGTGGAGACGCGGGTCGCGCGCTACCTCCGCGCGGTCGTCGCGCGCACGCGCGGCCACGACGACGTCGCGCTCGGCGTCAGCCCGCGGGGCACGCTGGTGCTCTACCGGGCGTGTCAGGCACGCGCGCTGCTCGTCGGGCGCGACCACGTGATCCCCGACGACGTGCAGGAGCTGGCGATACCGGTCCTCGCCCACCGCATTCAGATCACCGAGCACGCCCGCTACGGGGGCAAGGCCGCGCCGAGCGTCATCGCCGACGTGGTCCAGGACGTGCGCGTCCCCGCATGAGCTCCCTCGCCCCGCCGCCAACCCGGTCGCTCCGGCCCCCGCCCCCCGCGTCGCTGGTCTCGCCGACGCGCCGCGTCTTCCCGCAGCCGCCGCCGCGCGAGGCAGCGCCCCCCTCGGTAGCCGTGCCGCCCGCGCGGCGCCTGCTCCGCCTGCGCTGGCAGCGGTGGCGATCCTCGCGCACCCTCGAGCGGCTCAACCACGTCCTGATCCCCGGCAAGAAGGCCGATCGCGATCGCTACCGCAACGGCCTCATCGGCCGGCTCCTCGGCGTGGTGTTCATCGGGATCGAGGGCTACACCCGCGAGGGGCGCGCCCTGCTCTTGCTCACCGTGCTCGTGGGCTGCTCTGGGCTCGACGTCCGCTCGTCCCAGGCGCACCAGCTCTTCGCCATGCTGGTCGCGCTGCTCCTCGCCTCGCTGCTGTCCCGGCCGCTGTTCCGTACGCCGGGGCTGCGCGTCGTGGTGACGGCGCCCACGCGCGTCATGGCGGGGGCCCCGGCCCGCTTCGACCTCCGCTGCTGCAACGACGGACCCCGACCGCACCTCAACCTGCAGGTCGAGCTCCCCTTCCTCCCCTGGGACGGCCGCTGGCAGGCCGCCGCAGCCGGCATCCCCGCGCTCGCGCGCGGCTCGCGCGCCAGCGTCACCGCGACGGCGACCTTCGTCGCGCGCGGCGAGCACCACCTCGACTCCTTCGTGGTGGGGGCGCTGGTGCCGCTGGGGCTCGCGGTCGGCCAGCGCCGGAACGCCGACGTGCCACGATTCCTGGTGGTGCCGCGGGTCGCCAACGTGGTGGCGGTACGCGCGGAGCACCGGCTCCCGGAGCGGCGCGGCGCCGTGATCGCCAGCCTCCGCGCCGGCGAGAGCGAGCTCGCAGGCGTCCGCCCCTACCGGGCCGGCGATCCGCTCAAACACCTGCACGCCCGGACCTGGGCGCGCACCGGCATCCCGCATGTGCGAAGTTACGTCGACGAGCGCCAGGACCGCGTGGCCCTCCTGGTAGTGGTGGACGGGGACGAGGCGACCGAGCGCACCAAGGAGGCGACCCTCTCGCTCGCGGCCGGCGTCACCGCGCGGCTCGCGCTCCACGACGGCGGCCTCGACGGGCTCGTGATCGACGAGGACCTCTTCGAGATCGAGCCCCGGGCGGGCGAGCGGGCCCTGGACCGGGTGCTCGATCGGCTGGGCGTCCACGAGCTGACGCGGCGATCCCGCGACACCGTCGCCGCGATCACGCCTCTCTTGCCCCAGCTCTCGTCGCTGGTGCTGGTGACGGCGGGCGCCGCGCCGCGCCACCGGACCATCGTCGAGCTCGCCCACCGCCGTGGCGTGCCCTGCCGCTGGGCGGCGGTCCGCGAGCCCACCGCCGCGGAGGTCGAGGCCGGCGACGCGACCCTGATCGAGGTCGGCACCATCGAGGACGGGGGGGCCATCGCGCTGTGAGGGACCGGACGCTGGCCCTGGCGGTGTTGGCGGCGGCGATCGCCGTCGCCATCGTGGTGCCGCCACCGATCGCAGCGGCCGCGCTGGTGCTCCCGCTCGCTGCCGTGATCCTCGGACCCCGGCTCGAGCTGGACCGCCTCGGGCAGGCGGCCGCGACGGTGGGCGCGATGGTCGCCGGCGTGGTCGCGCCACGCCTGCTCGGCGGTGCGCCCGTCGAGGAGCAGGCCACGACCCTCTCCGAGCAGGCCACGCTCTTCGCGCTGCCGGTCCTCGGCGTCGCGAGCCTGCGCGCCCTGCTGGTCGCCCCGCGCTTCGGCGCCCCACTGACGCTGGCCGCCGCGCTGGTCGCGCTGACCGCCGCCGGCCGCGCGCGCCCCGGGATCGCGTACCCGCTGCTGGCCGCCGCGTTCCTCGCGCTCGGGTTTCGGGCGCTCGGTCGCGCCGATCCCGGGCGGGCGCCGCCGCGGCGTGCCGGACCTCGTCACGTCGCGGTCACCGTCCTCGCGGCGGCCTTCGCCGCGGCCCTGACGGTCGGTGCGACCACCACGCTCCCGCCCCTGCAGGACGCCGCCATGACGCGCCTGCTGCTCCGGTTCCGCGCGCCCCGCTCGGGCTTCTCCGATCGCGTCAAGCTCGGCGCGCTGGGCGGGATGCTGGAGGACGACGGCGTGGTGATGCGGCTGCGCGGCGACGCGCCCCCGCCGCTGCTGCGCGGAGCGGTGCTCAGCGGGTACGCGGAGGGGATCTGGGACGTCCAGGGGCGACTGCCCGTCGCCGAGGTCGTCGAGGTGGACGTCACCGCACCCCCGGGGCCGGACGTGCTCGAGATCGAGAACGCGCGCCGGCCGTTGCGCTACTTCTTGCCGCTCGACGCGCAGGACGTCACCGTCTCGACGGGGTTCTTCTCGCGGAACGTCCTCGGGGTGCACACGCCCGTGCGGGGATTCTTGGCCAAGCGCGTGTGGTTCCGCACCGGCGGGGAGCGCCCGTTGTGGCCGCCGGCGCCGGTCGACCGCGCGGTCCCGGCGGCGCTCGGGGCGGAGATCGGCCCGCTGCTCACCACCTGGGGCGCGCTCGACGGCGCGCCCCGGGAGCGGCTCGCACGCATCGCGGCCCGCCTCGATCAGGATTACCGCTACTCGGTGGAGTTCACGCGGGAGCGCGGCCGGGATCCGCTCGCGGACTTCCTGCTGCGCGACCAGCGCGGCCACTGCGAGTACTTCGCGGGCGCGATGGCCCTGCTGGGGCGGCTCGCGGGGGTGCCCACCCGCGTCGTCACCGGCTACCGGGTCGCGGAGTGGTCGCCCTGGGGGTACGCGGTGGTGCGGCAGCGGCATGCCCACGCCTGGGTCGAGGCCTGGATTGACGGGCGGTGGGTCACCTTCGATCCGACCCCGCCGGACGCGCTCGGGGCGGGCACCCCCCCGCAGACGCCGGCCCTCGCGGCCTTCTTCGATCGGCTCGCGACGGGCTGGGAGTCGGTCGACGACTGGCTCGCCCGCCGCACGCCTTTCGAGCTCTCGATGGCCCTGGTGGCCGGCGTCGGGGTCTGGCTCCTGTACCGAAGCCTCGGCGGCCGCCGGCGGCGCGCGGCGCGGGCACCCGAGCTCGAGCCCCCGCTGCCCGGCTTCGTCGCGCTCGACCGCGCCCTCGCCCGGCGGGGGCTCGAGCGGGCACCCGCGGAGACCCTGAGCCGCTTCACCGCGCGCGTCGCCGTGGCCCCGGAGCTCGCGGAGCCGGAGCGGACGGCGATCGCGGGACACCTCCGCGCCTACGCCGAGCTCCGCTACGCCGGGCGAGGCGAGGCGGCCACGATCGACCAGGACCTCGTCGCGAGCGCGCGGCGGATCTAGCGGGCGGGCTCGGCGCGCCGGGACGCCGCCGGGGCGCTCGCGCGCTGCTCGATGATGGTCCGGAGCGGCGGGAACAGCGCGAGCGCGAGCGCCCGCTCGGGCGGGTACCAGCCTGCCTCCACGACCTCGCGGTGGTCGATCGCGACCGAGGGGCGGGTCGCGGCCTCGAGCGCGAAGATCTCGACCCGATCGCGCTTGCCCTCCCATTCGCTCGTGCGATCGAGCACCAGCGTGAGCGCCTCCGCGCGCGCGGCGACCCCGACCTCTTCCTGGAGCTCCCTGAGCGCCGCCTCACGGCCCGTCTCCCCGCGCCGGACGTAGCCGCCGGGCAGCGAGTGGTAGCTAACATAGGAATTTCGCACGACGAGGATCTCCCCCTCGTGCCAGATCGCCACCAGCGCCCCGTGGGTGTTCGGGCGCCGAACGGTCCAGTAGAAGCGCATGAGCTGGTACGCGCCCCGGTACGCGAGCTGGTAGAGGAGATCGACGACGTTGGGGCGGCGAGCCAGAGGACTCACGCGCCGAGCATGACAGCCTCCGCGGCGCGCGCGCAAGCGGGCGCGCCATCGCCGCTCAGCCGCCTCCCTCGCGCGCGAGCAGGTACAGGCAGCGGAGCGGGTCCGCTCCGGGTCGCTCGTACAGGTGCAGCGCCCCCCCCTCGCACCGCGCGAACTCGGCGCAGTCGGCGCACGGACCTCGCCTCATCCAGGACCGATCGCGCAGCGCGGCGTAGCCATCTCGCCACACCTCCGCGAAGCGGTCGCGCGCGACGTGCCCCTGCACGAAGGCGTCACCGAGCTCGGGGCAGGCGCCGATGCGGCCGTCGCAGAGGATGCCGGCGATGTTCGTCCCCGCGCGGCACTGGCAGAGGTAGGGACGCACGTTGCCCTCGAAGCGGTTGCCGAGGTAACCCTCCTCCGACGTCTCGGGCCGGGGGACGAACCCGTCCTGGCGGGCGGCGAGCACGAACTCGAGGATGGCGCGGATCTCGGCCGGTCCGGGCAACAGATCGGGGCGCCGGGCGGCGCGCCCGATGGGCATCACGGGCGCGACCCGCCAGAGCGGCACGCGGAGCTCGGACACCCAGGCTCGCATCTGGGGCAGGAGCGGCACGGCCGGACGGGTGACGGTCGAGATGATCTCGAGCTTGCCCCGGTAGCCGGCGTCGCGAAGCGCCCCCACCGCCCGGGTCACGGCCTCGGTGGTCCCCTCGCCCCGGAGCGCGTCGTTCAGGGGCGGCGGCGCGTCTGCGCTGAGCGAGATCGAGCCGATACCGACCTCGACCAGGCGGGCGGCAGCCGCCGCGTCGAGCAGACATGCGTTGCTCACCATCCCGTAGGGGAACCCCAGCCGACCAAGCTCCGCGAAGAGCTCGAAGACCCCCTCTTTGATCAGCGGCTCGCCGCCGGTGACGGCGACCATGACCCGGCGCGGGTCGAAGTCCTTCGCCACCTGACGGATCACGCCGAGCCACTCCTCGACCGTCAGCTCACTGCGGCGCTCGCGCGGCCCGCAGGAGCTCCCGCAGTAGGCGCAGGTGAGGTTGCAGCGGCGCGTGACCTCGAGGAACAGGTAGCGGAGCTCGTGCTCCGCGGCCCGGCGGGCGCGGTCGGTGAGGTGCCGCGCCCAGACCACGTCGCGATACGCCGTCAGCTCCGCCGGGTCGAGCTTCGGAGCGCGGCTCGGCCCCGGTGAGAGCGGCTCCACCGACGTCAGCGCTCCGGGGGCTGGGCCCCGTAGACGGGGGCGGG
The DNA here is from genome assembly GCA_964404725.1 of uncultured Polyangiaceae bacterium. GTDB lineage: Bacteria > Myxococcota_A > Polyangia > Polyangiales > Polyangiaceae > JAFGBI01. The sequence goes on from CAYOLF010000016.1 coordinate 53,477, forward strand.
CCCGTAGTACACGACGGGCTCCTCGCCACCCGTGCTCGCGCTGGCGCCGCCCGCGCTCGCGCCGCTCGTGCTCGCGCCCGCGTCGCCGCCCGTGGTCGCGCCCGCATCGCCACCCGTGCTCACGCCGTCTTCGCCACCGGTCGCCGGCGACTCGCCCGCGGCACCACCCAGAGGCGCGGGGCCGTACCAGGTGATGAAGCCTCCGGCGCCATCACCGCCCGTGCCCTGACCCCCCGAGGGCCGGCCTCCCTCGCTCTGACCGCCAGAGGCCTGGCCGCCCATGGCCTCGCCTCCAGTTCCGGGGACCCCGCCGCTGGCGCTGCCGCCACTCCCGGGAGAGCCCCCAACCGGCAGCGGACCGTAGAAAGCGATCACGCCGCCGCCCACGCCGAGCGCACCGCCAGTGCCGGGGACACCCCCGACCCCGGTGGCGCCCCCGCTGCGACCCTCTGCACCGCCGGTCCCGCCCGACGGGTTGGAGCCGCCCGCGGTCCCACCGAGCTCGGGCGGTCCGTAGTAGACGCCGACGCTGCCGTCGCCAGCGACGCCCGGCGCCCCCGCGTCGATGCTGCCGCCGGCACCCGGAGCACCACCCGCGTCGATGCCACCCGTCGCTTCAGCCCCGGCACTGCCCGTCCCGGTCGCTCCTTCAGTCTCGTCATCGCCCGCGCAACCCGCGACCGCGAGCGACAATGCGAGCGAGTACCACTTGATGTTTTCGGCCATGCGATACCGTCCCGACCCGTGGCAGGGAGTCTATCACACGACCTTCGCCCGAGCACCGGCGGCGCGCAGTTCGTCGCTCGCACCCCTCGCCGCCGGATCGCCATGGAACGACCGGGCGAGCCGGGACTCCCGGATCGCACTCGAAGCTGAAGTCCTGACCCAGGGGCGCCTCCACCCGAGATCGGAAGGGCCGGACGCCGCCTATGCTAACCTGTCCCTCCCCTCCGAGCCGACCCCGTCCGCTTGACGGACCTGGTCCCCGCTCCCCATGCCGCTCGACTCCCCGCTCGTCCGCAGCGCCGCCGATTTCGCCCGCCGGGCGCACGCCGGCCAGGTCCGCAAGTGCGCCGAGCATCCCCCCTACTTCGTCCACCTCGAGGCGGTCGCGGCGCGCGTCGCGGCACACGGTCACGACGAGGACGTACTGCTCGCGGCCGCCTACCTCCACGACGTCCTCGAGGACCAGCCTGCCCACGCCGCCGAGCTCAGGAGCCACTTTCCCCCCGCAGTGGTCGAGATTGTGGAGCTGCTCACCGAGCAGAAGCTCGACGACCGTGGCCTCAAGCGCACCAAGGCCGAGCGCTTCGCAGAGTACCTCGTGGCGCTGCGCCAGGGCACTCCTGCGGCGCGACAGGCGGCGGTGGTGAGCTGCGCCGACAAGCTCGACAACCTCGAGGGGCTCGTCGCCGCGCAGCGACGCGGGGACAACCTGCTCACGCGCCTCGCCACCCGCCCCGGGCACCATGCGCCCCAGCTCGCTTGTTTGCGAGAGATCTATCGCAACGTCGTCACCAGCTCCATGCTGGCGGCCTTCGATGGCGCCGTGGCAGCGCTCGCAGCCACCATCGCGCGCTGGCTCCCCGGGCGCGCCGTCGCCGTCGCCGCCGAGGCGCACCTCGGGCAGTTCGATCGGGCGGGCGCCCCATCCATCCTGCACCCGCTCCGGGTGATGCTCGCCGCCCGAACCGAAGAGGAGCGGATGGTGGCCGTGCTCCACGACGTGGTGGAGGACACGGCCTGGACCCTGGCCCAGCTCGCCGACGAAGGGTTCCCGGAGCCGGTCCTCCGGGTGCTCGACTTGCTCACCAAGCGCCAGGGCGAGCCCTACGCGGAGTACCTCGGGAGGGTCACGACCGACCCGCTCGCGACGCGCGTCAAGCGCCTCGACGTCGCCGACAACCTCGGGCGCCTCGACGGGCTCGCCGAGCCCGAGCGAGCGCGGCTAGCGGAGAAGTACCGCGCCGCGATCGCTCGCCTCGGGGCCGCGGCGCCGTGACCGGCCAAGCGTCGCGCCGGTCGGCGCTCACTGGGCGCTGGGCCTGCACCAGGTGCGGTCGTCGCACCAGGGCTCGGCGCTATCTCCGCAAGGGGAGGACCCGCCGGGCGAGCCGTTGTGGAGGATCGCCTGCGCGTCGCGGCCGTCGGGTGCGCCCTCGGGGGTGTCGTCCGCCGAGTTGAGGGCGAGATCGAAGGCGAGCTCGTCGCCCGACGCGGGCGCGTCCCCGGGCCAAGGGAGCAGGAACTCGATCGTGTACCCGTCGGACACGACGGCGATGTCGAACTGGCTCGACGCGAGGGCACTGTGGGTGGCCGACCCGTCCACGGTCTTCACCGTGGCGGCGAGCGACGGCGCGGCGCCAAACTGCACGTGCGTGACGGCGTCGCTGCCGGAGTTGCCCGAGAGGCCGTCGGCGCTCGGCGCGAAGAAGACCTCCACCCCGTCACCGTCCCAGATCCGGCCGACGTCGCCCTGCCCGGAGGCGTGCAGGAAGGCGTCCGTCACCGTGACGAACCCGTGCAGCCCGGCCGCGGACCAGCCGAGGCGCACCGCGGCCGTCTCCGGCCGCTTGTTCGCATCGTCGTTGCTGCCCTCGTGATCGACGTGCACGTAGACGTCGGGGTCGGTGAAGTTCAAGACGAAGGTGGGCAAAGAGCAGAGATCCGCGTCGTCACCGTCAACGGTCTGACTGCCGTCGAAGTGCGGCACCAGACCGCAGGGATCCATCGTGGCCGTGGTGCAACTGCCTCCCCCGCCCGTCTCGCTGCCGCCCGTACCGGCGCCCGCGGCGCCGCCCGTCTCCTCGGTGCCGCCCGTCTCCTCGGTGCCGCCCGTCTCCTCGGTGCCGCCCGTCTCCTCGTTGCCGCCCGTCTCCTCG